>DAIDGU010000064.1 GCA_027459785.1 Ktedonobacteria bacterium | reverse complement strand
CTATGCGGCCACCTGGATCATTGCCCTCGCGGCCACTGACGCCGGTCGCCCGGATCTCTTGCGTTCGCCTCGCCGGGTTCTTGCCCATTATTGGGAGGGCGATGGGTTATGAAACGCCCTCAGGAATGTCTGTCCTCCGGGGAAGCATGACCGACAGACAGGAATGGCTGTCCTCCGGTACCCATACGGATCAACCGCAAAGCAAAGGTGCCAGCCGATGCCGGTACCAGATGTACCAGTCAGCCCAAGCCGTGCTATAATAGAGTCGATCTTGCGAGACGATCTTGCGAGACAAGCTTGAGCGATAATCCTGGCAGACAAACTCGCGTGGATGAGGAGTCGGGGGCGCATGGGCAATCTGAATATCTTCCTGGCGTTCGTGGCGGGGCTGGCGTCGTTCCTCTCGCCGTGCGTGCTGCCGCTGGTGCCGTCATACCTGGCGCAACTGGTGGGGCCGGGCGTGCTGCAAGCGATGCAGACCGACGGCACGGCCACGATGCAGGGCGGCGGGACGGGCGCGGTGGCGCTTGCGCCAGCGCAGCGCTGGCTGGCGTTCCAGCACGCGCTCGCCTTCGTCGGCGGCTTCAGTGTCGCTTTCATCACACTGGGCGCGACGGCCAGCGTCCTCGGCGGCTTCCTCAAGAGCCATCAGCAGGCGATCAGCCAGATCGGCGGCTTGATCTTGATCGTCCTGGGGCTGCACTTCGCCGGCCTCATCCGCATCCCACTGCTTTACCGCGAGGGGCGCTTGCACTGGCGGCCCGCCGAGCGCAGCTATGGCGCGTCGTTCCTGATCGGCCTGATCTTCGCGCTGGGTTGGACGCCATGCATCGGCGTGATCTTGACCGGCATCCTGGTGCTGGCGGCGCAATCGGCCACGCTAGGCGCGGGCATCGTCCTGCTGGCGGTCTACTCGCTGGGGCTGGGCGTGCCGTTCCTGATCCTGGGCGCGGCGTTTGGCCGCGCGGCCCCGCTGCTCAAGCGCCTCGCGCCACACCTGGGGACCATCGAGCGCGTGACGGGCATCGTCCTCGCCCTGATGGGCGTCGTTATCTTCAACGGCTGGCTGATCTACCTCAACCACTACTTCACCTTCGGGCTGCCGGGGCTGTGAGATTGAATATACATATAGGGGCGAAACGAGCGCGGGAAACATATGATCGCCGTGGGGGCCGCGAGGGGCTGAAGCCACCTCGCTCGCTAAAGACGCCCTACCGGGCTATGGTTGAAGATTGTGGCGCATCTTAAAAATTCGCATCATAACAATTGTCTCTGGGTACGCGGACAAATTCCTGGCACCAGGCTGTATCGGTTTTGCTATGGCTCACGAAAATTTGCATCACGTCCTCCCAATGCGCGTATTCATTGTGTGGTTGAACAAGGATGTTGTGTGGTTGGAGTATAGCATACAAAGTTCTCCTATTGACGACAGCAGTGTACAAGAGGTAAGCTATACATGAAAAGATCAAACATACTGCAAGCAATACCCTCTATTCAAACTGTTTCTGATCTTTTCAAATGCAAGCGGAAATGGCGGATCGTAGCCCGTAGGGCGTCTTTTGCGAGCGAGGTGGCTTCAGCCCCTCGCGGAACGGGGGACACAACCACGCCAAGGCGGACGTTCCTTTTGTGCTAAAAAGCTACGACGCCTCCGTGATTTCACATTGCCTTCGCTATAATCATAACATGATAAGGAGTTCGCCATGACCATCAGCGACCAATCCCTGCACACGGCATTGCATGGCAAATTCACCCTGCCGCAGCGGCATAAAGACGATCCGCCGTCCTGGCTGCTGATCGGGCTGGGGGTGGCCTTCGTGGTGGCGCTGCTGGCACTGGCGTTCTGGCCGGGGGCGACGCTCATCCAGCGGCTGCGGGCGCTGGATGGTGGCATCTGCGCGCAACTACCGACGCACATGTTTTACCCTGGTGGGGTGGCTTTGCCGCTGTGCGCGCGCAACACCGGCATCTATCTGGGCTTCAGCATCGGCGCAATCGCGCTCTTCTCGCGCGGGATGGGTCGCACGGTGCAGCCGCCGCGCGGGTGGATGGCGCTGCTGCTGCTGGGCTTCATCGCCCTCATGGCGGTGGACGGCTTCAACTCGCTCTTCGTCGATCTGCACCTGCCGCATCTCTATCAGCCGAATAACTATCTGCGCCTGACGACGGGACTGCTGACCGGCACGGCGATGGCCGCGTTCCTGTTGCCCATCGCCAACGGCGTGTTGTGGCGCAATCCCGACCACCGCGCGGCGTATGCCTCGCCGCGCTTCCTGCTGCCGCTGGTGCCGGTGCTGCTGCTGGCCTTCGGCCTGGTGGCGTCGCAATGGGGCTGGCTGCTCTACCCCATCGCCATCCTGAGTTCGGCGGGCGTCGTGCTGGCGCTCTCGCTCATCAACCTGACGTTCGTGCTGGCGCTCACCGGGTATGTCGAACGCTGCCGCCGCTTCCTGCAAGCCACGCCGCTCCTCGCCATCGCGCTGACCCTGGCGACGAGCGAATTGATGGTGCTGTTCGTCGTGAAGCAGGCGCTCATGCGCGGGATGTAGCACCTGCCCCTGCATCGCCTGATGCATCCTGAAACTCCCCCGCTGCATAAGCGGGGGACAGTTGAGCTTCCCCTCAAGCTGCTTTCAGCCAAAACGCTTCACGGTACGCAAGCGGTCGCATACCCCTTGCGGGGAAAGACGGTGGTCAGCGGGGCCGGACAGACAGGAATGTCTGTCCTCCAGGGTTATGGGGAAGGTCTGTCCTCCAGGTACTCGTGGGGAAGGTCTGTCCTCCAGGTACTCGTGGGGCGGACATTCCTGTCCGCCGATCCCCTTACGTATCACCCGCGAAGCGTAGCATGCTTGTACGGACGTAACTCGTCGCGCCTGCGGGTTCCTACGCTCCCTTCACCATGGCGTCTGTAGGGGCGTACCCTTGTGGTCGCCCCGGTCCCTCGCGTGGTCGCCGCCCCGGTCCCTCGTGTGGTGGTCGCCCCGGTCCCTCGTGTGGTCGCCCTCGTCCCTTACGTTCGCGTTGCCATTTGCTTCGTCACCCACGCCAGCGGATAGACGCCCACGCCAGTATGACGCAGGTGCGATACTAGCGTGGGCGTGTTGCAGCCGTCGGATTTCTCCTGAGCGCGATCTGGCGGCGTTACGGTTTCGGTTTCGGCGTTGGCTTCGGTTTGCCGGAGCAGTATTGCCAGGTGTTCGTGGTATTGTTGATGTTGATGCACACCGTCGAGGGACCACCGTTGCCGATGCCCTGCTCCGTCGGCACGTTGTTGGTAATGAACCAATCGGTGCGCGTGATGTTGTTCGAACTAAAGGTCGCGCGCGCCACGCCCGGCGGCACGGGGAACTGCTGCGGCTTGTGATCGACGCCGACGCCGATCGTACTCTTTTCCAGTTCCGCCGTCAACATCATGCGATTCCAGATCGGCGCGGCACCCGTGATACCGTCGATGTCGCGCATAGAGTCGCCTTCGTTGTTGTTGCCGACCCACACACCACCGGTGTAATCCATCGTGAAACCCATCGTCCAGTCGTCGTCCAGGTTATCGGTGGTGCCGGTCTTTGCCGCTGCCGGGAAGTAATAGGTAGCGGTGCCTGTACGCGAATCGCAGGAGTTATTGTAGAACAAGAACAACGGGCTGCAACCGCCGAAACCGAAGCCCTGGCCGGGGCGCGTATTGATACGCTCAGGGTTGTCGCTGAGCACGTTGTTCATCAGGAAGCTGACCTGCGGGCTGAGTTCCGGCGTGCCGCGCGGCGGCGAGTAGCGATAGATCTCGTTGCTCTGGCCGTCCAGGATGTAGTTGATGCCGTTGAATGGCACCTTGTTGCCATAGTTGGCGACGGTGGCGTAGGACTGTACCATGTCGATGGGATGCACGCCCAGTGAACCGATCGCCATCGCCAGACCAGGCGTGTTCTGGTACGATGTAACGCCCAGGCGCGACATCATGCGCAGCACGTTGGGGATGCCGTCGAAGCTCAGCGTCTTGATGGCCGGGATGTCCATCGAGTATTGCAGCGCGCGGCGGATCGTCATCTCACCATAGAAGTGTTCGCGCTCGGCGTCCAGCGGCTTATAGTTGCCCGTCGGCCCACCCGGATCTGGGAAGACCGTCGGCACGTCGTCCAGCGTCATCGCCGGGAACCAACCCTGCTCGAAGGCCGTGCTGTAATCGAAGAGCTTGAAGGTTGACCCCGGCTGCCGATAGCCTTCGGTCGCCACGTCGAACTTGTTGTTGACCGCTTTGCCATAAGGGTTCGGCGTCATCGTCGCGGGATGGTACACGCCGTTCTTTGTGTACGGCTTGTGGAACGAGCATTGTGATGGCGTAACGCTGGCGTAATAGTCCCAACTGCCCAACAGCACGCGCAGATCGCCGGTCGATTGCTCGGCCAGTACGGCGGCGGACTCACTGACGTTATCGTTGATGAGCATCGTTCCGTAGTCGTCAATGTCGTTGCAGAAGAGGTGGTCGGCCATGATCTGCTGCACCTGTTCCTGCAAAGGCAGGTCCAGGGTGGTATAGACCTTCAGGCCGGAGCGGGCGGCCTTCAGTTCGCCGGGAGCCGCGCCGGTATTCACCTGACCGCTGATGATCATCGAGTTCAGTTCGTTGATGACGTACTGCACGAAGTCGGGAGCCAGGTTCTGGGAGTCTTCCGGCGGCGGTGGCTTGATGAAGCCCTTCGCGTTCGCCTCTTTGACAGCGGCATTGGCCTGGGCCTGCGTGATGTAGCCCTGCTTGACCATCGCCGGCAAAACCTCTGCTTGCTGCCGGAGCAGCGCCAGTTTCAAGCCAACGGGGTTCAGCGGATAATAAACGACCGGGCTTTGGGGGATGCCCGCCAGGAAAGACGCCTGGGCGAGATCCAGGTGTGAGGCGGCGTCCACGCCCGTCTGCGGATCATCTTTGAAGCCGAAATATTCAAAGGCGGCGGAGTCGATGCCATAGACATCCGGGCCATACGGGATCGTGTCGAGATACAGCGTCAGGATCGTCTGTTTGTTTTTCAGCGGATTGGCATCGAAGAGGTTGCCGGCGGTGATTCCGTATGAGAGGATCGCCTCACGGATCTTGCGGTCGAAGGTCTGCGCGGAGTCCAGCACGGTATTCTTGATCAACTGCTGCGTGATCGTGCTGGCACCTTGCAGATCAGTGCTGGCGCGATGCAGCACGTAGTCCGAATACGCCGCCGAGACGATACGATTGAAATCGATGCCGTCGTTGGTCCAGAAGTCTTTGTCTTCGATGGCGATGGTTGCATTCCTGACCACCAATGGCACCTGATTGTACGGGATGCTATGTTTGATGCCGTTATAGTTCGCCTGGTAGATCAAGGTGCCGTAGCGGTCATAGATCTGCACGCTGTCGCTATTCGTCACCTGATTTTGCAGGGCTTCCAGCACGGGCAGCTCGCCCTGATAATAGCTATACGCAGCCTCAGCCGCAGTGCCGATGGTCCCCAGGATGATGGCGAGCAGCGCGCCGATGGAGAACAGGAAGATGCGCTGGCGCGAGCGCGACTTGGCGCTTTGGCGGCGGCGCTGATTGCGCACGACATAGAGCGCGAAACGCTTGCGCCGGTGGCGCAACCGTCGGCGATCCGCCAGGGTGCGCGGGTTGGCCGGCGGCGAATAGGGAATAGGCAACTGGTTGGCATCCGCGCCGTTGCCGTTGGTCGCTGGCTCCGGCGTCTGCCCGTTTGGTTCGGAAGGTGGCAATGAGTCCGGGGGCATATCGTCGCGCATAATCTGTTCCGTCGCCTTTCGTCGTGCTGCCAAGCTGGGATGATGGTATCGCTGCGGAGCAGGCGGTCAGGGCCGATGCCCGCTGAGGTGCCGCAAGTTATGCACCAGTCTGACGAGGTAGGCTCGCCAACCTGAAGCGCACTATCTAGTATAGCAGGTTCGGTGCTGCCACGTGGGGATGCTATTCCATTTGGGCCATCCTGCCGCCCTTTTGCGATTTGACAAGTATGGCGCGCCGGGCATACACTGAAATGGGCATGTTCCCCTATTATATACAACATCCGCGCCCCCGCGTTCGTTCCGCCACTAGGAGGAAAGTCCCCGCCGGTGCGCTGGCTTCGACGCCGCTAAGGAGATCGCTTTCTATGGCAGACTATTCCGCCGCGCCGCACTTTACCGGCGGCACGCCCACCGTGCGCACCCGTTTCGCCCCCAGCCCTACCGGCCAGCCCCACATCGGCGGCTTGCGCACCGTCGTTTTCAGTTGGTTGCTGGCGCGGCATGGCAACGGGCAATTCCTTCTGCGCGTCGAAGATACCGATCAGAAGCGCACCGTCCCAGGCGCGGTCGAAAACCTCCTCGAAGGCTTCCGCTGGATGGGCATCACGCCCGACGAGGGGCCAGAGGTCGGCGGTCCCGTCGGTCCTTACTTTCAGTCGCAGCGGCTGGATCATTATGCCTATTATGCCGGCGAGTTGCTTCGCACCGGCCACGGCTATCGCTGCTTTTGCACGAAGGAGCGGCTGGATGAAGTGCGCGCGGACCAGCAGGCGCGGCACCTGCCCACGACGGGCTATGATCGCCTCTGCCGCACGCTGCCGCCGGAGATCATCGATGCCAACCTGGCCGGCGGCATGCCCTTCACCGTGCGCCTGAAAGTGCCGCTGGACGGCGTGACCGTCGCGCCCGACATCCTGCGCGGCGAGGTCGTCTTCCAGAATAAGACGCTGGAAGACGCGATTTTGCTGAAGTCCGACGGCTACCCGACCTACCACTTCGCCAACGTCATCGACGACCACGAGATGGGCATCACGCATGTGCTGCGCGGCGACGACTGGCTGCCCAGCGCGCCGCTGCATGTGCTGCTTTACCAGGCGTTCGGCTGGGATATGCCGATCATCGCGCAGGTGCCGAACGTGATGGGCAACGACGGCAAGAAGCTGAGCAAGCGCCACGGCGCGGAGCCGATTTTGTTTTACCGCGACAATGGCTACCTGCCGGAAGCGATCATCAACTACCTCGCCTTCCTGGGCTGGTCGTATGACGACAAGACGGACATCCTGAGCGTGGACGAGCTGATTCGCGCTTTCAGCCTGGAGCGCGTGCATACCGCCGGCGCGATCTTCGACCTGGAGCGGCTGCGCTGGCTGAACGGCGTCTACATCCGCGCCTTGCCGCTGGACGACCTGCTGGCCCGCGCGCTGCCCTACATGGAGCGCCCGGCGGCGGAAGGCGGCTTGCCAGATACTATCGCCCGGCCCCTGGACCGCGATCTGGTGCGGCGGGTGCTGACGCTGGATCAGGAGCGCATGAAGACGCTGGCCGACGCCGCGACGCTGACCCCTTTCTTTTTCGAGGAGACGCTGGCCTATCCGCCAGAATGGCTGATCGGCAAGGGGCTGGATGCGGCGACGGCGCTGGCCGGCTTGCGCCGCGCCTATGCCGTGCTGGCCGACGCGCCGGCCTGGGAGGCCGCGCCGCTGGAAGAGCGCATGCGGGCGCTGGCCGACGAACTGGGCCAGAAGCCGGGGCCGCTTTTCATGGGCGTGCGCGTCGCGGTGACGGGCCGCAAAGAGACGCCGCCGCTCTTCGAGACGATGCTTGTG
This sequence comes from Ktedonobacteria bacterium, assembly GCA_027459785.1. GTDB lineage: Bacteria > Chloroflexota > Ktedonobacteria > Ktedonobacterales > JACDGC01 > JAJPKG01. The sequence continues at coordinate 31,685 of DAIDGU010000064.1, read as the reverse complement.
CTAGGCCGCGCGCGTAGCCTGGCCCGCCTGGAAGCCGCCCTCGCGCTGCTGGCGGCGCACACCCCGTCGCCAGCGTGATCCAACCGCCCAGGGTCAGCACCAGCAAGGGCGTGGGATGGCGGGCGAGGAAATGCTGAAAGGATGCCTCTGCGACTTCCTGCGCCCATCTGGGGATCTTTCTCTGCGCTCCATGCCCAATCACAGGTGAGCCGTGTCGCCGGAGAGGCAGTATCCCATTTACCGTGCGGTCGTGCGAACATCGGGCAGCATTCTATGCACCATTTGGTCGTGCGAACATCAAACGGTCGGGGGGTCGCCAGCGAAGATCCCTTTCAGCGTGCAGTTGTCAGGTATATTTCTCACCGTAGCGCGGTCGCCGGGAACATTCCCAGCCGCCGGACCGTCGCCGGGGGCAGCATTCTCAGCGCCGCCGACACGCCGGGGGTTAAACCCCGGCGGGGCATGTCCGCCCTATTTGGTAAAACATCATCAACCATCCGCCGTCCTCCTCCTTGCCCGCCCTAAAAAGCGACCGGTAGCCGTTGGAAGCCATGGAAGGCGGCGTTTGGCAGGTGCGGCGACGTGTCTTCCAGCAGGCGCAGATCTGGCAGGCGGCGCAGCAGCGTGGCGAAGGCGATCTGCCCTTCCAGGCGGGCCAGCGGCGCACCCAGGCAGAAGTGCGGCCCGAAGCCGAAGGCCAGGTGACGATTGTCGCGCCGGCTCACATCCAGGTTATCGGGATCGGCGAACTGCGCGGGATCACGGTTGGCCGCGCCCAGCACAAAAAAGATCTCTTTCCCGACAGGGATCGCCTGGTCGCTGATGGCGAGCGGAGCTTTGGCGACGCGCGTGGTGAACTGCACGGGGGCATCGAAGCGCAAGCACTCCTCGACGGCGGCGGGGATGAGCGCCGGCGCGGCGCGGAGGCGCTGTAACTGGGCGGGACGCGTCAGCAGCGCGTGCAGGCCATTGCCGATGAGGTTGGTCGTCGTCTCGTGGCCGGCAGCCAACAAAAGGATGATGTTGGCAAAAAGTTCCGTCTCGCTCAGCGCGTCGCCGTGTTCTTCCGCGCGCAACAGCGCGCCCAGCAGATCGTCTTCGTCGCCGCGCCGCGTGGGGATGAGGGCGCGGAAATACGCTGTCAATTCGGCCACACTTGCCATCAGGCGCTCGACGGCGTCCATCTGCGGCGTCCCCAGAAATTCCGCGAAGTCGTCCGACCAGCGTTTGAAGCGGTCGTTGTCGGTTTCCGGCACGCCCAGCATGCGCGCGATGACCGTCGTCGGCAGCGGATAGGCGAAGTCGCGGATCACATCCATGCCGTGGCGTGGGAGCGCCGCGTCGATCAGGTCGTCCACGATGCCCTGGATGGTGGCGCGCATCGTCTCGATCATGCGCGGCGTGAAGGCTTTGCTCACCAGGCCGCGCAGCCGCGTGTGGTCCGGCGGATCGCGGAATAGCATCTGGCGCGAGACGAAAGCGAAGATCGATGCCATCGGCTGCAACGCTGTCGGCACCTCGTCCGCGTCGCCGAACATGCGCTGCGCCCCCAGGCGTGGGTCGCGCAGCCCCGCGCTGACCTCAGCGAACCCCAGCACCACCCACGTGTTCAGGTCGCGGTCGAACACCACCGGCCCCTCGCCCCGCAGCCGCGCATACAGCGGATAGGGATCGGCGATGAGCGCCGGGTTCATGAAGAAGAAATCGGCAAAACCCATTTACATTTTCTCCGTATACCCCCGCCCCCGACTCCCGTGACCTCACTTGCGCAGGGCATTGCTCATCACGAAGATCAGGTTCGCCGGACGTTCGGCCATGCGGCGTGAAAGGTACGGATACCATTGCGTGCCATACGGCACGTAGACCCGCACGTTATAGCCTTCTTGCACCAGGCGCTCTTGCAGATCACGCCGGATGCCATAGAGCATCTGGAACTCGAAGCGCGCGGGGGCGATGTCGTGCTGGCGCGCGAACCGTTGCGCCTCGGTGATCAGCCGCTCGTCGTGGGTGGCGATGGCCGGATAAACGCCCGCGCGCAGCAGTGTATGCAGCAGCAGCCGGTAATTCTCGTCCACATCGAACTTGTTGGGGAAGGCGACCGAGGGCGGCTCACGATAGGCTCCCTTCACCAGCCGCACGCGGATGCCGTCGGCGACGAGCTGCGCCACATCATCGGCGGTGCGATACAGCATCGACTGCACCACCGTCCCCACCACGCCGCCGGTCACGGTGGATTTGCCGGCGAACTCGGCATGCAGCAGATGCGTCAGCCGCAGCGTCGGCTCGGTATAAGCCGATCCCTCCATGTCCAGCCGCACGAAGATGTTGTGCGCGCACGCCGCCGCTAACACAAAGCGCACATTGCGCAAACACACATCTTCACCGATATCCAACCCCAGCGCGGTCAGCTTGATCGAGATGTTCGCCTGTGCGCCGGTGGCGGCGATGCGGTCGAGGATGGCGACATAATCGCGGGCGGTGGCCGCGGCCTCCTCAGCGTTCGACGTGTTTTCGCCCAGGTGATCCAGCGAGACCTGAATGCCACGCCGGTTCAGTTCCGCCACGGCGGCCATCGCGGCATCAAGGTCTTGTCCGGCGACGAAGCGCCCCGCCATCTGGCGGCCCAGGGGATGATCGGTGACGAAATCATGCACCACCGGCACATTCGCGGCGGTCAGCATCAGGTTTCTCAGCATCAGCATACAACGAACGCTCCATTGCGAGATCGCGCCGCGCCACTGCGGCGCAGAGGGAGATACCCGCATTATATCCGCCCGACAGGGCGCACCGCAACCTTGTGGAATCACCGAAAGTCCGGTGCGCTGGCACGGCAATATGGTATAATGAAGCGAATCGCATCGCATGAAATCTTATAGAAGGGCGCGTGTCACGTTGCCAGCCCAGGCCAGCACCAAGGAGCATGTTTCCATGAGTTTCGTCAAGCGCATCTTCGGCGACCCGAACGAGCGCGAATTGAAGAAGATACGGCCCATTGTCGATCAGATCAACGGCCTGGAGGACGATATCGCCGCGCTCAGCGACGACGACCTGCGCGCCCGCACGGCGGAGTTCCGCGCCCAACTCGACGAGTGCGCGGATCAGGAGGAGCAGGACGACCTGCTCAGCGATCTTTTGCCGGAAGCTTACGCCATCGTGCGCGAGGCCGGCCAGCGCACCATCGGTCAGCGCCATTACGATGTGCAGCTTATCGGCGGCGTCGTGCTCCACCAGGGCAAAATCGCCGAGATGGGAACCGGCGAGGGCAAGACGCTCGTCGCCACTCTGCCCTCGTACCTCAACGCGCTCACGGGGCGCGGCGTGCATATCATCACAGTGAACGATTACCTGGCCCACCGCGACGCCGAATGGATGGGCAAGATCCATCGCTTCCTCGGCCTATCGGTCGGCACGATCCTCTCCGGCCCCGATCATCAGAATCCGCTGGAGAAGAAGACAGCGTATGGCGCGGACATCACCTACGGCACCAACAACGAGTTCGGCTTCGACTATCTGCGCGACAACATGGTCGGCGACATCGCCCAGTGCGTGCAGCGCCCGCTGAATTTCTCCATCGTTGACGAGGTGGATAACATCCTCATCGACGAGGCGCGTACCCCGCTGATCATCTCCGCCCCCGCCACCGAGTCGCCGGAGATGTACGTGCGCTTCGCCCGCGTCGTGCCGCTGCTGAAAGAATACGACGACTACACCGTCGATCTCAAGGGGCGCACCGTCGCCATCACCGATGCCGGCATCGACAAGATGGAAGCCGCGCTGGGTTTGCAGAACATCTATGGCGACATCGAGTTGACGCGCTACCTGGAAAACGCGCTCAAGGCGCAGGTGATCTTCCAGAAGGACACGGATTATATCGTGCGCGACGGCGAAGTGCTGATCGTGGACGAACATACCGGGCGCATCCTCTATGGTCGGCGCTACAACGAAGGCTTGCATCAGGCCATCGAAGCCAAAGAACACGTGAAGGTGCAGGCGGAAAACCGCACCGTCGCCACCATCACCTTCCAGAACTACTTCCGCCTCTATCGCAAATTGGCCGGCATGACCGGCACGGCCTTGACCGAGGCGGCGGAGTTCGACAAGATCTACAAGCTGGATGTGATGGTCATCCCCACCAACAAGCCGAAGATCCGCCGGGACGAGACGGATTTCGTGTATCGCACCGAAAATGGCAAGTTCGACGCCGTGGTCGCGGAGATCCAGCGGCGGCACGAGACGGGCCAGCCGGTGCTGGTCGGCACCACCTCCGTCGAGAAGTCCGAATTGCTCTCGCGCAAGCTGGACCGCGTGGGCATCGCTTATGAACTGCTCAACGCGAAGAACCATACGCGCGAAGCGGATATCATCGCCCAGGCTGGCGCGCCCGGCGCGGTGACGATCTCGACCAACATGGCTGGGCGCGGCACCGACATCCTGCTGGGTGGCAATCCGGCGGGCTATGTGGACCAGATTCTTTCCGAGCGCGAGATTGATATCGACATCGCCAGTGAAGAAGACCGCGCCGAGGCACTGGCCGAGGCGGAGCGCCGTTGTGCCGATGCGCACGACAATGTCGTGGAACTGGGTGGCCTGCACGTCATCGGCACCGAGCGCCACGATTCACGGCGCATCGACAACCAGCTCCGGGGCCGCTCCGGTCGCCAGGGCGACCCCGGTTCCACGCGCTTCTACATCTCCATCGAAGACGACCTCATGCGCCGCTTCGGCAGCGAGCGCGTCGGCGGCCTGATGGATCGCCTGGGCATGGACGACGAGATGCCCATCGAGAACAACTTCATCAGCAAGATGATCGAGCAGGCCCAGCAGAAGGTCGAGGCGTATTACTTCGACATCCGCAAACATCTGGTCGAATATGACGACGTGATCGCCAAGCAGCGCGAGACGATCTACGCCGACCGCCATGCCATCCTCGAAAACCAGGGCGTCCACGAGCGCATCAACGATCTCATCGCGGGCGAGGTGGAAGAACTAGTCACCAGCCATTGCCAGGGCAACTTGCCGGAGCAGTGGGATTTCGACGCGATTGACGCCGCCTTCCAGCGTTGGCACATGCCCCTGCCGGACGACTTTTTCCCCGAAAATCTGGCGACGCTCCGGCGCAACGTCTTCGTGCAGCAATGCGTGGATTGGGCGCTGGAACAGCGCGACGCCAAGCTGGATCTCGTGCGCGAACAAGCCATCGCCCAAGGCGATCCGCCGGAGGTGGTGGACGCGAATCTGCTGGGGTTGGAGCGCAACCTCTTCTTACAAATTGTCGATCGCCTGTGGATGGAGCATATCGACGCGATTGACGAATTGCGCACCAGCATCGGGCTGCGCAGCATCGCCCAGGTGGACCCGCTGGTCGAGTTCAAGCGCGAGGGGTATGCCTCATTCGATCACCTCAAGCAGCAGATCCGCCACTTCGTCACCGAAACGCTGCTGAGCATGGAGATCACCGTCTCCACGCCGATCCCGCAAGCGCCGCAACCGCCGCGCCAGTTGCAGACGAACACGAACGAGATCGCCGCCGCCAGCGGCCAATCTAAGGCGGAAAGCGATCCCACGGCGGTGCGCAAGGCACCCAAGAAGCCGCTGACGCAGACCAAAGCCAAGAAGCTGACCGGCCCATCCAGCCGCCCGCTGGCCCTGCCCCCGCGCCCCGCCGCCACCAATGACACCAGTCCCGTCGCCGATGGGCATGGCACGGCGAACGGCCATGCCGCCGCTGGTGCGGAGGATGGCAACGCGGCGGCCCAGCCGCCCATCAATCGGAACGGAACTACAAGTGGCAATGGGAACGGTGCCGGCGCAGCCAAGCCGAGTGGTAACGGCCATGCCGCCAAGGTTCCCGCGAAAGCGGTCGCCACACCGGCAGCGCGGGCAACACCGACCCGCACCCCCAGCCGCCCACTAACCGGCCCCAAGGCACAGCCCGCCACGCTGGACCCCGCCAAGGTAGCGAAGGTCGCCCCCAACGATCCTTGCCCCTGCGGTAGCGGCCAACGCTACAAGTTCTGTCACGGCCTGGGCAAGTGACGGAGAAACACGGTGAGGCGCGGAACCAGGCTGCGCCTCGCTGGCTAGCTGCACGGTTTGCGACAAAAGCGTTCTGTTGTGTGTAACCGTGTTTAACAGAAAGCGAGGGCAGGGTTCATGCTGACTGAACGTCTCCGGCGTGCGCTGGAACGTGCGTCGGATTTGCCGCAACCGATCCAAGATGATATCGCCGAACAGATCGAGGAGATGCTCGCTTTTCCGCCGCTGCCACCAGAAAGCATTTCCATTCATCACCTCATTGGCGACGATGGCAGCGATGCCTTCTTCGAATCGATGATGGATGAGCTAGTTGACATCCTCCCCCGCTTAGAAAGCGGGGGATTCCGGGGATTGCTCCCTGGATCTTCCTGCTTCACCGGGAGTCGCCTGAGCGGGCTTGGCCCGGCCAGGTCTTACACTCTCTCCACAGGCAAGCACCGCCAGCCCGGCGGCTAAAATATTGATCGCCGCGTTCACATCGCGGTCATGCACGCTGTGGCACGTGGGACACGCCCACTCCCGCACATCTAACGACAGGGATTCAAGGATATGCCCGCAGACATGGCACCGTTTGGAACTAGGGTAGAACCGATCAATCGCAACGACGGTCCGCCCATACCAGACGGCCTTGTATGCCAGTTGCCGGATCAGTTCCCCCCAGCCCACATCGGCAATCGCCTTGGCGAGACTGTGGTTACGGAGCATATTCTTCACGGCCAACGACTCGACACAGATCACTTGGTTTTCGTTGATCAGTCGCGTCGTCAGTTTATGCAGGAAGTCATTGCGCCGATCCGCGATGGTGGCATAAATCTTGGCGACCTTGCGCTTCTGCTTGGTACGGTTCTTACTCCCCGGCTGTTTGCGGGCCAGGTCACGCTGGGCATGGGCCAGCTTCTTTTCGTCTTTATGGAAGAAGCGTTCATTACCGACTTTCTCCCCCGTGCTGAGGGTCACGGTGTCATGGATGCCCAGGTCCAGGCCCACCATCTGAGGGGTGACGGGCATGGGGCGGATAGCTTCTTCAATGAGGATACCCACGAAATAGCGGCCCGCCGCATCGCGCGTCACCGTCACCGTGCTGGGCTTGGCATCCTTGGGCATCGGGCGCGACCACACGATGGCCAGCGGCTCGTCCATTTTCGCCAGTTTCAGCGAGCGGGCCGCGCCGTCCCAGGTGAAGGCGGAACTGGCATAGGTCGCCGCTTGCCGGTTGCGTTTCTTCTTGAACGTCGGGTACTTCGCACGGCCTTCAAAGAAGTTGCGGAAGGCGCGGTCCAGATGGCGCAAGGCTTGTTGCAGAGGAACACTGGACACCTCGTTGAGCCAGTGCGTCGCCTCCTCTTTTTTCAGCGCCGTCAGGGCTGCCGAGGTGTCTTCGTAGGGCATCCGTTCCTGGCGGTCGTACCAGGCGTCCGTGCGCAGTTTCAGCGCCCAGTTATACACGAAGCGCGTACAGCCAAACGTCCGGCTCAGAATCGCATCCTGCTCCGGTGTGGGGTAAAACCGATAGCGGTACGCACGTTCATGTTGCATGCTTACAGTATACCACACACTACAGTAAGGATGCAAGGCGAATATACAAACGGGGCGCGGTGTCGCGTCCTGCGACGGCGCTTCTATCCCCGGCCTAAAGGCGCGGGGTTTTACGCACCCTTCTATAAACTTGGTCACAGCGTCCCACCCACCCCACCCATTAAGGATCTCTGATGGCCTATTTGCTAGATACCAATGTGTTGAGCGCGTATCTTTTGTGGCGACAGACAGCGATTTCACACATGTTCCTGGTTTGCAGCATCAACTTATCGTCCGCACGTCGTTACGGTAACTACGCCGTAGGATTGTTCACCTGCTGGGGATATTCGGCGAGCGCCGTGGCGGGGGTGATGGCGAAAGCCGCATCGATCACGACGGTGGCTGCTCCAAGGGCCACGGCCAAATCGCCGAGTTGGCCCGCGATGATTTTCGTTGCCGGCCAAATCGCCGGCAAGGTGTGGCGCGCCGATTCTTCTTGGACGGCTTCCAACAAATAGCGCCCTGTGCGCACCGTCGCCCCTTCGAGGATGACAACTTCGGGGTTGAGCAGATTGATCATAATCGCTACTGCGGCTCCGATATAGCGTCCGGCCTGTTGCAGCGCCAGGCGCGCGGACATCTCGCCGCTTTCGGCAGCGTGAATGATATCATTGATATCAAGATCCTCGATATCAGCATTGGCCAGGCGCGACGAGACTCCCGCTCTGGGGGCAACCCGTGCCAGCGAGCGGCCCGCACACGCATCATCGATGATCGCCCCATTATCTGCCAGGGTTTCCAAACAGCCATGTTTCCCACAGATGCATAATGGTCCATCGCCGACGAGCTGCAAATGGCCGATCTCGCCCGCCGTCCCCATCGCGCCATGATAGATCTGATGATTGCGGATCAACCCGCCCCCGATGCCCTTGCCGATGGTGATATAGACAAAATCGCTGAAAGGCTTGCCCGTGCCATAGCGGCCTTCGCTGAGCGCCGCCATATTCGCGTTGTTATCCACATAGACGGGTACCTGAAATTGCTGGGACAAGAATGCGGCGATATCGATCCCATCCCAGGAATATGCGCCGGGCGGAAAGAGCAGGGTCCGTGTGCGGGTATCAATCGGCACAGTCAAGCCGACGCCGATGCCCAGAATGTGGTCCCATTGCAGATCGGCGCGTGCCATAAAGATGCGGATGGCCGCGGCGAGCATCGCCAGGCAGGTTTGCGGCGGCGTCGTGAAGTCGAACGGCTCATTCCATACCGATTTAACCTGGCCGGCGAGGTTCGTGGTGATCAAGGTGAGGGTCGAGTAGCGTATTTCGATGCCCAGCACCAGCCCAATATCCTCATTGAATTGGACAAGGATTGGTCGCCGTCCTCCCGAAGCGGGCGCATCGATGAAATCGCCTTCCGTCACCAGATTATCTTGCAGCAACTGATCGATGATACTACTGACGGTGGTTTTAGAAAGGCCGGTTAGTTGCGCTAAGGCCACCCGTGCCGCCGGGCCTTGCAAACGTACCGAATTGAGTACAAGCAGGTGATTATATTCGCGCAACGTACGGTAATCTGCGCCTTGCTGAAGGGCATCTTTCCCAGTATCGCGGGCGATCATCTCCACTCGTAGGCGTTGAACAATCGAGTTCACTCGTTTATCACCCCGACACCTATTTTCATCTGGTTCGCTATGCTCAGGCAATTCGTCAGGCATCCTAACGCAATGATGCTTCGGCCATTGTCATCACCTGCTGTTCGCGTGCGCTCCGCTGGGCGGCGGCGATGATACGTTGGGTCAATAACGCCTCCGCAAGGGCCACCGGCGGGGGCGTGTCATCAGTCAGTGTAGCATAAACCTGCTGATAAAACGCCTCGTAGGCACCAGGGAGCGTTTCGATGCGCCCATCGTAGACGAGGCCGTCGTGTTCGGCCAGCAACCGACCCCATTGCTCAGGCGACTCTGCGCCCCAGTGTGGCATGCCTGGTCGCATACCTTGCTGGAGGGCCGCTTCCTGTGGATCGAGACCGTGCTTCACATACGCGCCGCGCAAACCGCGCACTGTGAAACGCGGGTCCACAATCCGCGCGACTTGTGAGAAGGCGAGGTGGGCTGTAACGCCGCTCGCAAAGGTGAGCGCGACAAACCCATCATCGTCAACCTGGGTGCCAGGACGCACCTGTCGCACCTCGGCATACACCGTCTGGGGTGGCCCAAAAAGTTGGGTCGCCTGGTCGATGAGATGGCTCCCCAGATCATAGAGCAGTCCCCCGCCCGTCGCCGGATCGCCGTCGTCGCGCCATTTGCCCTGCGGTGCCGGGCGATAGCGATCGAAGTGCGACGTGAAACTGGTGATTGGACCAAGCCTGTCGTTCTGAATGAGCTGGCGTATTGTCAAAAAATCGCCGTCCCAGCGACGATTTTGAAACGGGATTACCGGTTGAGCGGTTTCCTGGCTCAGATCGATCAATGCCTGTACTTCTGTCACGGTCAGGGCTACTGGTTTATCAATGACCACGGGCAGACCGGCACGGAGCGCCGCCATCCCAAACGGCGCGTGCCAGCGGTTGGGCGTCGTCACCACCACCACGTCGAAGCGCCCCGGCTGTGACCACACCTCATCCGCGCTCATGAGCAAGGCGGCTTGCGGATAGCGTTCGTGTGCCTGTTGCTGGCGCACGGGGTCGGTGGTCACGATACCGGCTACCGTCATGCCCGCCGTGGCAGCGACGAGGGGCGCATGAAAAACCGCGCCCCCCAGGCCATAGCCGATGATGACGACCCGCAATGTTCGCATGGATGCTACCCTTTTCCTGCATGAGCGGTGAAACGGCTGCGCTACAGTTTTACTATCACCTGCCAGCAGCGGTGCTGCGGCGGCGTAGCAGGGCATCGACGATCACGGCCAGAATGAGGACGGCCCCCTCGACCATGAATTTGGTGTCGTCGCCACTGCTCTTCAGGTTCAGGCCATTCTCCAGACCTTCGATCACCAGCGTTCCCATTACCACGGCCCAGACCGAGCCACGCCCGCCGAACAGACTGACGCCACCGATGACCGCTGCCGCAATCGCCTGCAACAGCAAGGTAGGGCTGACCGCCACATCGGCATCCGCTGAGCGCGAGGACAAAAAGATGCCGCCGGCTGCCGCCAGCATGGAAGCCAGGCCGAAGATCAACACGCGAATGACATTCACATTGATGCCAGCGCGGCGCGACGCTTCAGCGTTACCGCCGATGGCGTAGACGTGTTGCCCAAAGGTGGTGAAACGCATCAGCACCCAGAACAACGCGATCATGGCCAAAACGAGCATCGTCATGATCGGCACGCCGAAATAGCTTTCGAATTGCCAGAGCACCAGCGCCACCAGGGCGATGGTCACGCCGAGATTCACCCCCGTCTGCCACAGCGGCGGGACCGCCAGCCCCTGACGCAGGCGGCGCACACGCGTGAGGATGATATAGCCCGCATAGAGGGCAATGCCTAAAATCGGCAGCCCCAAACCCAGGTAATCCGGCAGGTAATTCGCCGCGATGCCTTTGAGGTTCGGATCGGTAATGATGAGGGTCGTGTTCGGCAACAAGATGTGCAGCAAAAGCCCCTGATAGCCCAATGATGCCGCCAGGGTGACGATGAACGACGGCACCCGCAGGAAGGCCACGATGAGGCCGTTGATGAGGCCGATCCCGAAGCCCGCTGCCAGGCCGGCAAGTATCGCCGCCCACCAGGGGAAGTGATGGAAGACCGACATGATGCACGTGACGGCACCGCACAGATTGGCGACGACCGCCAACGAAAGATCGATCTCGCCCAGCAACAGGACCATGATCGAACCCAGGCCGATTGTGGCGATGACACAGCTTTGCAGCGTCAGGTTACTTAGATTGCGTGCGCTGAGGAATAAATCATTGGTCGTGGCATTGAAATAGAGCGCCATCAGGATCAAAGCGATGGCAACGGGGATTTGACCGAGATCCTGCCGAAAAATACTCCCCACATTGAATCCCTTCGCGGTTGATGGAGCCTGGTCGGCTTGGGGTGTGGCGACAGTCGTCTTCATTGGATGCTCCCTTTACCCGATTCGTGCTGGTATGCTGGATGATTGCCGTCATCGGCACCCTCATCGCCATTGACTGAGGCTGTGGACCCAACGGAAGCTCCCTGCCCATCGATGCCATTGCTGAATTCGGCACCGGTGATCGCTGCGACGATCTGTTCGGTGGTTGTTGATTTGATGTCGAAAGAAGCGACGCGCCGACCGAGACGCATCACGATCACGCGATCAACCACCTCGAAGACATCGGCCAGATTGTGGGAGATCACGACCATGCCCAATCCTTGGTCGCGCAAGCGCTTGATCAACTGCAAGACCTGGCGTGTTTGGGCCACGCCTAATGCCGCCGTTGGCTCGTCCAAAATGACAATGCGCGCGTTGCGCAAAATGGTTTTGGCGACGGCAATGGATTGGCGCTGGCCACCGGAAAGCGCGGAAACTGGCACATGCACCGAGCGAATTTTGACATCAAGTTGGCGCAAAACGTCGATGGTTCGGCGTTCCATCTCAGTGCTATTCATAAAAGGCAGGCCACTGATGGTGTCTTCACGCCCCAGGAAAAGGTTGCTGACCACATCGAGATTGTCACAAAGGGCAAGATCTTGATAAACCGTCTCGATGCCGAGATGGGTGGCATCTTGTGGTCTCGTGACATTGACCCGTCGGTTATCAACGATATATTCGCCGGAATCAGGAGCATACACGCCGGCGATGATCTTGATCAAGGTTGATTTACCGGCACCATTATCGCCCACCAGGCCGACGACTTCGCCGCCATAGACCTCTAAGTCTACATTGCGCAGTGCCTGGACCGCGCCGAAGCTTTTGTTGATGCCGCGTAGTTGGAGGATGGGTTCCATGGTGTACGCCCCCTCTTGTTCGACTGCCACTTTGCTCGTCTTCCTCACTTGGGAACGAAAGAGCGGCCACGTGTACCGTCGCTGGTAACGCATGCTTGCTGCACGAGCGGGAAGCGTGACGCTTCCCGCTCGTGCTTTGCCGTTCTCCCACGTATTCTACGATAAAACTACGGGCAGGTGATAGCGCCCGCGCCTGATCCATACGTGCCGGCAGGGATGCCGTTGCACAGATCGGCTTTCGTCACGAACCCATCAGCGATGACCGTGCTGGCCACGTTGGTGATGTCAACTGACTCCACCTTTTCCAGCACCGAGGGGATATTCGTGCCGTTATACGCGGTCTGGCTCGTCGCAATCGAGGAGGTGTCGGTCCCCTTGCTGAGCGCGGCCACCAGCGACGCCGTACCCTGGGCTTCTTGGATGATCGGCTTATAGACGGTCATCGACTGATTGCCCAGCAAGATCTGCTGGATGCCGGCAACCGTTGCGTCCTGGCCCGTGACCAAAACTTTGCCGTTGAGGTGCTGCGCGGTCAGCGCCTGGATGACCGTACCCGCCATGCCGTCGTTGGCGACATAGGCGATGGCGATCTTGTTGTTGTTCGCGGTCAGCGCCTGCTCCATCTCGTTCTGCGCCGTTGGGTTATCCCAGTTTTGCGTGAACGTCTCATAGACAGCTTTCAGGGTACCAGCCGCGATCAGCGGGTCCAAGACCTGATGCACACCCTTCTTAAAGAGGATGGCATTGTTGTCCGTCTGAGCGCCGTTGATGAAGTAGATGTTGTTGTTACCGTTGCGTGTCACGTACTTCTGGTAATTGGCGGCGATGTAGTTGCCCTGGTTCACGCCGACCGAAACGTTATCGAACGAGACATAATAGTCAAGGCTCGTGTCGTTGATCAGGCGGTCATAGGCGATGACCGGCACGTGGGATTGGTGCGCTTGCTGGACGATCTGCGTCGCGGCACCGCTGTCATGGGGGGCAACGACCAGGATGCAATCGCCGGCGGTCAGATCGGCTTGCGCCTGGTTGAACTGCGTGGTATCATCGCCGTTGGCGTTGGTAACTGTCACCTGCGCGCCGGGCAGCGCCGCCGTGATAGCTTGGACGAGCAAGGGATGATCTTTGCTTTCCCAGCGCGCCGAGGAGGCGCTTTCAGGGAGCAAGACACCGATTTTCATGCATCCCTTGGGGCCGCTGGCCGCGCTGCTGCTGCTGCCGCAGCTTGCGAGCGCCAGGGAGAAAAGCAGTCCTAATGAAATGAAAGCGGTGGAAAACGGGTGCTTCAGGTTCAATGGCATTGTGCGATGTTCCTCCATCTGTTCTGCTTCAGAGCAGTTTACCCCCTTACAGGCGTTGCGATGCCGGCAAGGAAGTCACAAGGTTGTGCCACAAGATGCTGGGTTGCCAACGGTGCCAACGGGGAAGAACGTAACCGGGTCATCTCAGAGTGCGGGCTTCACTTCCTTAACACGAGCGTAAAGGAGCGTAAAGATACTGGTACGGAGAGCGGCGCAATGCCTCTGCGGGCAAGCATAGGGTGGCTGCGAGCCTCTGAGAACCTGAACAAGTACCAGCTACCGGCAATGATACACGATCTTTTCCAGTTAGTCAAGTGGACAAACCAGCATTTTCGACCAAATCTCGGCATTTTGTATAAAACTCGTTCCCGCAACCGCTCGAACCAGGATTTTAACACAAGAAATATCGGAAATCCCATTTCGTTTCTCTGGTAGTTGTCATAAGTAAACCTTATGAACCTTTCTGAACCTTAAATCGCGCGACATTTTGCCAGCAAGCACATGATATGTTGGTATGATTTAGTTCTGTGACATGACCAACTAAAAAATCCCCCTTGCCTTTGCTTGCGTTTGGCTTGTAGCGACCAAGTTTTGCCTTTGACCACCCCGTCAGGTTAACCATGCCACACCACCTCCCAACAGTAGGCGTATCCAGAGGTGCTGTGAACGCGTTCCTGCCTTTTGCCATGGTTAGTTTAGACGCCTGATTTTCAATGATGTTCCCCAAATGGCAAAAAGTGGCGCGGCGCGGCCTGGAACTGCGCCACGCTTGCTTCTGCGCTAGCCCCCTGCTTGCACCTGCGCGAACGGGCGCATGATCCCTACGACCCACTCCCGCAGGATCGCCAGCATGTCCGCTGTCATGCATTCCCTCCCACCCCAGCTCCCTCTTCCAACGCGCATACCAGCGGCCCAACTTGCACTGCTCCGGCCATGTTGCAAAACGGGAGATGTGTATGTGCCAACAAATGGACAACAGCTCGCTAGGTTGTTGGCACATATAATGAAATGGCCCCCTTATCACTGCATGGTACCAACTTATGGTGCAAGACATGTGGGAGAGAAGTGCCATGCATGCCGCCAGAGCGGCACAGCCCTACCGGCGCTGGCTGGCGCAGTCCATGCCGGTGACAGCGCGAGGAGAACCAACATGCCTGAGACGCACGAGCAAATCTTGGCGCCGGGAACGACCGCGCCCGACTTCAGCTTACCCAGCACGCCAGACCAAAACGTCGCGCTCAGCGATTTTCGCGGGCAACCGGTTGTCCTGGTATTTTATCCGGCTGATTGGAGTCCTGTGTGTGGCGACGAACTCTCGATCTATAACACCGCCCTGCCAGAGTTTCAGCGTTTCAACGCCGAAGTGATGGGCATTTCGGTCGATAGCGCATGGAGCCATATCGCCTTCGCGCAGGCGCACCAACTGCACTTCCCCTTGCTGGCCGACTTCGAGCCGAAAGGCGCGGTGGCGCGCGCTTACGGCGTTTACCGCGAACATGAAGGCACGACGGAACGCGCTCTCTTCGTCATCGATGCGGCGGGCATCATCCGCTGGAACTATCGTTCGCCCGTGGGCGTCGCGCCGGACGCGGCGGGGGCGCTCCGGGCGCTCGCGGCCTTGCCCCCAGCAACCAACACACCTGAAAGGCAGGCAACCCATGCCGACGCTCAGTGAGCCAGTCAGCGACCGCGATCACATCCAGGGACCAGCCGACGCGCCGATGCAGTTGGTGGAATACGGCGATTACGAGTGTCCCGCCTGCGGCCAAGCCTACCCGATCATCAAAGCCGTGCAAGCCCAACTGGGTGACAAGCTGAGCTTCGTCTTCCGCAACTTCCCGTTGCCGACGCTGCACCCCCATGCCGAAGCGGCGGCGGAGGCGGCGGAAGCCGCCGGCGCGCTGGGCCAGTTCTGGCCGATGCACGACACGCTCTATGAACATCAGCGCCACCTGACCAATCAGGATCTGGAACGCTATGCGCGCGACGTGGGGGTGGACGGCACGGCCTTCCAGGCGGACCTGACGCAACACAAGGAACGGGCGCGGGTGGAGGAGGATGTGCGCTCCGGCATCTATAGTGGGGTCAACGGCACTCCCACCTTCTTCATCAACGGCACCCGCTACGACGGCTCGTATGACAACGAATCCTTGATCGAAGCTCTGCGCCAGGGAAGCGGGGCGCGATAAATCGCGCACCTACAAGGATCGTCGGATGGCCATGCTAGTCCATCGCGCCCCTATTGCTGGCCCAGCAGGAAGCGCAGCGCGGCGGGCAGTCGCGCGGCCCAGAAGTTCTCGCGGTGGCCCGCGCCGTCATCTTTGATGGTGAGCCAGTTTTGCCCTGCGGTATAACCCGCCGCGCGCAGCATGGCATCCACCCGCCGTTGGTAGGGTTCGTAGTCACGGTCGATGTCTTGGGTGCCGAAGTCGAAATAGATACGGTGCGTCGCCGGATCGGGCAGGTGGCCAGGCAGCCAATCGACGGTGATGCCATCCAGGGCGGGCCAATGGGTGGAAACACACCCCGCGCCACCGAAGACCGCCGGATACTGCGTCAGCGCGTAGAGCGAGATCAGGCCACCCATGCTCGAACCCAGCAGCGCCGTGTGCGCCGCGTCAGGCAGGGTCCGATAGTGCGCGTCGATGAACGGCTTGAGTTCGTCCACCAGGAAGGCCAGGTAGCGATCTGCCTGAAGCACTTCATCGCCCTCTGGCAGATGCGCCCGGCGCGCGTATGCCTCCACTGCCGCCCGCCCGCGCTCCGCTGCCGCCGGGGCTTGCGGCATGTATTCCCGGAAGCGCAACTGCGGATGGTTCGGGATGGCGACGACGATGGTCGGTGGCACCACGCCCTGATCGATGAGGGCGGCCAGCGCCAGATCGACATTCCACGCCTGGCCCGACGCCGCCGCCGGATACCACAGATTCTGCCCATCATGCATATACAGCACGCCGCAGGGCCGCTCTGGCGCGGCCACGTACTGCGCCGGCACCCACACCTCGATGGTGCGCGGTTCAATGTACTGCGACGGAAACGCCGGATAGCGTGCCAGCAAGCCCACGCGATGCGGGATTAATGCTGTTGTCATAATCGGCTCCTCTGCAAAGAAGATCGCGGTTCAGTATCGCATATTCAAGTGTATGATTCGTGCTTGTGTATGCGCTTTGCTGACCTCTGTCAAATCGAGCGCGGCGAGCTTGGGGATAGCGACCTGGCTCATCGCGTAGTATTCCGGCGCGATCTCGACGCCGACGCATGGGACGCCCACGGCTTCCGCCGCCGCGACGGTCGCGCTCGACCCCATGAAGGGATCGGCGATGATGCCGGTGCCAAGCGGCAGCGCGACATGGGCGAGTTGGCGCAGGAACGCCTGCGGCTTCAGGCTGGGATGCGGCGCGATGGAGCGTTCGCGGCGCGGCGTACGTTCGCTGGGAATCACGTCGCTGAACGGCTTGTCTTCCGCCGTGCGGCGTAAACCACCGGTCTCGTATTCTCGCAAGCAATCGCTGACCTTCATGCCGCGTGGCAGCGGCGCGCGGGTGTGGCCGTCAAACGATGGTGGAATGCGCCAGATGCCACCCTGGCCCTTGTTGCGCTTTTCCAATTGATCACGTTGATATTCCTTCACGCCATACGGCGGATCGGTGATGACGGCATGCAGGCTGTTTTCCGGCAAGCGTGCCAGCCAGGCAAAGCAATCGGCATGGACGATCAGTGACGCGCCAATTGACTGATGGGGATAATCAACAGCGTAGGATTCGGCCAACGAAGGAGCCTCTTGATCGCCGGCAAGCGTCTGATACATCGCGGTCGATCCCTTTCCAGCGGGCGGTATTGATTGTAACCATGTGCGCGCCTAAGGGCGTTCCGCCACCAAACCCACCTTCGTGGGTTGCGGGGTGAGCGAAAGTCCTCTGTCTATAGAGTGTAGCTGTCTCAGCCTGGCGGCCTCAACAATTCTTGACCTTTGTCTGCAATACTTGACCAGCAGCATGCCCTACCATCCCTTCTTGCGGATGCGATACAATGCGGCAAAGACAATCTTTCACCGGAGAAGGAGCGCGCGATGACGCAACCCAACGACGCCTGGACGGGCCAGGGCGAACCGATCGCCTGGCGACCCACCCCTGAGTATCTGGAACGGAGCCGGCTGCTGCGCTTCATGCGCCAGCACGGCATCGAAAGCTACGACGCGCTGCTGGCGCGGGCGAACGCCGACCCCGCGTGGTTTTGGGACGCGGTGAGCGCCGACCTGGATCTGCGCTGGTACACGCCGTATGCGCAAGTGATGGACACCTCGCAGGGCATCGAGTGGACGCGCTGGTTCGTCGGCGGCAAGTTCAACTACGCGGCGAACGCGCTGGATAAGCACGTGGGGCTGCTGGGGACGGGGCTGATGCACGCCCAGCCGGAAAAGACCGCGCTGATCTGGGAGGGCGAGGAAGGGACGGTGCGCCACCTGAGCTATGCCGACCTGACGCGCCTGACCAACCAGACCGCGAATGCGCTGGCCGCGCTGGGCGTGAGCAAGGGCGACCGCGTGGGCATCTTCCTGCCGATGATCCCGGAAGTCGTCGCGGCGACGCTGGCCTGCGGCAAGCTCGGCGCGATCTTTATCCCGATCTTTTCCGGCTATGGCGCGGAGGCGGCAGCGACACGGCTGCGCGATGCGGAGGCGAAGGTGCTCGTCACCGCCGATGGCTTCTTCCGGCGCGGCAAGTTGGTGGCGATGTACGAGACGGCGGACGAGGCATGCTCCCTGGCACCCAGCGTTGAAAACGTGCTGGTGGTGCAGCGCGCCGGACGCGACCTGGCGCTGAAGCAGCCGCGCGACGCCTGGTGGCACGCCGCCGTGGACGGGCAAGCCGGCGAGTTCGCCGCCGTGCAGACCGACGCCGAAGATCCCTATATGTTGATCTACACCTCCGGCACGACGGGGCGACCGAAGGGCGCGGTGCATGTCCACAGCGGCTTTCCGGTCAAGGGCGCGCAAGATCTGGCGCACTGCTTCGACATGCAGCCGGACGACACGCTTTTCTGGCTGACGGACATCGGCTGGATGATGGGGCCGTGGGCGATCAGCGGCGCGCTGTTGCTCGGTGGCACACTGCTTATTTACGACGGCACGCCGGACTATCCGGGACCGGACCGCCTGTGGGAACTGGCCGAGAAGCACAAAGTGACGATCATGGGTGTCGCGCCGACGGCGATCCGCTCGCTGATGTCGCACGGCACCGCGCCTGTGGCGAAACACGATCTGTCGTCATTGCGCATCATCGGCTCAACGGGCGAACCGTGGAACGTCGCGCCGTGGTACTGGTGCTTCGAGCATGTCGGCGGCAAACGCTGCCCGATCATCAACTATTCCGGTGGCACCGAGATCTCCGGCGGGATCATCGGCTGCACGACCATCACGCCGATCAAGCCGTGTTCATTCGCCGGACCGGTACCGGGCATCGCGGCGGACGTGGTGAACGACCTGGGGGAGCCGGTGCGCGGCGCGGTGGGCGAGCTAGCGATTCGCGGGCCGTGGCCGGGGATGACGCGCGGCTTCTGGCACGACCGGGCGCGCTACCTGGACACGTATTGGTCGCGCATCCCAGGGTTGTGGGTGCATGGCGACTTCGCCGCCATCGACGACGACGGCTTCTGGTACATCCTGGGTCGCTCGGATGACACGATCAAGGTCGCGGGCAAGCGACTGGGGCCGGCGGAAGCGGAATCGGCGGCGGTGAGTCATCCCGCCGTGGCGGAAGCCGCTGCCATCGGCGCACCCCACGCGGTGAAGGGCGAGGCGCTGGTGCTGTTCGTGGTGCTGCGCCCCGGCCAGACGCCCAGCCCGGCGCTCACCGACGAGATCCGCGCGGCGGTCGCCGCCACGCTCGGCCCCGCGCTCAAGCCGGAATCGATCATTTTCGTCAGCCAGCTCGCGCGCACGCGCAACGGCAAGATCCTCCGCCGGCTGATGCGCCAGAGCTACCTGGGCGTGCCAATGGGCGATCTGTCGTCGCTGGAAAACCCGGCGGCGCTGGCGGAGATCGCGGCAGCGCGGTAGCCCCACCCCCCGGCCCCCTCCCCGCTGCGGCAGAGAGGGGGAGACAGGCCATTGAACGTGATCGGCGAGATCTACGCGATCAACCGGCAAGGTCTGCGCTCCCCTCCCCATCGGAGATGGAGAGGGGCTGGGGGTGGGGCTACGTCCCAACCGTCGGCGAGTTCATCGCGCCGCCCGCCGTGAATTTCCATTTCTGGCTGCCGTTGCCGGCATCGAAGGCATAGAGGCTGCCGTCGGCTGAGCCGACATAGACGATGCCCTGGTTGGTATCGAACCACGGGCGCGTCAGGCCGCCGACGCTTTTCATCCAGAGCTGGCTGCCGTTGCCGGCGTTCAGCGCGTAGACTGAGCCGTCGGATGAGCCGACGAAGACGACACCGTTCGCCACGATCGGCGTACCGACATTGTCATTCAGCGCGTGCTGCCAGATCTTGCCGCCGCTGTTCGCGTTCAGCGCATACAGGTTGTGGTCGTCGGAGCCAATGTAGACGGTGCCGTTCACGATGCTCGGCTTGGAGAGGATCTGGCCGCCTGTCGGGAACTTCCACTTGATCGATCCATTGCTCTCATTCAGCGCATAGACATTGCCATCGTCGGCACCGATATACAGAATACCTTTGCTGCCGGTCGGCGCGGCAAATTCGACAGCGGAGGCCAGCGTGCGCCAGGCAAACGTGCCATTATTCTCATGGATCGCATACACATAGCCATCCTGCGATCCCGTGAAGACCAGACCGTTATCATAGAAGAGGCTGCCGGTGATCGGGCCGCCCGTCGCGTAGCTCCACGCCGCTGAACCATCGTTCGCATGCACGGCATAGACGGCGTTATCGTCGGCCCCAGCTAGCACCAGATTCGTCCCCAGGTCCACCGCTGGTCGCCCGTAAAACGTGCCGCCCGGCGTGACATGCCAGAGCAGCGAGCCGCTGTTGATGGCGAAGATCTGGTTGCCCGCCGTGCCATAGGCGATGCCGTTGATCGGCGACGGTTTGTTCGCGCCCTGCCCCAGCGCATAGCTCCAACGTTTCGCGCCGGTGGCGGCGTTGATCCCGTAAAAGTTGTTGTCATCCGACCCGACATACACGGTCAATTGCGCGAGTGGCGGCGGATTGCTGCCCGATGGCGTGGCCGTCGGCGCGGGCGTAGTGCTGGGCGTCGGCGTAGTGCTGGGCGTCGGCGTACTACCCGTCGTAGGCGTCGTGCCGCTGGCGGGCGTTCCCGTTGCCGCCGTGGTGCTAGGTGTCCCCGTGTTGGTGGTGCCACTCGTTGCCGTGTCGCACCCCGCCAACGCGAGGAAGCCGACTAAAATGATACCCACTAAAAAACGATAATCCCAGTGTCGTGATCGCATGCAAAGCCCCCTTCAATAAAAACAACGTTCCCCTAACAATAAGATGGAACGCGCTTCTATCGCTTTTTGCGGGATCAACGTGTTTGATGGCAAAAGACGAGTTGCGCATTCCGATCTGACATAGGCGGGACTCGTGTTGAAGGGCGCTCACCTGCTCACGGCGTCGTCGAGATCCCCTGATGCACATGCGCGCCATAAATGGCCAAGGCAACGATGATGAAGGCGACGAACAGCGCGGTCAGGACCAGGCCGATGTAGCCCAGGATCAAGCCGGCGGTGGCGAAGCCCTTGCCGCCGAGCCGGCCCTGGCTGTTCTTGATCTCGTTCATGGCCAGATGGCCGCAGATGACGGCGGCGATGGAGCCGATCAGTGGCAACCCGACAAAACCGATGATCCCCGCGACCATGCTGATGATCGCCAGGGTCGAATTCGGTGGCTCCAGATAGAGCGGGCCGGCCATGCCGGGTTGCAGCGGTGTACCATAGTTCGGCGGTGGATTGCCTGTCGCTGACCCCGCTCCCGGCTGGGGAGTGGATGTTTGCTCGTTCATGCTATGACTCCTGTTTTAAGAACGAAGAAGAGCGGGCGGGCAATGTAGGTTGCCGACATAAACAGATGAGCGCGACGAATGGAGCGGGCGATTGTCAGCGTGCCAAGGACGGCGTGCGATTGAAATCGCGCCTAAGAGCCTACGGCTACGAAGTCCGCCTGCGCGGACTGGTGATTGACTTCCCCGATCCACTGCTTGCAGCCGTAGCATAGCATATTCGTGGCTTTGTTGCTAGAGACCTTCGTCACAGATATGGTAGAATGACGGGCATCACGGCTGAGTCGGAGGGGGATGCAATGGCGCAACCGAGCAATCACTACGATGCGATCATCATCGGCGCGGGGCATAATGGGCTGACGGCGGCTGGGTATCTGGCGCGGGCGGGGCAGCGCGTGCTGGTGTTGGAGGCGCGCGACCGCGTGGGCGGGGCTTGCACGTTGGAAGAACCCTTTCCGGGCTTCACGATGTCGCCCTGCGCCTATGTCGTCAGTTTGTTGCGCCCAGAGATCATCCGCGATCTGGAACTGCACACGTATGGCTTCGATGCGTATGTGAAAGATCCGCAGATGTTCGCGCCGTTCTTGGATGGCGAGCATATCTTTTTCCGCGCCAGCACCGAACTGACGCAGGCAAGCATCCGCCGCCTGTCGCCGCACGATGCCGAGGCGTATCCGCGCTTCCTGGCGTTCTTCGACCGCGCCAGCGACATCCTGAATCCGATCCTGCTCGAAGAGCCGCCCTCTATCGCGGACTTGGCCGGGCGCTTTCGCGGCGCGGACGAGGAGATCTATCGCTGGCTGATGTTCGGCAATCTGTATGACATGCTGGCGGAGTATTTCGAGTCGGACTATATGCGCGCGGCCTTCGCGGGGCAGGGCGTGATCGGCTCCTTCATCGGTCCCAAGACGCCGGGGTCGGTGTATGTGATGTGGCACCATATGTTCGGCGAGGTCAACGGCGAGAAGGGCATGTGGGGCTATGTGCGCGGCGGCATGGGGCGCATCAGCTTCGCGCTGGCCGCCAGCGCGGAGGCGCACGGCGCGCAGATCCGCCTGAACACGCGGGTGGCGCAGATCCTGGCGCACGATGGCGTGACCGAGGGCGTGCGGCTGACCACCGGCGAGGAGTTGCGCGCCCGCGCTGTCCTCTCGAACGTCGATCCGAAGACGACCCTGTTGCGCTTCTGCGACGGCCTGGGATTAGATGCCGGCTTGCTCCGGCGCGTGAGCCAGTTCAAGACCGACAGCGCCACCTTCAAGCTGAATATCGCGCTGCGCGAATTGCCGAACTTCACCGCCGTCCCTGGCACGGCCCCCGGCTTGCAGCACGCCGGCTCGTGCGAGATCAGCCCCACGCCGGACTGGGTGCAGCGCGCCTATGAGGATGCCCTGCGCGGCGAGATGTCGCGGGAGCCGTACATCGAGGCGTACATGCAGTCGGCGACCGATCCGACCGTCGCGCCGCCCGGCACGCACACGATCTCGATGTTCTGCCAGTACGCGCCCTATCATCTGAAGGATCAGCAATGGGACGATGCCACGCGCGACGCGCTGGCCGACCGCGCCATCGCCACCATGACGCGCTTCGCCCCCAACTTCGCCGATGCCATCATCGACCGGCAGCTCCTGACGCCAGTGGACATCGAGGCGCGCTATGGACTGCCGAACGGCAACATCTTCCAGGGCGAGATCACGCCCGACCAACTCTTTTCGCTGCGCCCCGCGCCGGAACTCGCGCGCTATCGCACGCCCATCGCGGGGCTGTATCTCTGCGGCTCCGGCAGCCATCCGGGCGGCGGGGTGATGGGCGCGCCGGGCCACAACGCGGCAATGGCGCTGCTGCGCGACCAGGGGCGCACGTAAAGGGGGGGCCAGCCACCGCCGGCCTCCGTCCGCTGTTTGCCGAACGCCGGCTGGTGTGATACACTTGCTAATAGTGAGCGAAAACGAGGTGGTGGCATGCGCACGCAATCCCCCGATACCGATCCCGCCGCCGAGCGCGTGCAGATCCGCATCATGCAAGGCTTCACGCCGGCGCGCAAGTTCACGCTGTTTTGCAACCACAACACCTGGCTCTACAATATTCCTTCCGTCAGACCGCGCACGACCATCGGTGAGGTCTCGCTGCGCTATGGCGCGGATTGGGCGAAGCGCCTGTCGCATTGGCAAAAACGCCATCCGGGCAGTGATATTGCAGCAATAGATATGCAAGCTATGATCCTCGCTGTCTGCCAGCGTTTAGCCGCGCGCCACATCCCGTTCGCGCTTGCCGGCATGGTGGCTTGTGGCATTTACGGCTTGCCCAGCGCCATTCATACCATTGAACTGATTGTAGAGTATCCGCGTCATATCAATATCGCGTCAGAGTTTATCCGGCATGGTGATGACTACCTCGATGCTCGTCACCTCTTTCGCGTTCGTATCAGCCATGACGCGGCCTTGACAGCACGCGCCACGTTCCTCACCCTCGTTGAGGATCAAGCACCGCTGCCCATCCTACCCCCCGAAGATGTTGCGATCCAGCTTTTGCACCGTTTCCAAGCTTCGGGCTGCCGCGATGACGCTTTATACAATGATCTGTTGGGCATGCTCAAGGTTCAAGCACCTGCGTTAGATGTCGCGTATCTCAAGCGCCATTCCATAGAGCGTGATGTGCTGGCTTTGGCGCTGGATGATGCAGGAGTGGCCGCATGAGAGATACAATCGTCGAGGCGCTCACGCCCGTTGCCGATGCTTTCGATGCATTAAGCATCCCTTATTTCATTGGCGGGTCAGTTGCCGCCCTGTTCTACCAAGTTGAACGCGCGACCAATGATATTGACTTGATCGCGGAAGTTCGACCTGAGCATGCTACCCCCTTAGAAGCTCGCCTAGGCAACGACTATTATGCCGATGCGCAGATGATTCGTCAGGCAGTTATGCGTCGTTCCTCGTTCAATTTCATTCACTTCGCCACGGGATTGAAGATAGATGTATTTCTGTTGAAAGACACGCCGTTTATGCATCAACAAATGCAGCGTCGCCGGCTATCTCAATCCATCGTTCCAGGTGGGCGCGCTTTTCCGGTCGCATCAGCCGAAGACACCATCCTGGCGAAACTGGACTGGTATCGCATCGGCGGCGGCACCTCAGAGCGGCAGTGGACCGACATCAAGAATCTGCTGCTGAGCCAGGATGACGCCCTCGATTATGTCTACATGGTGCAGTGGGCGCGGCAGACCGGCGTGGGCGACCTGCTGAGCCGCGCCGTCCGCGAAGTTGAGGCCGCGCGCCAGTGACGGGCGGACAGGCATATCCGCCCCACGGAAAACATAGGTGATCACGCGAAATTAGTATCATCCCCCTAGTGCGCGCCGCTGACCGAGACCAGACGTTTTTCCAGCGCCAGCACAGAGGCACCCAGATTCGCCATGAAGGGCTGCCAGGGACTCGCCGCGCTGGCGCGCTGCAACACCAGGCGGTGGTAGTTGGTCGTCTGCTCGATGCGGTTCGGCGAGACATAATGTTCCACTTCCAGCGCCATGTCGTCCGGCGTCATGATGTCGCGCGCCAGGTAGGCCATGGCGTCCAGCCGCATGCGACCGACGAAGGGATAGCGCAGGCCGTCGGGCGCGGGCGGGCCGAAGAGGCGCTCGCCGTCGTCCGTCCAGCCGTCCGGCAGCTTGGGCGCGGGGGCCAGCGTGGGCATGGCGAGGATCAGCAGACCGCAGGGCTGCGCCGCTTGCAGCGTCGGGAAGGTGTAGACCTGGAAGCGGTCGTTGACCTGGGGGTGGTCGCCGTCGGCGACGATATAGCCGTCGTCCTGCCGCCCGACGATGGCGACAGCGTGGTAATGCAGGTTTTGCGCCTCGTCATGCACGCGCGTTTCGGCGTCTACCAGCGCCATGCCGACGGCTACTTGCATCAAGATGGGTCGCAGGCCGGCGTTATCCAGCAGCACCTTGTGCCAGTCGCCCTGCAACGGCTCCTGGTAATCCCATTCCAGCGCGACGGTGTGGCCCAACTCGCGCGCCTCGTGGGCGACGGCCCAGAGTGTGGCCGCGCCATCGGGCGCGCACAACCCCTTGGCGATCATGTCGCGCGTCAGTTCCAGCATATGCGCCGGCGTCGGCGCGCGATGTTCCGTGCACGCCAGGCACACTTCCAGCGCCGTCTGCGTGCAGGTGCCAGTATACAGCACGCCCGTCTGCGGATCGCGCGCGAATTCCGAGATATGGCCGGCATCGGGTAATAACAATTGTGGCATAGGTTTACATTTCCCCCTTTGGGCATCTCATCGGCACATCTTGGGTGATGCTGAAGGGCGAGGATAGGACTGTACCAAACGTGGGGCGGCACGATGGCCGCTAGCATTG
This sequence comes from Ktedonobacteria bacterium, assembly GCA_027459785.1. Classification (GTDB taxonomy): domain Bacteria; phylum Chloroflexota; class Ktedonobacteria; order Ktedonobacterales; family JACDGC01; genus JAJPKG01. The sequence goes on along the minus strand of DAIDGU010000064.1, from coordinate 5,603 downwards.
TCCTACGCTGCTGAATCAAGCTGTCATACTCTTTAGATACCATTGAAAGGAAACCCTGATGGCAAGATCTTTCAAACTCCCCATCGCTCTTCGTTGCGCTTTTCTGATCTTTTTCGCTGCTCTTGCTGGCTGCACCAGCATCCATGCTGCTAGCACACCATCGAGTACATCCATAGCACCAACCACCCAACCAACGGTGACGCTGACCCCCCTGCCCATTGCGCCCATCGCTGCCGCTTTGACGTATGCCTATGTCAGCGACAACGACGTGTGGGTGAGCATCCATGGCACCTCGCCCCGCCAGATCACGCACCTGGGCGCAACGGGCGCGACGATTGCGCATCTGGTCATCTCCGCTGATCATACGCTCATCCTCGCAAGCGGCACCATATCTGGTGAGCCAAATGTGCTGATTTGGATGATCACCTTGCCGGCGGATGTCGTAACGACGATCAATCTGGGCAATATTGCCCAGACTAGCAGTGTGGCCGCATTAGCGGTCAATTGTACGAGCAATAGTAGCCAGCTTGATCTTCAGATATGCCGCATCATCGCTGATCGCTATCTCGTGGGCTGTTCGCTGTACCATTCCCCCCATGTCATCTCGTGTTTGGCGCTTGATCTACGCACCGGGCAGGCGGTGCAGTTACCGCAAGCGTTGGACAAGCTAACCAACGCCGAGATCACGAGCGACGCGATCTATTATTCGCCCTTCGTTCCCGCATCGAACGCGCCCGCCACCATTCAGCCCCAGCCGATCTACCGCTATGATTTCGCCAGCGGTGCGACGACGGCGATCTATCACGATTTTTACTCAGCGGAAGATGGGTGGAGCATCGCGGCGCGCACGCAGCAAATCATCGGGAGCGGGCCGGGCTGCACCACGCTCTGTTATTATGCGGGTGCGCAGTCGCCGGTTCCCGTCTTTCCGGCGCAGTCAGTCGTGCTGGCCCCTAGCATCGCGCCGGATGGCAGCCAGGCAGCAATGAGCAGGGCGAGCGACTTAACCGTGTGGCAACAATCGCTGCCCACTGGCCAGGTGGTCACGACCCATCTCAATCTCCCCGATCCGCAATCGCAATTTTGGTCCCTAGGTACGGAGTATTTCGCGGGCGGATCGGTGCCAGGCGTGGTGGCGGTCGCCGCAAACGGGATCGCTGGGCAAGAGCATAGCTATTACGCCTACTTCCTGCCCGCCGCTGGCGGCATACAGGCGATTATCCCCACGCTGACCGCAGCCACGCTCGCCTTCGCGCCGATGGACCAATGACCGCATGTGCTATCCTGACACGGACAGGAGGTAGCACCCCATGATGAAGTTAATACCGGCGGATGCGATGGTTGGTTCCGGTGGGCGCGGCTGATGCTCTATCTCGTCGCCACGCCCATCGGCAACCTGGGCGATCTCACCCTGCGCGCCATCGAGACCTTGCAAGCGGTGGATCTGGTCGCCAGCGAAGACACGCGCAAGACGGGCATCTTGCTGGCAAAGCATGCGATCAAGAAGCCACAGATGGCCTTTCATGAGCACAACGAGCAGCGCGCGGGCGCGCGCCTCATGGAATTGCTGGCAGCGGGGCAGTCCGTCGCGGTGGTGACGGATGCCGGCACGCCGGGCATCTCCGATCCGGGCTTCACGCTGGTGCGCCGCGCCATCGCGGCGGATATCCCTGTCACGATGATCCCCGGCCCCAGCGCGTTCGTCATGGCGCTGGTGCTTTCCGGCCTGGCGGTGCATAGCTTCACCTTTCGGGGCTTTCCGCCGCGCAAGCCGGGGCCGCGCCGCCGCTTTCTGGCGCTGGATGCATCTTCGCCCCACACGCTCATCTTCTACGAAAGCCCCTATCGCCTGCGCGATTTCCTGGCCGACGCCCTGGCCGTCTATGGCAACCGCCGCGCCGCCCTCGCCAACGACCTCACCAAAAAATTCGAGCGCGTCGATCGCGGCACGCTGCGCGAATTGCTCGCCCTCACCCAGCAGAACGCGCCGCGCGGCGAATATTGCATCGTGATCGCGGGGGCGGGGAAGGATGGGGGCGGGGACGGAGACGGGAACACGGAAGGGGTGGGGACGAGACACGAAGAACACGAAGGGGACGAAGAACGCGAAGAAGATGATGATGGGGGCGAAGCGCAAGAAGATGAGGCGGGCGACGAAGGAGCTGGGGAGGAGGAAGCATAATGTGGACGATCCTGGGGTGCAAGCGGGGTGGGTGAGGCGGAAGGGGGAACACATGCGTGTAGGATTGCTACGCCATTGATCGACCGATGGCACATAAGCTATACTTTAGGCGATATACGTTAAGCGAGAAATCGCGGTGAGATGTGAGATGTGAGAGGAGCGCGCCTATGACCAGCTATCATACCGTTTTCATCAGCTATTCACATGTGCAGGCAGGCATCGTTGAACGATTGAAGCAAGACCTGCGGGGCCAGGGATTGCGGGTGTGGATCGATCATGAAAGCCTGACGCCCGGCACGCGCAGTTGGCAAGACGCGATTCGCAAGGGCATCCAGGCGGCGGACGCGGTGCTGTATATGGCCTCGCCCGAAGCCTTGGCGTCAAATAATGTGCAGGGCGAATTGGATGTGGCGGAAGACGAGCAGAAGCCCGTCATCCCCATCTGGGTGGCAGGGGAGCGCTGGGTGCAAGCCGTACCCTTGACGATGACGCGGATGCAACACATCGATGCGCGGGGCGCGCGCTATCCTCAGGCCGTGCAAGAGTTGTGGCGCACGCTGGGCATCAGCGGATCAGGAGCCGCTGCGATTCCGGTTCCAGTGCCGATTCCCCACCAATCCACCTGGGTGTCGATCCCCATCCTGGCGCGGCTGGATGATTTGGGCTTTGCGGGCTGGCGCGATCCCAAGACGGGGGTGATGTTCATCATCCCGCCGGTGCGCCCGGTGGCCGCAGGCAAGTTCACGATGGGCAGCGCCCAGGACGATCCCCAGGCATATAACCAGGAGAAGCCACAATACCGCATCGACGTGGGCGCGTTCGAGATCGGGACGTATCCCGTGACGGTGGCCGAATATGCCCTGGCCGTGCAGGCGGGCGCGGTACCGGTGCCGCCGGGCCAGGACGATGAGGAATTTGGCTGGAAACAGCAACAGGCGCATCCCGATCATCCAGTGGTGCGGGTCATGTGGCAGAACGCGCGGGACTATTGCCGCTGGCTAGCGCAGGTGACGGGCCAACTCTGGCGCTTGCCGACGGAAGCCGAATGGGAGAAAGCCGCGCGTGGCACGGATGGGCGCGTCTATCCCTGGGGCGACCAATGGGACAAGGCGCGGGCGAACACCCGCGACGGCGGGCCGCTGTTCACGACCGAGATCGGCAAGTATGCCAGCGCCGGCTCACGTGATCCCAAAGGTGATGCCAGCCCATATGGCTGCCATGACATGGCCGGCAACGTGTGGGAATGGACCAGCACAGTCTGGTATGACCACCCGCCTTACGATGCTTCGAAATATGAAAATGATAGTGATAATAAACGCGTGCTGCGTGGTGGCTCGTGGTTCATCGATCCGCGTCTCGCGCGCGCGGCGTTCCGCGGCGGGTTCGTCACAATCTACTGGGACCTCAACGGGGGTTTCCGTCTCGCTCGCGGGCGTCGGGCTGGTGATGGCGTATGATAAAATTGGGTGGACATGCTATGCCGGCCTGCCGGGGGTTCAACCCCCGGCTCGGAAAAGAAACCCCTTCGGGCTAGGACGCGGCATCGTGGAACATGGCATTAACTGCGGCGGGGACGCGGGCGGTTGAAACCGCGCCTAGGGGCTACGCCACGAAACCCGTCGTCACGGGTTGTCAGCAGACCAACCTCACTGCGCGTGGGAACGATGTGTTCGGGGAAACGCGGGATGGTCAGGTATGGTGAAAACCCGTGCAGACGAGTTTCGTGGCCGAAGGCTCCAGCAGCAATTCCATGAGGATGTGTGTGCCGTCGCGCGTTAGGCTGACGCCAGCATATGCTACAATAGATACAGGCTTGCCCCAAATGCGCTTGCCCCATTCACACTGCTTCTTTACGCCATTGTACGGGCGCGATTTATCACGCCCCACGTCTTTCCCTCGCATTCCGCGTCCCTGGCAGCTTGCACGTCCCTAACAACGCCTTCAGCTTGCGCGCATACGCTGATCAAGTACAAAAGGTCTACATCATGCTACCAAAGACTCCCGCGCGCCTGACCCTGCCCCACGGCCCCCTGGCGCTGCCGGCCTTCCTGCCGGATGCCACGCAGGGGGTGGTGCGCGGCGTGGACGCGACAGACCTGGCGGCGTGCGGCATTCAGGCGGTGGTGATGAACGGCTATCACCTGATGCAGCGGCCCGGCTCGACGACAGTGGCGGCGCTGGGTGGGCTGCACCGGATGGCCGGCTGGGAGCGGCCCATTATCACCGATTCCGGCGGCTTCCAGGCATATTCCTTGATCCGCGCGAATCCGAAGCACGGCACACTGTCGGATCGCGGCATCACCTTTCAGCCGGAGGGCGTGGAGCGCAAATATCAACTCACGCCGGAAAAGAGCATCCAGTTGCAGATCGGGTACGGCGCGGATGTCGTCATCTGCCTGGACGATCCGACGCATGCCGACGATCCGCCAGAGCGCCAGCGCGAATCGGTGCGGCGCACGGTCGCCTGGGCGCGGCGCTGCCGCGCTGAGTATGATCGCCTGATCGTGGCGAAGCGACTGGAACCGGCGCAGCGCCCGCTGTTCTTCGGCGTCATCCAGGGCGGCGGCTCGCGCGAATTGCGGCGCGAGTGCGCGGAGGCGTTGCTGGCCGTCGGCTGCGACGGCTTCGGCTTCGGCGGCTGGCCGCTGGACGCGCAAAATAACCTGCTGACCGACATGGTCGCCTATGTGCGCGAACTGGTGCCGCCCGCGCTGCCGCTGCATGCGCTCGGCGTGGGGCATCCGGCGAACGTCGCGGCCTGCGCCGCGCTGGGCTACGGCATCTTCGATAGCTCCATGCCCACGCGCGATGCCCGGCATGGCCGGCTGCTAGCCTTCACCACCGCGCCGGACGCCACGCCCTGGCACGATCCCTGGTTCCGCTTCGTCTACATCGACGACGAGCGCAACAAGAAAAGTGACGGCCCCATCGCGCCCTTCTGCGACTGCCTGGCCTGCACGCGCTATTCGCTCGGCTACCTGCACCACCTCTTCAAGATCGGCGACAGCCTCTACATCCGCCTGGCAACGATGCACAACCTGCGCTTCATGGCCCTGCTGATGGATCGCCTGCGGGCGCGAGCAAACGGCGCGGCGTAGGAACGGCGGGAGTTGCGGCGGGGGGGGGACGGCGCGGGGAGGCGCGGCGCGGGGACGGGCCGACGGTTGTCCGTGCGCCAGGGAGCGGGCGGTTGAAACCGCGCCTGAACGTATGACGACGACGAAACCCGTCTACACGGGTTTCCGGCTCACCTAACCGTACCGCGTTCCCCCAACGCAACGTTCCTACCACGCGGTAACGGTGGTCTGCGGGCAACCCGCGACGGCGGGTTTCGTGGCGGCACGCCCCACCGGCGCGGTTTCAACCGCCCGCTCGTCCCCCCACCCGCGCTCGTCCCCCCCGCCGTCCCCGCTCGTCCCCC
>DAIDGU010000063.1 GCA_027459785.1 Ktedonobacteria bacterium | reverse complement strand
CCCCCCGCCTGTCCCCCGCCCGCCTTTAGCTGGTTGCGCCTAAATTGTTCTCTAGTTGCATTGCATTCGTCCCATGTTTCTGGTACACTTATCCTCATACTAGGATAAAGTGATTCCTTTTGTTTTGAGGAGTCACTCGTGTTTGTTCGACAGCGTGGTCGAACGTTCTCCCGGCGGTCGCGGTTTGGCCGCAGAGAGGCAGCGTCCCCATGAAAGTTGCGATCAAAGATGATCCCTCCCTCGTGGCAGTCGCCCAGCAGTTCATGCAATCAGACAAGGAAGCCGCGCGGACCGCTAAACAGGCCACGCGCAACCCTCTCGTGGAGCTTAGCGTCAACACGGTGATTGACAGGAAGCCCCCGCGCCCCACTGTTCCTCACCACCAACGCTCGCCAGAGCACAGGGATCTTCCTCTGAACCTGAAAACGCCGGTCAAGCGCGAGACCCGCCAAATCTGGGCCGCCGGCGCACTCTTCCCCAACGCGCACGCCTTCCCTGATAATCCGCTGCGCACCGCGCAGGATTACCTCCACCGCTAGAATACACCTACCCACACCGACAACCGAATACCTTTGCGCTCGACGCACCGCCGCTGGTCATGCAGTCGAACACGCTGACGCGAAATAGCGCATATCAGAAGCATATCTTCGTGCCTTGCGCTCCTTGCGTGCTTCCGTGTTCGCGCGCTAGCGACTAGCCGCGATGTGTTCGCCGACGCCTGCTACCCACGCGCGCTCTATGCGCGTGGGCAGGGATAGTGTTATTGCATTGCCGTCAAGTAGAAAGGGAAACGAACGCCATGACCACCCGAGATCAGATCACCGCGCTGGCCCACGACTGGCAAGAAAATCCCCGCTGGCAGGGCATCACCCGCCCCTATACCCCGATGGATGTGCTGCGGCTGCGCGGTTCCGTGCTGGTGGAACACACGCTGGCGGGGCTGGGGGCCGCGCGCCTCTGGCAATTATTGCAGGATGAACCGTATGTTCCCACGCTGGGCGCGCTGACCGGCAACCAGGCCGTGCAGCAGGTGAAGGCCGGCCTCCAAGCGATCTATCTGAGCGGCTGGCAGGTGGCGGCGGATGCCAACCTGGCTGGCCATATGTATCCCGATCAGTCGTTGTATCCCGCGAATAGTGTGCCGCAGGTCGTCAAGCGCATCAACCAGGCGTTGCAGCGCGCCGACCAAATCCAGACCGCCGAGGGCGAGGGCGATACCTATTGGTTCGCGCCCATCGTGGCCGATGCCGAGGCCGGCTTCGGCGGCCCATTGAACGTCTTTGAGCTGATGAAAGCGATGATCGAGGCTGGCGCGGCGGGCGTACATTTCGAGGATCAGTTGTCATCGGAAAAGAAGTGCGGCCACATGGGCGGCAAGGTCTTGATCCCGACCCAACAGGCGGTGAAGCATCTCGTCGCCGCGCGCCTGGCGGCGGATGTGCTGGGCGTGCCGACGCTGGTCGTCGCCCGCACGGACGCCAATGGCGCAAAGCTCATCACCAGCGACATCGACCCCGTGGACCATCCCTTCATGACCGGCGACCGCACCGTTGAGGGTTTTTACACGATTCGCCCCGGCATCCACACGGCCATCGCGCGCGGCCTGGCCTACGCGCCATATGCCGACCTGATCTGGTGCGAGACCAGCGAGCCGAACATCGACGAAGCCCGCCAGTTCGCCGCCGCCATCCACGCGCACTATCCCGGCAAGCTGCTGGCCTATAACTGCTCGCCCAGCTTCAACTGGAAGAAAAAGCTGGATGAGGCCACCATCGCCAATTTCCAGCGCGAATTGGGTACAATGGGGTATAAGTTTCAGTTCGTCACGCTGGCCGGTTTCCACGCGCTGAATCACAGCATGTTTCAACTCGCGCGGGGCTACCGCGAACGCGGCATGGCGGCGTATTCTGAATTACAGCAGGCGGAGTTCGCCAGCGAGGCGCAGGGCTACACGGCTACCAAGCACCAGCGCGAGGTCGGCACCGGCTATTTCGATGAGGTGGCTCAGGTCATCGCCGGCGGTGTGTCTTCCACCACGGCGCTGCATGGGTCCACGGAGCAGGAGCAATTCTGATGCAAGCCTATCCACCGGGCGTGGTCTTCCACGCCCCCATCTCGCCGCAATTCGCGGAGATCCTCACACCGGAGGCGGTCGCGTTCGTGGCCGCGCTCCAGCGCGAATTCAACGGGCGGCGCATCGAACTCCTTGAGCGCCGCGCGCAGCGCCAGGCGGCGCTCGATGCCGCAGGGCAACCACAAGGGTTGCCCCTACAATTCGACTTCCTGCCGGAGACGGCGGAGGTGCGCGCCGCCGATTGGCGCATCGCGCCGTTCCCGCCGGTGCTGGCCGACCGCCGCGTGGAGATCACCGGTCCGACCGAGCGCAAGATGGTGATCAACGCGCTCAATTCGGGCGCGAAGGTCTTCATGGCGGACTTCGAGGACGCCAATGCGCCCACCTGGGAGAATCTGGTGGAGGGCCAGCGCAACCTGCGCGACGCCATCCGCCGCCAGATCGCCTTCACCAGCCCGGAGGGCAAGGACTATCGCCTGAACGAGCAGGTGGCGACGCTCTTCGCGCGCCCGCGCGGCTGGCATCTGGTGGAAAAACACATGGAGGTTGACGGCGTGCCGGTTTCCGGCAGCATCTTCGACTTCGCCCTCTATTTCTTCCACAACGCCGCCGAACTGATCGCGCGCGGCTCCGGCCCCTTCTTCTATCTGCCGAAGATGGAAAGCCACCTGGAAGCGCGCCTGTGGAACGATATCTTCAACCGCGCCGAGGAAGAGACGGGCATGCCGCGCGGCACGATCAAGGCGACGGTTTTGATTGAGACGCTGCCCGCCGCCTTCGAGATGGACGAGATCCTCTACGAACTGCGCGATCACTCGGCAGGGCTGAACTGCGGGCGCTGGGACTACATCTTCAGTTGCATCAAGAAGCGGCGCGACGACCCGAACTTCGTGCTGCCGGACCGCGCCCTGGTGACGATGACGACGCACTTCATGCGCTCTTACTCGCTGCTGCTGATCAAGACCTGCCACCGGCGCGGCGCGCACGCGATGGGCGGCATGGCGGCATATATTCCGGTGAAGAGCGATCCCGTGGCCAACGAGGCTGCCCTGGCGAACGTGCGCGCCGACAAGCAGCGCGAGGCCACCGACGGCCACGACGGCACGTGGGTGGCGCACCCCGGCCTGGTGCCGGTGGCGCTGGAAGTCTTCGACCGCGTGATGCCCCAGCCGAACCAGATCGCCCGCCAGCGGCCCGACGTGCAGGCCGGCGCGACCGACCTGCTGGCCGTGCCGGCAGGACCAATCACGGCGGCGGGGCTGCGCACCAACGTCAGCGTGGGCCTGCAATATCTGGCTTCCTGGCTGGGCGGCAATGGTTGCGTGCCGATCAACAACCTGATGGAAGATGCGGCGACGGCGGAGATCTCGCGCGCCCAGGTGTGGCAATGGATTCGCCAGCCGCAGGGTATTCTGGACGATGGGAGGAAGGTGACGGTGGACCTCTTCCGCCAGGTGCTGGCCGACGAACTGCAAGCGCAGCGCGATCTGCTGGGCGCGGAAACCTTCGCGCAACGGCACTTCCCCGCCGCTGCCGCACTCTTCGACCGCATCACCACCAGCGACGAGTTCATGGACTTCCTGACGTTGCCCGGTTACGCGCTGCTGCCGTAAATGCGCCAGCCGGCGAATATAGGGATGCCAGCCGGCGAATAAAGCGGATAATCAATATGGGTACCGGAGGACAGACATGCCTGTCTGTCATTACGCTTCCCTGGAGGACAGACATGCCTGTCTGTCCGGTCCCAATGTCCACCGTCTTTCCCCGAAAGGGGTATGAAACAGTTCAGAATGTGAACGCTTTACGACTTCCAACTCAGGATGGCAAGTTCCGCAAGATCGATTGCGCGAACACAGAGATCTTGTTGCGCATCATCCAATCGGTGCCGTCGCCGAATGCCGAGCCGTACAAGCTGTGGCTGGCGCAGGTGGGCAGTGATCGGATCGACGAGGCGGGCGATCCCGAAGCGGCCTATGTCGATGGGGCAAGCGCGCGATCCTCGCGTACATCGCTGACGGCAATGCCGAAGACTGGGCCAGGGCGCGCTAATAGGGACCGGACTAAGGCGTGGGAACGCTGTCAATCATTGTACCGGAGCCATACTGATTGGCAGGTTCAGGCTTCGACCAACTCCCACGGCCCGGCGTCATCGCCGGCCAGCCGGCGCACGCGGCCATCCTCGGCCAGCTTCAGCAGGTGGGCGAGCAGCGATTTCGCCGCCCAGGCGTGCATGCTGGCGTCGGTGTCGGCATAGACGACGGGGACGAGTTGGGCCACGGTCTGGGGCTGGCTGGCGGCGCGCAGCGCCGCGAGCACCTGCGCCTCGCGCGCCAGCCGGTGCGCCACGTAGCCCGCCAGCCGCGCTGGCGGATCGTCGATGGCGGGACCGTGGCCGGGCCAGATGCGCGTGATGGGCAGCGTTTGCAGCCGCGCCAGCGAAGCCAAATAAGCGCGCATGTCGCCTTCAGGGGGGATGATCACGACCGTCCCTACGCCCGCCACCAGATCGCCGGCGAAAAGGATGCCGGACGGCGCGTGCCACAGGCAGAGATGATCGAACCGATGCCCCGGCGTCGCTAGCACGGTGAGGGCTTGTGTGCCTGCCAGGATCTCGTCGCCATCCGCCACGAGCGAATCCGCAAAGGGAACGCCGTCCGGCGCGCGTACCAGCGCCAGCACGGGTGCGCCCGTCTGCTGGGCCAGCGCCGCCGCGCCGCCGATGTGGTCGGCATGCGCGTGCGTCACGATGATCGCCTGAATGCCACCCAGCGCCGCTCCGGTCATGGCGACGCTCGCCAGGTGGTCCACATCGTCGCACCCCGGATCGACCACGATGCAACCGGTCGGATCGCCCACCACAAACGTATTCGTCCCCGGTCCCGTCATCGGCCCCGGATTCGGCGCGATCAGCCGCACGACGCTCAAGGATGTTACTTGCATTTGATACTCCCCTCATCACGGACGGAGGAAAGCCCACAACGATTGCCAGACGGTGGGCGGTTGCAATCGTGGGGAGACGGTGGGCGGTTGCAACCGTGGGAGTGACGGCGGGCGGTTGCAATCGTGGGAGTGACGGCGGGCGGGCGGACGGCGGGCGGTTGAAACCGCGCCTAGGGGCTACGCCACGAAACCCGTCTTCACGGGTTGCTACCAGACATAAACGTGGGTGCCTCCAATGATCGTTTGCGCGCATGAACGAGATGGCGGACAGGAATGTCCGCCCCATGATCCCTGGAGGATAGACATTCCTGTCTGTCACCCGGCGGACAGGAATGTCCGCCCCACGTGAGGAACCTGCGACGGCAGGTTTTGTCGCGTCAGCGTTCAGGCGCGGTTTCAACCGCTGGCTGTCCCCGTTGCCCTGGCTCCGCTGGCTGTCCCCGTTGCCCTGGCTCCGCTGGCTGTCCCCGTTGCCCTGGCTCCGCTGGCTGTCCCCGTTGCCCTGGCTCCGCTGGCTATCCCCGTTGCCCTGGCTCCGCTGGCTGTCCCCGTTGCCCTGGCTCCGCTGGCTATCCCCGTTGCCCAACACGATCTAGTCGCCGCCAGGGATGACATCTTCCGTATTGGTTACGGGGGCGAGCATCGGCAGGAATTCCGCCGTGGCATTGACCACGACCTGATTGACGACGATGTGCTGGCCGTCGATCTGCCCCGCGATCTCCGCCGCCGCCAGCGCCGCTTCCGGCGTATGCGCCAGCCCGCGCAGGTAAACTTGCCCCAGATTCGGATAGACGCCGAAACGCTGCCCATGGGTGCGCGGATCTTTCGCCAGAGCCTGGGCGATCTGGATCGCCAGTTCGTTGTCAGCCACCAGCTCGTTATGGATCGCCGTCACGCCTTTGATATCTTCCAGCAGTTCGGCCATCACGCGCCGGTTCAGGCTGGACGAGACATAGCCATTCAGCCACACCTCGCCATCCACCACGCGCACCTGCACCGCGCGCAGGTCCACGCGCAGGCGGCTATAATTCCACAGCGCGGTCTGCACATCGTCGGCCACCTCGCCGTCCGAGCGATAGGCCACGGGTGCCGCGCCAGGTGCCTGCGCGCAGGCGACCGTGCGGCCATCATCGCTGATGTCGGTGATCGCGCTGGCCCGAACAAGGTAATCACCGCTCATCCCGCGCCGCACCGTCAGGTGGTGGATCGCGCCGGTGGCGACGAGCATAGAGATCTGCGCCAAGTTGCCGTAATTGCCGCCGTTGAGGGCGACCTGGGTGCGCGGCGTGAGGACCGTCGCGCCGCTAGGAACCTTTGGCAGCACGTGCAACAACGCCTCGCGCGTCACCGTCACACGCATCGCTTGCGCCGTCGCGTCGGCGATGCGTTCCACCGGCACGGCCACCTGTGCGCCGCCCGGCAGTTTCACTACCACGCTGGCGATGGTACGCTGGCCCGGCAACACCACGACGCCCACGATATCCGCCGCCTCGCCATCGCTGGCGACCACCGTCGCGCCGAACCGGAATTTCATAACCGCAATCGGGAACTGTGCCATGTTTCCAAGGACTCCTTATGGGTATCCCACAGCGGGAAAATGCATGAGGGGTTGAATTGTCTCTATCATGAGTGTAGCACGGGGCCGGTGTTCCCGCAAGCGCGACCATCGTTAGCTGCTGGGCGGCGTGTGTTGGCGCACCTGCTCGGTGAGGATGGCGACGGCATGCGGCAGCAGCGGCAGCAGCACGGCCAGGCATTCGCGCACGGCTTTGGGACTGCCCGGCAGATTGACGATGAGCGTGCGGCCCCGGATGCCCGCCGTGGCGCGGCTGAGGTAGGCCAGCGGCGTGTGGATCGCCGTGCCGGCGCGCATTGCCTCCGCCAGCCCCGGCGCGGCGCGCTCACAGGCGTCGCCCGTCGCCTCCGGCGTGATGTCTGTCGGCGCGAAGCCGGTGCCGCCGGTGGTCAGGATGACATCGCACGCGCCCGCGTCGGCCCAGCCGACCACCACAGCACGGATGGCCGCGCGATCATCCGCGACGAAGGCGCGCTGCGTGACCTGCGCGCCCAGGTCCGGCCCGGTGACGCTTGCCGCGATGGCGTCGCCGCTGGCGTCGTCCGCGCGCTCCCCGCGCGCGAAGCTGGTGCTGATGGTGAGGATGCCGATGCGCATCACCGCCTCCTTCATGAGATGCTCTCCCATAACGTATCTGGCAGCGGGGCAACGGGGTAAAGCTGGCTCAGCGCCTTGCCGCCGCCTTTGCCGGCCCATTCGGTGTTCGTCGTGTAGCTCGGCTCGGTCAGCCCGGCGTTGTTGCCCGAAGTGGTATCGCTCAGGGTGCTGCGCGGCCAGACGGGATAGTCCGCGGTCCAGATGACGCCCAGCCACCACGTTTCATCGGTGAAAGTCTGGATCAAGGCTTGCATGTCGTTTTGCTGCTCCAGGTCGTCTTCCGTGGGGCTGGACGACGTCCAAGAGCCGGGGCTGGCGGTGGCACCGGCGATGCTCTCGTAGCCCGCGCCGGTGAAAAGGATGCGCTTGCCATATTGATCGGAAAAATCCTGGAGGGTCTTCACGATGTTGAGCGGCTTGCCGTTGACGATCTCCGCCGGACTCGCTGCGTCTGCCTGGATATTCCCTTTCCAGGCACCTTGCAGATCCTCGACGGTCGGTTCTTGCGCGCCACTGGTCAGCGGGAAAAAGGCGTCGATGCCGATGAGATCCAGCGCATCCCAGAACGTGATCGTACTCCATTCCGGTGTCGACAGCTTCGAACCATCGGTCGCGGTGTCGGTGGTGGCGGCGAAGGTCAGCTTGCCGGCATAGTTGCCGCCAGCGGTCGCGTGCTTGCTGCCCAGCGGCTTGAAACTGGCGCTGCGCACGGCATTGATGACATGCCGCCATTCGCAGTCGCGCCGTCCATAACACTTCACGCCCGCGTCGCCCCCCAGCCCAGCCGTCGGTTTCGTCGTCGCGCCGGTCCCCGGCGTGTCGGTGGCGATATACGCGAGGTCGCCGCCGATGATCAGCAGGGGAATGTTGAGCGTTTGCGCCAGTTGCGCGTAATGCACGGCGAAGCGCGTGTAGTTGTTGAACCATGCCTGCTCGTCGCCGAAAGACAGGCCGTTGGTCCACTGCTGGCCGATCTGGGTCGATAGGTAATTATGCTGCGGATCTTGCACGACGCGCACATCCAGCCGGAAAACGGGAACCAGCTTAGCGGCGCGGGCCTCTTGCACCATGTGCGTATAGGTCGCGTCGGGATAGGTGTCGATATCAGAGGCAAAGTTGCTGTCGTGGGGGTCGAAGATGACATCGGTGCCGGTCTGCGTCACCACATTGGCGGTGATGGTGATGACGACCAGATTCATGTGATACGTCCCCGCTTCATCGCTCAGGATGTGCTGATTCGCGCTGTCATTCTTGTAGCCGGTGAAGCCGTTCACGTCATAAGAGCGTGTCCAGTAATCACTGAAGCCCTGGATCTGCGGCAATTGATTGATGGCGACGCGGGCGCGGGCGTTCAGCCCTTGCGGGAAGAACAGCAATTGCGTGCCGTAATGCGTGCTGACGAAGGCGACGACCGCCGCCAGCACGATGGCGACGAGGCCGCCGATGAGCGCAGAGCCGCGCCCCGGCACCGGATCGGTCGGGTTGAGCAGCGGCGTCGGGCGGGGTGAGAGCGGCGACGGGTCCAGCGACATGCGAATGCTTCCTCCAATAGGTTGAGCGACTTGGCCAGCGGGCGGTATTGTCATAACAGGCACGGCGGGCGGTTGAAACCGCGCCAGGAACAGGGATCGTGGGGCGGACATTCCTGTCCGCCAGTCTGTCCGTGGGGCGGACATTCCTGTCCGCCAGCACAACGCGGGCGGTACAGATTGAAACCATTTGCGCGCCTAAGCGCCTGGCGGCTACGAAGTCCGCCGACGCGGACTGGGGGAACGTCAGACGGGAAAGGCGAGTTTGCGGTATTTGACCTGTACCTCGGCCCAGGTTTCGTCGGCCAGGCCCAGTTTTTCGCGCAGATCGTCCAATGAGACGCCGGCGCGCAACTGACGCACGGCAAAGCAATCGCGCAGCAATTGCAATGTCACGCGCTTCTCGATGTTCGCGCGCTTGACAGCGCGGCCCAGGATGTACGTCAGGTTGCGGTCGGTGCATTCAAAGACGCGCTCTTGCGGCTGATAAAGGCGCAGGTAACGCTGAAAGACCGGCGTGAACGCGGACGAAAACGCCACCAGGCGCGAACGTTTGTGGCGCGTCGGCCCTGGCAACCGCACGGCCACCGTCGGCGCGGCGGGGTCGCTCAGGTCCACGCGATCCAGCGTCAGCGCCAAAATCTCCTCTTTCTTCAGGCCACCTTCCAGCGTCAGCATGATCAGCAGGTGGCAGCGCGCATCGCTGGCGGCAGCGGCCACCAGGCGTGCCAGTTCGGCCTCGAAGAGCAGTTCCGGCAGGGGCGGCTGCGGGCGTGCCAGCACGATGCTCTCGGCCAGGTTGTCATCCAGCACACCTTCCTGCGCCAGCCAGCCAAAAAAGTTTTTCAGGAAGGTGACGCGCCGGGCCACAGTTTTCGGCGCGGGCTTGGCATCGCTGCCCCATTTCAGGAACAGCAGCCAATCCACCAACTGCTTGCGCTGGATCGTGCCGACGGGCGTGTCGTGGCCCAGGTAGCGCGCCAACAGGCGTAGATCCGATAGGAAGCAATCGATGGTGTGCGTCGTATGGTCGCTCAGCAGCAAGAAGTTCCGGTAGGGGAGCGCCAGCCCGTCCAGCGTCGTCCCCCGGTCGAAGGGCGGCAGGGGGGCCAGCGGATCGTCCCTGGCCGGCGGCTGCGGCTCCGGCCATTGCGCGAAGAGGCTGCGTTGCTCCACGTCGTCGCGCGGCGGCTTATCGCCCGTGTTCATCGCTCGTCCTCCTCTGGTGCGCGGCCCCGGCCCCACCCCCGACCCTCCCGTCGCTTCACGGGAACCCTGCTCCCCATCTGCGGATGGAGAGGGGCGATCAGACGTGGGGCGGACATTCCTGTCCGCCGCGTGCCGGATCGATTCGCCGGATCGATTCGCCGGATCGATTCGCATTATAGCAGGATGGCGCGGCGGCGTATAGCACACGGCCCAATTGGGCCGAACTCTGGCGGGGCTGTCAGGAAGATCGGACGTGCGCCCCGTCAAAGATGGGACCAGCGACCCTATCTGCCCCTGGTTTTCTTGGGTAAAGTGGAACCGATGGGGATTCTATGAGGGGGCAAGATGACGATGACGACGATGACAGCCACCGGAGCCACGGCGGAGATATCAACGGCGCGGGCGACGGAGCAGGAAAATCCCCTTTACGCGCCGCCGACGGTCTTCGAGGCGCTCATGAACCTGCAAGAGAGCGTACTGACATGCCTGCAAGCGGTGGATTCTGCTCACGACGCGGGCAGGTCAAATCTGCGCGCGTTGCGCCTGGCGCAACGCTGCCTGGCCGTGATGACCACGCTGGCGCTGCGGCTGCCGCAGGAACGCGATGGCGTGCTGGCGCTACTGCGCGTTTTCATCGGCGCAACCCAATGGGAGATGCGCGAGGCCCAGGCCCACGCGGGCGATTCCCTGGCGATTCTCGCGTTGCGCGTCGCCGCCCAGGTGCAACTCACCCGCCTGGCCGTGGCGCATGAGCGCACGCGCGGACGCCATGAGTCGCCCATGCCGCAGTCACGGCAGGAACCATCTGCGGCACCTTCCACGGCACCCAGGGCAGCGGCCAATGCGGCCAGCCCGTCTACACCTGTTCTGGCGACCCGTCCCGTCACTGCGCCCTTGCCGTCCCGCCACGAGCGCCGCCAGGCCGCCCATTTCGCGCGCGTGCGCGGCCCGTAATTAATGGCGGCAAGGCTCATGCGTGCCATCCTCCATGACGAGTGGTTTCTTTCTCGCGTGCCGGTGCATCTTGTGTGCAAGACTTGACGCTGAGACCGGCGATGGCATATACCGCAAAGGCAGCCTTTGGCGCGAGGAGAGTAAGCATGCGTGCGATTTTTATGGGGACGCCGGACTTCGCGGTGCCGAGCTTGCGGGCGCTGGCGGAGATGCCCGGCATCGCGGTCGTCGGCGTCGTCACCCGGCTGGATAAACCCGCCGGGCGCGGCACCACGCCGCAGCCGCCGCCGGTCAAGGTGGCCGCGCTGGCACGCGGCTTGCCCGTGCTGCAACCCGGCTCCCTGCGCAAATCAGTGGCCCAGCAGCAATTGGCCGATCTTGCGCCGGATGTCATCGTCGTCGCCGCGTTCGGGCAGATCTTGCCGCCCGCCGTGCTGGACCTGCCGCCGCACGGTTGCCTGAACGTCCATGCCTCGCTGCTGCCGCGCTATCGCGGCGCATCGCCGATCACGGCGGCGATTCTGGCGGGCGACCAGGCGACAGGCAATACGATCATGCGGATGGATGCCGGCCTGGACACCGGCGCGATCATCGCGCAAGCGGCCATCCCCATCGCGCCAGACGACACGACGGCCACGCTGACGGCGAAGCTGGCGGCGCACGGCGCGGATCTGCTGGCGCGCACGCTGCCGGACTGGCTGGCCGGCACACGCACGTCCGTCCCGCAGGACGAAGCCCAGGCGACACAGACGCGCTTGATTCGCAAGGAAGATGGGATCATTGATTGGCAGGACGACGCCGCGACCATCGCGCGCCGCGTGCGCGCCTACACGCCCTGGCCCGGCACGCAGACGACCTGGCGCGGCCAGCCGCTCAAGATCATCGCCGCCCATCCGCTGGCCGCTGCCGATAACGCGCCCGCCGCCCTCGACCTGGCGGCACCGCCCGGCACCGTCGTCACCTGGGGGCGCGGCACGGGGCAGCGTCTGGCTGTCATCGCCGGCGAGCAGACGGCATTGGTGTTGGATGTGGTACAATTACCGGGAAAACGCGCGGCGGCGGCGGCGGATGTCGCGCGCGGCCAACCCGCGCTCATCGGCGCACGGCTGCCAACAGCGGCGTAAGCGGCAGGAGGACTCGCATGGCGGAAGAAATGCAGAACGCCTGGTATTTCTATCAGGGATGGGACACGTTTCAAGAGATGCTCATCACCGCGCTGGCACCCCTGACTTCCGACCAACTGGCGTTGCGCTCAAGCCCCAACCTGCGGAGCGTGGGCGAGAATTGCCGGCACATCATCGGCGCGCGGGTGCGCTGGTGCCATGGCCTGATGCGCCTGGGCGACGAAGCCTTCGCCGCGCTGGGCCAGTGGGATCGCCAGGGTATGCCGGAACGCAGCGCGGAGGAGTTGGTCGCGGCGATGCGCCAGTCCTGGCGGGTTTTGCACGACGCGCTGGAAGAATGGTCCTTCGCCGACCTGGCCTATGCCTATCCCAACGACGCCCGCGAGCCAGGCGAGCCAGAAGCGTTCACGCGCCAATGGGTGATCTGGCATCTGATCGAACACGACATCTATCACGGCGGCGAGATCTCGCAGATCTTAGGCGCGCACGGCATCAAAGGTGTGGATCTGTGAGCAACGGGATTACCATAAGGCGGACAGTAATGTCCGCCCCACGACCATCTATCTCCGCCCCACGAAGCTTTCTGTAAGCCCTACAATAACTTTTGGAATCTGCTATGCCAACAACCTTACAACCAACCGCTTCCATCCTTGATCTCGCCTATCCTGAACTCGTCGCCTGGCTAAAGGAACGAGGCGAGCCGGCCTTTCGCGCCCAGCAGATCTTTCAGGCGCTCTATCGGGATCTGGCGACGGATTACGCGCAGATGGCGACGCTGCCCAAGGCGCTGCGCGCCCGCCTGGCGGCGGAATTGCCCCTGGTCGCGCCGACGGTGGTGCGCGAACTGCACTCGCGCGATCAGCGCACGGTGAAGCTGCTGCTGGCCCTGGCCGACGGCGCGCAGATCGAGACCGTGCTGATGCTCTATCCGCCGAATCCCGAATCACCCAGGGCGCGGGCGACCGTCTGCGTTTCCACCCAGGCGGGCTGCGCGTATGGCTGCACCTTCTGCGCCACGGGGCAGATGGGCTTTACGCGCCACCTGCGGGCCGGCGAGATCGTCGCGCAGGTGTTGCACTTCGCGCGCCTGCTGCGCGCGGAGCCGTGGCGCTGGCCTGCCGTGCCGGGGGCGGCGGAAGCCGCGACGGGCGGCGCGCTGGACCACATCACGAACATCGTGCTGATGGGCATGGGCGAGCCGCTGCATAATTATGACAACACGCTGAAGGCGCTGCGCCTGCTGAACGCGCCGGCAGGCTTCAACCTGGGCGCGCGGCACATGACCGTTTCCACCGTGGGCCTGGTGCCGGCGATCCAACGCCTGGCCGGGGAAGCCTTGCAGGTGAACCTGGCGATCTCGCTGCACGCGCCGAATAACGCCATGCGCGCCCAGACGATGCCCGTCGCGCGCAAGTGGCCGCTGGACGAGTTGCTGGCGACCTGCCTGGCCTTCGCCCGGCAAACGGGACGGCAAGTGACCTTCGAATACGTTTTGCTGGCGGGCGTCAACGACCAGATCGAACACGCGACTGAACTTGGCGCGCGCCTCGCGCCGTTCGGCCCTCTGGCACACGTCAACCTGATCGCTGTCAACGTCACCGCCGCCGGCTACCAGCCGCCCAGCGGCACGGCGATCCGCGCCTTCCGCGACACCTTGCGCCAGGCCGGCGTCAGCAACAGCGTGCGCGCTGAGCGCGGCGACGACATCGCCGCTGCCTGCGGCCAACTGCGCACCCTTAACCAATCGAAGGCGCAACCGCGCTGAGCTTGCCCTTTCATCAACAGCAAAAGACCGCCAATGGATGACAGTGGTGTGTAGCAGAAAAATCTGCTGATCAGGGCGGCAATTGGCTGGCGGGCAAGCGTTGCGCAGGTGGTGAGCGTTTGTTTTGGAATCGGCCAGGCGGGCAGTCTCACGGTGGTGATACGCCCTCCTCTGGGTACTCGTCCCGGCGCGAAATCTCTGTATGCTCAGTGTCACGGTAGGACTAGACGGGCGTGTTATCCTGCAAGGGGCGTGGTGCGCCGAGGGGGCAATTCGATGGCAACGCAGCAAACAAGGCATGATGATCGTTTTTTCGCCGCATGTTATTCGCGGATCGCGCGGTCGAGGGCGTTCCGCCGCCAGATGGATCCCTTCCGGCGTGCCTTGACTCAGGCCGCGCGTGGGGTGGTGCTGGAAGTTGGCGCGGGCGGGGGACAGAACTTTGCCTTCTATGATCCCGCCATCACGACGCGGGTCGCGGCGGTCGAGCCAAACGCGCATATGCTGCGGCGGGCCGAGGTGGCGGCACAGGCAGCGCGCGTCCCCATCCAGCTCACCCAGGCACCGGCGGAAGACTTGCCCTTCGCGGACGCCAGCTTCGATGCCGCGCTGGCGACCTTCGTCTTCTGTTCGGTGGACGATCCGGCGCGGGCGCTGGGCGAACTGCGCCGCGTGCTGAAACCGGGCGGGACGCTGCTGCTCTTCGAGCATGTGCGCAGCCGCGCCCCACGCTGGGCGCGCGTGCAGGACTGGCTGACGCCGCTGCAACGGCGAGTCGCCGGCAATTGCCACCTGAACCGTGCCACCGGCGATCTTGTGCGCGCCCAGGGCTTCACGCTCACGGACGAGGTGTGGAGCGGCGGCGGGGTTCATCCTCTGCTCGCCATCATCGCCACCCGCTAACTTCTCTCTGAGAGGAATTAAGACCTTCGTATGCAGATGAAACGAACCGGCGCAGTCGCCGGCGCTTATCTTTGGGGTGCGATCATCGCGCTCGTCCTCATCACGCAACTTCTTGATGCCGTTTTCGGTGCGACCGAAGGAGCTGTCGTTCCTGGCAGCCTGACACCGGTCATCTCCATCTTAGTGGCCCTGGTGATCCTACTCTTGACGCGAGCGTTTTTCCGCGTTCCACGCTCGCTGCTGCTGACCAACCGCACGATCCAGGGAGCGATGCGCGGCGATGACCAGCGTGCGCCACGCACCTTGGCTGCGCTCAATCCCGCGGGCGCGCTGGCTCCCGGTGCCACGCTCACCTTGACGCGGTCGCGCGCGACAAACGACATCCTGCGCTCGCTCGGTTCAACATTCGTCGTCGTTATCCTGGTCGCCGCGCTAGGTGGCCTGGTGACCACGACCTATATCGGGCAGGCGTTAGTCGATTCGACAGCGTACTATCCCTGGCTGGCCCCCTTCGCGCCCTATCTGGCGCTGGCACTGCCGGGGATTCCACTGCTGGCGGCGGTGGCGCTGTTGGTGAACGTGCTATGGAGTTCGCTGGCCAACCGGAGGACGACCATCACCGCCGACGACCAGGGCATTCGCACGACCAATGCCTTTGGCCACACGCAATTCATGCCGTGGAACGATATCAAGGTGATCTTGCGCGCCAGCGGCCTGCTGAGCGATCCCGCCTTCGAGCAATATACCCTGTGGGGCGCGCAGCACCGCCTCTATCTGAACCTGGCAGAACCAGAGGAGTTGTTGCGCGCCGCCAACGCGCTCCAGGCGCAGACCACCTATGGCGGCGGCAAAGAAACCTACCGGGCGGATGCCCTGCGGCTGCTGGCGACCATTGCCGCCCGCGCGCCCGTGCCGATGCGCATTTTCCCGCGCGGCTTTTACGGCCAGCATCAGCCCTTGGCCGGCCTGGGCGTCGGCCTGACACTATCCGATGTTGAGGCGCTGCCAGCAGCACCCCCGCCCTTCCAGCCGGACGCCACCCAGCCGGCATCGCCCTTCGTGCAGGGCATGTGGGCGACCTCCGGGCGCATCACCTTGTTGGGTCGGATGAGCTCGCCGCTCCAGTGGATGCGCCTGGCACTGTTCGTCATGTTGATCGTCTATGCCGTGGTATCGCCTTCGATTACGATAATAAACGTCACGGTGGGCTTCATCGTGTTGGCGATTTTCTTCGGCCTCATCGTGCTGTTTTTCATCAGCATCTATGTGATGTTGGCGCTCAGCCGGCGGCGCGGTTATGCGACGTTGCCCATCGCCACGGCGGATAACACGGGGCTGCGCGTGGCGCAGGTCGCCAGCACCACGTTTGGCAACGGGCGGGCCACCCGTGGCGTCCTCGTTCCCTGGCAGCGCATCCGTGCCTGGGCGGTCATCCCTCCCTCGCCGCGCAAGCCGAATGATATCGTGTTTATCATTTTCTGGGACGGCCCGACGGTCGCCTGGATCGAACACGCGGGCGCACCGCTGGCGTTGCCGGGCTTGAAGGGCGACACGCGCGAGGCCTATCGCCTGGCGGCGGAGGGGCTGCGCACGATGGTGGCGACGCGCACCGGCCTGCCACTGCGCCTGCTGCCCCAGCCGCACGGCTGGGAGTAAAATCCTACGCGGGTGATCGTAAAGTGACGAAGGACAGCTATTAAAGGTACCGAGGGCCACCATTTCTGCCTGTCCCTTTAATCCGGAGGACCGCCATTCTCCATAACCACGGAGGACAGACATTCTTGTCTGTCCGGCCCCGCTGACCACTGTCTTTTCCGGCCTCGCTCAGAGATAGACGGCTCCGGCGGAGATGACGGTGGTGCGCGTCGCCAGTTGCGCCAGGAAGGGCGCGAAGATCGCCGCCGGATCACCCAGCGGCATGAGCAACACTTCCTCTTCGGTGAAGAGCCGGCCACAGGCGGGGCAGTGCAACGGCTCGTCCTGGGCGAAATCGAGCGTGTCGTCAAGCAGTGAACCACAGGTGGGGCAAAACATAGGTAAACCCGTCCTTTGTGTGTGAGGATGCCGTGCCGGCTCGATCTGATATTCTGCGCGGGTATGCCATTTCCGGCAACACGCTGCTTGGCCATAACGCAAGCTGCATTCCAATATATTCAATGCTGATACGCGTCAGCCATGCAGCCGCACGAAGCGCAGGGGCAAGCCACGTGGCAGCGAATCATCGGGGTCGGCGGGGTCGTAGACGTTCGGCGGCGTGAGGCCGGGAATGGGATCGATGCGATAATGCTGCACCAGATGGGCCACCAGCGCCTTGATCTCCACCTGGGCGAACTGCATGCCGATGCAGATACGCGGGCCGCCCCCGAACGTCACCAGCCCATACGGCGTGCGGCGCTGCTCCGCGCGCGGCGGCGCGAAGCGGTCGGGGTCGAAGCGGGTGGGATCAGTGAAGACGGCGGGCAAGCGGTGTGTCGCGCCCAGGTGCAGCCGCACGAACGTCCCCTGCGGAATGTGGTAGCCGGCGAAGGGGATGTCGGTCAGCGCGCCGCGCGGCGCGGTATCGACCGGCGTGCGCAGGCGGCCAGCTTCATCGATGACATGGCCCAACACGTTCATCGCCTTGAGCGCAGGCAAGTTCAGTGCGCCGGCATGGTCGGCTAGCACGGCGGCGACCTCAGCGCGCACGCGGGCCTGCTCGGTGGGGTGCGTCGCCAACAGGCCCAGCACCCAGGTGGCCGTGTCCATCGTCGTTGTGTGGCCGGCTTCCAGCAACACCTGGATATGCCCCAGGAAGTGGTCTGCGTCTAACACGCCAGCGGGATCGTCCCGCGCGGCGGCCATGCGCGCCAGCAAATCCGGCGCAGCATGCGCTTCACGGGTGGCGATGGCTGCTTGCAGCAACTCGTTGAGGTGCGCGCGCTGCGCGGCGATGTGCCGCCAGTACGCCGCCTTGCCATAAGGATAGGGATTGCGGCAAAGGGTATCGCGCGCCGCATGCAGCGCCCGCACCCGCGCCGCCGGCGCGAAGCCCAGCAGCGCCTCGGCTACCACGTCGAACGCCAGATCGCGCGTAGCCAGACGAACCTCTACCGCCGCCTCCTCGCCCCAGGCCGCCGTGCGGCGGCCGATGACACGCTGCATCACTGCCAGGTGCGCCCCCATGTCTGCCGCTGTGAAGGCCGGGGCCATGATGCGCCGGTGGGCCGCATGCGCCGCGCCGTCCAGATAGAGCAGATTCTCATTCCAGACGCCACCGAAAAACGCCTGCCAGCCCTGGCGATGCGCGAAGAGATGGCGGTGGGTGTGCAACACAAAGCGATTCGCCGCCGGTCCCACCAGATAGACCTGCCAGGGGCCGTAGCGGCTCACCTGGCGCGGCGGCGTCCGCCGGCGAAAGATGGGTTCCGCCGTGACAGCGGCGTGCAACAGATACGCGACAGGGTTGCGCCGCGCATCGGGCGGCACGACGATCTCCGGGATCGCCTCGAAAGGTTGAAGCGAGGTAACGTCAACGGCATCCATATGGGTAGTATATGCTTTTGAACGCTTCGTGGGGCGAGAAGCGATCAGCCTGGGGCGGACATTCCTGTCCGCCGTTATGACAGACAGGAATGTCTGTCCTCGGATGGTAAGGGGATGGCTGTGCGCCAGATTGAGTGACAGACAGGAATGGCTGTCCTCCGATGTTAGGGAGAATGGCTGTCCGCCAGATTGAGTGACAGACAGGAATGTCTGTCCTCCTTATTTCTTGCGGGAGCGTTGGGCGCGGCGACGGCGGACGGGCGGGGCCGTGAAGGGCAGTGGTGCGACAGCAGCCTGGGGCTGAGCGGCATCCAGTTCGCCCAGCAGCGCGGCCAGGTCAAAGTCCGCGCCGTCCAGTTCGCCTTCCAGCAAAAGCGCCTCGATATCGTCGCCACATTCGTCACAATAACCAGGCAGTCCGATTTGCAACATGAGCGCTTCGAGGCATTTCTTGCGGCGATAATCCGCCAAATCAATGATCTTACCCATACAGGCTCTCCTGGGTGCTGGTTCGCGGGGGCGTGGTGACGGCAGGGGCGACGAGCGTGCCGATGACGGCATCTGCGCGGCAGCCTGTGATCGTGACCTCCGTGCAACAGTTATGCAGGTCGCGGTCCGCTGGGACGGCATCGTCGCGCAGTTCGACGCGCAGATAGTTATCGGTCAGCCCTTCCCAGCCCCACGGCTTGCGGCTTTCCCACAGCACGCACACGCGCCGACCCACATGGCGCGCACGGAAGGCGTGCGCCAGCGTGTCGTTCAGCGCCAGCAATGCTTCGGAGCGCACCCGCTTCACCGGCTCCGCGACGAGGGGGCGCATGCGGGCGGCGGCGGTGCCAGCGCGCGGCGAGAAGCGAAACACATGCATCTTGGCGAAATGCAACTCTTCCGCCAGGGCCAGGGTGCGCGCGGCGTCATCCACCGTCTCGCCGGGGAAGCCGGCGATGATGTCGGTGGTCAGCGCCAGATCGGGAATGGCGGCATAGGCGGCGGTGGCGATGGCACGATAGCGGGCGCTGGTATAGCGGCGGGCCATCCGGCGCAGCACGGCGTCGCTGCCGCTCTGCAACGGCAGGTGTAGGTGCCGGCACATGCGCGGATCGGCCCAGTGGTCCAGCCAATCCAGCCGGAAGTCTTCCGGTTCCAGCGATGAAACGCGGATGCGCGGGATGGTCGTTGCGGCGAGCAGCGCGGCGATGAGGTCGCCCAGGTCAGTATCTGGCGTGGGATGGTAGTCGCCAAGGTGAATGCCCGTCAGCACGACTTCCTGCATGCCCGCCGCCGCTTTGCGCTGCACGAAAGCGACGATGTCGCGGATGGGCCGGCTGCGCGAGGCACCGCGCGCGGTGGGCACGATGCAATAGGTGCAGCGGTTATCGCAGCCGTCTTGCACCTTCACCTGCACGCGCGTCTTGCCGACGATCTCTGCCAGCAGGCGGTCATCAGGATCGGCCACCGGCAGGACCGGCAAGGGCAGGGCGGGGCGCGCGGGCGCGTCCAACTGGGCGAGGATCGTGGTGGCAATGGTCTCTTTCGCGGTGTTCGGCACGACGAGGTCCACGCCGGGCAGGGCCGCGACGGCCTGGGGGGCTACCTGTGCATAGCAGCCGGTGGCGACGAGCAGGGCTGCCGGCGCGCCGCGCCGCGCCTGGCTGAGCAGTTGGCGCGAGGAACGGTCGCCCAGGTGGGTGACGGTGCAAGTGTTGACGACGACGACATCCGCCCCCGCGCTGTCCGGCGCGGGACGCAAGCCACGCGCGATCAGTTCCGCCGCGATGGCTTCGCTGTCGGCCTGGTTGACCTTGCAGCCCAACGTTTGCACGCTGAAGGTGCGTGGGCTGGCAGTTGGCGCGTCATTGGTCGTCATAATCTTGTGATCGTTCGCCTCCAAAAAATCGGCGACACCATCCACCGCTGGTTCCTTTGGCTGTGTCGTGTAGTGTCCGCTTTATAGGATTATGCGGCAAAAGTCCAAGTGTGGTCAAGATAATAGTCGAACTAGGGCATCTGGTGTGCTATGATCTGAAGCGATACAGCCTGAGGCGATACAGCAGAACACACCAGAATACACCCTGAGCGGGAGATAGAGACTTGAACACGCGACGATTGACAGTTTTGATTAGCACCGGTTTGCTGGCGCTGGTGGCCCTGGCGGGCTGTGCCGTGCCGGGCCTGGGCCAGAGCGCGGGAACGAGCAGCAACAGCACTGCGCCGGCCCCCCCACCTCCCACGGCCTTGCCGACGCTGCCCAGCGGCGACTATGCCTTCATCCGCAACGGCGACATCTGGGCGCGCACGGGTGGTGCGCCGCCCCACGCCATCACACAATTGCACTTGAGCGCGACGGGCGCGACCTGGGGACCGCTCATTTGGTCGCCGGATCATACGTTGCTGGCTTTCGTACTGCGTGCGCCGCCGCTCGCGCCGGGCTACCCGCCACTGGTGCCAGCGACGACCGCCGTGCAGCCCGCGCAATATACCGGGTCGCTTTTCACCGTGGCCCTCGCGGATGGCAAGCTGAGCTTGATCGCGGGCGATGTGCCGCTGCTGGGTCAGCACGTGGCCTGGTATACCGACAGCGCCAACGCGCAACATTTGGTCTTTACCCACGCCGGCACGGTGGCGCAGGTGCAACCGGGCGGCACCACGACCACGCCGGAGTCGATTGCCGGCTTGCAAAGCGTGTGGGAGATTGCGGCGCGCGGCACGACGCTCTTTTACTCGACGATTCAGCGCATCAATTCCAGCGGCACTGGCACGGCAGAACTGCACGCCATTGACCTGACCACGCAGAAGGATCGGCTGATCGCCTCCTTGGGCGCGGCGACACCACCGCCTTCGCTGTGCAATGGCGTCCTATGCTTGCCTGATACCACGACGCCCTATGTGCCGTATCCCTGGTCGGTCAGCAGCGACGGCAGCGTCATCGCGTACCAGACGGCGAGCGCCCTGGCGACGCCCCATCCCGCGCCCAAGGCGACGGCGACGGCGACGCCAGCGCCCACCACGCCCTACCATTTTTACCTGCTGAGCGGCGGCAGTACCACGCCGGAACCAATCTTCACCGGCCTCACGGCGCTGGCGGCGGCAGAGGCGAATTTCCGGCTGGCCGTCGCGCCCAACGGGCAATACGTGGCCCTGGCGCTGGCGCAGCCCATCGATGCGCCCTATGGTCCCTTCCTGCAAGCGACGACCGCCGGCAGCGCGGCGCAAGATCTGGCGACGCAGGGAACGCTCGCCAGCGGCACGCCCGCGTGGTCGCCCACCAGCCAGGGCTTCTCCCTGACGGCCATCCCCGCCGCCAGCGGCGTGCAGACGCCCGCGATCCAGACGTATCTGACCAGCGGCGTGAGCGCGCCCCAGGAGCAAAACGCGACGGCGCTGGTGTGGGGGCAATAGAGGAGCAAGCTTGATGGCACGGCACATCCGATGCGCCTCAGCGTCCGCCGCGCTGGGGGAAATCGGAGGCGAAGCGGCGCGATTCTTGCATCCGGCGATAATTGATGATGGTGCGCTGCACACGGGCGATGGTCAGTTCCAGCGTCGTGATGTACGCCTGGATCTCTTGCACTGCCTCGCGCTGCGTCTCGGATCGCTCGTCGCCCCGTGCCTGTTTGCGCCGCGCCCCTGGCTGCTGTACCACCTGGCGCACGCGCTCGCGTGATCGCTGCAACTGCCCCTCCAGGTCGGGCAACAGGTCTGCCAGGTCGGCGAGCCGTTCGGGCGTGAGGGGCTGATTCAGTGAGCGCACAATCGCCGGCAGATCCAGCATAGTTTCACCCTCCCCTAAAAATGCTCTCCTTTTCCTTATCGGCACCCGCAGCGATCTCTGTACCGGCTGCGCCAGCATCAGGGACCGGAGCGAGATCGGCGACGGGAACCGGGGCAACCACACCGATGGCGAGATCGGCGACGGGGACCAGGGCGACCACACCGATGGCGAGATCGGCGACGGGGACCAGGGCGACCACAAGGGTACGCCCCTACAGACGCGGACTAGGATTCAGTGAGCTTGCTCGATTTTCCTGTTCGTTCATACCCCTTGCGGGTACAGACGGTGGTCATTGGGGCCGGACAGACAGGAATGTCGGTCCTCCGGGGGATCGTAGCGACAGACAGGAATGTCGGTCCTCCGGGGGAGCGTAACGACAGACAGGAATGTCGGTCCTCCGGGTAGTCGTGGGGCGGACATTCCTGTCCGCCAGCGTAACAGACAGGAGTGGTGGTTCTCGGGGGAGCGGAATGACCGCCAGAGGTGGTGGTTCTCCGGGGGAGCGCGTGATCATCGAATCGGGTATCATACGCTTTGCGGGTGATCAGTATGGATAACGGAGGACAGCCATTCTCCATAACCATGGAGGACAGACATTCCTCAGAACCATGGAGGACAGACATTCCTGTCTGTCCGGCCCCCCGGAGAACCACCATTCCTCAGAACCCCGGAGGACAGACATTCCTGTCTGTCCGGCCCCACTGACCGCAGTCTTTACCCGAAAGGGGTATTACCGAAAACAGGCTGATGTGGTATCACATAAAGAGGAGGTGGCCGATGATCGCGCGTTCGTATCTCTTTGTGCCGGGCGACCGCCCCGACCGTTTCGCCAAGGCGCGTTCCTCCGGTGCGCACGTAATCATGCTGGATCTGGAAGACGCGGTGGCCGCGGACCGAAAAGCGGCGGCGCGGGAGGCCGTGGGAGCGTGGCTGGCAGCGCAGCCTACCGGCGATGGTGCGGCAGTGTATTTGCGCGTGAACGCGCCGTCATCGCCCCACTTCGCCCCCGACCTGGCCCTGCTCAGCCAGCCGGGCATTGCAGGCGTGGTGGTGCCGAAAGTGGAAGCGCCGGGCGAGCTTGACGCTGTTGTGGCAGCGTATGCCGGCACGGGTTCGATCCTGCCGATGATCGAAAGCGCGCAAGGGCTGGCGCAGGCGCAGGCCATCGCGGCCCATCCTCGCGTGGCACGGCTGATCTTCGGCTCGTGGGACTTCCAATTGGACCTGGGCATCCCCGATGATGATCTGGGGCTGCTCTTTGCCAGATCGCACCTCGTGCTGGCATCGCGGCTGGCGGGCGTGTTGTCACCGGTGGACGGCGTGACGGCGGCGCTGGACGATCCTGCGGCCCTGGCACGCGACATCGCGCGGGCGCGGCAGCTAGGTTTCGGTGGCAAGTTGTGCATCCATCCCAAGCAGATTGCGGTGGTCAACGCGGGCTTCGGCCCGACGGCGGCGGAACTGGCCTGGGCGCGGCAGATCCGCGACGCAGTGGCGGCGCAGGGCGAGGGCGCGCAGCGCGCGGCGGGCCAGATGGTCGACCGCCCCGTCATCGCGCGGGCGCAAGCGATCCTGGACGAAACCAGCGAGTAATCGGCGTGAGGCGGATGGGATGGCCCCACCCCCCAACCCCCTCCCCATCTGTGGATGGAGAGGGGGAGATCGTGGGGCGGACATTCCTGTTCGCCGTCGTCCCATTCACTGTGCCAACCATTCGTCGCGCAGCAACCCCATATACAGCACATCGACATATGCGCCGCCGAACCAGGCGTGCTGGCGCAAGCGGCCCTCTGCCACGAAGCCACAAGCGGTGTAACACAGGACTCACAACCTTATCGTTTCAAGGAGCAAGCGATGAAATTTGTGCATTTCACCGATGCAACGCTGATCGACCGTATCAAACACAATGGCATCCATCTGGGAGATGGCCGGCGTGGACGTGGCGTTTATTGTGTCCCATTATTTTTCATCGCGCAAATACAGAGTTCTAAATTCGACCCCACGGGCGACACGCAATGGTATACTTCGACACCGATCAGCACCGGGCAATTGTGGAAATGGTGGATGCGCCAACACTATCCGGATGGACGCCCGATGGCGGTGGTTTACGATGCGCCGGCAAATTGCTGGCCCCTCGATACCTATTTGAATGTGCAGCGGGATTTTGGTACCCAGTTTATCCAGGCGATCGACCAACTTGCCGCGCAGGGGGTGCATATCGAACCTGAGGACCGCACTTTTGTCTTGCAGGCAGCAAAGCAGGGATATGGTTCTACCTGCTATTGTCAGGTACAAAGGGAGCATGGTCTGGGCTTGTTGCTCCATGCATATCGTACCATCACAGCGAGCTTGGATGAGTTCCAGGGGGTTTTTAGTGACGGCCTCGAGGTGGTGATGCGCCAACTTGTACCGCCGAAAAACATTGCGCGTTTGATCCCTCACTATCAGACGAATCACCGCTTCAAGGAACACAAAACTAGCCAGCATAAACGTCGCCAGCGTTACGACCATGAAACCTGATCTCTTTCCCACTAGCACTATCGTGTCCTCTCGACAAACTTTCGTGCGTTATATACAGTAGAGCCATTGTATTGAAGAGGGAGATCGAGGGTATCGTGGGAAAGACGCAAGGGTTGCTCATCGGGGGCATGTTGGCCTTGTTGGGCGTGTTGGCGCTGACGTTCGTGGTGATCCTGGTCGGCGGGCTTGGCGTGGGAGGCAGCGGCAGTAGCCATGCGGCAGCGTATACAGTGACGCCAGTGCAGCCCACGGCCACCCCTACCCCGCCGCCGCTGAGCATCACGCCGCAGCAGGGCTGGGTGGCGGCGCAGACGCACCTGGCCTTCACGCAGGGCATCGCCTTCGCGCCGAGCGATCCCTATGTGGGCTATGCATGCGGCATCACGCAGGTCGGCAGCGGCGGGGCGTTACAGTTCAGCCGCACGGCGGATGGCGGGCGCACCTGGCACACCTTCGCGCCAACACAGCTTGCCTATCCCACCTGTTCGCTCGCCGTCAGCCCCGTGAATCCCCACCACATCCTTTTGACGGCAAGTACGTGCTATCCCGTCTGCTATGGTGGCCAGACGCCGGACTTTCTCCTCTCGCGCGATGGCGGCCTAACCTGGCAACCCTTCCAGGTGCCGACGGGCGATAACACCAAGGTGCAACTTACCAGCGCGATCTGGGCCGGCGATGCTATCCTGTCGACGGCGAAGCATTTCACGCAACAGGTAGATGGGGTCACGCCAACCTACCAACTTGCCGTCAGCATCGCGGGCGCGCCGCTGAAGTGGATCGATGATTCCGCCTTTTACGCGACCCTCGGCGCGCACGAGCAGTTCTCCTACACTGCCACAGCGCTCGTCGCTTTTGGCAATACCTGGGAGGTGCGCTTTCAATCCAACGCAACAACGACATGCCAAAGTTACGGTTGCACAGATGTGATGCAGAGTACGGATCAGGGCGCGACGTGGCAGCATTTCACTGTCACCAGCATGTATCCCGACGACATCTTTGCTCCGCCGACCGGCACCACCCTGTATGGCACCGCCGAACGCGCCAACCAGAGCTATCTCGTCGCTTCGTCGGATAGTGGGCATACCTGGACCACGCGCCTCGCCCTGCCATCGTGGGCGGTGCAGACCTACACCGTCCTCCTCTGCGCGCCGGATGGCACAATCTTCCTCTATGGCACCACGCAGCAAAGCAACACGCTGATCGTGGACGTGCTGGCTCCCCAGGCCACCGCCTGGCAGCGCGTCTTGACCAATGTAGGATCCTCAGCCAGTTCCTACACCATCACCGGGCTCTCGTGGAATGCCGCCGGGCATTCGGTGGCGCTGTGGGGCATCCAGACGCGCTTCGCGCAGCTGAGCTTTGTGGGTGCTACCGCCGCATATCACGCGCCGACGGGAGCCTGAGAGCGGCTAAAGCCGGGAACGTGATATACTATAGCGGCGCTGATGCGGTCATCCCAATCCGCGCCGGCGGACTTCGTGGCAGCATGCCCTTAGGCGCGGTTTCAACCGCCCGCCCGTTCCTGTCTCTACCGTTCCCGTGTCTATGTGCGTTGCCGTGTTGATCACAAGGAGCAACTTTCCCCTATGGCTGTCGATCTCACCGCCGCCGACGCGGCCTATAGTGACGCCGATCTGCGCGGCGTGGCGCTGGTGCGCGCCGAATATCATCAGATCGTGGAACTGCTGGGCCGGGTGCCGAACCATGTCGAATTGGGCATCTTCGGCGCGATGTGGAGCGAGCATTGCGGCTACAAAAACAGCCGTCCGCTGCTGAAGCGCTTCCCCACGGAGGG
This sequence comes from Ktedonobacteria bacterium, assembly GCA_027459785.1. Taxonomy (GTDB): domain Bacteria; phylum Chloroflexota; class Ktedonobacteria; order Ktedonobacterales; family JACDGC01; genus JAJPKG01. Next base: position 53,474 of record DAIDGU010000063.1, on the reverse strand, counting down.
GCCGCGCGTCTTGCTGGGGCCGGGCGCGGAGAACGCCGGTGCCATCGACGCCGGCGCGGGCCTGGCCGTCGTCTTTAAGATCGAGAGCCATAACCATCCTAGCGCCGTCGAACCCTTTCAGGGCGCGGCGACCGGCGTGGGCGGCATCCTGCGCGACATCTTCACGATGGGCGCGCGCCCCATCGCCCTGCTGGACGCGCTGCGCTTCGGCGACCCAGCGGCGGCGCGCACGCGCTACCTGGTGGATGGCGTGGTCGGCGGCATCAGCCATTACGGCAACTGCATCGGCGTCCCCACCGTCGGCGGCGAGGTCTATTTCGACGCCAGCTACCAGGCGAATCCGCTGGTGAACGCGATGTGCGTCGGCGTCGTGCCGAAAGACCACATCCTCCCCGCGCGGGCCAGCGGCATAGGCAATCCCGTCTTGCTGGTGGGGGCCAGCACGGGGCGCGACGGCATCCACGGCGCGACCTTCGCCTCTGTGACAGACCCGAACGCCACGCAGCGGTCGGCGGTGCAGGTGGGCAATCCCTTCCTGGAAAAGCTGCTCATGGAAGCGTGCCTGGAACTGCGCGACACCGGCTGGCTCGTCGGCTTGCAGGATCTCGGCGCGGCGGGCCTGACCAGCAGCACCGTGGAAGCGGCGCACAAGGGCGGCTGCGGCCTGGCGATTGACGTGGCGCACGTGGCGCGGCGCGAATCGGGGATGCATGCCTATGAGATCATGCTCTCGGAGTCGCAGGAGCGCATGCTCGTCATCGCGCACAAGGGCCACGAGGCCGACATCCAGCGCGTTTTCGACAAGTGGGGGCTGCACTCGAACATCATCGGCCAGGTCATCGCCGAAGAAGTGTTGCGCGTGCTGGACGACGGCGAAGTGGTGGCGGAGATCCCCACGGCGCTCTTGACCGACGCAGTGCCGACCTATACCCGCGAGCCGATCCCTGATCCCGCGCTGGAAGACCTGTGGCGCTTCGATCCGGCGACGCTGCCGGAGCCGGCGGACCTGGGCGCGACGCTGGTGGAACTGCTGGGAGCGCCCGATATCGCCAGCCGGCGGCGCATCTGGCGCACGTATGACCACATGGTCGGCGCGAACACGCTGATCGCGCCCGGCTACGACGCGGCGGTGCTGCGGCTGCGCACGGAAGACGACCAGGATGCCGGCGTGAGCATCGCCCTCAGCACCGACGGCAATGGACGCCTGACCTACCTCGATCCCTTCAACGGTGGCGCGCTGGCCGTGGCGGAAGCCGCGCGCAACTGCGCCTGCGCTGGTGCCAAACCGGCGGCGCTGACGAATTGCCTCAACTTCGGCAACCCCGAAAAGCCGGCGATCTACTATCAGATGGTCGAGGCGATCAATGGGATGGCCGAGGCGGCGCGGGCGCTGGGTGCGCCAGTCGTCAGCGGCAACGCCAGCCTGTATAACGAGACGGGTGGCACAGCGATCTATCCCACGCCGATCATCGGCATGGTCGGCGTGCTGGACCAGCGCGCCCCACGGCCCAGCGCGGGCGGGCGCGCGGGCGACATCATCGCGCTGCTCGGCCCCTGGCGCGACGCGCCCCATGACCTGGCCGGCTCGACCTACCTCGCGGTGATCCACACCACAGTCGCGGGCCGCCCGCCCCTGCTGGACCTCGCCACGGAGCGCGCGGTGCAAGACTTCCTTACCGCCGACGCGGTTTTCGATCTGATCCGCACGGCGCACGACTGCGCTGATGGCGGCCTGGGTGTGGCGCTGGCGGAATGGTGCCTCTGGTCAGAGATGGGCATCCTGCCGGATAAAGACCTGGGTACGCACATCGGCGATCCCACCGCCGTCCTTTTCGGCGAAGCGCCCTCGCGCGTGGTCATCTCTGTCGCGCCCGACGATTGGGCCGCGCTGGCCGACCAGGCTGCCGCTCGCGGCGTGGAACTGACGCGCCTTGGCGTCGCCGGCGGCGACCAGTTCGTCTTCGCTGGCGCACACGTGGCGCTGGCCGACCTGCGCAACGCCTGGGAACACGGTCTGGCGCGGGCGTTGGGTGCGTAGCAGCCCCGTCACCCTGGTGGTGGGGCCGCTGGCACGCCACTTGCTGAGTATTTGACAAGTTGACCGTATGCTCCAAGGACGGTCAGCTTGCCAGAGAAAGGATATTTTCAAGGAATGCGTATCGCACAAATCGCGCCCTTGCAAGTCGCGGTTCCCCCCAAACAGTATGGTGGCACCGAACGGTGCATCCATAATATTACCGAGTCGTTGGTGCGCCTGGGCCACACGGTGACGCTGTTCGCTACCGGCGATTCCCAGACGAGCGCCGAACTCATTGCGCCGATCCCCCACGCCATCAACTTCGATCCGGCGGTGGATGTCCGCGCATTGCACATCGCCATGCTGAAGGACGTGTACGATCAGGCAGATCGTTTCGATATCATCCATTCCCATCTGGACTATCTCGCGCTACCGTTCGCCGAACACAGCGCCACGCCGACCATCACCACGCTGCATGGCCGGTTGGATATACCGGAGTTTCAGCGCGTATTGCGCGCGTATCGCCGGATGAATTACGTCTCGATCAGCCAGAGCCAGCAGTCGTATCTGCCGGATCTTAACTGGATTGCAACGGTGCATCACAGTGTCGATGTCGATTCCTTTCCGTTTTACCCCACCCCTGGCGACTACCTGACCTTCGTCGGGCGCATCTCGCCGGAAAAGCGGCCTGACCGCGCCATCGAGATCGCCAAGCTGACCGGCATCCCCCTCAAGATCGCCGCGAAAGTCGATCCTGCCGACCGTGCTTATTTCGAGCAGACGATCAAGCCCCTGCTGAACGATCCACTGATCGAGTTCATCGGCGAGGTGAACGAGACGCAGAAACGTGAGATTATGGGCAAATCGCTGGCGTTGCTCATGCCGATCGACTGGCCGGAACCGTTCGGCATGGTCTTCATCGAGGCGCTGGCCTGTGGCACGCCCGTCCTCACCTGTCCGTGCGGCTCCGTGCCGGAACTGCTGCGCGACGGTGTCACCGGCTATATCCGCCAGGCACCGGAACACCTGGCAGCGGCGGCGCGGCGCGTGCGTGATACCATCTCGCGCCAGGCATGCCGGGACTATGCCCGCCGCCATTTCGACAACCGACGCATGGCGCTGGAGTATGTGCGCGCCTATGATAAGGTGTTGCGCCAGCAGAGCAAGCTGGCCCGCGCCGTAGCAGCGGAGTTCGACGCCGCCGAGGATGGTGCCGCCGCACAGTTGCCCGCGCTGGCGCTCAGCGAGGCCGGCGATGGCCATCAGCCCCCGCGCAACCTGGCCGCGCCAGGCATCCCGCTCCCCCAAGAGTTTTCGTTCGACGAAGATGAAGGTACCTTGCTACCATGACCACTTCCCCAGGATCAGCCGATCAGCCGCCGGTGCCTGCCGTCGCTGGGCCAAACGCCCTCAGCCAGGCCACCGGCACCAATGAGCAGGTGGACCTGTATGTCTTGCAGCAGAGCGCCAAAGCCAGCATCCGCACCTTCGCGCTCAAGCGCGACAACACCTTCCTGGTGGCGGACGTGCGCGGCGATCTGCTGGTGCCGCAGCAAGAGATGGGCCTGTTCTGGCACGACACCCGCTACTTGAACGCGCTGGATCTGCTGCTGGGCGGCCAACCGCTGATGGGCCTGTCGCACAGCGTTGACGAATCCGGCGATGTCTGCCAGATCGACCTGTGCAATCCTTATCTGCAACTACAGGGCGAAGATGTCCCCCAGGGGACGATTCACGTGCGGCGCCTGGTCGAGATCCACGAGCAGGAGTTGGTGCAGCATCTCACGCTCACCAGCTATCATCCGCGTCCCTTGCGTGTAGCCTTCGGCGTGCGTGCCGCCGCCGATTTCAGCGATATCTTCGAGATTCGCGGCCTGGCGCGCGGCTTACATGGGCAACTGCTCGCGCCGCTGTGCCAGCCAACCGCCCTCACCTTTCGTTATCAGGGCTGTGATAAGCATCTGCGCAGCGCGGCGGTCGCCGTGACACCCCCGGCGGATCTGGTGCAGGCGCAGGGGTTATTCTGGGATCTCGTCTTGCCGCCGAACCAATTGACCCACATTCAGGTCGTCGTCACATTGCAGGAAACGGCCACCAGCGCCAATGGCACACCGCCCGACGCGCCCCGCCAGCATGGCACGACGCTGGCTATGCCGGAGATCAGCGCCAACAACGTCTTTTTCAACCGCTTACTCGCGCGCGGTATGCACGACCTGGGCATGATGTGCGCCAAAACCGCTGAGGGATTGTATCCCTATGGCGGCATCCCGTGGTATGTCTGCCCGTTCGGGCGCGACGGCTTGATCACCAGCCTGGAATTCATGCCGTGGTTCCCCGATGTCGCGCGCGGCACGCTCGCCTTCCTGGCACATTATCAGGGAAAGCAGATCGACACCTTCACCGAAGAGGAGCCGGGGCGCATCCTGCACGAGTTCCGGCGCGGCGAGATGGCCAATTGCCGCGAGATCCCCTTCATCCCCTATTACGGCACCATCGACGCCACCCCGCTATTCGTGATGACGCTCGAATCGTATGTGCGCTGGACGAACGACCTGGCCTTTTTGCGCCAACTCTGGCCACACGCGCAGGCAGCAGCGAACTGGATGATTGAATTCGGCGACCGCGATGGCGATACCTTCCTCGAATATGATCGTAAGACCGAGAAAGGCTTGATCAACCAGGGCTGGAAGGATTCATGGGATGCCGTTTCGCACGCGAACGGCGAGTTGGCTGAAGCGCCCATCGCGCTGTGCGAAGTGCAAGGCTACGCCTACGCCGCATATGCGGCGATGGGCTACCTGGCCGAGCGGCTACACCTGCCGGATGAGGCCGCGCGCTGGCACGCCCACGCCGCCGAGTTGCGCGCCAATTTCTGGCGCAGCTTCTGGTGGGAGGCCGAGCAAACGCTCTACCTGGCGTTGGACCGCGATAAGCGCCCCTGTGAGGTCGTCACCTCGAACGCCGGCCAGTGCCTGTGGACGGGCATCGTGCCGCCGCAATATGCCGAGCCGATGATCCAGCGCCTGCTGCGTGAGGACATGTATTCGGATTGGGGCGTGCGCACACTGTCGTCGCGCGCCGTGCGCTACAATCCGATGAGTTACCACAACGGCTCCGTGTGGCCGCACGATACGGCGCTGGTGGGCGCGGGCTTCGCGCGCTATGGCCACAAGCACCAGGCCGGCAAGCTGCTCGAAGACATCTTCGGGCTGAGCCTGCACTATGAGCGCGCCCGCTTGCCGGAATTGCTCTGCGGCTTCCCGCGCCGCCACGGCTTCGGCCCCACGCCCTACCCCGTCGCCTGCGCGCCGCAGTCATGGGCCGCCGGTGCGCCCTTCATCCTGCTGGCGGCGCTATTGGGCTTGCAGCCAGAGGCCGAGCATGGGCGACTGATCGCCCAGAAACCCTACCTGCCGGACTTCCTGCACGATGTCGAAATCAACGATCTGCGCCTGGGCGGGGCGCAGGTGGGGCTGCACTGCCTGCGCTCGTCGCGCAGCGGCGCGCTGACCGTCACCAGCACCGGACCGGTCGATCTGCACGTCATCGCCCGCGCCTAAGTGAATTGCAAAAAGAGGATTTCTAGCAAAGGGGGCATTGCTAGTAGCATCTCTACATAAGGAACGGATAAGAAGAGCTTTATCGAACAAAGAAGCGGTTCCTGCCGTGGGGCGTGGACTGCTACTACCACTCATCCACGTCAACCGTTTCGCAGTCCTCTAATACCTTTTGTGGGTGAATAGTATGGATAACGGCGGACAGACATTCTTGTCTGTCCGCCCCCCCTGACCACCGACTTTCCCTGAAATTGGTATAATTCTTCTGCTGGGGTAGCTAGTGTGTTCTAAACTCCTTTAAGCTTTACTTTAAGAATTAGATCTGATAGCTTTCACTCATTCCCAATCTACACAGGTGGGTTTGGTGGCGGAACGGAACGTCCTTAAGCGCGTAAATGGTTTCAATCAATATCGCCCGCAAGGCAAACGCAAGCGAAAGCCCTGAAATTATCGATGCATGAAAGGCAGGCGCACCGATGCAGATAGACGCGATGCCACCGATGGCGGGGGCAACCTTGCGCCTGTACCAGATGTATGACGTGAGCGACAGCATCGATCTGGCGGTGGCAGAGGAGGTGCTGGCGACGGCCACGGTGCGGGGGCAGCCGGTGGCCACGCGCGGCGGCAGCATCATCATGGCGCAAGTGCCGCTGGAAGTCGCGTTGGGGCCAGTCACAGTGAAGTTGGGTGGCGTCAAACGGCACGGGCAGCTTGCCGTGCGCATCTACGACCTGGGCATCCTCAGTTTCTGCCTGGTGCTGCCCCTGGCCGCGGCCCCCACCTGGGACGAGGCACGCGATCTGCTCGCCGCCGTCCAAAGTTACCCACCCCCAGTGCTGAAGATCTTCGAAGCGGCGCAGGCAACCTTATGCGCGACCTTGGAACCGGCGTTGCAGCGGCCCAACGCGACGGTGCGCGGCGAAGACTATAGCATCTTGCTGGTGGAAGGGCTAGGCGCGGGCCTGCCAGCGGCCCAGTTGGCGCGGCATCCCCAGTTGCTGCGCGTGGCGCTGGGTGAACGCCGGCCCCTGAGCGCGGCGGCGCAGGTGCTAGCGACCCCGCTCAGCTACTACGAGGACGACCTGATCTTGATCACCTGGGCGGCAGCGATCGTGATCGAGCCGGAGGCGAGCGCGCGGGAAGACGCCACCTTCTTGCTGGAATTCGCCAACGTCCAACTGCTGGCCTTCCGGTCGTATGACGCGCAGGTCGAACGCGATCTCGCGCGCATCACGCCGCGCATCGCGCGCCCACGGCGCTTCTGGTCGCGCGCCACCACACGCTTCCTGCACGAGGTCCACGGGCTGATCGCCGATACGACGGATGCCAGCGCCCGCGTGGAAAACGCGCTCAAGGTGACGGAGGATGTCTATTGGAATCGCGTCTACACGGCGGCGCTGGCCGTGCTGCGCGTGGATGCCTGGCGCATGGGCATCAACGAAGGGCTGACGGTGCTGCGCCAGACGGCGGCGCTGCTCAACGACGAGGTCGAAGCCACCCGCGCGACCCTACTCGAAGTGCTGGTCATCGGCCTGATCCTCCTTGAACTGATCGTCGCGCTGATCGGGCTGCGCCGCTGAGGTGCGAGCGATGGCCAGCGCCACAGGAAGAACGGCGGGACGGCGGGCGGTTGCAACCACGCTGCGGACGCGGGCGAATGAATTCGCGCCTAAGCGCCTGACGGCGACGAAGTCCGCCGTCGCGGACTCGGATCCCAACCCGCGACGGCGGGTTTCGTGGCGGCACGCCCCTAGGCGCGCAAATGGTTTCAATCAATACCGCCCGCCCGTCCACCCCGCCCGCCGTCCCCCCGGCAACCGCCCGCCGTCCCCCGCCTCGCCGTCCCCCGCCCCGCCGTCCCCCACCCGCCTGTGCTCCCGCCCGCTGCTGCTGCTGCGCTTTGTTCATTGAATACGGAATTATCAGGAGGCAAAAGAACATGGTTGGTTTACAGGGTCAGGTCGCGTTGATTACGGGGGGCGGTCGGGGGCTGGGCGCGGCGACGACGCTGGCGCTGGCTCAGGCGGGCGCGGATGTGGCGCTGGTGGGGCGCACGGCGGCGGCGCTGGACGAGGTGGCGGCGCAGGTGACGGTGCTGGGCCGGCGGGCGCAGGTCGTCGCGGCGGACGTGGCGGAATGGGAGGCCATGCGCGAGGTCGTGGCGCAGAGCGAAACCGCGCTCGGCCCGATCACGATCCTCATCAATAACGCGGCGGTCGGTGAACCCGTGGGGCAGGTTGCCACGCTCGATCCGGCGGCGTGGGCATACAACCTGATGGTGAACCTGGATGGGCCGTTTTATGCCATGCGCGCCGTGCTGCCGGGGATGCTGGCGCGCGGATGGGGGCGCATCATCAACGTGTCATCCGGCGCTGCCGTCGGGGCCAGTCCGGGGCTGGCGGCGTATAGCGCGGCAAAGGCGGGTTTGCTGCATTTGACGCGCGTGCTGGCGGCGGAGGTGCAGGGCAGCGGCGTGGTGCCGCTCAGCTTCGCGCCGGGGATCATGGACACGCAGATGCAAACGGACATGCGCGCGAATCCACTGCCGGAGGCCGAAACGTTCCGCCAGTACCATGCCCAGGGCTGGCTACGCCCGCCCGCCGAGGCGGCTGCATGCATCGCGTGGCTGTGCGGGCCGGATGGTGCGGCTTTCGCCGGCGAGTTCGTCAACGTCCACTCCTCGGCGCTTCGCGCGCGGGTCGGCTTGCCCGAATTGCCCGAAGCCCTGCGCCGCCCGTAGTTTGCCCGACCACTTCTTGTATTTGATCAGCCACCATCACAGACAAATCAAGGAAGGGCTGTCCTCGCGTGACAGACAGGAATGTCTGTCCTCCGGGTTGATGTGGTGACAGACAGGCATGTCTGTCCTTCGAGTTGATGTGATGACAGACAGGAATGGCTGTCCTTCGAGTTGATGTGATGACAGACAGGAATGGCTGTCCTTCGAGTGATCGTGGGGCGGACATTGACCATCGTGGGGCGGACATTGACCATCGTGGGGAGGACATTCCTGTCCGCCGTGGTGACAGACAAAAATGGCTGTGCGGCTCACTCCGGCAGTGGCTCGGCCAGCCAGGTGTCGGCGCGGCGCACCCAGAGATCGCGGTAGCCGACGGCGCGCAGGAGCGCGAGGGCGCGGGGGTGGTCGGCGGCCAGGTACGTCGGGTGGTGAGCGTCGGTGTCGATGGTCATGCGGATGCCCAGCGCGAAGCAGCGCGCGACAATCCACGGGCTGGGATACGCTTCGGCGATGGGCTGCCGCCAGCCAGCGGTGTTCAGTTCCACGATGATGTGCGCGTCGGCATACGTCCGCAAGGTCGCTTCCACGGCGTCACGATACCAGGCGTCATCTTCGCTGAAACATGGGTAGACGGTGTTATATTTCTTGATGCGATCCATATGCCCGACGATGGCGACGCCGGGGAGGAAATGTGGCACCAGGCGGGCGAGGGCATAATAATCCTCGGCTAGACGGCGGAAATCGCCCTCGTACCAATCGTTCAGCCCACGCAGGAAATTATCCAGGCCGGCATCGAATTCCCAGGGCAACCCGTTATGTGGATCATTGCCGACAAAATGCACTGAGCCGATGAAGTAGTCGAAATCATGGGGCAAGAGCGTCGCCGTGTAATAGTCTTGCAGGCCGGGGATGACATCGATCTCCGCTCCCAGCGCGATGGCGATCTGCCCTGCGTATTCCGCTTGCAGGCGGCGCACTTCCGCCACGTAGTCCGCCAACTGATCGGGGAGCATCGCATAGGTGTTCGGGAACGGCACCGGCGCGTGGCTGGAGATGCCGATGGAGGTGAAGCCGAGCGCCACCGCCTGCTGCACGTACTCCGCGATCTCCCCCTGCCCGTCGCAGAAGCGGGAATGCATGTGATAATTGGTCGTCAATTGCGTGGGGGCGGTACTGCCCATAAAATGCGCTCCTCTCGCTGGCACTGGCTGCCCTTCAGCATAGCACATCCGCGCATACCAGGGAAATTTTGTGCGGATCGCCCATAGGATGGGACGAGCAGGCGCGTTATACTTTGGGTAGCGGCGGGGACACGCTGTTTGTGGCACATGTTGATGAGCGAATCGCCCAGCTATTCGCCCGATGATGCGTGGTTTGACTCGTCCCCCTGCTGGAGGGTAGGCATGCATATGGCCGCTGCATATTCCCTGCCGCTGGGCCATTCTGGCAGCGGCGTCGCGCGCATCACGCACCCTTTGCATGGGGGACGCTATCTCGTTGAGGATGCCTGGCACGTCACCGGCGGGCGCGTCGTGCTATGGGGTCGGCGCTGCGACATCGACCAGCCGGTGCTGATCGAGCGCTGCACGGGCCTCAGCCGGGCGCGGCTGGGCAGCGCCCTGGCACGGGCCGACGAACTGCTGGCGCTGGCGCACCCGAACCTGGCGCGCTGCGTGGATGTTTTCGCGGACGAGGGCGCGCTGCATACGGTCTTGGTGCCGGGGGCGGGCGCGACGCTGGCCACACCACGCCGCCTGGTGGCCCAGGCGGAGGCCGTGAACTGGGGGGTGCAGCTTTGCAATGCGCTGAACTATCTGGCTTGGCGGCCCGAAGCGCGGGGTGCCGTGCCGACGATTGACCCCACCACCGTTTTCATCAGCGCCGTCGGGCGCGTGCGTCTGGTGAACCTGACGGCGCTGCTGGGCTGCGCCATCCCGCGCTATCGTTCGCGCTTCTTGCCGCCGGCAATGCGCGGCCTGCCGGGCGCGGCGGTCTTCGGCATCGGTGCGACACTGCACCACGCCCTCACCGGCTGGCAGGGTCGTTACGCTGAAGGTGCGCCGCCATTGGGTGTGTTGCGCCCCGACTGCACCGACGACCTGAGCGCGCTCATCGCCCGCGCGCTCGCTGCCGATCCCCTCGCCCGCTGGCACGATCCCATGGCGCTACGCCAGGCGCTCTTGCGCTTGCCCCAATAGTCCTGGCACATCTGTCAGGCCGTCGCTATTTCAAAATGGTCAATTTTTCTGCAAAAGCTGGCAACACCCTGTGGAAAAAGGCGGTCCTGGCCGATAGGATGCGTAAGAAGTATGCAGCAGGGGACATCATGGCTGTGTAGTATTGCACAACGCGCCCTTGATCTGGCCCGGCGCGTGTACTATACTATGCGATATGGAACGAGGTTGTTCCCAGCTATACCCGATCAGGCGCATCCCCTTTTCGCCGTTCCGCCGGGCAGCGTCCACGGATTGCTGTTGAGTCCGCTTTGCCAGCCTGGCTGCCACTGTTCAACGACGAACATCTCAACGTAGGAGTTGTGACACAGTCTTATGGTCGCACAAGTCACCCGGCCCATCTCCGAGGGCCGCCCACACAACGCACCCACCCCCCTGGCGGGCGGTGCATTCACCATCACCGCCCAACTTTGTACGTCTGCCCAGCGCACCCTTTATGCCGGCCAGCAGCGCGGCATCACGCGCCCTGTCCTTATTGAGCGCATCGATCACGTGGCGGAGGCGGCCATGCAGGCGGCCATCGCGCACAAGACCACCCTCAGCCATCTTTGCCATCCGGGCATCGCCCAGGGTGTCGATATCTTCACCGAGCATGGCGCGCTTTTCACCGTGATGAGCGCGGGCGAAGGTGCGCCTTTGTGCGCGCAGCCGCTCAGCACGCCGGCCCAGGCTGTCTCATACGGCATTCAACTCTGTAACGCGCTGGGCTACCTGGCCTACCAGCACCAGCACCTCAACGCGGCGGACATCTCGCCCACGACGGTCTTCATAACCAAGGCAGGGCGGGCGCGGCTGACGGCGTTGGCGGCGCTGGTCGGGGCGCATGCGCCGACGGCGTCGCATTTCACCGCGCCGAGTGGCGACGACGAGCAACGCCTGGTCTTCAGCCTGGCCGCCACTCTGCACCACGCCCTCACCGGCTGGCATGGTTGGTATAGCAAGGGCGCGCCAGAACTGGCCAACTTCAATCCTGACCTCAACATCGTCATCATGCGGGCGCTCGCGCTCGACCCCGCTGCGCGCTATGCCACCGTCGCGGCGTTCCGCCTGGCGCTGCTGCGCCTGCAATAAGGGTTCCATCGGGATCGAGCCATGACCGAGGCGGGCGGATGAAGCCAACCATCCGCCCGCCTCGATTGGCGTCATGTCGGCATTAATGCTATACTGCATGCACGGGCCGCGCCGGTTGTATTACATAAGATGTGCGAACAAGGCGCGGCGATTCAGTCGGTGGTGAGGATGGACTAATTATGGCGGATGCAGAGAGCGCGCCTACCAAGAAGGGCGAGATCGTCGCAATCCCGGCAGTGTCGAGCATCGCGGGGCGAGTGGCAGTGCATAGCGATCCGGGGCGGTCGCTGTGGAAATCGGGCGGTTCGGTTCTCGTGTTTTTGATGGCGCTGGCCGTGGTGCTGTTGCCGTTGGTGCTGCTGTTCCTGCTGCTGCGCCAGCCGGATACGGGGTCGAGCGGCCTCACCTGGGTGTGGATCTCGCTGATGGTGATCACCGGCGCGCTGGGTTTCATGGTTGCCTATGGCATCGTGCGCAGCGTGCTGGAAGCCGACGCGTAAGGCTCGCGCGATGGGTGAGCTGCCAAGCCATCCTGCCCTACCCTGGCCGGCCCGGTTGCGCCAAACCCTCTGGGCGGTGGTGCTGGCCGTGCCGCTGGCGCTGCTGGCTGCCGCTGCCGCCAGCCTCGTGCTGGCGTTGGTGGCGCTGCCGATGGCGCTGCTGGTCACGCGGGATGGCTACCTGGCGCTGTTGGCGCTCAGCTACGGCCCGTTCGCCGCGTCTGTCGCGCTGCAAGCGATCATCGGCGCGACGCTGGCGTGGGCCATCGCCAGGCCGACGCTGGGGGAGCCACGCGGGCGCGTTGGGCAGGCGCTCACCGCTGGCACCGGAATGGTGGCGGGCGTGGTGGGCCTGGTGGCCGGCAGTGTGCCGCTCTTCACCGCGCTGCCCGTACCGTGGCGCTACGGCCCCGCGCTGCCGGTCACGCTCGTGTCGGCGCTCGTCGCCGCCCTGCTCGGCTTGGTGGCCGGTGGGATCGCCCATGCCGGCACGGCACGGGTAAGCGCCGCGCCGCTTGATGCTGGCTGGCGGGGCGATCTGCGCCGTGCCACATGGCATCTCGTGGGGTTCGCCCTCCCGCTGTCCCTACTTTTCGAGGGCTGGGTGGCGCTGCTTTCCGCCCTGGGACGGATCTGAGTGATTCACTCCATATCGCGTTCGGGGAAGTGCGATTGTTCCTCGATGGCGCGGGCCATCTGCACGTCCTTGTCGGTGATGCCGCCGGCATCGTGCGTCACCAACGCGAAGGTCACTTTGTTATAGCGGATGTCGATATCGGGGTGGTGGCCCTGTGCCTCGGCCAGTTCCGCCGCGCCGTTGACCAGCGCGATGGCGTCGGGAAAGCCCGGCAGTTCATAAGTTTTGCTGAGCATACCATTGGTCAGTTGCCAGCCCGGCAAGCCACCGAGCGCGGCCTGGATCTCGCTGTCACTGAGTTTCGCCATCCCCTTGCCTTCTTTCCGCTGTATAGGAACGTGACGCTACAACACCTGTCCATAGTTTAGCATATGCGATACAATGGTTTGGAAGATGATCGGGAGAAAAAGCGCGCGATGTTTCAAGTGTGTAAAACCTTCAGTTTCGATGCGGCCCATGCGTTGCGCGGCTATAACGGCAACTGCGAGCGCATGCACGGCCACCGCTGGGAAGTCGCCGTGTGCCTGGAAGGGCCACAGGTGAACGAGTTGGGGATTCTGGTCGATTTTCGCGCCATCAAAGCCGCCGTGCAAGCGGTAACCGCGGACTATGATCATAACGTCCTCAACGACGTGCCACCTTTTGATGCGATCAATCCCTCCACGGAGCAGATCGCGCGCACGATCTACCTGGCGCTGCGCGATCAGGTTGCCGCCGCTGCCGACCAGGCGCGCGTTGCCTACGTGCAGGTGTGGGAATCGCCGACATCCTGGGCGAAATATTGGGAGTGAAGACGGTGGTCAGCGGGGCCGGACAGACATTCCTGTCTGTCCTCCGGGGTTATGGGGAATGGCTGTCCTCCGGTATCCATAGTGATCGCTCAAAAAGGGTATGAAGCAAAGGAGCAAGAACGATGGCGACGGGAACCTTCGCGGCGGCGATCAACTGCATTGACGGGCGCACGCAGCGCGCGGTGATCGCCTGGATGGAACACAACGTGGGTGTGCAATATGTCGATCTGATCACCGAACCTGGGCCGGAAAAGCTGCTGACGCAGGGGACGCCAGCGCAGATTGAAGATGTCAAGCGCAAGGTTGCCGTGTCGGTCAATGCGCACCACTCCCAGGTGGTGGCGCTGGCAGCACATCACGACTGCGCTGGCAATCCCGTCACGGCGGCGGAGCATCAGGCCCAGGTGCGCCAGGGCGCGCAGGTCATCGCCGGCTGGGGGCTGGGCGTGCGCGTGCTGGGCCTCTGGGTCAACGATGCCTGGCAGGTGGAACAGATCAGCGACAGCGCCGGCGGTTGATGGTGCCTGCCGCCCAACGCTATATTCCCCGTTATTTATCCAAAATGAAGGCGACGGCGGTCATATCATCCGGCTTGGCGCGTGGGCTGGCGTCGGCGGCGGCGATGGCTTCGGCGACATCCACCAGGTTCACGGCAATCTCACGGGCGTCGGTGATGTGCGGGCGCCCGATGATGCGCGCGATCTCGGCGTTGGTCAGGTTGTCGTGGATGCCGTCGGTGGTGGCCACCAGGCGATCCCCTGGTGAAAGCTGGGTCGCCCCCAGGGTGAAGGTGATATCGGGCATGCCCAGCCAGGCGCAGATGGTGTTACGCTGCTCCCACGCCTCGCGCGCGGCGGGCGGCAACAGGTCCGCGCCGGTGAAGTCATCGATCAGGGTCGAGATCTCCTCCATCGTCGCGTCGTCGATCCAGCCGACCTCGCGCCAACTGCGCAGCACGTTGTCGTCGTTCGTCAGGCGCTCCAGGCGGCGTTCCTTGGCGTGCCACTGATAGAGCCGGCTGTCGCCGATATTGGCGTACAGCGCCGAAACGGGTGTGTCCGCGCTTGGCTGCCAGAGTTTGACCAGCGTCGCCGTGGTGCCGCCTTCGCCAGCTTCGGGATATTGCCGTTGGAGTTCGACCACGCCCTCTTGCGCGGCCATCAGCGCCTTGCCCACCGCCATCAGGGCATCATCCAGTGTCGCAAACTTTTGCCGGTCGATGCTGCGCAACGGCTCGGTGCAGAGTTGCCGCGCGATCTGGCTGGCCGAACGCGCTTCGGCATATGAGCCGATGCCGTCGAATACGCCCATGACCCCATCAATGACACGACATAATACAGTGTCTTCATTCGTTCGCCCTACGATTGGTTTTTTGCGCGTGGCTGATCCACCGCGCACGCGCTCACGCCATTGCCCGGCCATACCATGTTCCGCCGTTTCTATTTGAAAATACTATTGCATACTGGTGACAGTATACACATCTCTGCGCAAGCGGTGCTGGATCGCCCCCTAAACAGGCTACTTCTTGTGATATACGCTCCCGTCTCACTCTCCTGCAAATGCCATTGCCGCGCATCTCGCCGATTGCCAGGTAGCGCCGATATGCAAATTCCCCCTCGCCACTATTCATGGGGAGGGGGTTAAGGAGGTAGCTGAGATCTACAATCCCAGTTCGGTTCGCAGGGCATTCAGGGCTGCTTCAGAGGGCAGGCCCAGCAGGGTCGCGGCGCGCGTGCTGTCGCCCTCGCTCAGCCGCAACGCGGTGGAAACGGCCATCGTCTGCGCCTCCTGCACGATGGCGCTCAGTGGCGTGCCTGCTTGCACGCGCGTGGTCACATCCAACATCTGGCGTTCGAGGTTGCGCGAGAAGATGATATGCTCCGGCATGATCAACTCGCCTCGGCTGAAGGCCACCGCGCGCTGGATGATCGCCTCTAGTTCGCGCACGTTGCCCGGCCACTCGTAGCCCTTCAGTTTATCCAGCGCCTCGACGGTGATGTGTGATTCCGGCATCGTCGGCGAGAAGCGGTGGATGTTCAGGAAGTGTGCCACCAGCGCGGGGATGTCTTCTTTGTGCTCGCGCAGCGGTGGCATGTGGATCGAGATGACGTTCAGGCGATAGAAGAGGTCTTCGCGGAAGCGGCGCTCCTGCACCTCTTTGGTCAGATTCTTGTTCGTCGCAGCGATGACGCGCACATCGACCTTGATCGGCGTGTTGCTGCCCAGGCGCTCGATCTGGCGGTCTTCTTGCAACACTTTCAGCAGTTTCGTCTGGGTCGCCAGCGTCATTTCGCCGATCTCATCCAGGAAGATCGTGCCTTTGTTGGCCGTCTCGAAGACGCCGATGCGCAGGCGATCCGCCCCGGTGTAGGAGCCTTTCTCCGCGCCGAAGAGCGCCGCTTCCAGCAAGGTTTCCGGCACGCCCGCGCAGTTGAAGGCGACGAAAGGGCCACGCCGGCGGTCCGACGCCAGGTGAATCGTCTCGGCGAGCAAGGTCTTGCCAGTGCCGGTTTCACCGGTGATGAGGATCGTCGAGGGGGTGCGCGCCACCTTGCCGATTGTCTTGAAGATCTCCAGCATCGCCTGGCTGCCGCCGATGATCTTTTCGCTGGGATCGATCTCCGGCATCTCGGCCAGCACCTGATCGCGCTTCATCTGCGACTGTTTCAGCCCTTGCCGCACGGCGTCGAGGACAATATTCGGATCATCGAAGGGCTTGCGCAGGTAGTCAATCGCGCCGAGTTGGGTGGCCTTGATGACGCTCTGCGCCTGGCCCCGGCCCGTGATCAAGATCACGGGAATATCGACATCCTGGTTATGCATCTCTTGCTGGATCTGCGTACTCTCCATGTCCGGCAAAAGGTAGTCCAGCAACACGAGATCGGGGCGCTGTTTTTCAGGGCCGGTCAGGATCCCTAGGGCATCTTCGCCGCTATCCACTTCACTGACGGTATACTGGGCGTCTTCGAGCCACTCACGTAACATCTGACGGATCGGCGCGAAATCGTCAACGATGAGAATGTGCTGCCCGGTTGCTGTCATAGTGCTTGCTCGTTTCGCTGACTCATCAGTCTGCATAGCTGGATTGCCTCCGTCAAGCTGCTCAGACACGGACGATATGGGGCATCTTGCCTGGTATATCTGAGGTGAGCGAATGTGGTTTGCGTGTATCGCATCCCCTGTATTGTATCACGCATGCCTGCGCTTGGGGGCTGATAGGGTGTGCATGTGGCATATGCACATCATCCAGCAAACACCATACCAGCGTGCAAGCGGTACTTAGCAGGTGCGAACGGTACTTATCAAGCAAGTGGTAGTAGGGGCGTTTGTGTTACGGCGAACCGCTGTAGTACCTACGCGCCAACGCCAAGGCGGACGATCTTCCCATGCGCGTGAATAAAGCTTGACGCTTTGCTCCCTGATCCGTTAGACTATCCATGACACAACGGTTGGCACCATCCTCCACGAGGAGTACGGCGATGTATCGGGATGATTATTCTAGAGAAGAATCGGTGTATCGCGCGGCGTGGGACGACGAGTACGACGATTACGATGACGATGCTGACGGCTATGCCGATGACGACGATGATGCAGATTGGGGCGATCCCAGTCGCGCGCTGGTCGTCACGGGGGGCGCAGACGACGAGGCGTTCATCGAGCGCGTCCCGCCGCTGATCATCCCTGGTGGTGGCGTACTCGCCTCCGCCGGGCCGCCCAGCAAGCGGCGCAAGCGCCCGGTGGCGATGCAGTTCTTCATTGGCGCGGTCACGTTCTGTATCATCATCAGCGCGCTCTTCAGCGTGGGCATCATCGGCGACAACACGGCCTCACAGAATACCGATCCCTTCACGCTGATCGCCAATGCCTTCATCTCGGCGAAAACGACCGCCGTCTACCACCTGTATGTCGCGCAGCCCGGCGACACATTCGAGTCGATTGCCGCAAAGTTCGGCGTGCAGGTCAACGGCATCTTCGAATTGAATAATCTCTACCTCGATAGCTATGCGGTCGCCAGCCAAAGTTATAAGATACCCTATAATCCCCAGTACGGTTTCGATTTTCAGCCGCACTACCCACCGGGAGTGAACCCGACAGGCAAACTCGCGCCGGAACAGGATGTCATCATCACAACCACGAACGCTTCCCAGTTCGCCGCCGTGGCCGGCAAGACGAATCCGGCCAACTATTGTCCGCCGGGCTATGGCGCGTGGGCTGGCAATCCCGCGCTCTATCAGTTCATCAATTTCGATCAGCCCAAGACCGGCAAGTTTACCTCGGTCATCACCCAACGTTTCTGGAGCGGCCACGACGGCATCGATGTCTCGACGGGGGAACTTGGCACGCCGGTCTATGCTGCGCAGCTTGGCACCGTTGTTTTCGCCGGCTGGGATATCGGCGGCGGCGGCTATACGATCAAGATCGCGCATTGCGGCTACGTGGCAACCTCGTACGCCCACATGGTTCCCGGCTCATTCAAGGTGAAGGCCGGTGATCAGGTGACGCAGGGCGAACTGATCGGCGAACAAGGTGAATCCGGCGATGCCTACGGCGCGCACGTCCACTTCATGATGTGGTGGCAAAACATTCCCATCGACGGCCTCTGCGGTTACCCCAACGGCTTGGATGGGCATACCATCGCCGCCGAAGGGGCGATCCAATTCAACGGCTGCCCGCCGAACCTGAAAACCTTAAACCCCTTTGGGTGGAGTTGAGTACGAGGCGCGCAAGCAAGAGTGGCACGGAGACGCGGGGCGCGATATATCGCGCCCGTACAACGATAAACGGCACGGTGGTCCGATCTGGGGCGAGAGCGAGTGGTATGAAGTTTCGGCTGGTGGCGCTGGATGTCGATGGGACGATCCTGGCGGGCGATCATACGTTGCATGCGCCGGTGACGGCGGCGATCCGTGCGGCACAGGCGCAGGGCGTGCAGGTGTGCCTGGCGACGGGCAAGCTCTTCGTCTCGCTGCGCGAGCTAGTAACGGCTTTTGATCTGCACGGCCCGCAGATCACGTGTAATGGCGCGGCGATCTGTGACGCGCCCAGCGGGCGGCTGATCGCCAGTTTTCCCCTCACTGCGGCGGAGGTCGCGCGCAGCCGGGCGGCGCTGGCGGAGTACGCCCCCGATGTGCCGCTGGCCTGGTACACGCCGGATGCCATCTATACCACCGCGCCGCCGGGCGAACTGGATGTTTTGCTGGCACATTATCACGAGCCGCCGTTGCGCCGCGTGGCCAGTTTCGACGCCGGCTTACCCCCGCCGGTGAAGCTGCTCAGCGCCGCGCCGCCCGCCCGGCTGGATGCCCTACGCGCCCAGATCGAACCGCGCCTGGCGGGGCAGGTGCGCGTCGTGCGCACGGCGGTCGATTTCCTGGAATGCATGCGCCTGGATACGACCAAGGGGACCGCGCTGCAAACGGTCTGCCAGACCCTGCACCTCGACCGCGCCCAGACGCTGGCCATCGGCGACAGCGAGAATGATATTCCGCTCATCCAGGCGGCGGGCATGGGCATCGCAATGGGCAACGCGATCCCTGAACTGCGCGCCTTGGCCCAGGCGACGACACGCACCAACGACGACGACGGCGTCGCCCACGCGCTGAGGGACTGGGTGCTGGCGCAGGCGTAAGCGGCTCTGTGGCGAAGCGCAGCATCAGCCTATCTTTATTCGCTCTGGCTGGTGGATGGATCGGGAATGTTGTCTTGCTCTTTATTTGTCGCGGGGGTCGGCCAGTCGGTGACACCTTCGGGCAGCGTATCGTCGGCGATACCCGTTACCGCGTCGATCTGTTGCTGCGCGACTTCGGACTGGTCGCCTTCACGACTTAAACGGTCGATCTCGGCCTGGGAGATCGGCGCGGGGGTGGCCGGTGGTGTGGCGGGTGGGGGCGCGGCGCGGTCTTGCGCCGGCTGGCCGCCATAGGCGCTGTAATCGCTGGCTGGGTCGGATTGGGGATTGGGTTGAGACATAGGGCGACACTCCTTCGCGTGCGTTCGGTCGTCTGATAGCATGCTGTATGCCCGATAAACGCATGTGGCGTGCCGGTCACAGGACGATCTTCAAGCCCTTGATCGCCGGCTGGGGATGGTACTGCGCGGCGAGTTGGTCGGCCAGCGCGACCACCAGCGTCGGATCGCCCGCCGAGCCGCGCGCGAAGGCATCCGCTGGCACGGTGAGCGTGATGGGCGGATGCTGGGGTTCGCGCTCCGCCAGAATCTCCGCCGCCCGGTAGTGGAGATCATAGATGTGCGCGTGCGCAATCGAGTGGGTATACTTGCCCGCTGGGACGCCCAGCCGCGCGGCGAGGATTTGCTGTAACAGGCAGAAGCCGGCGACATCGTGCGGCAGGCCGAGCAGCACATCATTGGACCGCACGATGTTGTGCATATGCAGCCGCCCGCCGATGATGTTGACCGTGAAGGTATGGGGGCAGGGGACGTTTTTGCGCGGCACGCCGCTGGCCAGGCCGTCCGTCGCGGGATCCCAGGCGGTGACGACGCCGTGGCGCGACGACGGATCGCGTTCCAGCAGGGTGACGAGATCGGCCAGTTGATCGCGGTGGAAGTGCCGCCGCCAGCGATAGCCATATGCCGCAGAGACGACGCCGCCCAGGTTGGCGAAGTCGGACCAGATGTGGGTGAACTGCGTCAGGAACGGTTCCGGCATCCGCTCGCCCGTCAAAAACCAGATCTGTTCTGCCACAAAGAGCTTGATGGGGATGCTGCGCAAGGTCAGCAGCGGGAACGCGGCGGCGACATCGGGGACTGTCAGCGTCATGCCCGGCAGGGCGCGCGTGGCATGGCCGGTGCGCTGGTTCACCTCTTCGACGCCATCACGCAGCAGCGCCCGCACAAGATCGCGGTATTGCTCGTCGAAATTCGCCATCGCCAGATCCTTTCGCGCTGAAGGTGCGCCACGCGCGGCCACCTGACCGATCATACCACAGGGCGCGGCGCGCGCCGGACGGCGATCCCCGTTCACGGTAGGACCATTTGCCGTTTGTCAATCGGTGTGCTATACTAATGCGGACAAGAGACGATATTCGAAGAAAGAAATTCGTGGAGGCCACGTGGCATGCCCCTAGGCACCGAAGAGAAATCGCAGATTATCACCAACGTTCAGCGGCACGCGGGCGACACTGGCTCGTCGGAAGTGCAGATCGCCATCCTGACGCAGCGCATCCGTGAGTTGACCGAGCATCTGCGTGAACACAAGCATGATACGCAGTGCCGGCGCGGCCTGGTGATGATGGTTGGTCGTCGCCGCCGCCTGCTGAGCTATCTGAACAAGCACAATGTCGAGCGCTATCGCTCGCTCATTGCCGAACTTGGTCTGCGCCATTAATGCCGGCGGGTGTGCATACACCAGCCACCCTTGACGAAAGCCCACATCATTCGATGGGGGCTTCACGCCGTATACGGGCAGTGAATATCCTCCTTGTGCTGCACTTGTTTGTGCAGAATGACGCCACCGCAGAGAGACAGGCGTTGTCCTACCTCTCTTGTGCGATAGACAGGTGGAGAAGCGGCAGATACAGCTAAAACGGTCGCTCCCGCTATCGCCCCCACGTGTTATTAGGTACCAGCAGTGACGCTGGATGCGGCGTGGCCCACAGTGAAGGGACGCCGCGAGAAATGAGGTTAGTGTGCCTGAAGGACGTACCATCCATTCCGTACAAGCGGATATCAACGGTCGAACGCTCACCATCGAGACCGGTCGCGTGGCCGAACAAGCCAATGGCGCGGTGCTTGTGCGCTATGGCGATACCATGATCCTCGCTGCCGCCGTCGGCAGCACAGCGCCCCGCGAGGGCATTGACTTTTTTCCCCTGACGGTCGATTTCGAAGAGCGCATGTACGCGGTCGGCAAGATCCCCGGCGGCTTCATCAAGCGCGAGGGCCGGCCCAGCGAGCATGCCATCCTCGCCTCACGGTTGACGGATCGCCCCCTGCGTCCGCTTTTCCCCAAGGGCTATCGCAACGACGTGCAAGTCACCGTCACCGTGCTTTCCGCCGACCAGGAAAATGATTTCGATGTGCTGGGCATCACGGCGTGTTCCGCCGCGCTGGCGATCTCGGACATCCCTTTCGCCGGACCGGTGGCGGCGGTGCGCGTTGGCTACATCAACGATCAGTTCGTGATCAACCCAATGGAGAGCGATCTGGGCGATAGCCGGCTGGATCTGGTCATCGCCGGCACGCGCGACGCCATCATGATGGTGGAAGCCGGCGCGAAAGAGTTGCCCGAAGATCTCGTCGTGCAGGCGCTCCAAGCCGGCCACACGGCGATTGTGCAACTGGTCGATCTGCAAGACGAATTGGTGAAACAGGCTGGCAAGCCGAAGATGGCCTTCGTGCCGCCGGAGCCGGATAAGGCGCTGGCCACTGAAGTCGCCGATTTCGTGCGTCCCCGCCTGGACGCCGCCGTCAACAAGCCCACCAAGCAGGAGCGCGACGAGGGCATCGAGCAGGTGCGCCAGGATGTCATCAAGCTCATGGGCGAAAAGTATCCCGACCGCGCCAAAGAGGTCAACAACTTCTTCGAAAAAGAGTTGAAGACGTTCGTGCGCAACCAGATCCTGGATAAGGGCATTCGCCCCGATGGCCGCAAGACGACGGAGATTCGCCCGATCTCGTGCGAGGTCGGCTTGTTGCCCCGTGTGCATGGTTCCGGCCTTTTCACGCGCGGCCAGACGCAGGTGCTGAGCATCGTCACGCTCGGTTCGCCCGGCGACGAGCAGATCCTGGACGGCCTGGGACTGGACGAAAACAAGCGCTTTATGCACCATTATAACTTCCCGGCCTTCAGCACCGGCGAGGCGCGGCCCGCCCGTAGCCCCGGTCGCCGTGAGATCGGTCACGGCGCGCTGGCCGAGCGCGCCATCAGCGCCATCATCCCCCCGCAGAACGAGTTCCCGTATACGATCCGCATCGTGTCGGAGGTGTTGTCGAGCAACGGTTCGACCTCGATGGGATCGGTCTGTGGTTCGACGCTGGCGCTGATGGATGCCGGTGTGCCGATTCGCGCGCCCGTCTCTGGCGTGGCGATGGGCCTGATCACCCCCGACGGCCAGAGCGCCGACCGCTACGCGATCCTCACGGACATCCAGGGGATGGAAGACGCGCTGGGCGATATGGACTTCAAGGTCGCCGGCACGGCGGACGGCATCACTGCGCTCCAGATGGATATCAAGGTCAAGGGCATCACGATGGAGATCATCTCCAAAGCGTTGCAGCAGGCCAATGTAGGTCGCATGTTCATCATGGATCGCATGCTGGAAGCCCTGGCTGAGCCGCGCCTGGA
Organism: Ktedonobacteria bacterium; assembly: GCA_027459785.1. Classification (GTDB taxonomy): domain Bacteria; phylum Chloroflexota; class Ktedonobacteria; order Ktedonobacterales; family JACDGC01; genus JAJPKG01. The sequence continues at coordinate 30,623 of DAIDGU010000063.1, read as the reverse complement.
TCTCTCCGACTTCGCCCCACGCATCCAGACGATCAAGATCAACCAGGAAAAGATCGGCGCGGTGATCGGCCCTGGCGGCAAGACGATCCGCAAGATTCAGGAAGAGTCGGGCGCGAAGATCGACATCGAAGAAGACGGCCTGGTCAACATCTCTGCCACCACCGCCGAGGGCATGCAGCGTGCGATGGATTCCGTCCGTGCGCTCACCGAGGAGGTTGAGGTCGGCAAGATCTACACTGGCATCGTCAAGCGCATCGTGGACTTCGGCGCGTTCGTCGAGATCTTGCCTGGCAAGGAAGGTCTGGTGCGCACCTCGCAACTGGCCGACTATCACGTGAACCGGCCCGAAGACGTGGTGCAACTGGGCGATGAGATCACGGTGATGGTGATCGAGGTCGATCCGCAGGGGCGCGTCAACATGTCACGTCGCGCCGCCCTCAGCGGTGAAATGCCCTCGGCAGCCGAGATCAACGCGGATCGCGGTCCCGGCGGCGGTGGCCGTGGCGGGCGCGGTGGTCCAGGTGGCGGCGGTGGCCGCGGCGGCTTTGGTGATCGTTCGCCGCGTGGCCCCGGTGGCGGAGGCTTCGGTGGTCCGCCCCCGCGTGCCGGCGGCTTCGGCGGGGATCGTCCCCCGCGCGGCCCCGGTGGTGGTAGCGGCGGCGGCAGCTTCGGCAGTTCGCCCGTGCGTCGCCCCGGCCCGCCGAGCAACGGCGGCATGAGCGGGCGCGGCGGCCCGCAGCGCGGTGGCTTCAGCCGTGGCAGCAGCGGCAACAACGACCGTTGGTAGGGTGGTCCCACCCCCGGCCCTCCCGTCGCTTCACGGGAACCCTGCTCCCCATCTGTGGATGGAGAGGGGAGCGATGGGGGGCGCTCGGTGGGGGCGCGCCCATACAATGATCATGGTGACGAATTGCAACCATCGTGGGGCGGACAGGGATGTCCGCTCTTTTGCTTGCCTAGGCTGGCAGCTAGCTCGCTTTATACACTGAGTTCTTTGTGCGTCGTCCAGTCAGGCAGCGCAAACCAGGCTTGCTGTTTTTCGTCGAATTGCAGAGTAGCGATGACTTCCAGATCGCCACCATCGAGGATCACCTGCTCGCCGGAATGCAAGCCGCACAGCCGATCTCCGTTCGGCGTGCCAACCGTTCCCAACAGGAGCTTTTCCGGATCGACTTGTAGGGTATTGAAATCAGCGATACTCCGTAGCATGGACAAACCTCCCTTTATGGTCGCGGCACGGGAAAAGGATTTTTCTTGCGCTGAAAGACGCCTTCAAGTGCCAGCGCAGCATCCAACGGCAACGCTATTAAAAGCATATTACTGCTATCATACAACACCATGAAGGTGTGATGATAGCCAATGCCTTTGGTCGGTCGCAGTACTATACGGTATCCCAGCGGAGCGAGCGCCGCTGCAAGATCACTGCGTTGAGCGAAGCTGATTTGGCTGTTAGGAAATCGTCCGCTCCTGGCAAGCTGATCCACACGTAAGCCTGGTTAGAATTGAACGGAAAAGCCGAATATGTGCTGGTTAGGATAGCCCAAATGCTGCACATAACCCGCCATCAGATGCTGGGCATCGGCAATGCCGCCACGGACGACCCATTTATCCAAAACACGGCTCCCATTCTCCGCTTGCTTTTACTTGAGACCATGCCTTCCATTGATAAGGCTTTACGCCGACTGAAAGTGAAATTGGTGAGGGGTGATAAGCTGTGTACCCCCCTCATCACCGCTCCCTCTATTCTTACCGGCTCACCCCCACCGGCACGCTCTTCTCCGCCGTGCGCGGCGCGTCGCCCGGCGACCAGCGCAGGCGCGGCTTGCGCGCGGCCAGCGTTTGGTCCAGCCGCCCGACGGTGGTGGTGTGGGGTGCCTGCGTCACCGTCGCCGGCTCCGTGCGCGACTCCTGATCGATCTGGCGCATCACCTCGATGAAGCGGTCTAGCGTCTCGCGCGTCTCCGTCTCCGTCGGCTCGATCATGATCGCCTCTGGCACGATCAGCGGGAAGTAAACCGTCGGCGCGTACATGCCGAAGTCCAGCAGCCGCTTGGCAATATCCATCGCCGTCACGCCGCGCGCCTTCTGCTGGTTCGCCGACAAGACGAACTCGTGCATGCACGTGCGGTCGAAAGGCAGCGTATACAGATCCTTCAGCGCGTGCATCAGATAGTTCGCGTTGAGGATGGCGCTCTCGCTCACCTGGCGCAGCCCGTCGGGGCCGTGGAAGCGCAGGTACGTATACGCCCGCACCAGCACCAGGAAGTTGCCGTAGTTCGCCCGCACGCGCCCGATGGACTGTTCGCCGGCGTCTTCCCAGTGGTAGCCCCCGTCGGCATCCCGTGCTGGCAGTGGTCCCGGCAGGAAGGGGACGAGATGCGGCGCGACGCCGATGGGGCCGGCCCCCGGCCCTCCGCCGCCATGTGGCGTGGAGCAGGTCTTGTGCAGGTTGAAATGCACCACGTCGAAGCCCATGTCGCCCGGTCGTGCCAGCCCCATGATCGCGTTCGCGTTCGCGCCGTCATAGTAAAGCTGGCCACCGGCCTCGTGGACCATGCGCGCGATCTCGACGATGTTCTCATCGAAAACGCCCAGCGTGTTCGGATTGGTCATCATCAGCGCGGCCACGTTCTCGTCCAGCAGCTCGCGCAGGTGATCGACATCCACGCCGCCGCGCGCATCGGTGCGAATCTCGCGGATCTCGTAGTCTGCCAGGGTGGCGCTGGCGGGATTGGTGCCGTGCGCGCCGTCGGGGATGAGGACGATGTTGCGCCGGCCCTCGCCCCGGCTCGCGTGGTACGCCTTGATCACCATCAGGCCGGTGATCTCGCCGTGCGCGCCGGCGGAAGGCTGCACCGTCACGCGCGCCATGCCGGCGATCGCGCTCAGCATCTCTTCCAGCCGATACACGAGTTCAATCGCGCCCTGCGCCTGGTCGTCGTCCTGCAAGGGGTGCAGCCGCGCGAAGCCCGGCAGCCCGGCCATGTCTTCATTCAGCTTGGGATTATACTTCATCGTGCAGGAGCCGAGCGGATAGAAGCCAGCATCCACGCCAAAGTTGCGCTGCGAGAGATGCGTGAAGTGGCGCACGATCTCGATCTCGCTCACCTCCGGCAACGGCGCGTCGTCCTGGCGCAACGCCTCGGCGGGCAGCAGATCGATGAGCGGGCGCGTGGGAACGTCCATCTCGAACAACGTCGCGGCGCGGCGGCCTGGCGCGCCCATCTCGAAGATCAATGGTTCGGTGCTCATCAAAGCACCTCCTTCATGGCGCGCACCAACTGATCGATGTCGTCGCGGGTGCGCGCTTCGGTCACACAGAATAATGCCGCGTTGGCACCCTGTTCAGGATAGGCGCGGTCCAGCGCGTAGCCGCCGATGATGCCGCGTTGCGCCAGCGCGCGATTCACCGCGCTGACCGGCTGGGACAGCGTCACGGCGAATTCATCGAAGAAGGGCTTGTCGAAGATCGGTCGCACGCCCGGCAGCGCCGTCACCTGATCGAACGCATAATGCGCCCGCTGCACGCACTGCACGCCCATCTCCTTGAAGCCCTGCCGGCCCAGCGATGCCAGGTAGACCGTGGCAAAGACGGCCAGCAACGCCTGGTTCGTGCAGATATTCGAGGTCGCCTTCTCGCGGCGGATCTGTTGTTCGCGCGCTTGCAGCGTCAGCACGAAGCCGCGCTGCCCCCGGTCATCCACCGTCTCGCCCACCAGCCGCCCCGGCATGCGTTTCATCAGGTCCGCTTTGGTAGCGAAAAGGCCCAGCGCGGGACCGCCGTAGCCGATGGGGTTGCCCAGGCTCGCGCCTTCTGCCGCCACGATGTCGGCGTTATAGGCACCCGGCGGGGCCAGCACACCCAGCGACGCCGGCTCGGTGATCGCCGCGACGAAGAGCGCCGTGGTGCTGTGCGTCAGGGCTTCCAGCGCGGGCATGTCCTCGACGATGCCGAAGAAATTGGGCTGCTGGACGATGACGGCCTTGGTCTCCGGCCCCAGGTGCGCTTGCAGGTCGCGGGCGGAGGTCGCGCCGCCGTCGAGGGCGATCTCGCGCAGGGTGAAGCCGCGCGCGTGAGCATAGGTGGCGAGCGTCTGGCGATACTGCGGATCGACCGCCCGCGAGACCAGCACCTCGCCGCGCCCGCCCGGCCCGACGGCCATCAGCGCCGCTTCCACCGTGGCCGTGGAACCGTCGTAAAGCGAGGCGTTGGCGATGGCCATGCCAGTGATCTGGCACACCATCGTCTGAAACTCATAGGTCGCCTGCAACATGCCCTGGCTGACTTCCGGCTGATAGGGCGTGTAGGAGGTCAGGAATTCGCTGCGCTTGGCCAGGTGCGCCACCACGCTCGGCACCACGCGGTCATAGCTGCCCGCGCCCAGGAAGCAGAGTGCCTCATCCAGGTTCAGATTCTTGCCGGCCAGCGCCATCTCATGGCGGCGCAGCGCCGGCTCGCTCAATGCCGGCGGGAGGTTCAATTCTCCCTGCAAGCGCACGTCTGCGGGGATGGCCCCCAGCAGATCGTCGATGGTCTCCGCGCCAAGCGTGCGCAGCATCGCGTGCTGCTCAGCGGGAGTGTTCGGAATGTATGTCATCAGTGTCCCTGTGTTCGTAAGAATTCTTCGTATTGGTCGCTGGTCATGAGTTGATCGACCTCGCTGGGCTTGCTAAGTTGGATAATCATCATCCAGCCGCCGCCATACGGATCAGTATTGACGGTTTCGGGCGCGTCGCGCAGATCCTCATTGACCTGCACCAGTTGGCCGCTGACCGGCGCAAAGAGTTCCGAGGTCGCCTTGACGGAGTCGATATCGCCGAAATGCCGGCCCGCCTGCATCTCGCGCTTGCCGGCATCTTCCCAGGGCAGTTCCAGGCTGACGACATCGCCCAGTTCGTCCTGCGCGTAATCCGAGATGCCGACCGTCGCCTGATCGCCTTTGACGCGCACCCACTCGTGCGTCTTGCTATAGCGCAGGTCGCTGGGGTGGTTCAAGTTCGCCATGTCGCTGCTCCTTAATGGAATAAAGGTACGGGAACACGAAAGCCACGAAGCTGCACGAAAGGCCACGAAAGGATGTGATTTCCTGGTTTTCGTGGGATTTCGTGGTCTTCGTGTTCGGCTCCTCGTCTCGTTCATACCTATTTTACGATATATTGTCGGGCCTATGGTAGAAGGGCATGGCGACGACCTCGGCGGGGACGCGCTTGCCGCGCACCTCCACGGCCAGCAGCGTTCCCGGCGCGGCGAGGGCGGGCGGCACATAGCCCATGCCGATGGGATAGCCGAGCGAGATGCTCATCGTGCCGGAAGTCAGCGCGCCCACGCGCTCCTCGCCGTGCCAGATTGCGCTCTCGGCGCGGGCGACCGCCCGGTCGCGGACCGCCAGGCCGACGCGCACGCGCGGCAGCCCCTCGGCTTTCTGCTGCGCCAGCGCCGCGCGCCCGATGAAGTCTGTTCCCTTCTTGAGCTTCACCGACCAGCCGAGATCGGCTTCCAGCGGGGTGATCGCCTCGGTCAGTTCATGGCCATAGAGGCAGAAGCCGGCTTCCAGCCGCAGCGTGTCGCGCGCCCCCAGCCCGGCGGGCAGCAGGCCGTGCGGCGTGCCAGCCTCCAGCAGCGCCCGCCACAGCGCCGGTGCCTGCGCGGCGGGATGATACAACTCGAAGCCATCCTCGCCGGTGTAACCGGTGCGCGAGATAATGCAGCCGACCCCTGCCACCGTCCCCGGCGCGCAGTGATAATAACCGATGTCGCCCAGCGGCGTATCCGTCAACGTGCTGAGGATCGCCAGGGCGCGCGGCCCTTGCAGCGCGATGAGGGCCGTTTCCGCCGAGCGGTTCACCAGCGTCAGGTCGTCTTTGCCCGCCGCGTGTTGGCTGAACCACGCCCAATCCCCCTCCATCGTGCCGGCGTTGACGACCACCATATAGCGATCGGGGCCGAGATGATAGATCAGCAGATCGTCGATGGTGCCGCCCTGTGCGTTGCAAATCTGCGAATAGAGCGCCTGGTTTTCCGCGAGCTTGGCGACATTGTTGGGGACGAGGGATTGCAAGAACGCCAGCGCCCCCGGCCCCTCCACGGCAAACTCGCCCATGTGGCTCACGTCGAACAGGCCCGCCGCCGTCCGCACGGCGCGGTGCTCGTCCACGATGCCGGAATATTGCACGGGCATCTCCCACCCGCCGAACTCCACCATCCGCCCGCCCAGCCGCTGATGCTCCGCGAAGAGCGGCGTGCGTTTGAGTGGGGGGGTGGTCATTGCGTTGGGATCGCACTGTGGCGTCGTCATGGTTCATCCTCCTAGGGTCATCGCCATTGATGCTCTTATAGTGTATTGTACAGGTCGCGGCGGGGCTTTGTCTAGCAATCCGATTGACCAATGCTTGCGGCGCTATCCACTCGAAAGGGAGCATTATTTCCACGCACATTGTGCGGTACTGGGCATTCCATCACGTTAATGCAAATTTTGCTATCTCACGAGAAAGAACATATCTTAGGTGTTGCAAAACTCACTCGGTCATGTTATAGTATAAAAGACGACCATCCAAGAGCTACCGGCAATGCTCTCCTAAAGTTGGTGATAAGGATCTCACGATGACACCACGCGATAACGCCAAACCACAACTGATCCTACGCCCGACGCTATTAGTCTGTTTAGGCAGCACGGGGCGGAAGATCGGAAAGCGCATCTTGCAGGACAACATCATCCATTTAGCGGAAAGCGACCAAGAAAAGCTCATGGTCATTTTTCTCGACATGGAAGATGATCAACCTGAAGAATTCTATTTCCTACAAAATTATCCCAAAATTACCGTGCGCCCCTTATGGCTGGCGATCGACAATGAGTATATCAAAGCTTTTCTCCAAGCAGTCGCGTCCACTGATCCCAATCGAGCATTCCTGACATTAGGGAATGAGCGACCATACTTTACGCCCCACGGTGCTGGTGCCATTCGCCTCAACGGACAGGGGGCCATTTGGAGCAACTTGCAGCAGGTATCGGACACCATCTCGGATCTCGTCAAAAAAGCGCGCAATGCCTTTCGCCAGGATATGCGTTACATCAATGTTATGCTCACCGGCTTTTCCGGTGGTGGCACGGGGAGCGGGTCTTTGCTGGCGACCGCGATCCTCTTGCGTGGCATCATGAGCAAGCAAAACCTCGATGCGCAAATCTCCATCCACAGCGTTTTGCCAGAACGACGTGATGAAGAAAGAACGATTGTGGATCAGCGCCGCAATGCGAACGCAATGGCGTTGCTCACCGAAGCGATGGGCTTGTGTCTGGCCAGCAAGCGTGACAGCACGCCAACCTTTTCTTTTGGCAAAGAAAACTATCACCTGATCTTCCCCGTCATCAATGAGGTTTTCATAATTAATGACGCCAATATGGAGCGCGACGAAGTGATCATGGTGTTGGCCGCGGACATGGCCGCCCGCCTCCAAACCAATCACGGGGTTGGCAATGCTGAATCAACTGCTGCTGCCAACCAACTTGCTGCTATTCAAATCAGTCAGATTTCACAGCTTTATCCGCTTCTGGCCGCTTCAAGTGTAGCCGAGATCGTGTTTCCCATCGAAGATGTGGGCAAAGCCTTTGCCGCTCGCCGTGTCGCTCGCCTATTGGATGAAGTTGCTCGAAGACGCCCCCCTGCCGATGCCAGCCGCAGTGAAACCACGGATGAGCGCATCTCGATGGGCAACCTTCAATTGGAATACGATAGTTTCGTGGCCGACGAATGGTTGGCACGTATCATCGCCTTTAAGCGGCAAGCAACAGATCGCGTCATGCAAGAGGTGCGCAAGCTGGATGAGGATCTTGAAGATCTGCTTACCAGCATCGGGCAAGACCCCGCCACATTTCCTATATCCCTGGCCCGCATCTATACCGAGATCAGTTATCGCGTGAGTAGCTACGGGAAACTCACTGCCCTGTATGAAAGTCGCTGGAAGGCCATCGCCGAAGATGAGATCGGTCTGGTGCCGCCGCAAGATGAGATCGACATGCGCTATAGAGAGATCATGAAAGAAGGCAACGTGCAGCGGCGTCAAACCAGGGCTATAGCATATTGGCACCAAATGGCCGAAAATCCCCAGCGGTGGTGCTTCGCCAAACAAAAGGCGGAGGCTTACGCGCAAGCATTCGCCACCTGGTCCTCGGTCAAGGATGCCCTGAAGGTTTTCTATGACCAGACAGCCTTACAGACCCCTGTCTTCCGTAGCAAGGGAGATACTAGTTCTATTGCCCAAGGTGCGCTAGCGCAACAACACCGCTTCCGCAAAAGCATCTTTGCGCCCGATCTGTATCCACAAGGGTTGTTTCAAGATTATCGGGGGCAGATCCGGCGTGCGGTCGATACCTACGAAGCGAATGCGGTGTCCGATTTGCAGTTGCCAGCACGCTGGTTCGGCCAACTGATTGAGCAACTCCGCCAACCGGACGTGCGCAAAGCACGCGAAGTGCAGTTCGCTCTGCAAGAATTGCTCGGCAGCGAGGCCCAGCAAGAAGGCTGGACCGCTGATACCGCCGATTATTTGCGCTCAGTTCGCTATTTGGACGTGTTGAAACAAGTCTGCACCAAAGAAAACGATTTCAAGCGTACTCTCGATTTGCATATCGCATGGTTGCAACATATGGCTGATGATTTAGTCGCTTTGCTGAATATTCCCCAAACGCAAACCACGAAAGCGACATTAGAACCGCGTGCCTGGCTGACTTGTGCCTGGAATGATGATCCTGAAAAACGCCTGCTGGCAGCTTTTGCGGCAAATCATGCGATCGGTGGATCGGGGCGGATCAATTGCAACATCCAGCTGACCGATAATCCTGCTAAAGATCTACATCGATTGGTGCTGATGTATACGGTACATGGCATTGATCTTACCGATATCCAAATGTTCCGCCCCACCGAGCGCTACACGAAAGCCCTGCTGGAATTGGAACAACGTTGGAGTGATGCCGGGAGAAACGGCGAAGTGCCTACTCTTTTCACTTGTGACTATAGCAAAGATCTGGTGATGGGAACAAATGGCGTGCTGGAACGGCTGCGTACTGGCTGGGCTACTCTTGATCGGCCATCAGCGACGGCCCCATAAAGCAAAGGAAGATCGCTATGAGTGATGTCCCCTTTGCGCAAGGAGCTATGATCACGCGCACGCTGATCATCGGCGTCGGCGAGACGGGCAAACAAATCCTTGCCGAGCTACAACTGTTGATCGCGGATTACGGCATTACCTTGCGTAGTGCCAACATCACCCAGAACCCTTTAGATTATTTGACACGCCTGGTATGGGTGACGGAAGATACGTCTCATACCATGCAGGCGACAGTGCTCTCGCGTGGCTATGAAAACGAGCCGCCGATCTTGGATGTTACGAGCTGCTTACAAGATCTCTGGCTGGATTTACAAGCGGTCAATAATAGTCTCAAAAATCAATTGGCTATACAGAATTTGCAAGTCAATGACATCCGTCGCATGCAGATCATCGTGGGTGACGTCGATACCGACAGCGTGATGCGAGTGGCCACTCTGGCAACTGAAGCCAACCAACGCCTGGGACGCATCGATAAACTGTGGAACCTGGCGTTCGTGTGCCACGCCACTGAGCAAGCTTATAATGCTATTGGTGCTTTACCTTTGCTCCATTGCCAATGGCCTCGCCAGGTCTTCATCGACGGCATCATGCTCTATGAATCCTTGCAGGATCGCAAGGAAAATTACCCCTTGCCCATCATCCATGCGATCATCGCGGAGGCCATCTGGCTTCTCATCGCCACTGCCTTACCAAATACCACTGCTTTCGCTGATTTCCTCGATAAGATTCGTCCTAGCCCTGGTGTACCTGTGCTTCCTGTGGGTTGCCTTGTCGGTCGGCAACTCGTCTATCCCCACGCGGCAATCCAAGAAATCGCTGCCACCTATCTTGCCGATGCCATCACCACCGTCGCCCTCACCGAAAAATTGCAACGCAGCATGCCGCCGATTCGCCTGGCGGAAAACCTTGCAGTACCACCTGACGATCAAGCTAACACGCAAGCGGACGACATGCGCAAATTGATGACGGTTAGGCCGGCGAACACAACCACCAGAAGACGCCGACCATCACCCGAAATTCTGGCGAAACCGCAGTTGAGCGCCGTACTCGCCCCCATCCGTGCACAAGCGCAAACCCTGGTTGACCACCTGCAAACCCAGATCAAAGTACTCCCTGATCGCTCAGAAAAGTCCCTAACGGAAGCGGTTCACACCTTCGAGGCAAGTCAGGAATGTACTCAGTGGCATACCGTATGTCAGCAACTTTGGGATACCTATTATCAGGATGTAGCTGATGAAATCGATAACCAGGTGCGCGATCAGTTGCTCAATCCCTATGGCCGAGAGCGAACACTCAGCTACCTCAAACGCTTGCGCTTTTTGCTGAGCGGCATGAATCCTGCCAATCGTAGGGATATCGGCAGTGAATGGCTTGAACGGGAGTTAAATGAGCAAAATATTCAGTTATCACAGGATCGCGCCATTGTTTTAGGCGAACAACTAGAAATCGCCCAAAAAGAAACTGCCAGTGATCCCCTGGCAACCATGCGTGCCATCGCTAACGTCAGCGAGGGCATGTTAAAAGGGATCGTCGGCGACCAGCAGGTGATCGAGCGAGCGGTTGGTACCCCTGTCGTCTTCGTGATGATCGCTATGATTTTCCTGACCACGCTCGTTGCGGCACCGGGCGATGTGGTACCATTGCTCCACCAATATTTCCCCCAATTTTCGGCGCTGGCAATCATCGCCTCCGCGCTCGTCCCTGCCTTCCGTGCCTTGCAAAAATATATTGTCCATCGGCATACTTTGCAAGATGCCCAGCCCTTTCGAGGAGCCGCGCGCTTATGCAATGATATTGAATTCATAGAAGTAAGCAGCCGCTTGGCCTTCTTTGCAAAACTCAATAAATTCTTGGCCGATAGCATTGAAACATACCAGTTGAGCTGGCGCGAACACGTGAAACGCCTCCACGAATCTTTCGCAGAGCGCCGTGATCAGCGTGTTGCACGCTACACAAAAATCTCCATGCGGCGTAATACACCCCAGGGCATTGCTGTCGCCTTTGACAGCGTCTACGCCGAAAATGGTCCCCTTGATGATATCGCCACCCTTGCCCGGCATAAAGCGGAAGCCTATCTCAAAGATACGCCTATTCATCAAGACTTTGCTCGCAGTTTACAGCAATGGATGACGGGACGAAATTGGGACGTCAGCTTTCGCGATGGCTCATTACAAACCTATATCTATCACTTTGCCTTACAACATATGGCGGAGGCACTCACTGCAACACCCCTACAAGCATTTTCTACTTTGTAGCGTTGGATAGCCTGATGCCGGATGCCATCGCGGTCATTTTAGGATTCGTGGGAACACCACGTTAATTTGTTCTTGAAAGGGATCTCGTCATGGCTGATATCGACCTGTCCGAAACAGCCTTTCGCCCTCGTGCTTTATTTCTGGCACACCTTATCATGGCACTGGGCGTCCTTTTTTATACCATCACGCCGCCCACTAGCACCATTCATCATCTCTGGTCAGCTTTCCCGCTGGTTGTGCAAATATGTTTCCTGGCTAGTATTGACATCGCTATTAGCTTGTTTTTCTATGCCTTGTTTCGTCTATTCGCTGCCGACTCCGGCTTTGGTTTTTTGCTGCGTCACTTAACAGATTTTCATGAGCGGCGTCTCACATTCCTCATTCTCACAATGATAACGCTGCTGTTATTTTTTCTGATTCTGTTTTTGACGCCGCCCAGTAATTTTGTCATTTGGTTAACGCTCAATATCTTCCTGATAGCGGCGTTACTTGCCGCTGTTTTGGCTGGTGATCGGCGGCCTCCTCGACTCTATTTGATTGGCCAAGGGGTGTCAACCACCGTGCGATTTATTGGTGGAACGTTTGCGGCCATCGTCCGTCATTTCCCACGCAGAAAAAACCAACCGTAAAGTTAAAATCTTCCATTCGCGCCAGTAGACTTTGTGACATCAGCCCTTGGATGTGGTTTCTTCTGGCGCGTTATGCATAAAGAGCTTTCCTGGCTTTGGGTTAATTTTCCTTAACTTTTTTTCCTTCCAATGCTGCCTTTCTCGTGTTATAACAGAATTGAGATAAAGTGGAGCTAGAATTGAACATGAACGAAATGCGACCGGGGACGGTCTATCTGATCGGCGCGGGGCCGGGCGATCCAGGGTTGCTGACGGTGAAGGGGTTGCGCGCGCTGCAAGCCGCCGATGTGGTCATCTATGACTATCTGGTGGACCCTGCCATCGTGCGCCAGGGGCGGACCGACGCCGAATATATCTATGTCGGGAAACAAGCGGGGCAGCATACGCTGGAACAAGACGAGATCAATGATCTGCTGGTCCAGCATGCCCGCGCGGGGCAGACGGTGGTGCGGCTCAAGGGCGGCGATCCGTTCGTCTTCGGGCGTGGGGGCGAAGAGGCCGAGCGGCTCGTCGCCGAGGGCATCCCGTGGGAAGTCGTGCCAGGCATCTCGTCCGCTGTCGCCGCGCCGGCCTATGCCGGCATCCCCGTGACTCAGCGCGGGATGGCTGCCTCGTTCACCGTCATCACCGGCCACGAAGATCCGACCAAAGCGGCCAGCGATATCGACTGGGCCAGCCTGGGCGCGGGGACGGGAACGCTTATCTTCCTGATGGGCGTCGGCAACCTGGCCAGCATCGCCGCGCAACTGACCGCGCATGGTCGCCCGGCCTCAACCCCCGTCGCCGTCATCCGCTGGGGGACGACACCGCGCCAGGAGGTCGTCAGTGGCACGCTGGCCGACATCGCGGATCGCGTGCAGGCCGCCGGCCTGAAGCCGCCCGCCGTCACCCTGGTTGGTCCCGTCGCCGCCCTGCGCGAACAACTTGCCTGGTTCGACCGTCGCCCCCTGTGGGGCAAGCACATCATCATCACGCGCGCTGCCGAGCAAGCGCCGGAACTCGCGGAACGCCTGGCGGCGCTGGGCGCGCGAACCACGACGCTCGCCGCCATCCAGATCGCCCCCGCCGATCCCGTCGCACTGGACGGAGCGATCCTGGCGGTGGGCGCGGGCATGTACCAGTGGGTCATCTTCACCAGCGTCAACGGCGTGGCAGCCTATGCCGACCGGCTGGCGGCGCGCGACCTGGACGTGCGGGCGCTGGCGGCTCGCATCGCGGCCATCGGGCCGGCCACGGCGGCGGCGCTGCGGGCGCGAGGCATTCGCCCCGACTTCGTGCCGACGGAGTACGTCGCCGAGGCGGTGGCGGCGCAGATCGGTGATGTCGCCGACCAAGCGATCCTCTTGCCCCGCGCCGATATCGCCCGCCCGGCGCTGGCCGACCTGCTGCGCGCCAAGGGCGCGCTGGTGACGGAAGTCGCCGCCTATCGCACCATCACCCCGCCGCTCGACCCCGCCACCGTTGCCCATGCGCTCAGCGATCCCCGCCCGGATGCGATCACCTTCACCAGTTCATCCACGGTGCGCGGCTTCGTCGGCGCACTGGATGGGCGCGATCCCGCGACGGCCCTGGCCGGCATCGTCGTCGCCTGCATCGGTCCCGTCACGGCAGCCACCGCCCGCGACTATGGCATCACACCAGATGTCGTCGCCACGGACTATACCCTAGACGGCCTGATCGCCGCCCTCCAAGCCGCACTCACCAAACACCAGTCCACGTAGGTGGACTTCGTCGCCGTAGGCGCTTAGGCGCGGTTTCAACCGCCCGCGCCGCCATCGCGGTTTCAACCGCCCGCCGTCCCGCTGGCCTTGGCACATATACAACCGCCCGCGTCCCTGGCACACCCGGCATAACTATCCGTTGCTTTGCGCATCATCTCGATTCGTCAGGAGCTTTGGCCATGACCGATGCACTGCTCAGTTTGTTCGCGGCGATCCTCTGTTTCGCCGCCGTCGTCTTCTTGATCGACCAGCAGTTGGTCAAGCCGCGCCCGTATAAAGTCGTGTGGGCCGTCGGCCTGTTCGTCTACGGCGTCGGCACCACCGCGCAATTTTTCGCCACAGCGGGCCATTGGAATGCGCTCGAATATCGCCTGTGGTACCTGGCCGGCGCGATCCTCGCCGCGCCGTACCTCGGCATGGGAACCTATTATCTGCTGGGGCCGCGCAAGTGGGCCGACCGCGTGATGGTCTTTCTGGGCGTCTTCACAGCCTATGCCGTCGTGCGCATGCTCACCGTCCCGCTCACACCGCAGCCGATCAATGGGAAGCCCGCCTGGTCGCTAGGCGGCATGACGCTGAACCACTGGTTCAGCACGGCGTCGAACACCGACATCATCAGCGGCACGCACCCGTTGGCCCCGCCGGATATCATCTTCGTGATCATCGTGCTGAATACCCTGGGCGCGGGCGCGCTGGTTCTGGGCGCGGCATGGAGCGCGTGGAAGTTCATCCAGACTCGCCAGAATCCTACCCGCCTGCTCTCGATGGTCCTGCTGGTCATCGGCGGCCTGGCCCCCACGCTGGCCGGCACCCTCACCAAACTGGGCCATCCCGATGCGTTCTTCGCGCTCACCTGCGTCGGCGCGTTTTTCTTGCTGGCCGGTTATCTTGTGAGCATCGACGTGTTCGCCGTTTTTCGCATCCCCTTCACGGAAAAAGTGCTGGTGGATCGGCGCGTCGCCACCGCCGAACCAGCGCGCCGCTGACACCGGCGATCAATCGTCGCGCGCCAGCACCCACCTGAGAAAGCGAGGCTGTCATGCGCATCGCACCAAAATATTGGTATCTGGTTTTCCTGATCCCTTGCGTCGCTCTGCTGCTACCGCCTTTCTTCAACAACGATAATCCCGCGCTGGCCGGCATGCCGTTCTTCTATTGGTATCAGCTTGTCTGGCTGCTCGTCACAGCGGCGCTCATGGTAGGCATCGTGTTGTTGCGTCGGCGCGGAAGGGGGGCCGTATGATCGCATGGGGAACCCTGGCCGTCTTCGTATTGTGCATGGGCGCGCTGCTGGCTGTCGGCGCGTGGGCAATGCGCTGGCGTCCTGGCAACATGGATCAGTTGGAGGACTGGGGGCTGGCGGGCCGGCAATTCGGCGCGCTGCTCCTGGGGCTGATTGTCGCCGGCGATATCTACACCGCCTACACCTATATCGCGGTGCCGGCGTATCTCTATGGCGCGGGCGCGATCGGCCTCTTCGCGGTGCCATATACCATCGTAGCGAACCTCATTATGTTCATCGTCATGCCGCGCCTGTGGTCGCTCTTTCGCCAGGGTGGTCACATCACCAGCGCGGATTTCGTGCGCGCCCGCTTCGGCAGCCGTCCCCTCGCGCTCTGCATGGCCCTGACGGGCATCGCCGCGACGATCCCCTACATCGCCCTGCAAATGTACGGCCTGGAGATCTGTCTGGCCCAGATGGGCCTGCATCCCGAAGTCTTCCTGATCCTCTTCTTCGCCGTGTTCGCCGTCTATACCTATATCAGCGGCCTGCGCGTCGCGGCTCTGCTTGCCGTCGTCAAGGACGGCCTCATCGCCGTGATGATCGTCACCGGCTTTCTTTATCTCATGGCGACACTGGGCGGCATGCAGAGCATCTTCCACGCCGCCGCGCTGCGCCTGCCCAGCCATAGCGTATTGCTGGCTCCCGCGCAGTTCCCGACTTATGTCACCCTCGCCATCGGTTCCTTGCTGGCGCTCTTCCTTTATCCTCATGCCCTGACGGGCGTCCTCAGCGCGAAGGATGCCGCCGCCGTGGAACGTGGCGCGCTGCTCATGCCGGTCTTCTCCTTCCTGCTCCTGCTCCTCTCACTGTTCGGCTTCGCCGCGCTGGCGGCGGGGGTGCATCCCGGCGCGCTATTCGGTGTGAATTACGGCGCGAACCTGGCGATTCCGGCGCTGCTGGCGCGCGTCTTCCCGCCGTGGTTCACTGGCTTCGCTTTCGCCGCCATCGGCATCGGCGCGCTCGTGCCGGCCTCGATCATGTCCATCGCCGCCGCCAACCTTTTCGCCCGCAACATCTACCGCGAGTTCTTCCGCCCCAACCTGGCACCCGATGAAGAGGCCGCCGCTGCCAAATTGGCGTCGCTGGTCGTCAAGGTTGGCGCGCTCGCCTTCGTCCTGGCCGCGCAAGACACCGGCGTCATCCAATACGTCATCAACTTCCAATTGCTCGGCGGCGTGTGGATCTTGCAGACGCTGCCAGCAGTGCTGCTCGGCCTCTACACCACTTGGTTCCACCGCTGGGCGCTGCTGGCCGGCTGGGGCGTCAGCATGGCGCTCGGCACGTGGATGTTCTTCTCGCAGCACCCATTTTCCACCAGCTATCCTCTGGTGTTCGCCGGCCACACCTACACCGTGTACGCCGCGCTCCTGGCGTTGCTGGTGAACCTGGCCCTGGCGGCAGCCCTGACGCCGCTGTGCCGACGGTTGCGCACCCCAGCAGTGTCGCCCGCGTCCGTCCCCGCCGAAGCGCCCATCCCCGTCCCCGTCGGCGCGGCAGAATAGCCGCGCCCTATGCTATCATGCAGAGCAGCAATGCGGACGGCCCCACCCCCGGCCCCTCCCCATCGGCAGATGGAGAGGGGAGCACAGGCAAAATGGGATGTTCACGCGGAGCGTGCCGATCAGACCAGCTTGGTTGAGACTGCTCTTCTGATCGGCGCGCTCACGATCGCGGTCTGATCTCCCCCTCTCCATCCGCAGATGGGGAGGGGGTCGGGGGGTGGGGCCACCGTGCCACTTAGGAGGATTGTATGCGCACTACGTACCAGCATCTGTTGATCGACCAGGATGGCGGCGTCGTCACCATCACCATGAATCGCCCGGAGGTGCTCAACGCCCTCAACGCGACGATGATCACCGAACTCGGCGCGGCGGCGGAAGATGCGGCGGCGGATAGCGCCGTGCGCTGTATCGTCCTCACTGGCGCGGGCCGCGCCTTCGGTGCGGGGCAAGATCTCAATGATTTCGCCGCCGGCTATGCCAGCACGGAGCCGATCAAGGTCAGCGACCGCTTGGAACAGTATCATCGCATCGTGCGCGCGATCCGTGCCGCGCCCAAGCCCTTCATCGCCGCTGTGCAGGGCGTGGCGGCGGGCGCATCATGCAATCTGGCGCTGGCCTGTGACCTGCGCATCGCGGCGGATAACGCCCGCTTCCTCGAAGCTTTCGCGCGCATCGGCCTCGTGCCGGATGCCGGTGGCGGCTTCCTGCTGACGCGCCTCGTCGGCCTGGGCAAAGCCCTCGAACTCGCCCTGCTCGCCGACGAAGTCAGCGGCCCCGAAGCCGCGCGCATTGGCCTGGTGAACTTCTGCGTCCCCCTCGCCGAATTCCCCCAGGCCACCCACAAGCTGGCCCAGCGCCTTGCCAACGGTCCCACCACCGCCTATGCCCTCATCAAAGAACTACTCTACCGCGCGGCGGAAAGCGACCTGAACGCCTCGCTCGCCCTCGAAGGCCAACTGCAAGACACCGCCATCAACACGGCAGACCACCGCGAAGGCGTCACCGCCTTCCTGGCGAAACGCCCACCCAACTATACCGGAAAGTGACCTTGTCCACATTCCTTGCGTGCGAAGACGGCGGACGGGGGGACGGCGGACGGTTGAAACCGCGCCTGAACGTCTGGCGACGACGAAACCCATCGTCATGGGTTTCCGGTTCCCCCCACCGTACTGCGTTCCCTCAACGCATCGTTCCCCCCACGCTGTTATCTTGCCTGGTGCGAACCCGTGACGACGGGTTTCGTGGCGGCACGCCCCACCGGCGCGGTTTCAACCGCCCGCCCGTCTCGCCCGTCCTCGCCGCCCACCGTCCCCATCGCATCGCCCGCCGTCCCCCCGCAGTGCGTTACGCATCAGCATAGGGAAAGATGCCGGCGACGATCGGTTCGGGTTCTGCGCTGGGGTAGAGGCTGAGGGGCAGGTGCCAGGCGATATCGACAATCTGGTCGGGGTGCAACCCACCGGATCGCGCGCCTTGCCGCCAGAAAAACGTGCGCCGGTCGCCGCGCCGTTCCGCAATGAACTTGAGATGCTCGTTTACCGCCCAGGTGCGCACGATTCGCGCGCCCTCCGTGACGAAAAGCGGCTCGGCGAAGCCGGCACCGAATGGCGCGAGCTGGCGCAGTTGCTCGACATATTCGCGGGTGACGCGGTTCAGGGGCAGCACGGCGTCCACGCTGAGGATCGTCTGTGGTTCCTCGGCCCGCGCCAGTTGCGCGGCACGATACGCCGCCGCCAGTTGCGCGCGGATCGCCGGCAGGCGCGCAGGCGCGGTGCCGAAGCCGCCCGCCTGGGCATGCCCCCCCGCTTCGGCCAGCGGTGGATCGCATGCCGCTAGTGCCGCCGCGATGTGGAACCAGCGCGGCCCCCGCAGCGAGGCGCGGCAGCGGTCGCCCTGGATCGCCGCCACCACCGCCAGCCGGTCGAAGTCTCCCGCCAGCCGCCCGGCGACGAGGCCCACCAGCCCCAGCGGCCAATCATCCTGCTGCACGAAGATGATCGGCTCGCCCTGCGCCACCTGTTCCTGCGCCAGGGCGCGGGCGACGGCATACATCGTTTCGGTCTGGCGCTGGCGGGTGACATTCAGGTCATCTAACTTACGCGCCAACGCGCGGGCCTCCGCCGGCTCGCGGCTCAGCAGCAGATTCAGCGCTACCAGTGGATCGCCCAGGCGTCCGGCGGCGTTCAGGCGCGGCGCGATGGCGAAGGATACGTCGCGCGGCCCGATCAGGCGCGGATCGATGCGCAGCAGATCCATACATGCGGCGATGCCCGGACGGGGCGCGGCGCTCATCTGCGCGAGGGCGCGGCGCACCAGCGCATGATTTTCCGGCCCCAGTTCCACCACGTCGGCCAGCGTCCCCAGCCCCGCCAGTTCCACCAACGGCGCGATCCGCTCGTCAGCCAGATCCGCCACGCCCAGCAGCGCCCGCGCCAGGTGCAGCGCCACGCCCGCGCCAGCGATGGCCCGGTGGGGATATTGCCCGTCCGCCCGTTGCGGATTCACCAGCGCATACGCCGCCGGCAGGTTTTCGGGCAGATGGTGATGATCGGTGATGATCGTGTCGATGCCGGCCGCATGCAGCAGCGCGACTTCCGCGACGCTGGAAGAGCCGTTATCCACCGTCAGGCACACCTGCATCCCGTCGGCGCGGAGCTTCGCCGCCGTCGCCAGCGTCAGCCCGCGCCCGTCGTCGTCACGCGGGGCGATGTAGCGGCGCGGTTCCCGCGCCCCCGCCGCCCGCAGCGCCTCGATGGCGATGGCCGTCGCCGTCAGCCCGTCCACATCGCAATCGCCCACGATGCCGATCAGTTCCGCATTGCTGATCGCCTGGCGCAGCCGCGCGATGGCGCGCTCGATATCCGGTAACAGAGCGGGATCGCCGATCAGGCTGGGATCGGCGGTATACCACCGCAGCATCTCTGCCGGCTCCGCGACGCCGCGCTGGGTGAAAAGCTGCACTTGCAGCGGCGTGAGCGGGGGCGCACCATGCAGCACAGCGTGGGGCAGCGGCGCGTGGCGCACTTGCCAGGCAGGCGGGGGCGTGGTTGTCATGCTTAGTATTCCTTTTGCTTGGTGCGCGAGACGAGATTGGCGATCTCATCAAGCTCATGATAGTCGATCTGGCACGCGCATTGCAAAAAGGAGGATAACCACGATGCATCGTCAAGGACGCGGGCCTGTTGGAGGCCGCTGTTACACTAGAAATGGAAGGAGAAACGCTCCTAGCCTACCGGAGCGTTATAACCGATATGACTCCCGAAAACCCCACTCCGAACCGCCAAAGTGCGCTGTACGTCGGCCCATTCACTCCGGAGGAAGCGAATCGCCTGAGTAGTGTGCGCGCCCACCTCTACGAGAAAGCCGAATACCTGGACCGTGTGCTGGATGAGCAGCGCCTGCGTTTCGTGCGCTACCTGATCGAGAATGGCGACGTGACCGATGGCAATGGCAATGCCTGATTGCACGCTCGGTAGTGAACAGGTAAAACTGCCGCCTCGTTGGGTTATGTCGGCCATCAATGTCACAGAAAGCGCTCGAAGACCTCATTCCCCACCAGGCGTCCCCGTTCAGTCAAGCGGAGACGCCTGCCTGTTTCTGCATCCCCCACATACTCCACGAAACCGCCAGCGACGAGATCCGTGAGGCGTGCGCCGAAGGTCGCCGCGAAGGTGACACCGAAGCGCCGCGCGAAGTGATCGAGATCTAACCCCGCATTCAACCGCAGCGCCAAAATTGCCGTCTGGCTCATTGCCGTCGCGTCATCGACGGTTTCGCTATCCGTCACCGGCCCGCCGACCGTGCCGAAGGTCGTCGCCGTCGGCTCCCAGTCGCCCCCCAGCGCCGCCACATAGCCTGCCACCGGTCGCACCGCCGCGAAGCGCCGCCCGGCGAAACTTGAGTGCGCTCCCGCGCCCACCCCGATATACGGCAGGTTGTGCCAGTACGTCAGGTTGTGGTTACATTGGTGGCCGGCCCGCGCCCAATTCGAGATCTCATACTGCGCGTAGCCCGCTTGTGCCAGGCGCGCTTGCGCCAGCAGATACATATCGGCGGCGGCATCGTCGCTGGCGGGGTTGACCGTGCCGGCCTCCACCCAGTCAAAAAGCGGCGTTTCCGGCTCGACGATCAGCGAGTAGAGCGAGAGGTGATCGGGCGCGAGGGCGAGGGCGCGGTCCAGTGTGTCAGTCCATTGGGCCAGCGTCTGGTCCGGCAAGGCGAAGATGAAGTCCAGGTTCAAGTTGGTGAAACCCGCCTGGCGTGCGGCGTGGACGGCGGTGACGATCTCCTCGGCGGAATGGATGCGCCCCATCCAGCGCAACAGGTCGGCGTCGAAGCTCTGCGCGCCCATCGAGAGGCGGTTCACGCCCGTCGCGCGCAATTCGCCCAGGTGATGATATTCCAGCGTCCCCGGATTCGCTTCCAGCGTGATCTCCGCATCGGCATCCACGGCGAACGCCGCCTGCGCGGCCTGCAAGATCGCCGCGATCTCGCTGGCTTTGAGCAAGCTGGGCGTGCCGCCGCCGAAAAAGATCGTGCGGCAACGCCGTCGTGCGCCGTCTGGCATGCGCGCGGCCTGGCCGGCGAGCGAGATCTCGCGCACCAGCGCCCGCACATACTTCGTGCGCCAGCCCAGCAACCCGGCATACGAGTTGAAATCGCAGTAATGGCACTTTTTATGGCAGAAGGGGATGTGGATGTAGAGCGAGATCGTATCCAGCAAGGCGACATCCAGCGGTGCGGGGGCGGGGGCGAGGGAAGGAGTCATCGGTTGTTGCGCCTTCTATGCTAAGAAAGGGACCGGACAAATCATGCCGATGCAGCCTATGCAGGCCGCATCGGCATAGCGGGTTTACGGTGCCGCCGGCGCACCGCCCGCCGGCACACCGCCAGATGGCACACCGCCCGCCGGCGCTGTCGTATTCGTGCTGGTGCTCAGCGGGGGCGTCTGCGGCGCGTTGGTCGTGCTGTTCAGCATGTCCTGGTTCACCGTCGTGATGTTGTTCGTCGGCGGCACATTGCGTAGCCCGTCGAGCCAGTGCGAGAGCGCGTTGCTCTTCAGCGTCTGCACCGTCGTACTCGCCAGCGGACGTGCGGGATCGATGCCGATGATGCGCACGATGTCGTAAGTGCCGGTCGTTTCTTTGATGACCTTTGTGGTCATTTCACCAACTTTGCGGCCCGGCGCGAAGACCCACGCTTCGATGGCCTGGTCCTGCTGGCCGCGTGCGTTCCAGCCCATGTCGCCGCCGTTGTCGCGCGTGTTGACATCCAGCGAATCTTTCTTCGCCAGCGCGTTCCATTTGCTCGGATCTTTCTGGATCGCCGCCAGGTCTGCCTGGGCTTGCGACAAGCCCTCGAATTGGATGCGCGCGAAATCGACTTGCAGCGTCGGGGAGGTGATCAAGCCCTGCTGGTACTGGTCCATCGCATTGCGGCGCAGCACAAGAGCAATAGAGTTATGCACATCGCCATCGCTGATATGATTCTGCGACTCGAAGTTGCTCAGCGATTCACCGGCGGGGAACGCTTTCTTGAAAGCATCGTAGGCGGTGGTGATCTGCGCAGGCGTCACCGTCAGCGCGGCCCGCGCCTTGGGATCATTCTTAATGTAGCCTGGCGTCTGCTGTTGGATCAACTGGTCTTCGATCAGATCGTTGACCGCCAGTTGATCGATCTGCGTCAGGGTAAACGACGTTTGCAAGCCTGAGACAGATGCTTGCGCGGCTTGCAATTGGGTTTTAAGCGCGGCTAGCTTCGTCGGATCTTTTTCGCTGGCGATCTGCGTATTCAACTGGCCTTCCTGCACCTGCGCGGCTTGCAGCTTGTTCCAGTTGTCCTGCGCCAGATACGCCACCATGTAACGATAGTTTTTCTGGGGGATGTTGACGCCGTTGACAGTGACAATGGGGAGATTCGGCTGGATAAAATTAATGTTGATGACGCCGATGGCGGCCACCAGCACAATGGCGGCGGCGACGACGCTGGCGAAGATGAGATAGAGCCGCTTCTGCATCCGCGTGCGCTGGGCGGCGGAAAGGTTACGGCCCAGGCCGAGCAGCACGGGGCGCGCCTCGCGCTTGCCCTCGAATGTGGCGGCCAACCGCCCGTCTTTGCGCCGATTGCGCCCCGGCTGATAGCGCCCGGCGGTGCGTGTGGGTGATGCATCGGTTCCTTGCGCATCGACCACTGCCCGTGGTTCCGGTTTCACAGTCTCTTTAGCACGAGATGTTTTGTTGGGTGAAGGTGTCATGGCTTTACTCATAGATCAGAGTACTCTCCCTGGAGAGGATGTGCGCCGCGCGGGCTAGGCGCGACGGCACCGCATCGAGGGATGGGTGCCGTGCAAGCAACGATCAGACCGTGGGGCGCTAGGCACCCCGCACGTGCTCCGACGTGTACGGCAACAACGCCATGTGGCGCCCGCGCTTGAGCGCGATGGCCAGGCGGCGCTGGTGCTTGGCACAGGTGCCGGTCTTGCGGCGCGGCTCAATCTTGCCGCGATCCGACAGATAGCGGCGCAGCCGCTGTGCATCTTTATAATCGATTTCGCGCACGTGGTCAACACAGAACTGACAGACCTTGCGGCGCGGGCGATAGTCGCGGCGCGGTCGGCGCTCCTGGGTGGGGGCGGGCGCTGATGATGTCGATGGGTTCACTGAGCTTCTTCCTCCGTTTGGGTTTGCCGGGGTACACCCGGCACGGGCATGCGCCACAGGGGCGCGGCTGGCGCGCGGGCCAGCGAAAGATGGGACACAGGGCGCGATCAATCGCGCCCGTACAAAGATCGTGGGGCGGACATTGCTGTCCGCCGCCTTCTGGTCAGGCATCGCAATCAGAACGGGAAGTCTTCGCCGCCTACTTCGCCAGCACCGGCGGCACCTGCCGCTGCACCCGCGCCGCTATTAGCGGACGAATTGCTGCCCTTGGAGTCGAGCATTTCCATTTCGTTGATGACCACGTCGAACGCGCGCCGCTGAACACCGTCTTTGTCGGTATACTCACGGAAAACAAAGCGCCCTTCCACGTAGATCTTCGAGCCTTTATGGACATACTGGCTGCAAATTTCGGCTAACTTCTCCCAAGCAACGATGTTAAACCACGTCGTCTCATCTTTTTGCTCGCCAGTAGATTTATCTTTCCAGCGACGGCTAGTGGCCAATGAGAACTTGGTGACGGCGCTACCACTGGGTGTGTATGTCATTTCAGGTTCACGACCGACGTTGCCAATGAGGATAACTTTGTTCATGACGACTCCTCTTGACCTTTCTGCTACATGCTTATTCGACGGGTGTCGTCTCGTCAGGCGCAGGAGTGACCGTGGCGTCAGCAGCCGGTTCCGGAGCCGCTGCGGCGGCAGGGGCCAGTTCGGCGGGCGCGGGCGCTTCCTCGGTGGCCGGCTGACCCACTTCGGCAGACGGCTGGGCCGGTGCGACCTCGGCGGGCGGCGCGGCGGCGCGGGCGGCGGCCTCGGCGGCACGCTGCTGGGCCATCGCCACGCGGGCGGCTTCCATGTCGCGTCGGCGCTGGCGCTCGGTCAGGGCGCGCGGATCGATCATCGTGAGCAGGTGGCGCATGATGTTCTCTTGCACCAGCAGTTGGCGATCGATGTCGCGCACAGCGGCGGAATCCATCTCTAAGTCGATGAAGGCGTAATAGCCGTCACGATGGCGCTGGATGGGATACGACATGCGCCGCCGCCCCCAACGGTCCAGGTGCGTGATCTGCCCGCCGCGCGTCTCGATGATCTGGCCGACGCGCAACATCTGTGCCTCGATCTGCTCTTCACTCAGATCGGGATTAATGACGACCCCAAGTTCGTAATGGCGAATCATTGTGAAATGTATATCCTTTGGGTATGCGCCGGCCTGGCACCTCACAGTGCCGCATCGCCGGGGCAGGAGTTGATTCGCCGCGTGACGGCCCACGCCGCCATGCAGCGTTAGGCACACCATCAACTCGTGTATGGTATGCTCAACGCAGTATATCATTCTC
Organism: Ktedonobacteria bacterium; assembly: GCA_027459785.1. Lineage (GTDB taxonomy): Bacteria > Chloroflexota > Ktedonobacteria > Ktedonobacterales > JACDGC01 > JAJPKG01. Next base: position 6,133 of record DAIDGU010000063.1, on the reverse strand, counting down.
TGGCACCAGCACGCAACTGGCAGAAGAGATCGGGCTATACCATTATTGCCGGAACGCCTGCTTATTGGCGAGATAATCTACCAGCAGGTAGCGGCCCAGGTCTTCCGGTGCGGTGAAAAACGCGCGGCCTTTGTTGATCGAGGACATCTGGCTGACGAAATCGACCAGGCTGGGATCGCGCACCAGCATGAAGGTGTTGATGACGATGTTTTCGCGCGTGCAGCGCTGCACTTCCAGCAGGGTCTGCAACTCCGCTGGCTGCGTGTAGGGATAGGTGAAGAGCCATTCCTGGTACTCTTTCTCCCACATCATCGTCGGTCCGCCGTCCGTCACCATGATGATCTGCTTGTTGCCGCCCTTCTGCCGACTCAGCAGGTGCCGCGCCAGCATCAGCCCATGCACCATGTTCGTCCCTTGCGCGTGGTCCATCTCGCTGATCTCCACCAACTCGTCGCGCTTGAACTCGCGGGCGGTGCGCGAGAAGCCGACGACATAGAGATTGTCGCGCGGGAACTGGCCGCGAATCAGCGCCTCCAGCGCCACGGCAACCTTTTTGGACGCCTGGGCCGCGCCGCTGTAGATCATCGAGAGCGACATGTCGAGCATCAGCACCGTCGATGATTGCGTCTGCAACTCCGTCCGATACACCTCGAAATCATCCGGCGTCAGCTTGAGCGCGGCGTCTGTAGGGGCGATCCCTTGTGGTCGCCCTGGTTCTGCGACTGGTCGCCCCGCTGTTTGTACCCGTTCGCCGCGCTCCACCGCGTTCATGATCGTCCCTTGCAGGTCCAGCAGGAAGGGATCGCCGAAAACGTAGGGCTTGGTGTCGTCGGTGCGCTCGCCGCCTGCGCCGCGCAAATCCACGGCATGCTGCCCGAAGGCATCGCGGTCCAGATCGGCGAACATGTCTTGCAGCGCCTTCTGGCCGACCTTGCGCATGCCCACGGAAGTCAGTTGCCACCGGTTGCCGTTGCGTTGGATGTAGCCGGCATCTTCGAGTGCCTGCATCAGGTTCTTCAGTTCGTCCAGCGCGGCGGCGTCTTCTTCGCCCATCAGTTCGCGCATGCGCTCGGCGTCCACCCCGCTGAGGTCGCCCTGGCGGCGCGCGGCCTGCATCTGCGCTTCCAGGTCGTCCAGCCCCTGCAATTCGCCCATCAGTTGCATCGCCTCGGCCAGCGAAAGCGGCTCGTCGCCGGTCATGCGATAGCGCGTGCGATAGTCGTTCGGCCCCTGCTGCGCGATGTGCTGCGCCAGTTCGGCCAGGTCCACGCGCATGCGGTCGTCGCCGATCAGTTGGTCCATCATCTCTTGCAACTGTTGGCGCTGCTCGTCGGGCATCGAATCCATCACCGCCTGCATCTGCGCGGAACGGCGCTGCAAATCTTCCAGCAGATCATCCAGCGAATTGATGCCGGGGCCGAAATAGTCGCCGTACTTCTCCATGAATCCGTCGAAGTCCGGTTCAATGCCGTTCTCGCGGTCGCGCAACATCTGGTTCAACGCCTGGATCATCTCGCGCATGCGGGCGATGTCTGCCGGCGTCATCTGCTGCAAGGATTGCTGCATGCCCTGGAAATATTGTTGCATCACCTGTTGTTGCAGCATATTCAGCAATTCCTGGAACTCTTCGCGCGCCTGGGCATCCATGAAGTCATACTTCGACAACTCCTGGATCTGCCCCGCCGGATCGCGCGGCAAGCTGTCCAAAAACTCCTGCTTGCGCTGCGCGATCTGTTCCAGCATGCGCCGCAGCGCGGCGGGGTCCAGCCCCTCCGGCATGCCGCCGGCTTGCCCTTGCTGCCCAGCCTGCCCTTGACCAGCTTGTTGCCCCTGCTGGCCACGCTGCCCCTGTTGGCCTTGGCTGGACTGCTGGCCTTGTTGCCCTTGCTGGTTCTGCGCGCCAGCAGCGTCCTGGTCCTGCGTTTGACCCTGATCCCCTGGTGGCTGTTGGGGTGAACCTGATTGATCGCGCTGGGGCTGTGTCTCGTCCAGCCGGCGCTGAATGCCCTCGCGCTCGTGCTGCTTGACGCTTTCCAGCTTCTGGCGGATGTCATCCATCACGCCGTTCATGTTATAGCGGCGCTGGCGTTGGCGTTGCTGGCTGCGCAGTCGTTCGAGCATCTCGCGCAGGCCCATCATCTGCTGGCCGTTCTCGCCGCGCATGCCCTCCATCTGCAACCGTTGGATGGCGCTGCGCAGGTCGTTGTTGCGCAAATAGTCATCGGCCAGGGCGTCGAGGATCTCGTCGGCGTCCAGCCCCTCGATACGCTGGGTGCCGTCCCAGCGCGAATACGTGTGCTGGTGGTTGAAAAAACGCTTGAACATGGATCACTTCCCCCCTGGCATAAACAGCGATGAAAAGAAAAAACGAATCGAACACGAAGGCCACGAAAATCCATGAAGGCCACGAAAATGTTTGAATTTGAAAAAGAAACCTTTCGTGTATTTCGCGCTTCTTCGTGGCTTTCGTGTTCGATTCGTCTTCTTCCTTAGCGTGGGCGATAGCGAGTCTTGCCCTGCGAGGTATCTTTGTTGAGGCGGCGGTTGAGGTGCAGCCCCTCCAAGATGAACTCGACGGTGGAGGCGATCAGCGCCGGGCTGCCGCGCCCTTCCAGCTTATCGACGGCGCGGCTGAGGCCGCCCACGCGGGCGAGCTGGTTCACGTAATCCATCGACGGCAGCGAATCGGCGGCTTGCACGCTCAGGCCGCGCTCGAAACCCGCGACGAGTTGATCGAAGTCGCTGGCCTCGAAGTAGTTGCCGAAGACCGCCTGGATCGCCTGGTTGATCAGCTTGGTGATGATCTTGTCTTCGCGCACATCGCCCAGCGTATCCATCTCGATCTTGCCTGCCGTGCTGGCTACGACTGCCGGCAGATCGCTCACGCGCGGCACGGCCTGGCGCTCTTTCAGGCGCAGCGCGCGGCGCACGGCGTTGCTGCCGACGTTCTCATAGTTGGCGATGGAAACGCGCACGCTCACGCCGGACCGCTGGCTGATGTCCGAACTCTTGCGCGCCTGGTGGGTGAGTTCGGCGACGATCTCTTTCATGAAGCGCGGATAGGTCAGGTCGATGCCTTCCATCGCAAAAGGCGCGGCCTCGGCCTCCATGATGTTGATCTCTTGCTCGATGGTGCGTGGGTAGTGCGTGCGAATCTCGCTGCCCATGCGGTCTTTCAGCGGCGTGATGATGCGCCCGCGATTGGTGTAATCTTCGGGGTTGGCGCTGGCGACGACATACACATCCAGCGGCAGACGCACTTTATAGCCGCGAATCTGCACGTCGCGTTCTTCCATGATGTTGAGCAGGCCGACCTGGATGCGCTCGGCGAGGTCCGGCAGCTCGTTCAGGCAGAAGATGCCGCGATGGGTGCGCGGGACCATGCCATAGTGAATCGTCAGCTCGTCGGCCAGGTAGCGCCCCTCGGCGACCTTGATGGGATCGACCTCGCCGATGAGATCGGCGATGGTGATGTCTGGCGTGGCCAGCTTCTCGCCATAGCGGCGGTCGCGCGGCAGCCAGGCGATGGGCGTGGCGTCGCCTTCGTCCGCCAGGCGCAGTTGGCACGCTTTACAGATCGGGTTGAAAGGATCGTCGTTGATCTCGCAGCCGGCAATGACCGGCACTTCGTCATCCAACAGGTTCACCAGGCTGCGCGCGATGCGCGTCTTGGCCTGGCCGCGTTCGCCCAGCAGGACGATATCCTGGCCGGAGAGGATCGCGTTCTCGATCTGCGGGATAACCGTCTCTTCATAGCCGACGACGCCAGGGAAAAGCTCTTCTTCGGCGCGGATCTTTTTGATCAGGTTGGCGCGCAGCTCCTCTTTCACCGTGCGTGTCTGATAGCCGCTGGCGCGTAATTCGCCGATCGTTTGTGGTTGAGTGCTGGTTGCCATGCGGGGCATATTCTCCTTGGTTGGGGCGCGCGTCCACCGCTGCGCCATCTGCTCATCAACCAAACATGCGGGGAGATCAGAGATATGGCGGTCGAGGTGTGGAGCGACCCCGACATCATCAGCATTGCGCGTTATGGGTTTGGGTGTGCTTTCCACACCAGTACAGCGGAAAGCTACAAGGGTATTGTATCGCGCCTGATGTCCACAGCACAAGGCATCACGCAGCCAATTCGCGCGCACCTGCCCATATTGACGGGATGCGTGGTGGGAGAGGATGGGGAATGGATAGCACTTGCTGAATGAAACGGGGATGCAGCGGCGGGCAGTGCGCCCACCGCCGCTGGTCATCTAGCTCTCGTCTTCCGTCTCGTCGTCGTCGTCGTCATCAACGTCGGGCGCGACGGCCAGCGTATCCGGCGTAGCGATGGCGCGGATCTGCCCTTCGAGCGTCACCGCGACATCCTGGTTCTGGCGCAGAAACTCCTTGGCATTCTCGCGGCCCTGGCCCAGGCGAATCTCGCCGTAGTTGAACCACGCGCCGCTCTTCTTCACCATGCCCATCTCCAGGCCCAGGTCGATCAAGCCGCCCTCTTTCGAGATGCCCTCGTTGAACATGATATCGAATTCGCACTGGCGGAAAGGCGGCGCGACCTTGTTCTTGACCACCTTCACGCGCACGCGGCTGCCCACCACATCATTGCCCTGCTTGATCGACTCGATGCGCCGGATATCCAGCCGGACCGAGGCGTAAAACTTGAGGGCTTTGCCGCCCGTCGTTGTTTCCGGGCTTCCGAACATGATCCCGATTTTATCACGCAATTGATTCGTAAACATCACAGCAGTTTTCGTGCTGTTGATCGTGCCGGTGAGCTTGCGCAATGCCTGGCTCATCAGGCGCGCTTGTAGGCCCACGTGCGAATCGCCCATCTCGCCTTCGATCTCGGCGCGGGGAACGAGCGCGGCGACGGAGTCGATCACCACCAGATCCACGGCCCCACTGCGCACGAGCATCTCAGCGATCTCCAGGGCTTGTTCGCCGGTGTCGGGCTGCGAGATCAGCAGGTTGGTGACATCCACGCCACAGCGTTCGGCATAGGCCGGGTCCATCGCGTGTTCGGCGTCGATGTAAGCTGCCGTGCCGCCAGAGGCTTGCACATTGGCGATGACGTGCTGGCACAGCGTCGTCTTGCCGCTGGACTCCGGCCCGTAGATCTCGGTGATGCGCCCGCGCGGGATGCCGCCGATGCCCAGCGCGATGTCGAGCGCGACGGAGCCGGTGGAGATGGCGGCGATGGCGGCATGGATGTGCGCCTCGCCCATGCGCATGATCGCGCCCTTGCCAAATTTGCGCTCGATCTGCGCCATCGTCGTTTCCAGCGCCTTGTCGCGTTCGCTGGCATGCGTGCCGTTCGCCGTCGCGCTGGTGGTGGTCTTGTCTGCTGGCATGCTGGCTCTCCTCATTCAGCGCATAGCTGGCGCTGCATCGTTACAATTGTAGAATAGTCGTGTGGGAGCGATCCTTTACGCGGTCTTTTGAACAAGTGTACCACGCCGCCGGATCTCTCGTCAATCTTCTCTCCCATTCTTCCCAATCATAGCGAAAACGGCAATAGCCCATTTGGCAGCCGGTGAAATATGAGCGGTCTTCTCCTGTATCTTTATGCTCGCTCAATCACGCCCACCATCGCTGAGAGGCCACGGCGTAACCACCGCACCTTACCGGCGAAAGTGCAGATGATCCCACCAATAGTCGAGATCGATCTGGAGCTGCATCGGCACTTCCACTATGTTTTGCGGATCGGTCGGCGGGCCGGCAAACTTGATCGGTTGCAGGAAGAGCGCGACATTGCCCGGCTGCGGCGGCTGCTGCTGCACGTACTGCTGCATAAACGGATCGGCCAGCAAGCGCGCCTGCATGTTCTCCCGGTAACTCAGCTTGCGGAACGGTCCCGCCGGCTGTGGCACCCCCGCTGGGTAGCCGGCCCAGTCGATGATGTCGAAAGCGTTATCCGGTGTGCCGCGCAGCCGGGCGATGCCGTGGGGCGTCTGCGTGCCGGCACCCTGGCTGCCGCCGTGGCCACCATGCGCGCCGATGCCCCCCCCCACGATGCCACCGATCACGCCGCCTACCCCTCCCGCGACGATGTTTGGCACCGGCGAAGTCGGTTGCGGCGGCTGCACGCCATGTACAAGATTGCCAATGAACGTGCCAATACCGGGCAGTCCCCCACCCCCAC
>DAIDGU010000062.1 GCA_027459785.1 Ktedonobacteria bacterium | reverse complement strand
GTTGAAACCGCGCCTAAGGGCGTGCCGCCACGAAGTCCACCTACGTGGACTGGAGGTAGTCCGCGACGGCGGACTTCGTCGCCGCTAGGCGCTTAGGCGCGGTTTCAACCGCCCGCTCGTCCTCCCACTATGTTTCAACCGCCCGTTCGCCTTGCACGGCGTGGCCTATTCTTTCTTCTATCTCCATCAACCGCCCGTCCCCACCCGCCACGTTGTACAATACCCCTATACAAGCAGCACAGGTGCGGAGGAACACACGAGGCATGGGCGTTTTGGAGACGCGGATCGATCCCGCAGGCGATGATTTTGTTGCTAACCGCGCGGCGATGGCGGCGCTGGTGGCGGAGTTGCAGGCGCGCACGGCACAGGTGCAGGCGGGCGGCGGTGCAGACGCTATCGCTAAACACCGCAAGCGCGGCAAGTTGCTCGCCCACGAGCGCGTGGCGACGCTCTGCGATCCTGGCACGCCCTTCCTGGCATTCAGCGCGCTGGCCGCGTGGGAGATGTATGGCGACGACGCCCCCGGCGCGGGCATCGTGACGGGTATCGGCGTGGTCGAGGGCCAGGAGTGCATCATCGTCGCCAACGACGCCACGGTCAAGGGCGGCACGTACTTCCCGCTGACGGTCAAGAAGCACCTGCGCGCCCAGGAGATCGCCGAACAGAATCACCTGCCATGCATCTACCTTGTCGATTCCGGCGGCGCGAATCTGCCCTTGCAAGCCGACGTTTTCCCCGACCGCGAACACTTTGGGCGCATCTTCTATAACCAGGCGCAGATGTCGGCACAGGGCATCACGCAGATCGCGGCGGTGATGGGGTCGTGTACTGCCGGCGGCGCGTATGTGCCAGCGATGAGCGATGAATCGGTGATCGTGCGCGGCAACGGGACGATCTTCCTGGCCGGTCCGCCGCTGGTGAAAGCGGCGACGGGCGAGGAGGTGAGCGCCGAAGACCTGGGCGGCGCGGAAGTCCACACGCGCATCTCCGGCGTGGCCGATCATTATGCCTTGAACGACGCGCACGCGCTGGCCATCGTGCGCGAGATCGTCGCCAACCTGAACCGCCCGCGCTACGAGCCGTGGGAGATCCTCCCGCCGGAGGAGCCGAAGTATGATCCGGCGGAGATCTACGGCATCATTGGGCGCGACTGGCGGCGCGGCTACGACGTGCATGAGATCATCGCGCGGCTGGTGGATGGCTCGCGCTTCCACGAATTCAAGGCGAATTATGGCGAGACGCTGGTGTGCGGCTTCGCGCGGCTGTTCGGTTATCCCGTCGGCATCATCGCCAACAACGGCGTGCTTTTCAGCCAGAGCGCGCTGAAAGCGACGCATTTCATCGAACTGTGCTGCGAGCGCAAGACGCCGCTGATCTTCCTGCAAAACATCACGGGCTTCATGGTCGGGCGGCAATATGAGGCGGGCGGCATCGCCAAGGACGGCGCGAAGATGGTGATGGCCGTCGCCAACGCCGCTGTTCCCAAGTTCACCGTGATGATTGGCAACAGCTTCGGCGCGGGCAACTATGGCATGTGCGGTCGCGCCTACGGCCCCCGCCAGCTCTGGATGTGGCCCAACGCGCGTATCTCCGTGATGGGCGGCGAGCAGGCCGCGAACGTGTTGCTGACCGTCCGGCGCGACAATCTGGCCACGCGTGGCGAAACGATGACGCCGGAAGAAGAAGACGCCTTCAAAGCGCCGACCATCGCCAAATATGAGGCCGAGGGCAATCCCTATTACAGCACCGCCCGCCTGTGGGACGACGGCATCATCGATCCGCTGGACACGCGCCGCGTGCTGGCGCTGGGCCTGGCCGCCGCCACGCGCGCGCCCATCCCTGAGACGAAGTTCGGCGTGTTCCGGATGTAGGGAGCGCGGCCCCACCCCCCAGCCCCCTCCCCATCGGAGATGGAGAGGGGGCGTACAAGGGAGGATGATCAAACACGAAAGCCACGACATTCCACGAAGGCCACGAAAAGAGAAAGAAGCATAAAAGCTATGCTACAATAGGAGGAAGGGATGCCACGAAAGGTCCGCGAACTGCGTGGCGACTTGCAAAAGGCTGGATATGTCCTCATAGGAGGATTATCGTGCACTATTCTATGCTGATCGCCTGGTCGGACGAAGATCAGGCGTATCTCGTTACGCTACCCGAATGGGCCGAGCGTGTCATGCAGCCCGTAACCCACGGCGACACCTATGAAGAAGCAGCAAAGCATGGGCATGAGGTACTTGAAATGCTGATCGATATTGCCAATCAAGAAGGTCGTTCATTATCCACTCCGACCAAGGAAACACTCGCGTCCTTGCTCGCGCAGGTGACTAAAGATAACATTCACGGTGAAGTAGATATGGGGCCATTAGCGGATAAGGAGAAATGGTAAGCAATGGTTATGGCTGACAACCTGTCACATGTCTTCTGGCTGGGCGGCGCGACCTGCGCCGGCAAGACCACCATCGCGGATCGCCTCGCTGCGTTGTATGGCTGGCAGGTGTAGCATTACGACCGGCAGGAGCCGGACCACGTGGCGCGGCGCGTGCAAACGGGCGATGCGCAGATGGCCGCGCGCAAAAGAATATATGTCAAAGAGGATGTTTATCTTCATCCTCTGATTGTTGAAACATGGAAGTTTGCTTGGTATCGATTTGAGCAAACCGTTCCTGCACCCATGCATTATTGTCGTCACGAAATTCAGGAAAACGCTCCATATGACGAGGATCGAGGAACGGGCTACTATATTGCCCACCTGGTATTTCGCTAAGCCGTGATGATTGCTCTGTATAGAATCGTTTGGCTGTTTCACGATGGCTGACAGCATAACAATATGCACAGCCATAGGGACAAGTATCATATTCGCCAATATCTGTTGAAGGATAACATTCACAAGTGTCACGGTTGCCCTGAATTTTCACCGGGAGATTTGGTCGATCTTGCGGTAAAAAATGGGCAAATTCGCTCGATGCGATGATCTTGTTTAGCCGCTGTGTTTCCACACAATGTGCCGCCATAACAGGACACGACAACGAATGTGGATCAGCCAGTAATCCAGTAAAAAAAACCTGCGGAGGTGAGCAGATTGTCAATTGCATATCAACAGCTTTCGCAACTACCGCAAGCCTCTGAGCGAGGGATCGTTTTCGCTCCAAAGACTCATCTGTTTCTTGCCAAATACGGCGTCGCATAACTCTTCCTGTCTTTTTGGAAACGTGCTCTTCAAAGGTAATTATGAAGTCATGATTATCGATCCAATCAAAGCCATAGGCAGCTTCGCGCTCTCTCATATTGCTTTGTGTTTTTTTATAGGGTTGGACAAATGAAATTACAACTTCATCAGTAACCCCTTTTAAACCTTCTGCGAGTTGGGCAAAATTAGCTTCATGATGCTCTACTGGAGTATTCGTTGTGATGACAATTGGGTCATAGCGCCAGACGACTACATGCGGACCATACTCATTGCGAATTTGACCGAGATTCTCGATAGCCTCATCAGAACTAACGACTGCTTCAAACCGCGATTGTGCATAGCCATTGATCGTATGCTGAACAACGAATGGAAAACCTAATTCGCGCACACGGTCAAGATGCTTCATGAAGGGGCCAATATTTTTGGTCCAGAAGACAATCCCGCTCACATCACAGGGTCTTAGACTAACAAAAGTCGCTTGATTACGATTGTAGGCGTTGACCATGCCGCAGTAGCCATGCTCCAAGCGCGACATGAACCAGTCTCCGTAAAAGGCCGGAATGTCGGTTTTATAACTGGCAGAAATAATGGTATTAGCTTTGATGCCGATTGAAGTGTTCATGCTTTTGGCTCCTTCTTATCGCTTTTCAAGTATACGGTACGCTACTTGTTTGCTACCAAGTGGCGATTGACCATACTGGAAATGGTAATGTGTAAGAACATCACGATCATCCAGGTATGGTATGAAAACGTCTCGATAAACCTCTACCAATTCCCGTCTCTGTACACAGGCATCGGCAATTGCAAGAGGAGAGCCAACCTCTCGATCAACCAAAATAAAAACGGTGTTTGTTTGAGCCGATCGGACAATATGCTCGAACCTTTGTTGCACAATTGAAATGGTGGGGGTGTTTTCAGCAATGACATGGCTCATCATTATCACTTGCGACGTTCGAACACAGTCGTCCAAGCAAGGATCATCCAGGGCCATATTTTTGAAAGAAGGCAGAAGCTTCATTCCACCTATTCCATCGAGATTGTGGCAAGTACACTCCCAAAATGGTTGCCATGCAGAGGCGCGATCGATATTTTGGACCTTCAAAGCAGAAACCAGGCCGTGTTCTGCAAGGTATGATACTGTGCCAAGAAAATCACTTCCTGGACCGCCCCCTAGATAGGAGATTGTCGAGCCTTTCCACCATTTATAAGCTTGTGTCCGGCGTAGCATCTTATAAGTTGCATTAGCATGATGAGCCATATATTTATACATATAGGCATAGCAAGTCACCCAGTCGGAATATTCGACAAAGATAGGGTTTAGTTTATAAGATCGTGCCAAATATTGCAGTTTTTCCCGTATAGCAAGGTTTGTTTCCTGACTTTTGCGAAATTCAGGCGCTTCTCCACTCATCTGATTGAGCAATGCTTTTACTGTTGCGGCCTCTTGCAATCCTGTTACTGAGAGCATGAAATCTTCCTTTCCTGGGGAGCAGCTCCTGAACGAACAGTCGTCTCCGGTCCTTTTGCTGGCCTGTTGACCGGTGCGCGGTGGATAAGTGGATAATCTGTGCATAGCTCCAGTGAATAACGTAGTTTTAGCTTACTAGGTTGCATGGACAACTACTCTGACAGGTAGCCCTATTGGTAGTCCTACTATACCCATTTTACCTAAGAGCATCAAGCACACAAGGTAGAGAGCCAAAAACGTGATTAAGAAACCTATCAGGGCTAGCAGATCTGCGTAGTGACTTTCGGGTGGGCGCATGGCCCCTCCATTCAGACGAGCGATCCCGCACGGGCGCTGGCCAACATCATCGCGCGCGACGAATTGATCGCGCGGCACATCCAGCATGAGGCGCAGGCGCGCGGCCTCGCCACGCTGGCGGTCGATGGATCGCTCCTGCTGGATGACATGCTTGCGCGCGTTGCCGCGCATTTCACAGCTTGACGGGTGGCCACACACCGCTACTGATCAGATAGGTCGCCACGGCGATCAGGCCAGCGATCAGCCAGTATGCGCTGCTCAGGACGATGATCGTCCCTTTTTCCAGCCTCGCGAAGCCGAATACCACGGGATTGCTCTGTCGTTGCTGCTTGCTGATCTCGCGCAGGGCATCTTCAAAGAGGTAGATGCCGCGCACGGCGAGATCGAACTCATGCGCCGCTGCGGGCAGCGCGCCTGGTGGCACGGGGGCCAGGGGTTGGCTGGCCTGCGGTTTGCTGGCCGGAGGCTCCTTTTCCGGCAGCGCGATGGCAGGGAAGATGGCCGGCCATTGCTGCTGCATCTTCCGCTCGATGCCGCGCAGATAGCGATAGCGCGCCCGCACCAGATTCTGATAGCGATTGACCGTTCGGTACCAGAAAGTGTTGAAGAGCGTGGTGAAGACCGCGATGAGGCCACAGATCGCCGTCACCCACCAGGATTGCAGGTGGCTGGACACGAAAGCCACGCCCATCGCCGTCAGGAACAACACGTTGAGGCCGATGTAGATGTCGTTCACCGTCTGCCGGCGGTCGCTGAGCTTGGCGGTTTCATCGACCACCAGGGCGTACTCTTGAAATAATAATTGCTCGGCGAGATGCTCGTTAGGTGCTGGTTCCATGCCTGGCTACCCTCCGCGTGCGCACTGATACCGTCGCGCAGCTGCACGAGCATTGCGCACAGACCACGACGGTTGTCCGCACTATAGCGGAGGTTTATCCGCCTGTCAATATGTTCGCCACGTTTTTCGCGCGCTCAGTGAACAGGAATGATCACGATGTCTTTCGCTTGCTCCCGTGCATAAGTCACGATATCGGCGGTGCCACCCAGGCTGGGCGAGGGTTGGCCGTTCCACACCGCGATCACCGTATCACTGTGATTGATGATCCACCTGCCCCCCGCCATGAACGCCTCGCGGCGTGGTCCCGGATGCTTTAGCTCCACCGTATCCGCTTGCGCGCGTAAGCGCGCGTGTGCCTGCGCTTGCTCCGGCGTGAAATCACGCTCGTTCACGTACTCCGCGAAAGGGATGACGGCGACCAGCCGCGCGCCCTGCGCCAGGGCGACTTCGGCCAGCACGCTATCCGCACCGATGGCTAATGACGAGAAGACGATGATCTGGGCATACTCGCGCCGCCACGCGGCGAACAATTCGCCCGCGCGCTCCCTGATCACGGGAATATCGGCTTCCTGTAGGTGCCGATGCCCGACGAGGCCGACGCGCAAGCTTGGCAGTAACGGTGTTGAAGTTGTATCCATTGAGTTCCCCTTTCACGCCTCGCGCACATCCAGTCTACGATGTCCCTGCTGCCAGCATATCACATAGGTATACCCATATAGGTATACCCATACCATCCCCGTTTTCCGGCTGACTCTGCAATGTTCACCTCTTTGATACAAGCAAGAAGAGCTATCCTGTGCGTAGCTTGCGCGTATCAGATGTGATCCGGGGGCGCGCTGGCGATGCCGTACCAGAAGCCCGTGACTAGCGCGAAGGCGGCTTCGGTCGTCGTTTGTGCCAGGTCGCACTCCAGCGCCAAATCGACATATTGTGCCGCCCATGCGGGCGGCGGCGGTTCGAGGGTGCGCGGAATCGGGTGCGTCGCGCGTCGCGCGAAGGTCGCCGCCACAGCGCGGGCCACCAGGGCCAGATCGGTCAGGCCAAGTTGGATCAGCAGCACCAGATCGACGAGATCTTTAACGCGCGTGTTGGGCTTCGCCCTGGGCAGCGTATATGCATGAATCTTCTCGGCGAACTGCTGCTCTCTGGGTAGCACGGCGATGCGCGGCGGCGGAATCTCGGCGAAGCCCAGGAAGTCCTGGGCGACCAACCATTCCGGCGGTGCGATGACGGCATCACCCAAGCCGACATCCAGGTGAAACGCCATATAGACACGATTATCGATTCGGGCAGTGATGGGAAAGCGCGCCCCGCCATTGGGTGCGCCATCCAGCTCTTTCATCGCTACTTTGATTTCAAAAGCGAACCAATCATGAAGATCTCTTTCGATTGCGTCAGTAAAAAGTTTACGCAATGCCACTTCTTGCGATCCCTGTTCGTTTTGCAATGTTAGATGAGTAGGAAAAGGAATGGAGATATCCATATCTCGTGTTACCCGTGATCTGGCCCCCAATCTCAGATCAAAAACATAGCCTCCTTTTAAGATCCATTGTGGAGAGCCTTCAACAAAAAGCCTAGCAAGAAGCCGATCAAATGTGACACGCCGCCGTAGGCGTACCAGTTCAGATTCCTTGCCCTGTGATATCAGCTTCAGCCGATCTTCGAGAGCAACGCGAAATGCCACGGCAGATTTGTACTGTTTTGGCACTCAGACCCTCACACTTTCTTCAGTGGCTTCAATCGCGTCTTTTAGTCTTTGTTGTATCTCTTCGTTCTCTGCCCGGTCAAGAAGCTGGCGGATACGCACTTTGCCTTCGCGCAGAGCATCGCGCACCGCACCATCGGTGAAGACCCAGCTCACGGGGCTGGCGGCGACATCCAGGATGGTGCGGAGCGGCGTGGTGATGCGAAAGCCATGCCACTCCTCGTAGTCTTGCGGTGGCACGATGCCAGTGTGGGGATAGGCGATGCCGGGCAGGCGCTTGCGATAGCCGGGCGGCAGCGTGATGTGGATGCGGCGCGGATTGGCGTCGCTGATGCCATGCAGATCCAGCGCAGTCTCATACGAGATCACACCTTGCATCTCACCCGCGCGATTCATAGTTTGCAGCGCGAGCGTGATGATATCAGAATACGGCACCCAGGTATAATCGGTCAGGCGATACACGCCACGTGCTTCCTTCATCCAATTGCCGACCTGCACGTGATAACTCTGCTGCGCGTAATCATAGCCCACCCCGCGTGCCTGTGCGGCGGTGAAAAAGCCATCCTGGCTATCGGCGATCTCGAAGAGCGCGCGACGGGTGGCGCGGGCGCTGGTCATGGCCATTTCCTTTAAAATAGTTGAAGGATTTTGCAGAGATCATACGATCTGCGCCGGTCGCTGTCAAGGCGCGCACCCTGGCACGCGCCTTGCACGATAGCGCGCAGAAAAGGAGCGCAGACTAATGATCGACAAAACGCGCAGGACGCGCGTTACCCACCGGGCGGCAGGACGCCGCCCGCCGACCGGGACGGGATCAGTCTTCGGCCAGGTCGGCACGAACGTGTATGCCGCCGCCCGCGCCCGCCAGGTGGCCGCCGCGCGGCCCGACGCGATCCTGCTCCTCACCGTGCTGGCGCTGCTGGTGCTGGGCCTGCTCATGGTCCAGAGCGCCAGTGAATTCACCGATCCCCTCGACCCGACGGCCTTCGCGCGGCGCGATGCGCTGTGGCTGGCGCTGGGCGCGGTCGCGCTGCTGCTGACCGCCGGCGTCGATTATCGGCAGTGGCGGCGCGTGGCCACGCCGGGCATCGTGGTGGCACTGGCGCTGAGCGCGCTGGTGTTGCGGCTGGGCGTCAGCAACGGCGGCGCGACGCGCTGGATCGCACTGGGCGCGCTCTTGAGCTTCCAGCCCAGTGAAATCGCCAAGCTGGCCCTCATCCTTTTCGCGGCGGATCACCTGACCCACCGCCGCGCGCCGTGGTCGCCGCGCCGTTTCTGGCGCGTGGCGCTGGCCGCGCTGGCGCTGCTGGGCCTGGTGCTGCTGCAAAACGATCTGGGGACGGCGCTCGTCCTGGCGGCGTGTACGTTCGTCGTGTGCCTGACGGCGGGTGCGCCGCTGCTGCCGCTGCTGGCGGCCTCCGCCGGGGCCGGCGCGCTGGGCGCGCTGGTCATCGCCGCCACCCCCTTCCGGCGGGCGCGCATCACCGCCTTTCTGCATCCGCTGCGCTGCGACACCGCTACGTCGTACCACATCTGCCAATCGCTGGTCGCCATCGGCTCCGGCGGCATCTTCGGACGCGGATTGGGCGACGGTCTGCAAAAAGCAGGCTATTTGCCGGCCCCCTACACCGATTCGATCTTCGCCGTCATCGGAGAGGAGTTGGGTTTGTGGGGCGCGTTGCTGGTGGTGGGGCTGGTCGGCCTGTTGCTGTGGCGCGGCCTGCGCATCGCCCGCCAGGCACCGGACGCCTATGGCGCGATCCTCGCCAGCGGCATCACCTGCTGGCTGGTGGTGCAGGCGCTGCTCAACATCGGTTCCAGCGTGGCGGCGCTGCCTTTCACCGGCGTGCCATTGCCCTTCATCAGCTTCGGCGGATCGTCGCTGGTCGTCTCCCTGGCGGCGGTGGGCATCCTCCTCAATATCGCGGCGCAGAGCGCCCGGCGCGCGGCGCACAAGCACGCCTAGCTGTTGCCCCGCGCCCACTACGCGCGCATTGCTTACAACCAATATTACGCACACACATTATATTTAGTGATCATTATCGCCCCAATTCAAACAGCGAAATTGGGGATGATTTTGCACGAAAATCTGAAAATAGACCAAAAAGGCTTGTAGAGTATTGCAAAGCGTGGTATCATGGGGGCGATCTTGTGATTCATTGGAGGCGGCGTGTGAGCAACCCGCAGGTCAATTTCTCGGCATTGCAGGGAGCAGGGCCAACTGGTCAACTGCTGGCGAAAGATTTGGCGGCGTTTGCCCGTGTTCCCGGCGCGGTCGCGCCCAACAGCATCCGACGCTTACAGGAGGTGAGCAACAATTATACCAAGCTGACGCCCGAAGCCGCATATCAATTGCTCAACCCTGTGGAGTTCGCGCAAGAGGTGGAAGAGGCGCATCTCAAACAGTTGAATCGGCTGGTGTTCTGGCGCAATGTCTTCAGCATTTTGCCCCTCGTGACCACCTGGCTTGCCCTCTTTGACGCCGCCAGGGGCTATGCGGCGGACCCGAACGCGATCAAAATCCCCGAAGGTGCGAATGCGCCGAATTCATTTTTCGTGTTATGGCAATCGTCATTTAATGGTCATTCGGTGCTGAACTTTCAATCGACCGCGCTGATCGATGTCGTGTGGTTGAGCCTGTTCCTCATCTTCACCCTGCTCGTGCAGCAGCGTGAGCATCAAGCTCAGGTGGCGGCGAATGAGATTTCGGCGACGTATCAGGAACTGGCGATGCGGCTGATCGGCGTGGTGGCGAATCGCGGCTCCTTGCAGTTGGGGGCGAATGCCGATCCGCTTACCCTGGTGGCGACGATCAATGAGGCGATCAACCGCGCCATCGAGACCAGCCGCGAGATCACGGATGATGCGAAAAACGCGCTGGGCGTGATGCAGCAGAGTGTGCAGGCGCTGGTGACGGACCTCGCGGCGAAGCTGGTGGCCGTCGAGCAGCAGATGCACGGCCTGGCTACGGCCAGCGCCACGCTGGGGACGGAGACGGGCAAACTCTCGCAGGGTGCGGCAGATCTCGTGACGAACTCCACCCGCTTCATCCAGGCCGGCCAGTCCTTTGATCAGCACGTGACGGAATTGAAGCAGACGGAGCAGACGTTGACATCGAGCCTCACCGGCATCACCGGCGGCGTCACCTCGGCGGTGCAGGGTATGACGACGGCCACCACGTCATCGCAGCAACTTACCGCAACCCTCAGAGGCGAGGTACAGCAGATCTCGGCCCTCCTGACACAGACGGCGCAGCAACTGGGCGCGACCATCGCACAGATGTCCAGCGATATCAATACGAATGTCAGCGGCGGCGCGCAGAACCTGACCAACGCGCAGAAACAACTGAGCCAGACCGAGAACGCCCTGCGCACGGCCAGCGACCAGATGGAGCGCGCCGCCATCCAAATCGCCAACGCGGCGGTGTACTTCGAGAGCGCCATTCGCGGCGGGGGCGGCGGCCTATTCATGGGCGGCGGTGGCGGTGGCAGCCTGCTCGATTTGCTCTTCCGGCGTAGCGCGCGGCGTTCGCGCACCCAAGGAGGCGTCACGCCGTGAAAAAACAGACGGGGATCTTGCTGGTGATCGATGCCGTGCTGCTGATCGTGTTCGTGCTGTCGCTGGGCGTCGCGCTCGGCAAGGTGCCAGCGGGGAGAACACACACCACCCCGCCCACCGCAACGATGCAGCCGACGGCGACGCTGGCACCGACGCAGACGCCGGCACCGACGGACACGCCCATCACACAACCAACGGCGACACCTGCGGCAGCGCAGCCGACGGGTACGCCCTCAGCCACGAAGACGAGCGTGGCAACGCCGGCAAGTACCAGCACGCCCGCATCGCACTGAGCTTGCGAAGTACCGGTCGCTGTGTTGTGTGTGTGAAGGAGGTTTTCCCATGAGCATGCCCGTCTTCGAGGGCGTCGTGCGCCGCTTGCCGGTCTATTTCCTCATCGATTGCTCGGAGGTGCTGGCCGGCGAACCGTTGCAGGCCGTGCAACGCTTGCTGGAAGATGTGCAGGCCCACTTGCTCGACGATCCGCAAACACGCGAGGCCGCGCATGTCAGCCTGATTCGCTTCAGCGAGATGGCGGCGCAAGCCGCATTGGAAGACGTGGATAGCCTGACGATCCCGCTGCTGGAGGCCGCGCCAGGGCGCTCCTTCGGGGCGGCGCTGCACCTGCTACGCGCGTCGCTGGCGCAGGATCTCATCCCCACCACGCCCACCCAGCGCGGCGATTACTATCCCATCGTGTTCGTGGTGCTGGCCGGCCCACCCACCGATAGTTACGCGGAAGAGGTGCAGGCGCTGCGGCGGCTCAGCGGACCTCAGCGACCGACCATCATCGGCCTGGCGGCGCAGCCGGCGGCAACGGCACCCCTGCGCACATTGACGGATCAGGTGTTGGAGCTGCCAGGAGTGACGGCGACAAGCCTCAGCCCGTTCTTCACGCGCGTCACCGACGCGATCATCTCATCGTCCCAGGGGGTGTTGCCCGCCGATCAGCCGCCGCCGGTGTGGCTGGGCAACCCCCTCAACAAAAGCTTGTAATTGTGTTATCATAGACGTGACACGTTTTATCGGAAGACGTGACGTGTATCCACACGCAAAGGAGACTCAGCTATGACGATGCCGAATCAGATGGGGGGCGGCGCGATGCGCCGGCTGCCGGTCTACCTGATGCTAGATTGCTCCGGCTCGATGTCGGGCGCGCCCATCGTGGCGGTCAACGAAGGTCTGGAACTGCTCTGGCGCGAATTGAACAGCGATTCCATGACGCGCGAAACGGCGTATATCAGCCTGATCCGCTTCGCTTCGACGGCGGCGCAAGATCCTCTGATGGCCGTCGATCAGTTCTCGCCCCAGATGCTCAGCGCGGGCGGCAGCACGGCGATGGGCGCGGCGTTCAATCTGCTGGCCGCCTCCATCCAGAGCGATCTGACGCCGACAACCCAGACGCAGCGCGGCGACTATCGCCCCCTCGTCTTCTTGCTGACGGACGGCGAGCCGACAGACGAGTGGCGCAGCGCCGTGCAAAAGCTGAAAGCCCTGCGTGGCTCGCAGCGCCCGACCATCGTGGCGCTCGGTTGCGGCGATGGCGTGAATGCCAACATGCTGCGTGAGGTGACGGAAAACGTCTACCTGATGCATAATGTCTCGGCGGATGCCCTGCGCGCCTTCTTCCAGTTGATCAGCGGCTCCATCGTCAGCGCGTCGCAGGCGGCGGGCGGGGCCGGGGGCGGCCAGGTGGATATGCCGTCGCCGACCAACATCCCCGGCGTCATTAAGTACGATCTATAGCGCGCCATCTGTACCTAGCCGTATTTTCACGCTGCCGGGGAACAGCCACTCCCCGGCGGTCGCCCAGGCGAAAGCGAGCAGCAGAGCATGGCCTCACCGTATCACCACCTCCGTCGGCTGCCGATCTTCTTCGTGCTAGATGACTCAGCGGCGGTCGCGGGCGTCTTCGAGGTGGCGCTGCACGAAAACATGCAAACGTTACAGCAGGAGTTGGCGCGCGAAGCCATCACCCTGCGCAGCGTCTATCTCAGCGTGATCCTCTTTGGGCAGCAGGTGCAGCCCTTCGACCTCACGCCGGTGGATCGCTTCATGCTGCCGCCGCTGACGGCGCAGGGGCCGCGCCCGCTGCATACGGCCTTGCATCATGTGCGTAACGCGCTGGAATACGAGATGATCATCGAATCGGCGACCACGCCCGGCGATGCCCGCCCGCTCATTTTCATCGTGTTGGGCGACGCGCCCGAACGCGACTGGGAAGCGCCGCTCCAGGCGATCACCCAATATGCGGATAACCGTCGCCCCACCATCATCGCGCTGGGCCTCGACGCGGCGGCGGTCGCGCCGCTGGCCGTCACGCAGGTCACACGCCTGGCGCTGCGCGAACGCGATGGCACCTGCCTGGCGCGCTTCTTCGACTGGACGACCGAGGTGATCACACAGCGCAGCGAAGCCTATGCACGCGGGGATCGCACCAGCACGTTGCCCCCGCTGCCCCGACACATTCAGCAGGTATGATCCAGCCGGCAAGAGCAAGCGGAAGTAGGCGGAATCGGCGTTAAGGGGAAAACTGATGCCACAGCAACCGGGCCAGGCTAACCAGACCGCTATGCTGGCCAAGCAGTTCAATGGGATCGCGCAGCGGGCCAGCGGCGTCCTTCATGGCATGAAGCGGGCGACAGGGCTGAGCGTGCGAGTGCTGCAAATGGTGACGATGATCGTCGTCTCATTGCTGGTTTTCACCTGCTTCATGTCGTCGCTGCTCCTGCAAGCGATAACGGCAGGACCAGGGAAAGCAGGCAACCATATGAGCATGGCGCATGCCCTTCAGACCTATGCCAGCATCGTCGCCCTCGTCACGTTCGTGCTGCTCGTGATCTCTTCGTGGCTGACCGTGCGTAGCATCCAGTCCGCGCGCCCGTCGGCGCAGTATCAACCGGGAGGCAACGCAATGCCCCATCATAACCAGCAGAACAATGGCGGCAACCAGCAGAACAATGCCGGCAACGCCGCTGGCAATCAGTCCCCTAACCCAAACCAGGGCGGCATACCAGGCAATCAGACGGGAGGCGCTAATCCTAATCCTGGTTACAACCAAACTGGGAGCGGCGGCATAACGCCAACCCCGGTAGGATCTCCCCCAGGCGGGGTGCAAAACGTCCCACCAGCGCGCACCGCCGATCCCAATGCCGCGCCCGCTGGCGGGCAGCCGCCTGCCACCGGACCCGGCGGCGTGCCGAATTCCCCGAATCCTTCTGGCATTCCCGGCTATGTTGATCCCAACGCCCCGCCAGGCATGGGACACCAGCAAGGGATGCATGTTGGTCCAATCAAATTGGGCGGTGACGAAGCGCGCAAAGAGCGCGAGCGCGCCCGCAAGCTGGAAGATTCGTTGCGCGAGACCGAGCGCAAGCTGGAAGCGGCACAGCGCGAACGCGATGCCGTGCGCACCGAACGCGACAACGAACGGCGCATGCGCGAACTGCTCGAAGGCCGCTACAAATACCTGCAAGAACGCTTGAAAGACGGCAAGATCGTCCAACCCGACCCACCAGAAGCCGATCCGCCTGGCTATGAGGTCGAGAAAAAGTTTCATCCCCATCAGCGCACCTATCCTGCAACGGGACCGGCGGCGTCGCTGGCCGGCGGCTGGCATCTGACGGGAGCCAGCGTGCGCGGGCGGTCGCACAAAGCCGGCAAGTTCCGCGACGACGAATTCCATATCCGCCTGGGCGGCACCGATAAGATCGCGCTCGTCGCCATCGCCGACGGCGTGGGCAGCAAGGAGTTCTCGCGCATGGGCGCCTACGCGGCGGTGCATGGGGCCGTCGATAGCGTCAAAGAGGAGCAGATGAGCGCGCTCGTCACCGCCGTGCTGAAGAATCAAGATCCCGAAGAAACCGCCATCACCCAGCAGGCCAAACAGATGATCCACGGCATGCTGGATCACGCTTATCAGGCCGTCTTGCAGACCGCCGAGCAGAACAAGAAACATCCCGATGAGTTGCACTCGACTCTCTTGGTCTACGTGCTGGTGCCGCGCGCGAACGGCGATCTCTTCGTGGCCAGCGCCCAGGTGGGCGATGGCGCGCTGCTGGCGTGGCAGCCGACAGCGGCGGGCGCGGTGGCCGCCGACCTGAACTTCTTGCAGCAACCACAGTTCACCGGCGTGGATAACCGCGTCGTGCCATTCCTGCGCTTCAATAAAAGCGAGTGGAAAAACATCATCAAGGTCAGCACCGTGGAAAAAGGCCAGGTGTTGCTGGGTATGACCGACGGCACCATCGATGATCTTTCCACGCCGCCGGATGAAGTCACCGGCCATTTCGCCGATTTCGCGGATTTTTACAACAAGATCAAAGCCGCGTCGCTGGATACGGATGCGCCGGGTCAGGGCATGGCGACGTTCCTGGAATATCGCAAGCGCGCGTCGGGCGATGACCGCACGGTGGTTTGCACGTACTAAGGTCAGCGAGGGGGATGCACGATGGGGACGATGGTCATCAAGTACCGCGACGGCACGACCGAAGCGGTGAACGATCAGCCGCTCAGCAGCGGCGCGCAGGGCAAAATCTATCAGACGGCGGATAAGACCGGCGTGGTCAAAATCTACACCTCCGGCGGCGGCGACGCCAAGCGCACGGAGCGCATTCAGCGGCTGATCGACCAACTGAATCCGACGAAGGACGATCCGTATTGGACAGAGTATTTCACCTGGCCGGAAAAGATCACCGTTGCGCCGGCCTTTGGCTATCGCATGCGCTTCGCCGGCAGCCTGAAAACGATGGATAAGTACATCTTCCCCAAGTCGTTCAACGGCCTGAAAAACGAAGAAAAAGGCTGGTTTCTGGGGCGCATGGCGGTGGCGATCAAGCTGGCTAGCGCGGTGCAGCGCATGTCCTCCACCGGCATCTGCTACCCCGATCTCTCGCACCGCAACGTGATGGTCGAACCGTTTGAGGGCAAGATGACCCTCATCGACTGCGACAGCGTCACCGTTCCCAATTCCATCGAAGCCGAGGTCATCGGCACGCCCTGGTACATCGCGCCGGAACTGTGGTCCTGGGGCGCGAAAACTCAGCGCATCGTGCCGACCGTGCGCAGCGACCGCCATTCGCTGGCAACCCTGCTCTATTACTGGCTGCTGGGGCTGCACCCGTTGAAAGGCAAGAAGATCCACGACACGACGGACCCGATGCACGACGATTATCTGCTGCTGGGACCCAAGGCGCTGTACATCGAAGATCCGACCGACGGCTCGAATCGCTCGCCCACCCAGACGATCTTCGCGCGGTCGCTGGGCAAGGATCTGGAGGATTTATTCACCGCCGCCTTCGTGAAGGGGTTGCACGACCCGCTGAATCGCCCGCAGCCGCAGTCCTGGCAACGCGCGCTGGTACGCACGTATGATCGCATCATCCCCTGCGCGAATCCACAGTGCTACTGGCACTCGTTCGTGGCGCTGCGCTCCGGCGGCGTGGTGTGTCCCGTCTGCCGCACGCGACCGGCGGCGCGGCAGTTGCCCTTCGTGTACTTGCTGCCGCATAATCGTGGCAAAGGGCCAGACGATTATAACGAGCTTGTCAAACCGGATAGCACGGACAACCATCATATTGTCGGTTGGCCGGGGCGCGGCCTTTACGAATGGCACACGCGCATCGGCAAAGAGGCGCTGTATATCGACCGCCATACGATCCCGAACCGCACCCGCCAGGCGGAATTCGAGTATAACCAGAGCAACGGCATGTGGGCGCTGCGCAACATCCACTTGCCGGACCTGCGTTACCGCGACGGCGCGGGCCAGTGGCAGGCGGTGGGCGTGGGTACGTCGCTGGCCCTGCAAGACAAGCTGGTGCTGCAATTCGGCCAGGCACCCGATCATTATCGCGCGCGGATCGAATTAGTGACAGTCTGATGTTGTAGTGGAGTGGTGAGCATGCGCGAGATTCCTAGTGAGTATCCTGATAAACCCTGGCCAACGCTCAATCTGCCGTTGAGCGAGCGTAACGCCATCATCGTCGGGCAGGTGCGGCCACAAGCGCCGTTGCGCCAGAATCTGCTGGTGCCAAATACCGCCCCGCCCACCCAGCGGCCCGTGGCACAACCGCCGCCCGTGGCCCCGCCACCGGTGCCGCCCGTGGCGCATCCCCAGGGCCATGCGCCGCCGCAAGGGTTCGCCCAACCGGCAGCGTACCAGCAGCCGGCATACCAGCCGCCACAGCAGCAGTATGTGCCGCCGGTGCAGGCGTATGCCAGCAATCTGGGCAGCGTGGCCGTGCCGCCGCCCGCGCGGGGCGCGCTCGCCCAGGACGTGTTGCTGGCGTTCCCGAAAGGGGCAGTGATCGGCCTGGGAGCCTATGCCATCGGGGCCGGCCTCTGGCTCACCCACACTTTTTGGCTGGCGGGCTATCATTGGGTGTTTCTCCTGATCGGTCTGGTTGTGCTGCACTTCTTGATTCGTTTCGACCGCGCATTGGTGCTGGTGGCCGCCGTTGGCTTGTGGCTCGCCCGCGATCTCATTATCCAGCGCCCGGATGTGGTGCTGTGGTGCATCGGCGGCGGCGTGCTGCTGCGCCTGATCATCGAGTTGTCGCCCTAGGGCAACGGGCATTTGTCCCCTGTGGGAGGAATTGGTATGGCTCAGCATATTTCATATCTGCCCGTTGCGCTGGAACAGGGTTCCTGGCCGACCTTCGTGCTGACCACGCGCGAACGGCTCGACATCATCAGCGGCAAGGGTTTGCAGCAGGGTCAGGGCGTCATCGGCACACCACCAGTGTCGCCCATCAAACCGCAATACGTCCCCTTGCACCAGGAAGATGCGCAGCCGGTGGGGACGCCGGTGGCCGCGAGCAGCAGCGCGAGCGCGAACGAAGGGCCGCCGGGCGGCATCGCCAACCAACCCTTGCGCGTCATCGGGGCGGACGGCCAAGTACACACCGTCGGTTCGCAGGCTCCCGCGCCCAGAGCGATGCCACCCGGCGGCGTCAATCCTGCCAAGCCGCCCATCCGCACCGCCGGCCCCAACCCCGGTTCGCGCCATTAGGGCAGGGCGGTGGCTGAGGCGTCGGGGACGACGGGGGACGGCGGGGAACAGCGGGTGGGAAACAGTGTGGCGGAGACGAGCGGGCGGTTGAAACCGCGCCTAGGGGCTACGCCACGAAGTCCGCCTGCGCGGACTGGAGTTCGGCAAGATCGATTTTGTAGCAATTTGAATCGTGGAGCGTGAGATGAGACCTGAACGTCGTAACCGCCGCACTGCCGCTGGGGCGGCGCTCGTCGGCTGGCTTTTCGCGGACCTGCTGCTGGCACTGGCGATGATCTTCCTGGTGGCGAATGCCAGCGGCATCGTCCTGGCGCGCGTTCCAACGCCCACGCCGACCCTCGTCCCCACCCCCACCACCAAACCGACGCCGATTCCGCCGCCCTGCCTGGAAACCGATTCCCATACCATTGTCTTGAATTACGATTACAATGGCTTGCTCCAAGGCGATTCGCAAACCATCGCCAACATCAAGAGCCAATTCACCAACCCAACCTATGACAAAGGCAGCACGCCGATCATCAACTTGACGGCGCGCAAAAGCGGTCTGGTCATCCCCTATGTCGGCGCGCCACAGCCCTCAGACCCGACCATTCGCAACGGCATCTATAATGGGTTGGTGACGATCATGCAAGATTTGGGCAAGAACCAGCACTTCTTGTTTCAGCAAACGGCCTACCATGCGATGCTCCAATATATCGGCGCACCCTATGGTGAGACGCTGATCGAGATTTATCTCTTCTCGCCCAACGGGATCTGTCCGCCGGCCACACCGCTGCCGGCTTAAATTAAGCCGGGACGACCAGAACCGCATAGCGGGGGGACGGAGGACAGCCATTCCTGTCTGTCCGACCCCGCTAACCATTGTCTTTCCCCGCAACGGGTATTACCTGCCCGCTTGTTCGCCGGCCTGCTCTTCATAAAACTCGGTGATGTGCGCATAGACACCATCGGGGAAGTGCAATTCCCGGTAGACGTTGCAACTGGTGGGATCACCTGGCGTGGGGCAGATCGGAAAATCTTGCTGCGCTTGCCATTCCAGGATGCGTTCGCGCTTGGGTGGATTATAGTCGTGCGCCTGCACCTCCCTGACGAGCGCCCGTGCCTGAGCCTCGTCGCCCCCCGGTTGCCGTGCCAGCAGATGGACCATCTCATCCTCCGCCAGGAAGTGGCGCGCGATCATCACGAACGTGAGGCGACCATAGTGGCCGATATCGGTACCGGCGTCGAGGGCGTCCAGCAGGTGCGCCATCAGCGGTGATTGGCGCAGTGCCGCCACGCCCTCCGGCTGCGCCGCCTGGTCGGCATGATCGGTTGACGTGTTGTGCTTGCTCATGGTAGCTCCTTTTATAAAACAGATGTTCTATATAATAAAACGCATTCTCTATGCCAGAGAAGAGTTTTTTGGGGAAAATCGTGGGGATTTGCGCCCGAAATTGATATAAACCCCATCTTAGAGCAACTTCCCGCAGGAACGCTCAAACTCCAGTCCACGCAGGTGGACTTCGTGGCGTAGCCCCTAGGCGCGGTTTCAACCGCCCGCTCGTCTCTGCCACGCTACCAACCGCCCGCTCATCTCTGCCACGCTACGCCCCGCCCGCTCGTCTCCGCCACACTGTTTCCCGCCCGCCGTCCCCATCGTATCGCCACCCGCCCACATGATCAATAGCAGCGCACCCTGCGCTGACGCCACGTTACCCTGCGAATGCCGCCGCCACAGTCGCCGCGACATCGATCATGCCCGGTGCCGCTGGTGACGACACTGCATCAGCGCCAGCAAAGTCCAGCCAGAGCAGGTATTCATGGTTGCCGTCGCGGCCCGTGATGGGCGAGGGGACGAGGCCGCGCGGCGCGCAGGGTGGCAAATCGGTCGCCAGCCAGGCCAGCAGATCGTGCAGGACGCGGAGATGGACGTCGGGATCGCGGATGATGCCGTGACCGCGATCCACCTCGCGCTTGCCGGCCTCGAACTGCGGCTTCACCAACGCGACGATCCATGCGCCGGGCTGCAACAGGGGTAGCAGCGGCGGCAGCACCAGCCGCAGCGAGATGAACGAAGTGTCGATGACCGCGCAGTCGCCCCGCGCGCCCGTCGGCAGCGCCCCCAGCGTGCGGATGTTCGTGCGGTCCATGACGACGACACGCGGATCTTCGCGCAGCTTCCAGGCAAGCTGGCCCTGGCCGACATCGATGGCATAGACGCGCGCCGCGCCGCGTTCCAGCAGCAGATCGGTGAAGCCGCCGGTGGAGGCACCGATATCCAGCGCCACCAGTCCTGCTGGATCGAGCGCGAAGGCATCGAGGGCGCGTTCCAATTTCAGCGCACCTCGGCTGGCATAGCGCAGTTCGGGCGAGAGGGCGGCGAGGGTTACGGCGGCGTCGGCGGGGACGCGCATGCCGGGCTTATCGGCGATGCGCCCGTCCACCTGCACCTGGCCGGCCATGATGATCGCCTGGGCCTTCTCGCGCGAAGGAGCCAGCCCGGCGGCGAGGACCAGGGCATCCAGCCGCTCGCGCGGCACCTTGGGGGGACGTGATGGGCCGGCGCTCATGCTTGCGTGGGGGAGTTGAGGACGTGCGGCGCGGCGCTCAGCCGTTCGCGTACCATCGCCCGCTCCGAATAGCGGAAGCGCCCGCAGGTGTCGGCGCTGGTGGTGGCCAGCCGCGCCACATCCAGCATGCAGGTGCCGCGCGCGTAGTCGTCCTTGGCGGGGCGATAGAAGGTGCAGCGCCCGCAGCGCTCATCCGGCGGCGGTTGATCCATGGCGCGCATCAGTCCCAGGACCAAGGGTGCGGCGCAGGTGGCGATGAAGATCACGCCGACGGGCGTCAGCGCGTCCGCGATGGAGCGCGCGCCCCGGCCCAGCGCGACGATGCTGACGACGAAGGCGGTCACGCCCAGGCCCGCCAACACGAGGGAGGCCGTGAGCCAAAGGCGCATCTGTTGCCAGCGGCTCGATTTGCGCGCCGCGTGCCGTTCCGCCAGCGCCGCCGCCTGGGCGCGACGCCCGGCCTGCGCCCGCTGATATGCCGCGCGGCGTGCGCGCCAATCACGTGGAATCTGCGCCATTGCCGTCCCTCCGTGTCTCTGCCAGCGGTGTATCATGGTGGTCGCTGCAAGGCTTCTAGCAGTTCCACCTGTTACCCTATAGCATACCCCGTCCCAGCGTAAAATGCCAAGATGGTAGCCAGCAAACCAATACCGCATCCCCCCAATTGGATACAATATAAAGGAACGCGAGATACAAGAAGAGGTAGCGTACCATCGGAGGGATCGCCATGACCACTGTTGAGCCGCCGCACAGCACTACGCAGGCCACCCACGCGGTGCTGAACCAGCCGCCGCCGCTGGTGGCTTACGACCTTTGCGCGGCGGATGCGCCGTTGCGCGAGGGGGTGGCGCGCGAGGGCGCGGCCTGGGCGATGGACTGGCTGGGCGCGGTTGGCACGCGCGCGGGGACGGCGGAAGCCATTGCGTGGGGCTTCGCGGCGAACGAGAACCCGCCGGTGCTGCACACGCATGACCGCTTCGGCCACCGCATCGACGAGGTCGCCTTTCATCCCGCCTGGCACGACCTGATGGCGACTGCGGTAGGCTGGGGCTTGCACGCGCTGCCCTGGCGCGATTCCCAACCCGGCACGCATGTGGCGCGTGCGGCGGGCTTTTATCTGTGGTCACAGGTCGAGGCCGGCCACGGCTGCCCCATCTCGATGACG
Source organism: Ktedonobacteria bacterium (assembly GCA_027459785.1). Taxonomy (GTDB): domain Bacteria; phylum Chloroflexota; class Ktedonobacteria; order Ktedonobacterales; family JACDGC01; genus JAJPKG01. The sequence goes on along the minus strand of DAIDGU010000062.1, from coordinate 31,716 downwards.
TATGCCTCGGTTCCCGCGCTACGTGTGCAGCCAGAAGTGGCGGCACAGTGGGAGCCAAAGCTCACCAGTCTGGACTACGATTTCGGTTTGCGCCCGGTCGGCGAGAAACGGGGGGCGCTGTGCGGCATGGCGATGACGGAGAAACAGGGCGGCTCCGACGTGCGCGCGAACACGACGCGCGCCGTGGCGACGGGCGCGGACGGCGCGTATCTGCTGACCGGCCACAAATGGTTTTGTTCCGCGCCGATGTGCGATCTCTTCCTGACGCTGGCCCAGACGCCTGCGGGGCTAACGTGTTTCGCCATGCCGCGCGTGTTGCCCGATGGCACCCGTAACGCCATCCACATCCAGCGTCTGAAAGACAAGCTCGGCAATCGCTCGAATGCTTCCAGCGAGATCGAGCTAATCGGCGCATGGGCGCAACGGCTGGGACCGGAAGGGCGCGGTGTGCCGACGATCATCGAAATGGTCAATCACACGCGGCTGGACTGCATCATTGGTTCCACGGCGCTGATGCGCCAGGCACTTGTTCAGGCGGTGCATCACGCGACCTATCGCCAGGCATTCGGACGGGCGCTGATCGATCAGCCACTGATGCGCAACGTGCTGGCAGACCTCGCCCTGGAAGTCGAGGCGGCGACGGCGCTGATGCTGCGCGTAGCGGGCGCATGCGACCGTGCGGCGGGCGATCCGCAGGAGGCGCACCTGAAGCGCCTGGGGACCGCTGTGGCGAAATACTGGATCTGCAAGCGCACGCCGGCGGTGACGAGCGAGGCGCTGGAGTGCCTGGGCGGCAACGGCTATGTCGAAGAGAGCATCATGCCACGCCTCTACCGCGAAGCGCCGCTCAATTCGATCTGGGAAGGCTCCGGCAATGTCAACGCGCTGGACGTGTTGCGCGCCCTGGCGCGCGAGCCGGCAGCTCTGGCGGCATATGCCGCCGAGATCGCCCCCGCGCAAGGGACGAAGGCGCACTTCGACGCCGCCGTGGCCGACCTGCACACCCTGCTGGCCGACCGCGAGAGTAGCGAGAGCCAGGCCCGCCGCGTGGTCGAACGCCTGGCGCTCGTCTGGCAGGGCGCCTTGCTGCTGCGCCACGCGCCGCCGGTGGTGGCCGACGCCTTCTGCGCCACGCGCCTCGCCGGCATGGGCGGTATGGCCTTTGGCACGCTGCCCCGCTCCGTCGATCTCACCGCCATTGTCGATCGCGTCCGCCTGCCGGTATGAGCGTGGGGCGGACATACCCCCATCGTGGGGCGGACATCAATCAGCGTGGGGCGGACATTCCTGTCCGCCGCGTTAAGCAAGAGATGAGATCAATACCCGCCGTAACCTGAGCCAGACGTGCTGTAGCCACCAAGGACAACCACTGTTCCTGTCATTCCTAGGAAGCCGTGCAGCAGACAGCGATAAGGATAGGTGCCGGGCCGGGTGAACGTCACGCGGAAGATCGAACCGCCGGGATTCAGGTAGCCGGAGTTCAACGGCGCGCGTCCGTCATAGGCACGAGGATTGCCCATGGGCGTCATAGGATTCCCGCTGTAATTACCGAAAGTGACAGTGTGTGGCATCTGCGGATCAGCGTTCAAGAACGTCACGGTCTGGCCCGCGTCGATATAGATCGTGCTGTTGATGAAGCGCATGATCGAGACGCCATCGCGGTGACCGATGCCGGCGTAAACGAAGCGTTGGTTCGCGTCACGCTCGGCCTGATTGATCAGTGCCACGCCCTCGTTGGCGATTTGGTACTGCGCGCCCCCGATCTGGCGATTATAGTCCGCCTGGCTGTAGGGATAGGGCGTCCCCGCCGGGCGCACATAAACGGTGCCATACATCAGCGTATGCACCAGGCAGAGGTAGTAAAACGCGCCAGGCGTGGTAAAGCGCAAAGAATACGAGTGCGCCATGCCCATGCCGGTGCTGAGCAGACCAGAGTTGTGATACGAACGCCCATCATAGTTGTGGTCGCCATACATGCTTGCCTGCTTAGGATCGCTTGGATTGAACTGCGGGCGGCCCTGGCCTGGCTGCAAGAACGTCACGGTGTGGATGTCGGCTGAATACGAAGTCCAGACGATGGTATCGCCAGCGTCGATCCATACCTGCCGGGGCAAGAACATTGCTCCTTGAATGGCATGATCCGCCGACTCGTCGCCGACCCAAAGATACCATGTGTGCTGGGTCGTCGAAGCAGATGCTAAAGATTGCCGGCTGGCTGCATGAGTCGGCGCGGCCTGAGCGGGTGCGGTGCTCATCAGCGCGGCCAGCAGGGCCACGAGCACGCCGATAATGCTGATCGAACGCTTACATTGCATGGTATGTTCTCCTTCCAATGCTACCCCGCCATTTTGCTGCTTGCTTTGCAGGACCATCTTCCTATCCCCTGCATAACTATACGTCGATGGGTAACACAATGTGAGCGTAGGAGCAGGACCATAAACCTCCTTCTTTTTGAAATAACACTGATTGTATAGTCAATCGTATTGACATAACTATCATATTTCCTCTTATGGTATTGTATAATTGTACCATATATACAATTACTGTAAAATACACAATAACTTTAACCTGATTTTAACTTGATGCGCTATACAAATCAGGGCAATAGATGAGAAACTACAAGCGCCTAGGCAGGTACAGGCTATTGACATAAGCCTGGTGTTCAACATGCTTGTCCATGAGGAGGATGGTTTGGTGATGACGTTTTTGCAGGGCAAGATCTGTCGTTTCACAATGGTGGCGGCCTTCGCGCTGGTCACCGCATTCACGGTTGCCGGTGTCGATGCCGTGCCGGCGGCAGCGCACGCTGTCGTACAGACGGCCCAGGTGCATGCCGTGCAGCCAAAGGCCACAACGAAACCCGCTTGCACCACGAAGACTTGCACGACACAGAACTGCGGCGGCAATTACTACGGCAATTGCAGTTGCGCCAGTCTGAAGAACACGACGAACAATTGCAATCCCTGCGGATATATCAGCGAATATCCGTACTGCGCTGGCAGTGGTGACGGCTTCGGCTGCTATGATCCCTATAGCTGCGGCGGTGGCAGCACTGGTTGCTATGATCCCTATAGCTGCGGCGGTTCCACCACCGATTGCTACTCCTCGCCCTACACCGGTTGTGGTGGCTATAATGGCAGCGGCTATGGCTATGATAGTAGCGGCTATGGCTATGGCAGCGGCTATGGCAGTGGTAATGGCTATGGCAGTGGTAATGGCTTTGGTAGCAGCGGCTACGGTTACGATAGCGGTTGCTATTCGTATGATCCCACGGGCTGTGGCGGCATCACTTTGGGCTGCGGCTCATCCTATGATGCGTATAGTTGCGGTAACGGTTACACCCCGTACACCAAGACAGCGCACGCCACGAAGCACAAATAGCCTCGCTTGCGCGAGCGCGCACCGCGCATTCCCCATGCCGGCTTCCTTACCCAGAAGAGGAGGCCGGCGTTTTTGGTGTGCGGCTTGCCCTTGCCCCAGGGGCATGCTACACTGCCAGGAGAACAGCAGGAAAAGGGGAAAGTGACCGTGTGGTGTGTCTGGCTCGAACGTGCGCCCGTGCGTGGCACGCTGGCGCGAGCGATCCGACCCCTCTGGCCGGGGGTGACGCTCAGCCGGCTGGGCCGCATGCGCATGGGGCGGCCTGCCCGCCGCGATCCGGGTTTGCCGGGCGGGCGTTGGGTGCGCGTGCGCAACCGCCAGGCGGGCATCAGCGAGGCGGATCTCGCCCTGGCGCGGGGCATGTTGCAGGGGACGGCGGCGCAGGCCATCCCCCAGCCGAAGCGGCGCTACCTGGGCCGCGAGGTGGTGGGCCGCGTGACCGAAGTCGGGCCGGATGTCTCGCTGGTGGAGGTCGGCGACCGGGTGGTGCTGAATGGTGAGCCGCTTTCCACCTGTGCCACGCTGGGCTTGCAGCCGCCCTGCCGCCCCTGTGCCACCGGCAATCCCGCCCTGTGCCAGCACCGCGCGGTGCCGTGGGGCGGCACCGGAGCCGGCTGGGGCGATGAGATGATCGTCCACGAGAGCCAGCTTTTTCTGGTCCCCGACGCGCTGACCGACGACCAGGCCGTGCTGCTGGAACCGGCGGCGCGCGCGGTGCGCGCGGTGCTGCAACGCCTGCCAGAGCCAGGGATGGAGGTGCTCGTCATCGGCGGCAATCTCATCGGTTTGCTGCTGTGTGCCACCCTCAAGGCGCTGGCTCCCAGCACACAGATTGTCCTGGCGACCGATCAGCCCCACGAGGTCGCGGCGGCGGGCGCGCTGGGTCTGGCCGGGATCATCCCCGCGCGGGGTGGCGTCATCACGCGGCGCGGCGCGGCGCTGACTAACGCGCAGACCTTCCAGCGCGGCGGCACAACCTATGTGCTGGGCGGCTTCGACATCATCTATGATTGCCTGGGGACCAATGCGTCGCTGGGCGAAGCCGTGCGCCTGGCGCAGAGCGGCGGCATGGTCGTGATCGTCGCCGCCCCCGCCCGTGCCGTGCGCCTGGACCCCTCGCTGGTGCAGCAAGACGAGGTGAGCATCGTCGGCGTCGCCGAAGCCGGCAGCGAACCCGCCCCGCCCGATGCGAAGGAAAACCAGCAGGGACGGTGGTCCAGCCTGGCCGTAGCAGCACGTTTGTTGCGCAAGGGCCAGATCGCTACCGATAGCTTGATCACACAGCGCGTGCCGGCGGAACGCTTGCGCCGCGCGCTGCGCCTGGCGCGTTCGGGCGCCACACGAATTGTGCTAATATATGAGGAGATGGCGGGCAGTTGAAACCGCGCCAGGGACGCGGGCGGTAATGATCGAAACCAATGTGCGCGCCAAAAGGCGATACCACGCAGTCCGCTGGCGCGGGCGATCCCTCCACTTGCTGGATGCACGATCACGCTAGGAGCAACGCATGACCCCCATCAATCCCTGGTTGGCTGCTGGTATCGGGCTGGCGCAGACCGCCGGCGTCCTGGCCGTGATGATCGCGTTCAGTTCGGCGCTCAACTTTCTGGCGCGCATCGTCCTGCGGCGTCCGCGCGACCAATGGCGCATCATGCGGATCGATCGCTTCTGGTTGGTGAATATCGTCCTCACGCCGTTCATGTTGGCCATCTTCGCGCTGCTCATCTGGCTTTTGCGCCTCACGCCCGCCGCGATTGGCCTGAATCTGCGGAACCTGGGGCTGAGCCTGGGCGTCGCGCTGCCGCTGGGTCTGCTGCTGGGTATACCCAGCGCCATCGCCGCGCCGGTGGCCGCGAAGGCGGGGATGAGTCCGATGAAGGTGCCGTTCGGGCGCTCGCTCTTCGATGTCATCGGGGCCATCACCTACGCCGCCATCTTCGTCGGCCCCCTCGAAGAGATCCCCTTCCGGGGCATCATCCAGACGCTGCTGGTGCGCGCGATGCCGCAGGTCGGCACCATCGGCCCTTTCGGCATCTACGTCGGCACCGTCGTGGCCGCGCTCATCTTCGTCCTGTATCATTACCGCAATGTCACGCTGGGCGGCGAGACGCGCACCCAATTCTTGCGCCTGTTGCCGGGCCGCACCATCGCTTCATTCATCCTGGCGCTGCTCTTTCAAGGGACCGGCTCGCTGCTGGGGCCAATCCTCTTCCACAACATCGTCGATACCTGCACCATCGCATCGCTCTCGATCACGCTCTACCGCCTGCGCCAGCAGGGCAAGTGGCCGCTGCGCCCCACGCCGCCCGCGCCCGATCCGGCGCTCCCCCTGCCGCCGACCAGCGGACCGCCGGGCGAAGCGCCAACCTATGTGTGACGCGCTGTACAAAACCGCGACGATTACCCTTGGGATCACCGGCTACGCGCGCAATGCTGAAGTGCGCACCGCCGTCTGCTTCCTCCTACCGCTACAGCATGGGCGCTTAAAGGATCAGAACCTTTGCTATTCAAGAAGTGTGCAGCAAAGCGAAGATGCGTGCCATGAATTGATTGTATTTGCTGGCCGAAACATCAAGGATATCACTGATCAGGTAATGTTCGATGAAGGTATTTTGCGCCAGGCGCTCTGCTAATTCCGTCGTGACAATGGATTCGACGAGGATTGTGGCAACACCTGAATTTTCCTTACGTGCTGGCTCGAACGATTTCAAGGCCGCGCCGTAGCGTTCTAGAGCCCCGGCTGGATCAAGTCCACCTTTCACCTCAATGACACCAACGGTCCTGCCATCTTTATCGAGCAAAGAGATATCGGGATCTGGCGCGAAGATGATGGATGTCTGGTTAGTAAGGATGAAACCGCGATAATCATTGATATTGCCGAGTTGTTCGTCTCGTTTCGCAGCGGTGAATATATCAACACCCGATCCTTTGCGCAGGAGAAAACCGGCAACTATATTCCGTGTGATTCCATCTTTTATTAACAAACGCTGAACGACTTTTTGAGCTTCGAAACCGACAGCATTTCGCCAAGAACTATCGATCTGCACACCAATTGAAGCAAACAACAGAGCATTCACCTCCGCTCCGGTGAGCGTATTCACTGAGGTGTCGATAATCAGTGAAGCGTGTTCATTGAACGTTGCTGCCAATCGGATGGCTTGCGACTCGGCAAGCGTGCGTTTATTTTCGAAATCGGCCTCATATTTGGCGACATCAAAACCAATGAGTGCTTTTGCACCTTTCTGGGAGATACTGGCAATATTGCGATAATACGCGATGAGGCGCGGATGCTCACGCAAAAGGCGGGGATGACAGAAAATATGAATAGGATGCAGGTCAGGATGATGCATAATGTAGGCAAAGGCGCTTTCACTGATACCCCATGTTGCACGTTGCTCCCAATTCAAAAGATGATCGGAAGGAAGCAGCTCAGCGATGAGCGTCACCAAGGCGAGTGTTTGATACCCCTTGAGCTTCAAATAGAAAAATGCGGAGCGCAAACGGTAGTTCGTGCGCGTGATATCACCTGCTTGCACGTTTTGTGGTCCTTCATCCATTGGTTTTCTCCCAGACATAAATGCACTTGCGCAATTCATAGCGACCATGTTGGCCCATCTGTTGGCTACTATTGCCTTTGCCACGCTCAAGGGTCCAAATATGGCGGGTGGTTAAGCCACAGGTCGCCGCGATATCGGAAAGAATGATATCGACGGGAATCTCTTCCCCGATGTAACGCACGTTATCGTTGACCAACGCAACGATCCCACCCGGTTTTAATAGTCGGGCAAGCTCAAAAACAACGCAGGTCATCTCATAGAAATAGTTGTGAACCAGGCGCACGATCCCATCATTATTGAGTTTCCCCGCCACGCGATACTGATCCAAGATGGCCAGGACTTCTTGTAACGCCTGCTGATTCTGAAAAATGGTATCGATCCGCATGAAGTCTGGCTGGCGATGTAGATGCGTATACATCTGTTCGAGGCGGTCGCGTTTTGATTTATTTTCCACAGTACAAGAAAGCAAACTCTGGCGCAAGCATTTTACATCCTGACCGGTACAGCCAAGAAAGACGAGTTCAAGGGCATACGTGCGTGTGTAGTCGTAGCGGTTCGCATATGGCGGCGAGGTGACGACAAGATCGATGGATTCACCGGGCAGTAGGGGCAGCAACTCAAGACAAGAACCTTGCTGGAGTTGGATTTCGTGGTATTGTGATGGTGGCACTTCGGTAAAAAGCTGCTGCTGGCGCGGGACCGCGCCCAGATCCCCTACCATCTGATGTAGCTTGGCCGTAATGGCCTCACGGAACGGCACAATACGTCCTTTGTAAAAGGACTTTTTTCCTTGTGACCGTCCTGATCTGGCGTCCCAACGCAGATATTGACCGTCCTTGCGCGTATAGCTGATGTCTTCGAGTACGCACATCGCCGCGAAAAGCAATAATTGGCGTATATCCGTTTGCTGGACCTGTTTATTACAATATGCTACATAGCCAATAAGTTGTTGTTCTTCGTCCGGAGGAAAGGCACCCGCCGTGATAGGGATATGTTGCAGCATGTATTCATCTGCGTAATACGGCGCAAAATCAGCACATTGCAGGATATCTATCACCGCAGTTTGGAATACGAGGGGATCGATCGCTTCAGCAACACGTCTTGTTTCCGTGACGAACGCTCCCACGGGCAGGAGTTCAATGCCTTGCGACTGCCAACCTAATTGGCGACCAGTAAAAAGTGCCGATCCTGATCCGGAAAAAGGATCAAGCAAGATACCAGGGGAAGGCATAAGGTTGTTGATAAGATAACTGACAAGCGCCTGTGAAAAACCTTCTCTATATTTGAACCAGTTGTATACCGGCTCAACCTTATTCGCTTGAAAACTGACGAGGGCGCGGCTCAGTACAAGATTCGATCGAATGTGTTCCCGATAACGTTGATAAAGCGCCTCGCGCGCCAGATGAGGTGTCGCTATGAAACTGAAATCAGGAGCAATCTCTTCGGCGATATCAGTCATCGTTTTTAATCCGATCCCATTTTTTGCAGCATGGTGTTGCTCCTATTCTCTCACTGTATGCAGCTATATGGCAAGTTGCTAGGCAACTCAACCTAGCCAAAACACAATAAGGATCGATCACATGAACCTTAAACATTGGCACAGGGCGGACAGGAAGGTCCGCCCTGCAATAGATGGAAAGGCTCACTACAGCCTGTAGGGGCGTACCCTTGTGGTCGCCCTGGCCCCACCGCTGGTGAAATTACTCCCCGACAGGCGCTTCCACCACCCACAGATCCTGGCTGTGTTCGCGTGCCAGCGCGGCGGCGCGCTCGATGAACGTTTCCAGCGGCACCGCGCCGATGTTCTCGTTCGAGCGCAGGCGTAGGCTGACGGCCCCAGCCTCCGCCTCTTTGTCGCCGACGACGAGCATATAGGGGATTTTCTGCATTTGGGCGTCGCGCACCTTGGCGTTCATGCGCTCGGAGCGCGCGTCCACCTCCACGCGCAGCCCAGCATCGCGCAACCGTTGCGCCACCTGCTCGGCATACGGCAGATGGCGGTCGGCAATGGGGATGATCTCCGCTTGCACCGGCGCGAGCCACAGCGGGAAATTACCGGCGTAATGCTCGATCAGCACGCCCATGAAGCGCTCCGTCGATCCCATGATCGCGCGGTGGATGACCGCTGGGCGGTGTGCCTGGCCGTCTTCGCCGATGTATTCCAACTCGAAATTTTCCGGCTGGAAGAAGTCGAGTTGGATCGTCGAAAGTTGCCACTCGCGGCCCAGCGCGTCGCGCGCCATCAGGTCCATCTTCGGGCCATAGAAGGCTGCTTCGCCCTCCACCGCCTCATACGCCAGCCCCTTGCCGTCCAGCGCGGCGCGCAGGTCCGCCACCGCGCGCTCCCAGATCGCCACGTTGCCGTGATACTTTTCCTTGTCCGACAGATCTGGCAGGGACAGGCGCACCCGATAATCCGTCAGGCCATACGTCGTCAGAATCTCGCGCACCAAATCTACGATGCGCCCGAATTCGTCCATGACCTGATCGTGCCGCACGAAGATGTGCGAATCGTCCTGCGTCAGCGCCCGCACGCGCGTCAGCCCCGATAATTCGCCCTGCTTCTCGTAGCGATAGAGCGTGGCGAACTCGGCATAGCGGATCGGCAGTTCGCGGTAGCTGTGGCGTTGCGACTTGTAGAGCGTGAAGTGCGAGGGGCAGTTCATCGGCTTCAGCTCGAAGCTGTTGTCTTCGATCTCCTCCGGCGTCTCACCCTCGCGCAGATCGCGCTCCTCTTCCATTTTAGGGAACATGCCTTCGCGGTAGTGATACCAGTGCTGCGACTGCTTAAAGAGCCGCACGCGGGCGATGTTGCTCGTCCACACGTGCTGATAGCCGTGGCGCGTCTGCACATCGCGCACGTAGCTTTCCATCAGGTGGCGTACCGTCTCGCCCTTGGGCAAGAACAGCGGGATGCCCGGCCCCACGTCTTCGCTGAACGTGAACAGCCCCAACTCGCGGCCCAGCTTGCGGTGGTCGCGCTTCTTCGCCTCTTCGAGCTGCCACAGATATTTGTCCAGCTCTGCCTGCGTGAACCAGGCCGTGCCATAGAGGCGCTGGAGCATGGGGCGCTTCTCGTCGCCGCGCCAATATGCCCCCGCCACGCGCATCAGCTTCACCGGCCCGATCTGCCCCGTGTTTTCCACGTGCGGCCCGCGACAGAGATCCAGGAACGGTCCTTGCTGGTAGATACCGACCTCGGCATCCGGCAAGTTTTCGATGATCTCGACTTTGTACGGCTGGTTCTTCTCGCGGAAATACGCCAGCGCCTTCTCGCGCGGCCAACGCGACTGCATGAAGGGATAGTTGTGCTTGATGCTTTCCACCATGCGCGCCTCGATGGCCGGGAAGTCTTCTGGCGTGAGCGCGCGTGGCAACTCCATGTCGTAATAAAAGCCATCCTCGATGGCGGGACCGATGGCGAACTTCGCGCCAGGGAAGAGATCCTGGATCGCTTCGGCCATCACGTGCGCCGCCGAATGGCGCATGCGCTGGATCGGCGTATAGTTCACCGACGAACTGAACTCCTGGGCGACATCTTCGGGCATGCTCGCTCCATCCTTTCCTGTTGAGAGGACGAGACACGAAGTTTGCAGGAAAGGAAACGGAACGCGAGATGACACGAGACGGGCCACGAAATGACGCGATACAGTTTTATCTATCATTTCGTGTTATCTCGTGCCGATTTCGTGTCTTTTCGCGTTCCGTTCTCCTTGCTGTGATCTCCCGTGTTCCCGTCTCCATTTTTGCAATAAAAAAAGCCCTTGCATCCACACTGGGACGCAAGGACCCGACAAGGCAGGTCGCCGCGTGGTTCCACCCACATTCCGCACACTAGCCTGGGGCCAGCGCGCGCTCATTAACCAGCCGGTAACGGGGCGACCGTGGCGCATTGCGCTTGCGCCATCTCGCGGGGGGTATCGCCAGGTCCGTGCGCCTTGGGTGGCTTGCAGCCGATGACCGCCCATCTCTGTCGCGCCGGAATGCCTGGGACATGGCCCGCTCAACGATGTTCTTCTTCCATCCAGTATAGCACATCCACCCCGGAAAGCCAAGAAGCAGGATCTGATCATCAGCGATAGGGCAGGGGACGGGACACGAAGGTCAAACGAAGGGAAAAAAGTTCACGAAGAAATAAACCGGAAGGTTGCCCCCTGGCCGGACGTGATACAATGTAACCAACGTCTCGCATTCTGTGTGGCTGAGAGGATGTTGGTAGTATGCCAGATCAAAGTCATTCGCGCTTAAACGATATCACCTTGCATCAACTGAAACGCCAAGCCAGCGATCCCAATATCACCTTTCTCGGCGGCATCGTGCCGATGCAAGTAGCGATGCAAGACGGCGACCGCACCGTTCAGCCGCAGATCGCCATCTGGATCGCGCGGCACTCTGTCGTGCCAGACCAGCCCCAGGCGCGGGCCGTGATGCTGATCACCCAGCCGGACGACACCGCCTTGCTGAACGCGCTGATCGAGGCGATCTTGCCCAGCGCGAATCCCAACATGGCACCGATGATGCCGGGGCGCATCGAAGTTGCCGATGCGGCCACCGCCCTTGCCCTGCGCACCGCGCTGGACGGGGTGCAAACCGAATTCGGCGTGGCGCAGGATATGACGATCATCGAGACGCTGGCGACGACCCTGGCCAGCGATCTGCGCCGCCACATCACGCCCATCCCGCCGTGGGACGCGCCGACGGAGGTCATCCGCGAGCTGGCCGCCGCCGCCGCCAATCTCTATCGCCGCGATCCCTGGCAGATCATGGATGACGTGCCGCCGGTGGCCATCGCGGTCAAACGTTATGGCATCGACACGCTCTATCTCTCGATGACCTATGGCAACGAGGACACCGAAGGCGTCATCGCGTATTTCTCACAAGCGGACTACGAGCGTTCCGGCACAATCGCTTTTCTGTTGGAACAGCTCGAAGAGGCCGGCGGTGAAGTCATCAATCTGGATCTGCCTGACGAGGACATCGCCATCGTCGAAGAGGCCATCCGTTATCCTGAACATGGCCTGGGCGATGCTATCACGCTCTTCTTCGAGCCGCTGGAAGACCTGAACGAGGAGACGGCGCGCGAGGTCCGCACCTTGCGGCTGCCGATGGCATCCAAACAGGCGGTGCCGATCTTCACGCGCGTCGCCCGCAGCGGGGATGCTCGCCGCCCCAGCGCGGACGAGGCCCGCGCCCTGCGCCTGGCGCTGGATGCCTTCAATCAGTTTTTCGTGCGTCATCGTGAGCGCATCGAAGACGAGGGCTGGCACTTCGGCCCGCTGACCGCGACGATCCAGGTGAAGGACGGGACGGAAAAAGTGCCGGTGCGCGTGCAGATGGCCTCGCTCGCGCCCACGCTCGATCCGCTGCTGCGCAACGCCGTCCTCAAGCTGCGCGTCATCCTGGAAGACGACGTGACCGTCTGGCGCGAGATTGAGATCGGAGCCAGCCAACCCCTCTGGGAACTCGACCAGATCATCCAGACGAGTTTTGGATGGCCGCTCCGCACCAGCATCTTCATGGCGAAAGACATCCACGACGGCGAGGAAACGTATGCGACGCGCACGGTCGAGGATATCATCACCAGCGAGACGGCACCCGTTGGCCTGCTGCTCCACCAGCCGCGCGACTTCGCCCACTTCGTCTTCGATGTACGCGATCATGGCCTGAGTCATCGCCTCCGCCTGCTCAGCATCGACAAAAAAGAGGCCGATGTGGAATATCCGCGTGTGGTGCGCGCCCACGGCGACATCCCACCGATCTATTCGCCGGAGGAATACGAGGTGGACGATCTGGATGACGATGACGATGATGATTTCGACTTGGAAGATGATGACGACGAGCATGAAGATGATTAGGATTGGCTGGTGCAGGGAAACCGGTGCTTAATTATCCAAAACATCGCGCACGTCGACGCTGAAACTGGGCAGCAAGGCGCTAGTAGCATAGCCGGAGCGCGGGCAAAACAATACCACGCCACTCCCACTTGATGCATGGAGGGTGACGCGGCGGTGTTAGAATGAGCGGCGATCAGATGTGGGCGGTTCCCGTTCCCGTGGCAAGGGCCGCCTGTTGTTTCGCCTTGCGGCGCTGGATCAACGTAACGATGCCTTTGCCGGCGAAAAACAGCAGTACCAGGCACAGAATGCCGCCGACAACGGGGACGACCAGCATGAGAACGGACATGCCGATCACCAGAACGTCTTCGCCCAGGCTGATGATCGGGTTGGCCAGGCCGAAGGTTGTCACGGTGCTGGCCGGGCGGACGACACCGGCCTTCGCCACGTGCGTCGTCGCTGCCATGCTGCCGCCGATGAGCGCCGCGATCAGCATACCGATCTGCCCGTGATCGGTCAGCACATTGCTGGTGCAGGTGAAGATCAGCGCGCCGGACAGCGGGCGAATGACGGTATGCACGGTGTCGTTGAGGTGATCCATCACCGGGATCTTGTCGGCGCTGATCTCATAGACCGTCAGCAGCACCAACAGTCCCATGAAGAGCGGATCGCCCACCCAACTGAACTGCGGCAACAGCGTGACCTTGAAGCCGCCAAAACTGCCTAAATGGGAGGCGATGGCGACCGCCAGCACGGGCAGATAGGCGCGCACGCCTGCCGATAAACTCAGACCTAACGATGCCAGAAGGATAACGATCCCATTGAACAGATCCTGATATTGACCAAGCATGGGTTGGGTTCCCTTTCCCTGCGCAAGATGGAAGGTGGTCAAGGAGGCAGAGCCGCCCCCTGTTGCTACCATCAGCATAGCTAGAGGGAGTAGCGATTGTCTATGAACCTGCTCACACTTCTGGCGTTGGCTGCGGCGCATCGGCTGCGCCAGCATCAGCAGCGGCGACAGGTGCGTCTGGCACGCCGTAAAACGTGGGCGGCGGGGGATAGGGTGGCAGCGGGCGCGCGGGCGGCGGGGCAGGTATGGGGACCGCAAGGGGCGGCGGGTATAGCGCCGCTGGCGGCGCATAGGTGGGTGGGTAGGTGCCAGCGTAGCGGGACGCAACGGGCGCGGGCGTGCCATAGAGCCTGCGCGCGGCATAGTAGGCCGCCAGCGCACCACCTGCGACGGTGATGCCAACTTCAAGCACGCCGACCATGAAACAGGCGATGATCAAGGTAGGCCAATACAGATCATTGCTATAGCCTGGTTGCGAGGCGAGTTGCGCCTGAAGCTGATCGCGGAAAATCGCCGAGGTGAGCAGCATCCCCAGGATTTGCCCGATGCCCAGCACCACGCCGGCATATAAACCGGCGACCGCCCCCGCGCTGCCGGCGGAGCGCGCGAAGCGCTGGTCGCGCGCGATCTGCATCCCCGCGCTCAGCCCGCTGATGACGGCGACGAGCAGGCCACCTAAACAAAACACGACGAACGAGAGGAAGAACGCGGCGACCGCAGCCCCCGCTCCGGCGATCACGCCCGCCCGCATGCGTGGCTCCGTCAGCATTGATTGATAACCCCCTCTGCGCCAGAAACTATCCCGGCCATTATATGCCATTCCTGACGATATTGACGGATGGGCGTGACCAAAGGTTTCCCAGTGGGTGCAGCCCATCCCGCAAACGCCGGGCAAGGACCAGGGCGTGGGGCTGCTTACCCCGCCGGGAACTCATCGGCGGCGGCGAGGCCCATCGCAAAGTAGAGCAGTTGTGTGTCGCTGATGAGCGTGATGCCGGCGGCGCGGTCCGACGTGATCAGCCACATCTGTTCGGGGCCGCGATTGGCATGGCCCTGGTGCGCCACCTGAAAGCCGTGCTGCGCCAGCACCGCCGTCACCTCATCCCATGTGGTGAAATCGAACCGATTCAGCGCCGCTAAGCCGGCGGCGGATGTAGATGCGTCCATTCGATGAACCCTCGCTTTCGCCTGTCGCATACCAATCTTACAGCAGCGCGCTTGATCGCGCCGTTACACCATCTGCCCAAATGGGCGCGCTGGTCGCCCGCCCGATGCAACATCCTTATTATAGCCGGTTTGGGGGCTGGTGCCGAATCTGGTGCCGTGGTCCTATGCCAAACATCCTATGAGCGTGCCTTGAACCCTGTGATATACTCCAAAGGATGGTCTGTGACCGGCGCGGGGAACGGCCCTGCGTCCTTTGAACACCCTGCTGGCAACCAGCATAACCATACTGGGAGGCACCATTTTCCGATGGCAACCACATCTGATCTTTCGAAAGGCTCCGTGATTCGTTATAACGGCACCTTCTTTCGTGTCCTCGAATTGGAACACCGCACGCCTGGCAACTGGCGCGCGATGATCATGGTCAAGATGAAGAATCTGGACACTGGCTCGATCGTCCCCGAACGCTTCAACGCCGGCGAAAAGATCGACATCGTCCACACCGAGAGCCGCCCGGCGCAGTTCCTCTATCGGGATGGCGACACCTTCCACTTCATGGATAACGAGTCCTATGAGCAAGTGGAGGTGCCGGAGCGCCTCATGGACGATAACAGCATCCGCTTCTTGCGCGAAAACGACGAGGCGCAACTGTTTTACGCCGATGACATCCTGCTTTCCGTCGAAATCCCGAACTTCGTGGAACTGAAGGTCGTGGGGACCGAAGCCGCCGTGCGCGGCGACACCGCGACCAACGTCAACAAGCCCGCTACGCTGGAAACCGGCACGGTCGTGCGCGTCCCCGCCTTCGTCAAAGAGGGCGATACCATCCGCATCGACACGCGCACCGGCGACTATATGGAGCGTGTGACGAAGTAGACAAGCTATCTCCTTCGGGATAAGGTAGAATGGAAGAGGAGCGCCCGGCGCGCTCCCTCGACCATACAACCAAGCGAAGGAGATAAACTTAACATGGCACAGCAATATCCGCCGCAGCCCAACGCGGGGTATGCCCCCGCCCCCACCGCCAGGATGGACCACGGCCTGGTTACATCCGCCTTCACCCTGCCGGGCATGCGCATCGTCGCCAACCACGGGCTGGTGCGCGGCATCATCGTGCGCTCGCGCAGCATCTTCGGCCAGATCGGCGCGGGCTTCCAGGCGCTGGCTGGCGGCAACATCTCGCTCTATACCGACCTGTGCGAGCGCGCCCGTAGCGACGCCTATGAACTGATGATGCAGCACGCCGCTCAATTGGGTGCCAACGCGGTCATCGGCGTTCATTATGACGCCACCGAGATCACCCCCGGCATCACCGAAGTGCTGTGCTATGGCACCGCCGTCACGGTGCAGCGCGAGGGGTGAGGCCGCTCACGCCATGTCACGCGCGGGGCGCAGGAGCAGTTGTAGGTAAAACGGCACCATGCGCTCCATCTCCCAGCGCATCTTCATCTGGGGCAGGATGGCGCGATGGTAGGTGACGGCATGGTGCAGCGGTGCCAGGATGCGCGCGAGGCGGAAGGCGGCCAGCAGGTCGTCCAGCGGGCGATAGAGCGCCCAGGCTCCCAGGTAGGCATCGCGCACGCGCTGCGCGGCCTCCGGCAGATCGGGAAAGGCTTCGCGCGCATCTTCCAGCAGGAATAGCAGGCTGAAGAACGGGTGCGTCACCGAACTGTCGGACCAATCGAAGAAGAGGAAATTTTCCCCGCGCCGCACGATATTGCTCGCCCAAAGGTCGCCGTGTTCCAAGGTGTACGGAATGTCGAGCTGTTCCAGCGCCGCACAGTCCTCGTGAAACTCCGCCGTCCGCGCGCGGAGCGCCGCGATCTCGTCGGCTTGCAGCCCGTCGGCGGTGCCGGCCATCAGGGTAACATCGTCCGCCAGCAGCGCGTCGATGTGCGCGGGCAATTCGTGTAGCGGGCGGTCGGGGCAGCCCAGCGCCAGCAATTCGTGCTTGCGCAGCGCCAGGCCGATCTGGATCTCGGCGAAGCGGCGCGCGGCGGTTTCCCAGCGCGTGATGTCGCGCTCGTGTTCCAGCGAATGACCGCCGAAGTCTTCCATCAACATCCAGTGATGTGCAGCATCCAGCGCCAGGATGTGCGGGAACTGGCCGGGCAACCACTGCGCCAGCGTCTGCGTCAGCACGGGTTCGTGGGCGAACATCGCCGGCACGGCCTTGAAGTAGTAGTCGCCGGCATCGGTCTGCACGCGCAAGAGGCACGAGCGTTCCCACGTGCGCAACTGCTCGACACGCTGAAACGTGATGCCGCGCTGGCGCAACTGATCGCGGATCCAACTGGTGGTAGCATCCAGCCAACCGCGCCGCGCCCAGGGCCGGCGTTGCGAGGGCTTGCCCTGCTCCGCCTCGTCGAACCACGCTTCCAGGATCGCGCGCTGCTCTGGCATACCGAGCGGCAGCGCAGCCAGCATATCGCGCCCCACCCAGCGGTCGCGCCCGGACGGCGTCCATGCCACGCTGCGGTTTTCCACCTCATAAATGCGCTGCACGCCCGCGCCCTGTGGCAGCGCCGCCGTCGCCAGGCAGCGCAGGGTGGTCGCGGTGAGGCCGAAGCGATCTTGCACTGCGCGATTGACATGATCCACGCTCTGCCAGAAACGCCGCTCCTGCTCCGCCCACTCTGGCAGATACCAGGCGTCATCGCGGAATTGCAGGAAGACCTGGGGCCGGTTGACATGCGGGATGAGCACGTAATAGCGGTAGATCGGGGTGGCGGAAGCGATGACCGGCGCGGGCGATTGGCTCACAGGGTACCTCAGCGGACATAGGATTCTCGTCTGTATTATATCTGTATTATAGGGGTATTTGGGCGCAGGCTCAACCCCCTTAAAGCTGTTGGTTCCGATAAATTAAGTGCATAACTTTGGCAAGCGTACAGATATATTCGTTCTATCTTTTGTAGGCAAGTCGTTGATAAGGTTGGTCATTTTCTCAAGATAATCTTGATTTTAGCGGAAATCGGTGGTATACTCGTCATAGAACATTGAAATTGGGAAGTAGGCGGCTTTATGCAAAACGAGGGATATTCTATTGATCAAGTTCGTATGCGACTTGCTACCAATATTCGTAATCGACGCCTGCAACTAAAACTTTCACAAGCGCGATTGGGGCAAGAAACAGGCGTTGGATCTAGTCAAACTATTTCCCAGATTGAGAAAGGTGAACGCGACTTAAAAGCTTACGAGTTATTTAACTTTGCAAAAGCGCTTTATTGTACACCCTCCGAGTTGCTCAATGAAGTTGCTCAAGATCTCATTGTAGCTTGGAGAAATAAGCCTGATAGCGACGTGGAAATACAGGAGGCAAAATTTGGGGATTTAATACGCACATATAATCTTGTAGAGCAGTGGGCAGATGAAATAAGTACCGCTTCACTTCCCAGTTTACATTCGGGAAATAAGAGCCTGTCATTTGACTGGGTAGAGCAGGAAGCTGATTCTATGCGGAAATACATGGAATTGGGAAACTATCCAGCCTTATCATTAGAAAAGGTTTTAGAGGAACGCTTCGCCGTAAAAATTTTTTATCTACCTGATTTTAAAGGATCTGCCGCAAGCGTTCGAGGGGAACAAGAATATGCAATCGTCCTTAATACTTCAGAAGTCCATTCGCGTAGGAACTTTAGTCTAGCTCATGAACTATTTCATTTATTAACATGGGATTCTTTAGCACCAAATGCAGAAGATACTATTAACATATGGGGGGAAAAGATAGAGCAATTAGCGGACAAGTTTGCCTCGTGCTTACTTTTGCCAGCGGAGCACATTCGAGAGCGAACCAGGCAACTTGTGCAAAGAAAAAACACTGTTTCCCTAAGAGCAATCGCTGAAATCGCTGAGGAGTATGATGTTTCACGCCAAGCTATGCTCTGGCGACTGCATTATCTGGGATTGCTAACTCGCTCTAAAACAGAGGAACTGCTCGAAGAATGTGCCAAAGTTTCAGTTCGTAGAGAAAATATTGCTGAAAATACGGAGAAATCAGCTTTTCCTATGCGCTTTATGCGTCTGCTGAAGTTGGCCTACCTCCAAGGAGAAGTAGGTGCAGGGCGTGTTGCCGAAATACTTGGTAAGCCTCTCTATGAGATGCGGGAAGAGATTACTCAGTGGGAAGCAGAGGATTGCGGTGGATAAACCAGCTTTCGTCATGCTTGATGCATGCATCATCATTGATCTCTTTGAGTATAAGACATGGGAATTGCTACAAAAGCATGTTCAACTTGTTATAAAGAAGAAACGATCAGGCAAATCAAGATAAGTTATAAAACAGGGCACTAAAAATAAATGATTTACTATTCTTCTCTGGCGCGCTGGCAGTACCCGATCTTTCACACCTAACGAGCAGCTAGGCAATCCACCACCGCGACGCATTCGACGTGGTGGGTCTGGGGGAACATGTCCAGCGGCTGCACGGTGGTGATGTGGTAGCGCCCGTCGGCGCAGAGCAGCGCCAGATCGCGCGCCAGCGTCGCGGGATCGCACGAGACGTAGACGACGCGGGGGATGCCGCACGCTCGGATGGCGTCGAGGACGGGGCGCTGACAACCCAGGCGCGGCGGGTCCAGCACGACAGCGGCGATAGGCATCGGGTTCCCGCTGGGTTCCCCCGGCGCGACGGGAGGACGCGACGGGACGGCGATGGCGGGCAAGATTTCTTCCGTCTTGCCCTGGATAACTTCGACGTTTGCCAGGCCAAGGGCGGTCAGGTTCTCGCGCGCATCGCGCACGGCGCTGGCGCTCTCTTCGATGGCGATGACATGACCGGCGTGGGTCGCCAGCAGGGCGGCGAAAGTGCCGACGCCGCAATAGGCGTCTGCCACGGTCGCGTTGGGACCGGCAGGAACGTGCGCCAACACGAGATCGGCCATCACTTCCGCCTGGGCCGTGTTCGTTTGAAAGAAGGAACTTGGGCGCATGGCGAATGTCAGGTCGTGGAGTTGCTCGTGCAACCCATCGGTGCGCGGCGAGATGTCAGCGGCGGTCAGCGCGTCGGCGACCGCGCCGGTGGGCGCGGGCTGCACCAGGATCTCGCTCGTGTGCGCGCCACAGCGCACCAGCGCCTGCGGGCGTGGATTCGGCACGACGCTGAGCGCGCCTAGCACGGCATTGATCTGGGGATGGGCGATGGGGCAGTGGGTGAGCGGGATGACGCGGTGCGTGCCATAGGCCGTCAGCCCTGGCTGACCGTCGCGGTTCACCGCGAAACGCATCTGATTGCGAAAGCCCCACGGCTCCGCCATGCCCAAGGTTGGCGCTACGGCGTCTTCCGGCAGCCCATGCGCGGCCAGCGCGGCGCGCACGCGATCACGCTTCCAGGCGAGCTGCGCGGCATAGGGGATATGTTGTAGCCGGCAACCGCCACAATCACCGAAGACGGGGCAAGGCGGCGCGACCCGCCCCGGCGCAGGGTTCCCGTGGCGCGACGTGACGGGCGTGATGACGCGCACCAGGCGCACGATGGGCGGCTTGGGGCGGCGCAATTGCTTTTTGCGCCAGACGGCAGGCCAGCCAACCTCGACCTCCACCGTCTCGCCAGGGATGCCACCCAGCACGTCCAGCACACTGCCGGCGGGCAGCCGCACATCCACGTCGGCCACGACGCTGCCGCGCACGAGGCCGTCATCCGTCCACTCGTGCAACGCGACGACAGCGCGCACACTACGCGCCGGCTCCAGGGGTATGCGCTCAGCAGATTCTTCTACGATACTCGTCATGCCGTTATTGTAGCATGTCTTCGTGCCGGATGGATGTGAAAACGGCGAGGCGTGCAGCTCGGTTTCGCCAGCGGGCATGGCGGGGTCAGCCCGTGGGTAAATCCGCAACTGCAATCACGAAGCCTGTCGATGCAGACTGGGACGCGGCGGGGCGCGGGCAGGAGCCAGGGCGGGTTGCAATCGCCATCACCCGACTGCCGGCCTTCATCCGCTGTCTTTCCCCATTTTTCCTCGCTTTTGCCACCTGTACTTCCTGGCCTGCTGCTTGCGCAGAGATAACGATATAGCGTATAACAAACGAGTAACAAAACCTAGAAAGAGTATCGACACGTGGTGAGGCTGATTGCGACGCTCGTCATCTTCGCGGCGACGCTGGTAGGCATCTTGTTTCGTCCGTGGCGGGTGAACGAGGGGGTGGCCGCGCTCGTCGGCGGCGCGCTGGTGCTGGTGACGGGCCTGGTGGCGCTGCCGGAAGCAGCCACGGCGTTACTGGCGGACTGGAATGTCTTCTTCTTCTTTCTGGGCATGATGGCGCTGAGCGCGTTGGCGGAGCAAGCCGGCTTTTTCGATTGGGCGGCAGCGCACGCGGCGCGCTTATCACGTGGCAGCGAGCCGCGCTTGTTGATCGGCATCATGCTACTGGGGACGCTGACTTCGACCCTGCTTTCGAACGACGCGACCGCCTTGATCTTGACGCCCATCGTTTTCAATCTGGTCAAGAAGCTGGATCTCGATCCGCTGCCTTTCACCTTCGCATGCGTCTTCATCGCGGATACGGCGTCGTTCGTGCTGCCCGTCAGCAATCCGATCAATATCATCCTGCTGGATAGCTTTCATCTGTCGCTGGGCGAATTCTTGCGGCTGTTGCTGCTGCCAAGCCTCGTGGTGATCGCGCTGAACATCCTGCTGTTCCGGCTGATCTTTCGCCAACGGGCCAGTGGGCGCTTCAACGCGGCGGCGTTGGGCAATCCCGATGCTGGCGTGCGTGATGCCGGCTATTTCCGTTTCACGCTGGTTGTGCTGGGGCTGGTAGCCGTGGCGTATATCACCTGCTCGATCCTGCAGATCCCGCTTTCGCTGGTCGCCGTCGGCGGCGCGCTGGCGCTTTTCATCGGCGGGCTGACGCGCGGCACCACCTCACCGCAGCAAACGGCACGAGCGATCGCATGGCCAATCTTCGGCTTCATCGCTGGCATGCTGCTGGTGGTACGCGCGGTGGAAGACGCCGGCATCGCCCAGGCATTCGGCCACGCGCTGCTGGCGGTGGGCGGCGCGCAGAGCAACGGGCATTCCACGCTGGCACTAGTAGGTGTCACGACCATCGGCAGCGCCATCGGCGCGAACCTGATCAACAACATCCCGATGGCCTTCGTGATGACCGCCGTGCTGCGCCACATCAGCCACCTGGCGCGGCGCAGTCAGCTTGCACTGATCGGCGCGACGATCTTCGGCTGCGACCTGGGACCGAACCTCACCACCGTCGGTTCGCTGGCCAAGGTCTTCTGGCTGTTGCTGTTGCGCCAGCGCGGCCTGAAAGTCTCTGCCCTGGACTACTTTAAGATCGGCATCCTGGTGACGCCGCCGATGCTCATCGCGGGGAGCCTGGTCTTGTGGCTGCTGGTGCGGTAAAATGAGGCATATAATGACTTATCGCCCAGCACTAAAACAAATCGATACGATTGGCAAAGGTAGATGCATCCAAGCAATAATCCAACAGCACCTGACCCAAGCGTGCTGGTGATGGCTGTTTTCCTGGTTTGGGAGCGATGAGTCCTGCATGATCGCCTAATCCCCATGTCTGCCAGGCACGTGCCAGCAAGACAAAATCTGCGCGATTAAGCGTAAATAGGACCGCCTGGCGCTGTTGGGCCTCCAAAAATAAAATTGAATCGTGCCGTCCTTTGATGCCAAGATCTAATGCGTGAACGATGGAAAACCCTTGAGCGCGCAAGACTACAACGAATTGACGTGAGATTCCTTCATCAATATAAAGTGCTGCCATCACTCCCCCTGTTTGAGCGCCCAGGCGAAAAACGCTTCAGGAGTATTCAATCCTTCGACCAAGTCACCCACCGGTTCCTGATTCAGGATGATACGCGCATCGATTACGGCTTTATGGTCGAGATAAAACGCTTTCGCCGCCCCCCATTCCGCAGGATCAAGGGCATAATTGGCGATGACAGCTTCGTCACGGTACTCCTGTGACATCCAATCAGCGATGAGATTCCAAATAGGATAGCCGCTCTGAACGTGCATATCCGAGGCGGTGTCATGCGGGCCTGGAAGTAAATGTGGATCAAGAGGTTTCGCCACGTTGCACCTCGAAAAGTACCAGGGTTATCTGCATCAGTATATCACACAACGTGTGGTACAAGAAAGAGGCGTGGCATCCTGGCGCTCGTCCCGGCATATGTGCGATACTACAAGGACGTGTCGTTGTAGCAGACTGGAAAGGTTTTGGCTTGTATGACGCCGCAGGCGTTGGCGGAGTATCTCAATAATCTGGTGCGTGAGCGCATTCTTTTTAGCACGATGATCTGGGGACCGCCGGGGATCGGCAAGTCGAGCATCGTGGCGCAGACGGCGGCGGCGCATGACATCGGCATCATCGATCTGCGCTTGTCGCAGCTCGCGCCGACCGATCTGCGTGGCTTGCCCGTGGCAGAAAACGGCGTCGCGCGCTGGTATCCGCCGGAGTTTTTGCCGCGCGATGGCGCGGGCATCTTGTTTTTGGACGAACTGAACCTGGCCGCCCCGGTGATGCAAGGCATGGCGCAGCAGTTGATCCTTGATAGGAAAGTAGGATCATACGCTGTGCCGGATGGTTGGTTCATCTGGGCTGCCGGCAACCGCAAGGAGGATCGCGCCGCCGTCTTCGACATGCCCGCGCCGCTGGCAAACCGCTTCGTGCATCTCTTCGTCGAACCCGACTTCGACAGCTTCAAGCGCTATGCCCTGGCTGCTGGCGTGCATGAGCAGATCCTGGCCTTCCTGGCCTTTCGGCCAGAGATGTTGCACCGGCTCGATCCGCAGCAACCGGCGTGGCCCTCGCCGCGTTCGTGGATGATGGCACATCGCCTGCATGCCGCCGGGCTGGACATCGCGCCGGTCGTCGGCCTGGGTGCGGCGCAGGAGTTCACCGCCTATCTGCGGCTGTATAAGCGGCTGCCGGATGTCGATCAGATCCTGGCGGGCAAAGGCGACCGCGTGCAGTTCCCCAGCGAGCCGTCTGTGCGCTATGCCGTCGTCATCGGCCTGGCGCTGCGTGCGGCGGATGCCGAGCAAGCCTACAACGGCTTTCGCTGGCTGCTGGATAAAGCCAGCACAGAATGGATTCACCTCTACGGCATCGACGTGATGCACGCGATCCGGGGCAAGAGCAAAGAGGAGCAACGGCGGCTGCTGGCCAAGACCAAGGACGATCCCAAGCTCAAGCGCTTCATGGACGACTACGCCAAGACCTTCACCCGCATTCAAGCACCCAAATGATCGTGTTCACCTCCAGTCCGCGACGGCGGACTTCGTAGCCGGCAGGCTCTTAGGCGCGGTTTCAACCGCCCGCTGTCCCCCCGACCGCCGTCCCTCCGCCCGCCGTCCCCATCGTCCGCCGTCCGCTGGCACGGCGTTCATCGCCCGCCCGCTCCGTTTGCTTGCACCGAGAGGATAGCTACCATGACCGCTCCCGCTGAGATCGCGCAGATGATCGCGGATGCGCTGATGCGTGTGCGGCTACGCGCACCGTTTTATGCCACGCTGACGCTTTTCGCCGAGTATAAGGTGACGGAGCAGGTGCAGACGGCGGCGACCGATGGGCGCGACATCTTCATCAACGCCGCCTATTTCGCTGGCCTCACGCCAGCCGAGCGCGATGGCGTGCTGCTGCACGAGGTATTGCACGCCGCGCTGTTGCACGTGCCGCGCAAGGGGCCACGCGACCGCCTGGTGTGGAACATCGCCGCCGATATCGTCGTCAACGGCATCATCCGCCAGCAAAAAGGCATCGCGCTGCCCAAGGGCGTGATCGTCAACGACGAGTTGCAAGACCAATCGGTCGAGGAGATTTACTACCTGTTGCAACGTGACGGCCAGGCATATGACCTCGTCATCGCCGATCTGCTGGAGACGAGCGCGGCGAGTGGCGAACTGGATGCCGAGCAACGCGCGGCGCTGGAAGAGCATTGGCGGCACGCGCTGCGCCAGGCAGAAGCGAACGCGACACAGTTCGACCGCGCGGCGGGCGACATGCCCCACGGCCTGCTGCGCGAACTGGCACGCATCGAGCAGGCGCGGCTGGACTGGCGCGCGTACCTGTGGCGCTTCCTCGTGCAGACGCCGACGGACTTCGGCGATTTCGACCGGCGCTTCGTCGGCCAGGGCTTGTATCTGGAAGGCATCACCAGCGAATCCCTGCGCGTCCACGTCTGCATCGACACCAGCGGCTCCGTGACGGACGAACTGATGGCCGTGCTGCTGGGCGAACTGCGCGGCATCCTGCGTTCATACCCGCACTTGCAGTGCGAACTCTATTACGCCGACGCGGCGCTCTACGGCCCGTATGACCTGACGCCGGATAATCCCTTGCCCCCGCCCGTCGGTGGGGGTGGCACCGACTTCCGCCCCTTTTTTGCGCAGCTTGCGAAGACCTTCGACTCGTTTCACCAGGGTTTGGTCATCTACCTGACCGACGGCTACGGCCCCTTCCCCGCCACCGCGCCGAACTACGACGTGTTGTGGGTCATCACGCCCGGCGGGCTGGACCTGGCGGAGATCCCTTTCGGCGAGGCCGTGCAACTCATCGACTGAGCGGCCCCGCCGCCGTTAGCCCTGATCCAGCGCAGCCAGGGCGAGGTCAGGGTACATCAGCAGCGTCGCGCCGTCGATGATCGCGTTTTGCAGGTCGGCCCCCTCAAACTTCGTCTCGGTAAAATCAGCCCATTCCAGGTTAGCGCGGCGCAAGTTCACCAGGGTAAGATTCGCCCCGGTGAAATCCGCCTCCGCGAAGTTCACCTGGAAGCACTGGGCGGCGCGTAGGTCGGCGTGCGCGAAAAGCGCACCAGTAGCATCGGCCTTGCTCAGCCGGGCGCGGTGCAGGTTCGCCCCTGTGCAGTCGGCCTCACGTAGATCGGCCCCGCTGAGATCCGCGAAATAGAGGTTGGCACGCTGCAAGACCGCGCCACGCAGTTTAGCACCCACCAGCTTCACGTTGATCCACTCGACGCCCGTCAGGTCCAGGCCGTGCAGGTCGGTCCCACTGAGGTCGCCACTGATGCCTTGCAGGCGATAACTCTGGTCCGCATTCCAGCCAAATTCCGCGAACACCCAGTTGAGTTCCGCGACGCTGGTGAAACGCACATTCTGGAACGGTGCGCTGTGCGCGAAGCCGTTGATGCGGGCGATGTGGCGCAGTTCCGTCTGGCGGGGCGCGGGGACGAGGCTGTTACTGGGCTGTGTCATTTTGGTTCCATGATTCTTGCTAGAGGTGTCTCCGTTTGGGTACACGCATGCACACTGTGATCGTTTAAGTATAACACATCCATGTGGTCGAGATCGCTTTCCCGGCATGATATAATGGGAACGACAGCGACAAACCAGGCAGCCGACATGCCAAGCCTAAAGAAGAATTGGGGTTCAGCGCCTACCATGATGCAGCAAGCACAGCAAGAGTATGAGAAGCGCGTGAAGCGCGCCCACCTGGCGCGCGAGATCATTGAGGTGGTGCTGCTCGTCGGGATCATCATCTTCGTCATCCAATTGGGCATCAAGAGCTACAGTGGGAATACGGGCGGCATGATGAGTCCCGCCATTCAAGATAATCAACTGGTGATCGTCAGCAAGCTCTCGTATGTCTTCGGCTCGCCCCAGCGCGGCGACGTGATCATCTATAACAATCCGCTCAATACGCAACAGCAGCGCATCCAGCGGATCATCGGCATCCCTGGTGACACGGTGACGGTGACGATCGCGTCGATCAGCGTCAACGGGCATGTGCTGAATGAGCCATATGCGACCATCGCAGCGGGCCACAACGAGAACCAATCACCGCTGATCGTCACGCTGGGCAAGAATCAATATTTCGTGCTGAACGACGACCGCACCCTCTGCGATAGCTCCGTCCCCGTCAATTGTACCAACGACTCGCGCAATCCTACTGCCCTGGGTGTCAACCCGAACCAGGCCAATGTGAAGTCGCTCGACCGGCAATATATCATCGGCAAAGTCGTTTTCGTCTACTGGCCCTTAAACCAAATCCACAGCGTCAATACCTATGACAGTACCTTCGCGGGGCTGTAAGGCGGGCGGGGCAGATCGCGTGAGACACCGCCTTCACCCCACTGTCGGTGGGAACTGGAAGCTGCCCGGCGTCTGAAAGCGCCAGGCTACCAGGCCGGTTTGGGCATCCAGGCTCTCGATGCGCCCGCTTTGCGCGGTTTGCAAGGCGGTTCCCATACCGACATAAACGGCGTTCCCAAACACCGTGGGGGGCGTGAGAGCTTCATCTTCCGGGCGCTGCCAGCGCAAGCTCCCGTCTGTGGTGCGTAGCGCGACCACGCTGGATGGTGCGGGCGCGACCGTGCTGGCGAAGAGCGTAGCGCCCAGCAGCGCAAAGCTGGCCTCATCCGCGCCGGTGGCGATGGTTCCTGTTGTGGTGGACCAGCGCGGTTTGCCGGTCGCACGGGCGAATGCGGTGATCGTCGTCGTCGCGTCCACCGTCGTGCCGCTGTAAACTGACGCGGCATCCAGCACGGGCGCGCTGGGTGGGGTGGGTAGAGGCGTCTGCCAGAGGAGGGTGCCGCCGTAGCCGCGCAGCGCCGTGAGGAGGCCGGTGGGCGTGACATGGGGCTGGACCGGCGCGACCGCGCCACTCAGGCACACCCCGTCGCCATCCGCCGCCATGCCGGTGACGAGCGCATGCACACGCCGTTGCCACAGCACCGCACCGGTCGTGCTATTCAAGGCGCTCACGATGGTCGGCGGGAAGGGCGTTGTTGAGGACGGGCGCGGATTCGTGGCGATGTAAACGATGCCGTTCGCCACCACCGGCGCGATGCCGACCTCCGTCAGCCGCGTCGGGAAGGTCCACAGATGGACGCCGTTCGTCGCGCTCAGCGCAGTTATGCTATACTGTGATTGGCTCGGTGGTTGGCTCGTGGCGGCGACACTTTCTGTGCCGACTAGCACGCCCGTGGCGAAGGCCACCACCTGGGACACATGGGGCAAGGTACTGTGCCACTGGATCGCGCCGGTGGCGGCGTCGTAGGCGCTGACCATGCCAGGGGCGTTGGCACCTGCCTCATTCGTCACACTATTCGTGCCGACATACACCAGCGCGCGGTTGGCGGCGGGGGCGGCGTCCACCTGGCCGGCGGGTTGTACCTGCCAGCGCGGCGTGCCGGTGGCGGCATCAAAGGCATAGAGCGTAGTAGTCGGTGTGACAGCCCCTAGAGTGGGCGCGAAGGCCAGCGCATATGCGCCGGCGGCCAGCGTGGGTGGCAAGGCTGTCGTCTGCGTATGGACCGTTTGGCTGGCGCAGGCAGTCAGCCAAACCAGTACTACACCGATGAGCATATGGCGGCGTGAATGCAGCAGCCTACAACGAGCTCGCATAAGCTTTCCTTTTCTTAGGAGCGGGGGTGGTCACAAGCACCAAAACTCTGCTATAGTATACAATCAATAGCAATGCTTGATCGCGCGTATCGCTCCATCCATCGCGTAAAGCCGTAGATGTGTCGATACACTGTCTTGAGATGGCGTACCAGGCGTGGCCAACCGTAATATGGTTCGCAACCTGCTTCCGCTATGGTACATATTGATCAGATTCGCTGCGCCAGGACGCGACCGTTCGCCAGCGAATCACGTAACCCAAGTTTACCGGTGTAGCTGGCGCACACCAACCGAAAAGGATGCTCTATGATTCGAGAAGTAACTCGCTTGCTCCCTGGCACGCAAGTGGTTTTGCATGTCGGCGTTCACCTCACCACCAACGGTGCGCCACGTTCTCCGGGTTTCCTGGGCGAAGTGGTGCAGATGCTCGATGATCCCGATGAATCTTATGTCGTCCGCTTTTCGGATGGAGCCACCTTCACGCTGGCGCGGCGCTGCCTGGTCGTCCGTCGTACCCTGATGACCGCCGAACTGGATATGCTGGCTCCCGAACATGTCACCTGGACGGACTATGTGTTTTATCGTGTGCGCGTCGGCGCGCGGGCGTATGGCATCGATGATCCTGACGCCGAAGAGGATGCGGTACGCGGCGTCTATCTGCCGCCGGCGGAACTGCATTGGTCGCTGTATAAGCCGCAGGAACAGATCGAGGTCCAGCGCCCCGCGCCGGGCGGGATGCAGATCGAAGAAGTGTATTGGGAAGTGGAAAAGTTCGTGCGACTGGGCCTGGCGGCGAACCCCGCCGTGCTGGAAGCCCTGTATTCGCCGGCGGTGATAGCGACCAGTGACCTGGGGCGCGATCTGCGCGCGATGCGCGACGCCTTTTTGTCGCGCCAGATCATCACGACCTTCACCGGCTACGCCATGAGCCAATTCCGCAAGATGGTGCGCGCCCGCGAACGCGGCGAAGAACCGCGCACCCGCCATGCCATGCAGCTCATCCGCCTGATGCTTTCCGGGATCAGCGCGTTGCGCAACGGCGAGATGGACGTGACCGCCCGCGACCACCACACGGAACTGCTCGCCATCCGCGCAGGACGCATGTCATTCGACGAGACATATGCCTGGGCCGTGGCGCTGCAACGCCAGTTCGAGGCAGGCATGCTCACCTCCGTGCTGCCCGACCTGCCCAACTACGAGGCGGCCAATGCCTTCCTGATCCGCGCGCGCGCCCACGGCGCGACCGTCGCCGCGCCTCCCGCCCCGGAACTACGGTAGCCAAGGGAAGCCAAAGGGCGGGCGATCAACACCAGAGAGTGGGCAAGCAATCATATGTAGGGGTGGGGCGACCGCACGGGATAGATCGGGTGGTGGCGTGATCGACGGGATCAGGGCGACCCGCCCCAGCACCAGGGCGACCACAACGAGGTCCAGGGCGACCACAACGAGGTCCAGGGCGACCACAAGGGTACGCCCCTACAGACCGCATGGCAAGCGAGAGCGTCGCCAGCATCAGGGCGACCACAAGGGTACGCCCCTACAGACCGCATGGCACAGAAATAAATGACTTGAAAATTGCATGATAATCTGTTAGATTTATAAAAAAAAGAGATGCAGGAGAACGTTATGCCCATATTTGATCCAGACCGCCATCACCGTCAATCCATTCGGTTGGATGGCCATGATTATTCGCAGGGAGGTGTTTATTTTGTAACGCAATGTGTTCATGGCAGGCAATGCTTGTTTGGCGATATCCGCGAAGGGATGATGCATTTGAATGCCATTGGTATGATGGTTGAACAGGAATGGTTTAACCTATCTACACGCTTTCCCACTGTTCATCTTGACACCTACATCGTCATGCCTAATCATATGCATGGCATTCTCATCATCAAACAACCAATGGTCCAAGAGAGTATAACAAAACATGTGTCATTTGGCATGATCATTGGAGCCTTCAAATCTCTTTCGACCCTCCACTATATGAAAGAGATGGAACAGCAAGGGTGGCCTCCTTTTGAAAGAAAGCTATGGCAACGAAACTATTATGAACGTGTTTTACGCAATGATCAAGAATTGTTTCATGTTCGCCACTATATAGATAACAATCTAATAAATTGGACCACAGATCCTGATAATCCTTTTCTCCATAAAAACTAAACATGTTATCTAGTCCATAGGGGCAGGGCAAGTACAAGACATTCCCCCTCCCCAGTTGCCCCGGTCCATCTGGTGTTCCGGCGGCCATTGGGTTTGTAGGGGCGTACCCTTGTGGTCGCCCTGGGGGTGGTGACGCTCCCGCTCGCCATTGGGTCTGTAGGGCGTACCCTTGTGGTCGCCCTGGTGCTGGTGACGCTCCCGCTCGCCATTGGGTCTGTAGGGGCGTACCCTTGTGGTCGCCCCGGCCCGTCGGCTGGTCGCCTTGATCCTCCTTGTGGTCGCCCCGGCCAGCCACGGCTCACGATGCCGAATAGATATACACCCGGCGTTTTGGCTCTTTGCCGAAGCTACGCGAGTGCAGATTGTAGCGTTCGGCCAGCAGGTGCTGCATGCGGCGCACGCGCGCATCCTGCGGCGTCAGCTCGATGCCGCCAGTGGACTTGCCGTGCAAGACGTGGTGGATCGCGTCTTCGGCCTCTTGCAAGGCGCGGGCGATCTCCGCCTGGGTCATCTGCGTCGCGGTGCGGGGGGCGGCACGGAGCGGGCGCGGCGGTGTGGGATCGGCCTCGTCGGCGAGCGGCGCGATGCCCAGCATGTGCGCGAAGACCTCGCGCAGTTGCTTGATGCCGGGATTGCGCATAATGAAGACGGGAACGTGCGCCGCTTCCGCCACGCGCAGTTGCTCCCCCTGGCGGCGATAGATGTTGCGGTGCGTGATGATGGCGTCGGCCTCGTGCAGCCCGTCCACTTGCCGCACCGGCACCCCGTATTCCTGCGCGACCTCGGCGAGGCGGTCGTGGTTCACGCCGAAGACATACAGGCGCAAGATGCCGTCGCCGTGGCGCGGCTTGATGGCGGCTTCCAGGGGTGCGGGCGCGTGGCCATTCGCGCTGGGCGCGGGCAGCGCCACCAGCCGACCCGTCGGCACCACCGGCGGCAAGCCGGCGCGCACCTCGCGGATATGACGCGCGTTGCCGCGCGGCCCCGTGCGCCCGCCATCACGGACCTGCGCCGCCAGTTCGGGGCGCTGGCTCGGCGCGGAGATGTTGGCGCGCAGCATACGCTCGCCGTCTATCACGCGCTGCTGCGCTTCCGGGGCGTCGCCACGCAGGAGGGCATCGACGGCGGCGGCGACATCGGCATGCAGCAGGACACGATGGCGCTCTTGCTGCTCGACGACCACGTCAAACGTCGGCGGCGCTTTGCGCTCCAGCACCGTCTTCTGCGTGCCACGCCGTCGTGCCTCCTCGTCGCCCAACGTCACCGAACTGATACCCCCCACCAGATCCGACAGGGTAGGATTGAGCAGCAGGTTATCCAGCGTGTTGCCGTGCGCCGTCCCCACCAACTGCACCCCCCGCTCAGCGATGGTGCGCGCCGCCAGCGCCTCCAACTCCGTGCCGATCTCGTCGATGATGATCACCTCCGGCATGTGGTTT
>DAIDGU010000061.1 GCA_027459785.1 Ktedonobacteria bacterium | reverse complement strand
CACCCAATCTGGCTGCTTCCTCTCGCGCTTTTTCGATATCGGCTACTGTAGACACTTTACGAATCTCAGGTAACTTTTTTTCTCGCCGTGCCGCCACGAAGTCCACCTGCGTGGACTGGAGTTGGTCATGCGCGGTCGCTTTGCCGCATTGTATGGGCGCGATTCATCGCGCCCTGGTTTCCCCGCGTAGCAGCAGCTCCCCGCGTATCCACAGCCCCCGGCGCATCCGCATCTGCGTTTCCCACACGGCGGGAGGTGCGGGGGATCGTGCGGTTGTATGTGCCGGTCGTGCTGAGCATGCTGGCGGGCCTGGCGCTGCAAGCCATCGATCAATGGCTGCAATCGCGGGTGGTCGATCCGGCGACGGGGCTGCGGGGGGGGCCGAGCGTGGCGGCGCTGGCGAGCGCGACGACGCTGATCCAGTTTCCTGCCGGCCTGGTGGCCGCCGCGCTGAGTTTCGCCGCGCTGCCGCCGCTGGCACAAGCCGCGCGGGATGCCCGCCGGTCGGCGGCGCTGGTACGCCACGCCCTGGCGCTGGGCCTGGCGCTGATGCTGCCGGTCTGCCTGGTCTATCTGTTGGGCGACGGGCCGCTGGTGGCGCAGCTTTTCCAGCACCACGCCTTCGGCGCGGCGGATACGGCGCGCACGGCCCTGGCGCTGCGCTGCTATGCCGGCGAGTTGCCCTTCCTGGTGATCGAGCAGGTGGCGCTAGCGGCATTTTTCGCGCGCCGGCAGCCGCGAGTGCTGCTACTGACTGGTTTGCTCAGCATCGGCGCTTATCTCGTGGTGGCGCTGCCGCTGGCCCCGCGCCTGGGCATGCCCGCGCTGGCGCTCGCCAACGCCGCACAGCACGCCGCCAACGCGCTGCTCTTGCTGGCGCTGCTGGCGCGCCGACTGCCGCTTTTCGCTCGCCACAGCGCATCGGGCATAGCCGACGCCGACGCAGAGCCAGCCCAGGCGGCATGAGATCTGCCCCCCGCTGCGGGTAAACCCGGTGCTACCGTAGGGTGGCTACTCCGGTCCGCCAGGAGACAGACAAGAATGTCTGTCCTCCAGGTATACGTGGGGCGGACATGTCTGTCCTCCAGGTATACGTGGGGCGGACATGTCTGTCCGCCTGTCGTCGTGGGGCGGACATTCCTGTCCGCCAGGAGACAGACAAGAATGGCTGTCCTCCAGGTAGTCATGGAGCGGCCATGCCGGTTCGCCGCCTCGTGTCCACACATCAGTCATCACCTGCAAAGGATATCAGCCCCCGCTGCAACGTTTCGCATGAATTTGCTCGCCGCGTCTCTTCCGAAACCGTTCGCATTGTACAATGCAGGTGTCATACTCCATTCGGTGATCCGTATGGGTACCGGAGGACAGACATCAGGGATACCGGAGGATAGCCATACCTGTCGGTCACGCTGGCGGACAGGTATGTCCGCCCCACGATTGGGAGGACAGACATTCTCCATAACAACGGAGGACAGACATTCTCCATAACAACGGAGGACAGACATTCTCCATAACAACGGAGGACAGACATTCCTGTCTGTCCGGCCCCCCTGACCACAGTCTGTACCCGAAAAGCGTGTAATCGGCATAAGGGAGCAAAGTGGCGATGAGCGAACCGGCAGAGGTGATCACCAGCATGCGCAATCCCCTGATCAAGCGCATTCGCGCGCTGGGCCACCGCGAGGCGCGGCTCGCCGAGGGCATGATCGTGATCGAGGGCTTGCGCGCGATCATTGAGGCCGTGCAGTCCGGCATCGCCATCGCAACGTTGCTCTACGCGCCGGAACGTCTGCGCAGCCCGCTCGCGCAGGAAACCATCGCCGCCGCCGAGGTCCGTGGCACACATCTGGTCGCCGCCGCCCCCGCCGTGCTGGATGCCCTATCGGAGCGCGACGCCTCGCAGGGGATCATCGCCGTCGCCGCACGCCCCCATGCCGCCTTCGACGCCATCCCCACGTCCGGCGCGCCCCTGGTGCTGGCACTGCACGAGCCGCAAGACCCCGGCAACATCGGCACCATCGCCCGCACGGCGGATGGCGCGGGCGCAGCCGCGCTGGTTATCTTCGGTCCTCACGCCGCCGATCCCTTCGACCCCAAGGCGCTCCGCGCCAGCATGGGATCGCTTTTCGCGCTGCCGGTGATCGAGGTGCGCGTGATCGCCGATGCCCTGGCGGCCCTGCGCGGGCGCGGATTGCAACTGGTGGGCGCGGCGGGCGCGGGCGCGACGGACCTGTGGGACGCGCCCCTGACCGGACCAACGGCGCTCCTGCTGGGCAACGAGCGTGCCGGCTTGCCGCCGGAGGCGCTCGCCGCCTGCGACACAAGCGTGCGCATCCCCATGCACGGCCACGCCGACTCGCTCAACGTCGCCGCCGCCGCCGCGATCTGCGCCTTCGAGGCCGTGCGCCAGCGCCGGTAAGCCTAGCTTCCGCTACGGTGTGCCGTGGGGCGGACAGTGAGCATCGTGGGGCGGACATTCCTGTCCGCCAGAGGACAGACAAGAATGTCTGTCCTCCAGATGGGCATGGGGCGGCCATTCCTGTCCGCCTTTCACTCACCGCTAGTGTTCGCCCGTCACCATCTCCACGGTGTATCGAGATCCAAAAAGACGCGGTCGTCGCCGAAGCGGTGAACGAGCATGGCACGGATCCTTTGCGCCTGATCCAGCGAATCGTCACGCCGGTAAGAGATAAAAATGCGGTTCTTCTTGGGGGTCATGTTGCGGTCCTCCTCGATCCATCGTCGCTACGCCAGCCGGGACACGCCAAGTCGGGGGAAACGTGATCGTGTATGCAAGGCGGGGGCAAGAAACTGACGCGATTATATCATGCGGCCATTGTGGCGTAAAGAGGGCAGAGCGGTGATGTGCTATACTCAGGGGAAAGCGATTTCGCGGCCTGATGTGAGTGGATGAGAGATGCTATCACCGTATCGCGCTACCAACAAAGCGGCCCTGCGCAGCGACCCCTTCGACGCGCTGCTGGCCAATGCCGCCCTGGTGATCGATGCCCAGGGCTGCGCGCTGGATCTCGCGCCCCAGCGCGGTGCGCCGGAAGGTGTGATCCTCGGCTGGGGTATGCCGCTCTGGGATGCCCGCCATCTGGTGCGCTGGCTGCGGGGGACGCTGGACCGCACGGCGCGCGGCGATCAGGTCGTTTTCGCCGTGCCGGCGGAACATTGGCCGGCTGCCGTAGCGCGGTTGGGCGGGCCGAACGACGGCGAGGCCGTGGCGCTGCGCCTGGCGGATGGGGCCGGCAGCATGGGCTGGCTCGTCGCCATCGGCGGCGCGGGCATGGTGGCGCGCTCGCCCCTGGCGATCCCGCGCCAGCGCGCGGCCATCACCGGCCAACTCGCCACCCAGGCGCGGGCGCTGCTGGAGATGCGCGCCCTGCGCGAGCAGCGCGACCAGCTTGATTCGATCTTTCGCTTCAGCGGCGACGGCATCCTGACTGTGGATGCTGACCTGCGCATCACCGCCTGCAATCCCGCCCTAGAACACCTCATCGCCTGGCGTGCGGCGGAGATGCAGGGCCGCTTCTATTACGACGTGCTGCGGCCCGAAGATCCCCAGGGCGCGCCCGTGGGGCTGGCGCGCTGCCCGCTGGTCGAAGCCTTCGTCAGCGGTGCGCCCGTCGTCGCCCGCCCGCTGGTCATTCGCACGCGCGACGGCCAGCGCATCCCCGTCACCGTGACCACCGCCGGCGTGTATTCCGACGAGGGCGTGGTGATGAGCGGCGTGATGAATGTGCGCGATGTCAGCCACCAACAGACGCAAGAAGTGCTGACCTCGAACGTCGTCTCCGTCGTCTCGCACGAATTGCAGACGCCCATCGCCATCATCAAGGGCTATGCCGCCACGCTGCGCAAACCAGCGGCGCGCAAAGACGCGGCGGCGCTGCGCCAACGGCTGGCGGCCATCGAAGAAGAGGCCGACCGCCTCAGCCACATGGTCAATAATCTGCTCTATGCCTCGCGCATCCAGGCCGGCGGCCTGGCGATGGAGCCGGCCCCGCTGGATGTCGGCGCGGTGCTGGCCTCCTGCGTGCGGCGCTTCCGGGCGCGCGGCGTGCGCCATGACCTGCGGCTGCACTGCCCGGCGAATCTGCCGCTGGTACAGGCGGACCGCGAGCGCATCGAAGAGGTGGTGGCGAACCTGTTGGATAACGCGATCAAATACGCCCCCCAGTCGCGCGCCATCACCATCACCGGCCACTTCACCGGCGAGGTCGTTATCGTCAGCGTCAGCGACAGCGGCCCCGGCATCCCTCTGCGCGAGCAACAGCGCGTCTTCGACCGCTTCCAGCGCATCGAGGGCGACCTCACGCGCGCGGCCAGCGGCGCGGGGCTGGGCCTGTATATCTGCCAGGCCATCGTGCGCGCCCACGGCGGGCAGATCTGGGTGGAAAGCGAGATGGGCGTCGGCACCACCTTCTCCTTCAGCCTGCCGCGCCTGGAACGCGCCGCCGTGCCGATGGTCCTCCCCAATCACGGCAATGGGTAGATACAGGCGCAATGGTTGATCGAGAAACAGCTCGCATCCTGGCAATCGTCGTACCGTGACAGGTATGATCTGACGAGACACGTTCATAGCCAGAAGGGGACACGCAGATCATGGAACACCGCCAATTGGGCAATAGCGACATGCAGATCACGGTGCTGGGCCTCGGCACCTGGGCGATGGGCAGCGGTGCGTGGGAGTTCGCCTGGGGACCGCAAGACGAGCAGGCATCCATCCGTACCATCCATCACGCGCTGGATGCCGGCATCAACTGGATCGACACCGCCGCCATCTATGGCCTGGGCTTATCTGAAGAAGTCGTGGGCCGCGCGCTCAAGGGGACGCGCGACACGCCGTATGTCTTCACCAAGTGCAGTATGCGCTGGGATGACCAGCGAGCGATCTATCATTCGTTGCAGCGCGATTCGGTGCGGGCGGAGTGCGAGGCCAGCTTGCGGCGTTTGCAGCGCGATGTCATCGATCTCTATCAGATCCACTGGCCGAATCCCGATCCTGATATCGAGGAGGGTTGGGCGGCAATGGCCGAATTGCAGCGCGAGGGCAAAGTGCGCTCTATCGGCGTCTCAAACTTCAACGTTGCGCAGATGGAGCGCGCCACCAAGATCGCGCCGATCACGTCGCTGCAACCGCCGTATTCCGCCGTCAACACCGGAGTGGCGCAAGCGATCTTGCCCTGGTGCCAGGCGCACGGCATCGGCGTAATCGCCTATTCGCCGATGCAGGCGGGGTTGCTGACCGGCGCGATGACGGCTGACCGTATCGCCAACTTGCCGGATGACGATTGGCGCAAGCGCGACCGCAATTTCCAGGAGCCGCGCCTGGCACGCAATCTCGAATTGGCAAGCCTGCTGGGCGAGATCGGCCAATCACACGGCGTCAGCCCAGCCGCCGCCGCCCTCGCCTGGGTGCTGGCGAACGGCGCTGTGACGGGAGCCATCGTCGGCGCACGCGCGCCCGAACAGGTGGACGGCTTCATCGCCGGAGCTGACTTCCGGCTCAGCCCCGACGAATATGCGCGCGTCAACCAATACATCACCGCGCACCCGTAAACGCCGCGTTTACTCTTGCGTCCCGCTCGCGGTACCGGCCAGGTGGCGTTCACGCCAGGTGGTCGGCCCCGCCGCGAATTCGCCGGCGGCGATGCGCGCATCTAGCGCGGCCCAGGCTGGTCCCTCGCCGTCGCGCAGGTTCCAGCCGTCCCAGTCATGGGCGAAGTATTCGACGCGCGTCTTTTTGTATTCGTGCGTCGAGTAGAGGATGATGTAATCGCTGACGCCGACTTCCGC
Organism: Ktedonobacteria bacterium; assembly: GCA_027459785.1. Classification (GTDB taxonomy): domain Bacteria; phylum Chloroflexota; class Ktedonobacteria; order Ktedonobacterales; family JACDGC01; genus JAJPKG01. Next base: position 14,329 of record DAIDGU010000061.1, on the reverse strand, counting down.
CGCCATGCGCTGCGCGATCTCCTCGCACGCCTCGCGGGAACGGGCATGCACCATGCTGAAAAGGTTGTACGGCCAATCGGGATAGATCGGGCGGCGATAGCAATGGCTCACCTGGGGATAGCCGGCGGCGACGTAGCCGATCTCGTCCACGCGATCCTCTGGGATCTTCCAGGTGATCATGCCGTTCGCGGTGAAGCCGGCTTCCTGGTGGCGCAGGATCGCGGCGAAGCGGCGCAGATAGCCCAGCCGCGTCATTTCCTCCATCCAGGCGAAAAGCTCTGGCACGCTCACACCGGCCTGCGCCGCCGCGCCTGCGAAGAAGTCCGCTGTGGTCGGCAGATCCGCCTGCACAGCCCGAATGAAATCGCGGTCCCGCGCCGTCAGCGCGCGTGGATGCTTGTCGTAATGCGGCGCGTCGTCTTTGCGGCTGATGTCGCGCTCGTCGCGCTCCATATCCAGCTTGACGGCGATCTTATACATCTTGAGGTTCGGCAGCTTGCGCACAGTGGTGATGCCCGCGCGTTGCGCCAGCGCCGCCAGGGTGGCATCCAGATCTTCTTCGGGAGGCACGGCCAGCGTGAACCAGAGGTTGAAGTGGTTGTCGCGCCGATAATTGTGCGAGACGCCCGGATGCTCATTGACGATCAGTGCCGCTTCGTCCAGGTGAGCGGGATCGATATGCGCCGCCACCAGCGACGACTGGTAGCCTACCTTGCGCGTATCAAAGATCGCACTGAGTTGGCGGATGATCGTGCGTTCGCGCAGCCGTTCCACGCGCGCCATCACGTCGTCTTCGGTCAGCGGCCCCACCCCCGGCCCCTCCCCATCGGCGATGGAGAGGGGAGATGCGTCGGTTCCAGCGATGGAGCGGGGAGATGCGGCGAGATCGGCGTTCAGGGTGTCGGCCAGCGCCTGGAAGGGGCGTTCGACCAAGGGGAAGCTCCACTGCACCAGATTCAGCAGCTTCTTGTCGATGGCATCCAAGCCATCAGAAACAGGGGAGCCGGAGGTTGAAACCGCGCCTAGGGGCGATTCCGCCACAATGTCCGTCTGCGCGGGCTGAGGTTGGGTTGGTTCGTGCATGTTGATTTCCACCATTCCTGCGGAAGTAATGCGTGTGACGTAAGTCGCCACGGGGATGCGCGCCGGCCCGCCCACGGGGTCGCCGGTGCGCAGATCGAATTGGCCACCATGCCAGGGGCAGGTGACGACCGTGCCAGCCAGCGTCCCCTCGCACAGCGAGCCGCGCGCGTGCGTGCAACGGTTATTGATCGCGTAAATCTGGCCGTCAATATTCCATAGCGCCACCGCCTCGCCGCCAGCATAGATCAGCGTGTTCGTGCCAGGTGGCAGATCGCGCAACGCGACGGCGGGCTGCCACAACGCGGCATCCCGGTCTGTAGGGGCGTACCCTTGTGGTCGCCCTGGCCCGTCGGCTGGTTGCTCTGGTGCCTGGCGGACAGGAATTTCCGCCCCACGATGGTTAGCATCTGCCCCACGGGGACCATATTTCGCGCCATTTCGCGCCCATTTCGCGTCATCCCGCGTGCCGTCCCCTTCGTCCCCTTCGTGTTCTTCGTGAGATTTCGTGTTCGATCTCACTCCCGTCCCCGCGCTCGCCCCGCCCGCCGCGTCGAGCATGCCGCGCAGGCCGATGGCCTCGCAGGTGAACATCGGCGTGTCGCGCAGGGTATAGAGGCTGGCCTCCGTCTCGCGCAGTTCGGCCACGAGGTCCAGGAAGGCCGGCGCGTCGTCGGTCTCGAAGGCGACGACGAATTCCTGGTCATCCAGGCCATACGAATACGTCGTGTTGATCTTGACCTGGGGATATTTGCGGCCCACGCGGATATGCTCGTCCATCATCGCCTGGCGCTCCTCTTTGCTGAGAGCATACCAGGGGCGCGTCTTCACGAACGGATAGACGAAGAGGTATTTCGATGGGCCGGGCGCGATGGTGATGCGGTCGCCCTCGTCGCCCGCCGCGTCGCGGATCTCGTAGATCGAGCGGCGCGTCATCGAAAGGAAGGCGTGCGGCAGGTGCAGGTATTGCCCCAGGCGCGTCTGGTTCAGCCGCGTGGCGAATTCGCGCAGGATCGTGAGATCCTCCGTCACCTGCCACAGCAAGAACTCGGCATCGCCGCGCATGCCCACCAGCGTATAGCTGCGTAGCAGCATCCGTCCCTGGAACTGTTCCACCGCCGCGATGAACTCGGCGATGTCGGCCTCGCGCCGCACGGCATCCAGCCGCTTCCACGCTGGATCGACGCGAAAGAAGGCGAAGCGCACGAACTGCCGCCGCACCGGCTTCACCTGATGTTGATTCATAGTCATACAGAGCTTTTTCAAACAGAAGACCACTTATCGAATACGAAAGCCACGAAGCAGCACGAAAAACACGAAAAAAAGCTTGTCGCAAACATTTTCGTGTCCTTCGTGGATTTTCGTGGTCTTCGTGTTCGATAAGTAGCTTTCGTGTTCGATCATCCTTTCTATGCTTGTACGGGTGCCAAGCCGAAGTTGTCGGCGACGAGCGCCTGCACGCGGGCGATCTCCTCCGCCGTGAGGGGCGGGCAGGCCGGCGCGGCGGCGAACTCGGCGAGTTGCTCGGCGTTATAGATATTCGGCAGGGTGCTGGTGACGGCGGGATGCAGCAGCAGCCATTGCAGCGCCGCCTGGCCCAGCGTGCGGTCGGGGCGTTCCAGGAAGCGCAGTTGCGCGACCTTCTGCACGCCTTCGGTCAGCCACGCGCGCGGGCGATGGTTGCGGTGATCGCCCGGCGGAAAGGTGGTTTCCGCCGTGAAGTGGCCTTCCAGCAGCCCCGACGAATGTGGCACGCGAATGACGCAGCCGACGCCGTATTTCTGCGCAATGGGGAAGATGGCATCGCCCAGCACTGGTTCCAGCAGATTGCAGATGATGTGCGGGTGCGCCAGGCGCTCTTCGACCGCCGCGATGCCCTCGGCGATCTGCCGGTCGGGCTTGAGCGCGGGGCCGAGCGCCACGCCCACGGCGCGCACCTTGCCGGCGCGTTGCAGGTCGTCCAGCACATCCCACAGCGCGTCATTCTCAATGGCGTCCATGCGTGGATTGTGCAACTGGTAATAGTCGATGTGGTCGGTTCCCAGGCGGCGCAAGCTGGCCTCGCACGCCGCGCGGACGTATTCCGGCGACCAGTCGTGCGGCAGTTCGCCATGCCCGTCGCGCTGCGCCGCGCTGGTGACGATATCATAGCCGAACTTGGTGCCGATGACGATCTCGTCGCGGTGGTCGCCCAGGGCGCGGGCCAGCAATTCCTCGCCGCGCCCGTTGCCATAGGTATCCGCCGTGTCGAAGAAGGTGATGCCGCGCGCGAAGGCGTCTTGCACCAGCTTCACGGCCTCCGCCGGATCGTTTTCCCACCAGTCGGTACTCACCGTCCACATGCCGAAGCCGACGACCGACGCGGTGATATCGGTCTGACCAAACGTGCGATACTCCATGCTATGCTGCTCTCCTCTATTGAGAACGAGGAAACGGAACGCGAAATGACACGAAATGGTCGCTGGATGACGCGGAATGATATTTCCTAAAGTGGTTTGACCCCTTCGACCGCAAACGGCGAATGAGGAAAGCCCCTCTACGTCATCACAAAAACCAGTCTGCTTAAGAAAATCACTTCGCGTTATTCCGCGACAGATCTCGCGTCATTTCGCGTTCCGTTTTTGTCCCTTCATCAACTTCTGCTAAAATTTGCTGCGCGAGGCGTTGCCCCAGATCGGCGGCTTGCTCCACTGGGCCGGTGAGGGTGCGGCGGTGCAGCGCGCCCTCCGGCGTGGCGAGCAGGCCGGACAGGTGCAGCGTGCCGGCGCGGCTGCGCCCCAGCGCGGCGATGGGTGCCTGGCAGCCGCCGCCCAGGCCGGCCAGGAAGGCGCGTTCGCCGGTGACTGCCGCGTGCGTCGGCGGGTCGTCCAGCGGGGCGAGCAACTCGCGCGCCCAGGCGTCTGCCGCACGCACCTCCAGGCCCAGCGCGCCCTGCCCCGGCGCGGGCAAGATTACGTCGAATGGGAGGATCTCCGTGACGACACCGGCGCGGCGCAGCCGCTTGAGGCCGGCCAGCGCCAGGACGATAGCATCATACGGGCCGGCGGGATCGTGCAGCTTGCGCAGCCGCGTATCCACGTTGCCCCGCAGATCGATGATCGTGCAGTCGGGCCGCAAGGCGCGCAGTTGGGCGATGCGCCGCGCCGCGCCGGTGCCGATGGTCGCGCCTGCTGGCAGTTCCGCCAGGGTCGCGCCAGCGCGTGCGATCAGCGCGTCGCGGGCATCTGCCCGCTTCGGCACCGCGCCCAGCACCAGATCCGGCGCGATGTTCCCCGGCAGATCCTTCAGGCTATGCACCGCCAGGTCGATATCGCCGCGCCGCAGCGCCTCCTCGATCTCCTTGACGAAGACACCCTGCCCGCCGATGGCCTGCAAGGACGCCTGCTGCTCGCGGTCCCCTGCCGTGCGGATGACGCGCGTCTCAATCACCACGCCCGGCTGGTGCCGCCGCAGCGCCGCCGCGACCATCCCCGTCTGCCGCAGCGCCAGCGCGCTCCCCCGCGTACCGATCACCAGTGTCCGCCTACTGCTATTCATCGTCGTACAATCCCTGAAAGATTTACGCGAACACGAAAGCCACGAAATTCCACGATAGACACGAAAATGTCAGAAAATACATCTTTCGTGTTTTTCGAGCCATTTCGAGGCTTTCGTGTTCGAAAAAACGCTTGCATACTGCTTTCTCATTCCACGTCCGGTTGTAGGCCGAAGAGGGTGCGCGCGGCCTGGGTGAAGCGCGTGTCGGTGGCATGGCGCTTGAGTTCGACAGTCGGCGCGTGCAGCAACTTGTTGACGAGAGCCACACTGAGCGCCTCCACGGCGCGCTGGGCGGCGGGGTCCAGCGTCCCCAGTTTGCGCAGCGCCTTCTGCACCTCGGCCTCGCGGATGCGCTCGGCGCGGTCGCGCAGATCGGCGATGGTGGGCGCGACGCCCAGCGCGGCCATGCGCGCCTGATATTGTGCCACCTCGTCGGCGATGATCGCCTGTGCAGCGGGGCGCGCGTCTTGCCGGCTATGCAGACCATCGGCGATTGCGGCTTGCAGCGTATCCATATCGGCCAGTTGCACGCCCGCCAGGTCGCCCACGGCGCGGTCCACATCACGCGGCACGGCCAAGTCGATGATCAGCAGGGGCCGTTCGCCGCGCAGCGGCAAGCTCGCCGCCACAGTCTGCGCGTGGATGAGCGTGTGCGGTGCGCCGGTGGACGTGATGACAACATCCGCCCAGGCTAGTGCCGCCGGCAGTTCGTCCCAGCCACACCAGTCGCCGCCGATAGCCGCCGCGACCGCCGCCGCCCGCGCTGGATCGCGGTTCAGCACGCGCACCGCGCCGACCTCGTCGCCCGCCAGCGTGTGCGCCGCGATCTCAGCCATCTTGCCCGCGCCGACCAGCAACACCCGCCGCCCGCGCAGATCGCCTAACGTCTGCTTCGCCAGTGCCACCGCCGCGTGGCTGACCGATCCTGACCCCTGGCCGATGCTCGTCTCGTTGCGCACGCGCCGACCCGCCGCGATGGCATAGCGCATCAGCGCCGTCAACTGCCGCCCCGCCGTACCGTGCGCCAGCGCCGCTTGCAGCGCGTCGCCCACCTGCCCCAAGATCTGCGCTTCACCCACCACCAGCGAGTCCAGTCCCGCTGCGACGGTAAAAAGATGCTCAGCCACATCTGCCGCGCCCGCGTAGCTATACACATGTGGGGCTAATTCAACTGCGGCGCCGGCTTGGTGGACGGACATGTCTGCCCCACGACGGGGTGCTAGCGCCGTGATCACCGCCCGCGCCCGCGCCACGGCCCCTTCCGGCGTCGCCGCATTATCCGCCACATATACCTCGAAGCGATTGCACGTACTGAGGACAAGAACCTCGCCCGTGTATGCCGGTGCCTCGCCCACCACCGCGGTACCGTCCTCTCTGCGCTCCGCCACGTCCCACAAGCTCGTATCGTCCAGCGACCTGCTGTTCATGGTTGGGGCGCGATGCATCGCACCCCCGTCACCCCGCGTCGTTGCGCCTCGGTCGGCGGACAGGAATGTCCGCTCCACGGAAAGGTCGGCAGACAGGAATGTCCGCTCCACGTCTGATCTCCCCCTCTCCATCACCGATGGGGAGGGGGTCGGGGGGTGGGGCTGCACGCCCAGCGCGGCGTAGGCCGCCGTCACCTGCTCGCGCAGCGCGACAGGCGCGGTGCGAAAGCTCAGTCCGACGAGCGCGATGGACATCCGGACACCTCAGCAACAGGGCATGGAGCGGCGATCATCTGGTCAATCAGCGCGATGGCGTCAGCGCGCCGGCCTGCGCGCAACAGGTCCAGCACGTCCGTATCCACCACCTGATACCAGCGGTCGCGGCGGCAATTGAAGCACGGCAGATCATGCGCGATCTGTGGGCGGCGTTCGCGCATGATCGCCAGGAAGTCAGCATATTCCGGCCCGAACTCGCGCTCGAAGCGGCGACGGATGCGGTTCGCCAGCGCCGGCGCGACGCCGTTGGTGGAGATGCCGATGGTCAGGTCGCCCTGGCGCACCACGGAAACCGCGTAAAAATTGCAGTGCGGCGGATCATCCACCACGTTGCAGAGGATATTGCGGCCCTTCGCCTCTTCCCACACCGCCGCGTTCACCGCCCGGTCGTCCGTCGCGCCGATCACGAGGAACGCACCCGCGAAATCGCCCGGCTGATACTCCCGCTGGATGTGCGTGATCTCGCCCAGCGCGGCCAGTTCCCGCAATTTCGGCGTCAGTTCAGGGCTGATGATGGTGACGTTGGCATTGCTCTCCAACATTTGCAGCACCTTGCCCTCGGCCACCGTGCCGCCGCCGACAACGACAGTGCGCACATCGCCCAGGTTCGCCAGCAAAATCGGCAAGCCACCAGAAACGCTCATAGAATGTATCCTCGTGTCAATTTTTGCAGAGACAATCGAACATGCAAGCCATGAAATCTCAGGAAGGACGCGACAGTGATGAACAGTGAAAGCAGCCCGACCTGTTCAGCAAACAATGTCATCCTCGCTTCCATTCTTTCGCGTTGTTCGTATTTCTTTGCGTGGCTTGCATGTTCGATCTCGGTCTATGATGAGAGCAGCAGGTGCCGCTGATAGTCCTCGAAGGCGGCGAGCATGGCGAAGAAGACGGCATCCAGGAACACGTGCAGGTCCGCGTGGATGCGCGCATCCTCGGCGTCCAACGGGTCGCCGGGGGGGCTGGGGCGCGTCGCCTGGATGAGCGAGTCGCGGAAAAAGTAGAAAGCGCGTACCGTCTCTGGCAGTGCCAGGCGGTGGGCAACGGCATCGCGGCCATAGTCGCGCCCGATCTCCTCGGCCTCGGCCAGCACGGCCTCGCGGCCCGACTGGCGCGAGACGAATTGCAGCGCCAGGCCCAGCAGCCGCCGCCCCTGCTCGCGTTTGTGCGCGATGTCGGTGGCGTCGTGCGCGCCGTGCCAGGGAGCATGCGCCGGCACACCAGCGTGAATCTGCTGCAAGGTGCGCGCCTCGATCTCCTGCGCCACGGGGGCCAGCGGCACCAGAGCCGTGCCGGCGTGGCGGCTGGCGGCCATGAAGGCATGCAGGTCCGCCGCCGCAAAGCGGCGATGCCCGCCCGGTGTGCGTAGATGCGCGATGATGCCGCGTTCCGCCCACTCGCGCAGCGTGCTGGGATGCACTCCCACAAAATGCGCCGCCGCACTCAGCGTCAGCCATTGTTCCTGGCTGGCACCGAACCGCTGTGACCCATCCGCAGCCCCCATGCGCCACCATCCTTCCCACCGAACCCTAGGAAAACTACAGCTATCTCCTTCAAACTATACCATCACATGCCACGCGCTGTCGAGGGGGCGCGTGTCAGGAAAACCAGGGCATTTTGGGGCGCTGCTCACTAAATGCCGATTTCGCGCCAGGCGGCAGTTTTCTTGATCGATACCCCTTTCGGGGAAAGACAGTGGTCAGGGGGGCCGGACAGACAGGAATGGCTGCCTTCCATTACCCATATTGATTATCCGCAAACGGTATGGTGTGAGAAAAAAATGGTGTAGGAGTAGGAGCAGCACGCGCGATGGGATACACTGATACTAACGACGCGCAACGATGCGATGTAGCCCAGCGGGAGGCCAGCGAACTATGACGATGCCGGAACAGCCGATCACTAGTAACAGCCATGCCATCATCTTCGATCTCAAGGCGCTAACACAGTTCAGCGATAGCGGCCCCCGCGCGACCATCCTGGCAGAGACGGGCGCGGCGCAGATCGTGTTGCTGGCGCTGCGCGCCGGCCAGCGCGCGGAGGACGTGGAGACGCCCAGCCAGATCGTCGCGCAGTGTTTGCGCGGGCGGGCGACGTTGCGCATGGGGGCGGCGGTGCAGGCATTGCGCGCGGGCCTCGTCGCGCTCATCGAAGCCGACACGCGCCACACCTTCGTCGCCAGCACGGATTGTGTGTTGCTGCTCACCCTCACCCCCAGCCCCGACCACCGGCCTGCGCATGATCTGCTGGCGGGCGTCGCGCCGCTGGTCGTGCGCGATCCTGCCTGAATGCGGGCGATGACCACCGCGCCAGAGACGCGGGCGGTTGATGCGGGACGACGGGCGGGGATGACGATGTTGGCGATGTGATGAGGACGGCGGGCGGTTGAAACCGCGCCTAAGGGCTACGCCACGAAACCCACCTACGTGGGTTCGCACTTGGCATGTGCATTGGTGTCGCCGACGATCGTTCCCACGCTGGAATGGGACGGCGGACAGGAATGTCCGCCCCACGGCCACCTGGAGGACAGACATTCTTGTCTGTCATCTGGCGGACAGGAATGTCCGCCCCACGGCCACCTGGAGGACAGACATTCTTGTCTGTCATCTGGCGGACAGGAATGTCCGCCCCACGAGGAGCGTGAGCCGCCCCACGATGATGAGAGCCGTCTCACGCTCCTTGTATGGGCGCGATTTATCGCGCCCAGCGTCCCTCCGTCGCGGCGGCAACCGCCCGCGCGTTATTCCGCGCTGGTCTGCGCCTCGGCTTCCACGCCGTTGGTTTGGCCCTTGCCGTTCGGCGCGTGGCCGTTGCCCAGCCGCGCTTCCAGCGTGGTCAGGCGGTCGCGCAGCTTGCGGTTTTCCTCGCGCAGTTCCTCCACGTCGCGCCGCACCTTGCGCACCTCGCCCTCGCCGCGCTTGCCGCTGTGGATGGCGTGCGCCGTCATGCGCAGCCCACGCACCACGCCGGATGATAGCTCACTGGTGATGGCGTGGTCGATGGCTGGCAGCGTCGTCGGGTCATCCAGCGCCCGCAACGCCAGCACGGCGAACGAACGCGCCCGCACCCACGGATCGTCCAGCGCGGCGACCAGTGTGTCGCGCACCTGGATGTATTCGGCGCTCTTCGGTTCAATGCGCCCGGTGAGGATGGCGATGCGCAACCCCGCCGCCGCGCCGCTGCGGATCAGCATCGGCGTCGCGCGGTCGCCCAGCGTCTGCGCCAACGTGCGCACAGCCTCCGGTGTCGCCAGTTCGCCTAGGCCGGCCAGCGCGCCGCCCTCGACCATCGCCAGCCACGAGGGCCGGCGGGCCAGCGCGCTCAGCGCCTTATACGCGCCCGCCACGCGCGTCTTGCCCAGGCTTTGCGCCGCCTCGGCCTCCACGCGATAGCTGACATCACCGCGATCCAGCAGCGCCACCAGTGCATGCGCGGCCTGCTCGGCTTCTGCCGCGCGCTCCGGCGCATGCCACTCGCCCAGCGCCGCCGCCACGGCACGCCGCGCCTTGGGATGCTGGACTGCGCCCAGCGCCTGCACCAGCGCCGCGCAAGCAGTGCCTGTGCCAAGGCTACCCAGCGCCTTCGCCGCCTCGGCCTGCACCGCCCAGAACGGATCGCCCAGCATCGCGCCGATCAAGGCTTGCTCCGTCTGCGGATCGGTGTGCTTGGCCAGCGCCTCGGCGGCTTCCACCCGCCCCAGCGCATCGGGATCGTTGGCGAGTTGCCAGCGCAACATCGTCACCGGGCGCTCGAACTTCAGCGTCTTCAACACCCAGCCATACGGATCGAACCGCACCAGCACAGGACGGCGTTCCAGCGGGAAGACGAATGTTGCGCTCGCTTGGCTCACGTCGATGGTGACGGTTTTGGTCTCGCGCTTGCCCTTGCTCTCGGTCGTGAAGGCGATCGCCACCGGCACGGCGAAAAGCGCCGTCAGTTCATCCACCTTCTGCGTCTGCTTCACGGTCAGTTTAGCCAGGTGATGCTCGTTATCCCACTCGTAGCTGACCTCGAAGTCCGGGTGGCCGCCGCGATAGACCCATTGATCAAAGAAGCGTGCCAGGCTCTTGCCGGTCGCCTCCTCGAAGGCGCGCTCCAGGTCCATCGTCACGACCTCGCGCCCGCGATTCGTCTGGCAATAGCGTTGGATGCCGCGCCAGAAGCCCGCCTCGCCGACGACGCCGCGCAGCATGTGCAGCACGCACGATCCCTTCTCATAGAGGTGCCGGTCGAAGAGTTCTTGCGCGTCATTATAGTACACGTTGTGGACGATGGGGCGGCGATAGGCTTTGTCCTCGCCCAGGTACGCGCGCTGGTTCAGTCGCATGCCCAGCCGGAATTCGTCCTCGCTGGATTCAGGATCGACCTGCTTCCACGTTTCCTCGAAATATGTGGCGAAAGACTCGTTGAGCCAGGCTTGCGCCCAATCACGGCAGGTCAACAGATCGCCGAACCACTGATGCACCAACTCGTGCGCGACGGTAGACTTGCGCTCCCAATCGACAAAATCCTTCTGATCCGGCATGAGCAGCCAGGAATGCGAGGTCGCCGAGGTGTTTTCCATCGCGCCGGTGAAGTCTTCCAGGATGACCTGCGCGTACTTCTCATAGGGATAGCGCACGCCGAAACGCTCGGAGTAATACGCCATCATCGCTGGCGTGTCGCGCAGCATCAGCTGCGCGTTTTCCTCGAAGCCGGGGCGCACATCATATAACACCGGCGTTTCGCCGAACTCGGCGTGGATCTCGCTGAACTCGCCGATGGCCAGCGTGGTGATATACGCCGGGAACGGCACAGCTTCATAGTAATGGAACGTGCGCTCGCCGGTGTCGGGATGTTCCTCGATGCGTTCCAGCTTGCCATTGGAGACGGCGAAAAACTTGGCCGGCACGCGGGCGGCGCAACGGAAGGTGGCGCGGTCGTTCGGCGCATCATGGCAGGGGAACCAGTAGTGCGCATACTCCGGCTGGCCCTGCGTGTGTGCCTGCACCGCCATCTCTGGGTCGCCCTGGCTGGGGCCGACGAAGCTCAGGCCGATGCGCGGCGCGGTCTGGTAGGCGACGGTAATGGTCGCTTCCTGCCCATAGCGCAGCGGGCGATCCAGTTCGATATGCAACCGCTCGCCATCGTAATCGTACTCCAACGCGACGGCTTGCGGGCGGCGCTTGCTGGTGAAGCTGACGGACGCAATCGTCATCTCGGCGGCTTGCAAGGAGATCTCACGCACCTCGTCATAGAGGGCGCTCACGGTGGTGGCGCAGGTGCCGCGCAGGGTCTTATGCTCGAAATCGACCGCGACATCTAGCGCGATATGGCGTACGTCCACCGGGCGGTCCGGCGCGTAGTGCGCGGTGTCTCCGGGCAGGGCGAAGTCGCGGTCGGGCATGACCGGCGCGCCCAAGGGACCGTAATGTTCAAAGCGGAAACAGGGCATGGGGATCGGGCCTCCTCATCCACAAACAGCAATCACAGCGGGGGCGCGTGTGTAACAAGCATCGCCCACGTATGCGGTTTATCATACCACCTGCCCCGTGCATTGGGGATGACCATTAGTACCAGGGGACAAAAAGAGTGCGCGGTGGGCTGGCAACAGCCTGGCATCAAGCGCCTTTGCGCGCCCGTAGCAGCACGAACTGACGTTCGCGCGCCTCCGGCGTGTCGATCTGGTCGCCGTAGCGCGCCGTCACCTCGGCGGTGAGTTGTTGCGCGGATGCCGTGAAGATGTCGTCGGGGATGACCCAGGTGCGCGACCACAGCCGTTGCGTGATGAATTCGAGCGCCTGGCGCGGCGTTTCGCTGGTCGGCCAGGTGACGGGGCGGATCACATCCGTCGCCAGCCCGCGCGCTTGTAGGTACTGGTCGATCTCGTTCCAGGTGGCATAACCGGCCATACTCAGCGCGCCGGTATCATAGCCCAGGCGCTTGAGGATGGCGAACCAGGTGCGCTGGACCGTCTGGTGGCTCCCCAGGGTCACGGCGTCGTCGTTGCCGTTGAGGTACACACCCTCCGGCGTCAGCACGCGCAAGGCTTCGTCCAGCGCCGCGCGCCAATTCGGGATAAGGTGCAGCACATGCACCGACAGCACCACATCGAACGATGCATCAGGGTACGGCAACTGCGTCGAGTCGCCCACGCGCAGGTCCGCCTGGGGCGGCGGCTGATCGGGATGCGCTACGGCATAAGCGGCGAGCTTGGCGCGCAGTTGCGCCATCATCGGCTCGGAGATATCGATGCCGGCATAGGGGTAGCCGCGCACGATCAGCGGGAAGGCGATGCGCCCGGTGCCGATGCCCAGTTCCAGGAAGCGCGTCGCCGCCGTCGCGCCCGCCGCCGCCACGATGGCCTCCCCTACGCGCTCCGCCACCCCCGGCGGATAGCCGCGCGTGGCATCATAATACCCCGTCGCCCGGTCGAATGAGATCGAAGACATCGCGCCACCCCCGCCGGTTTTTCCCTAGGTTATACCACATGCAGCACTGGCCGCCCAAGCACGAAAAACGCTCCTTTTCAGGTTGAAAGGTATTATGGGGTGCGAGGTTGTGCCAGCGTCAGCAATTGCACTGACAAATCGGGTACGCGAAGATAGTCCCTATCGGCGGTGATGAGAGTAAGCTGGTGTTCTAGCTATCTTCTGTCAATTGAAATAGTCAAAGAAATAAACATAATAGTAGCTACTTCCCTTGTTAGCCATTTTTCAGTGTCAGGATGCTCAGCCAACTACCGCCTCCGTTGCCGATTCAGCGCATGCCGCCATTGTCCGAGGGCGACCTGGCCTAGCCGGCTGCCAGCACCGCCGCCGTTCCCTGTCGCACGGCCTGGCCGTAGTCCGTCGCAGCGAAAAGTGCGCGCAGGTCCGCGAAGGTGGCATCCAGCTCCAGCGTGAGCGTGGCGATCTGGTCGAGCAGCGCGTAATCCGCCGGCGTGAGAGCGGCTTCCGGCTTGGTGAGCAGATCGCCCCAGTCGTCGCAGCCCAACACCTCGTAGCCATTGAGCGCGGCGAAATCGTGCAGCAGCGCATAGCGGATCGGTGGCATGCCCCGGTCCGTCGGGCTGTCGCCGAACTGCTGGGGATCGCGCAGGCCGCGCCGGCAGTCCCGCCACGCCGCGCCCGCCAACACAAAGGGATCGTCCGGCTGCAAGTCAAGGGTAGCGCACGTAATGCCGCGCGCCGCGCGCAACGGCGCATCCACCCAGGCATCCGCCAGCACCCAGCGTGCTGCTGCCGCATCCCAATATTGGGTGATGCGGTGGTCATAATACAACGCGCTACTGGTGCTGTCATAGCCGGCGAACCCCACGCGCTCGCGGGCCGGCACGCCGTGGTGCCGCAGCAGCGACACGTGCAGCGCGGCGAAGTTGCGGCAGATCGCGCCGATGCGCTGGCGGGGTGCGCGCGGCTGGGCCAGCGGCCCCGGTTCCCGCGCCTGAATGCGCGCCAGCAAGGCATCCATGCGGTGCAGCCCGAAATCCACGCTGTCGATCTCAGCCTGCCGTAAGCCGTACAGGTGCAACCGGAAGGCATACGGCGCGATCAGCACGTTCTGCACGATCTGCGCCAGCGCCACCGGATCGGCAGGCGTAGCGGCGTAGAGCGTCACCATCTCCCCTGGATCGGTCCACTGGCTCTGCTGGCGATAAAAATCCAAAGCTGCCTGATAATCCATCTGCTGTTCCTTTCACTGAGGATAGCGAGCGGTTGAAACCGCGCCAAAGGGCGTGCCACTTACCGCCAGTATCGCCCAGACTACCCGACACCTCTTGTCATATTGGTGCTGCCACCGGACGGCCTATCACCCCGATGACCAATGGCCCTGTGCGGTCACGATGTTCTTGTGTTACGGTAGGCAGAGATGGATTGGAGGTGGCCAGATGATTGTATAGCCGGATAGCAACGCACCCGACAACATCACCATATTTATGCGAGGCGGGGGGAGGATGCGATGGGGACGAGCGGGCGGACGGGGACGAGCGGGCGGATGGGGACGAGCGGGCGGTTGAAACCGCGCCTAAG
>DAIDGU010000060.1 GCA_027459785.1 Ktedonobacteria bacterium | reverse complement strand
CACCGCCGTCGGCGGTACCTCGCTCAACCAAGCCAGCAACACGCGCGGCTGGAGCGAGACGGCGTGGAGCAGCGCGGGCAGCGGGTGCAGCACGTATGACGCGCAGCCCTCGTGGCAGAGCAGCGTCAGCAACATCACTTCGGTCTGCGGCAAGCGCGCCGTGGCGGACGTATCCGCCGTGGCCGACCCGAACACCGGCGTGGATGTCTACGATAGCTACAGCTATCAGGGTCTGAGCGGCTGGCTCGTTTTCGGCGGCACCAGCGTGGCCTCGCCGATCACGGCCAGTGTTTACGCTCTGGCCGGCAACGCCAGCAGCGTGACCTATGGCTCGTATCCCTACAGCCATACCAGCAGCCTCTTTGATGTAACGAGCGGCAGCAACGGGTCGTGTGGCAACGATCTCTGCAATGCTACCACCGGCTGGGACGGTCCCACCGGCCTCGGCACGCCGAACGGCACCGGCGGTTTCTAGGCTAACGCTTGTTTTACGATTATGGGGTTCGTCGCTTTACTGCGGCGGCCCCTTTTTTTATGCAACGGCTACCCTGGCGAAGAGAGAATGATCGCCCACGCTGGGAACGCGGCGGACAGGAATGTCCGCCCCACGATGTGCAGCATGGTGTTGTTACAAAAAGCTTCCCGTTCGTCCTCTTGTCAGGCATCCGAAAAGCGGATACAATGCGCGGTGTACTCATTCGCGATCCAATTTTCAACCGCACTCATCACGGCGTGCAAGGGCGCACCACCCGTGAAGAAAGAACTTATCCATGATGACCTACGACACCTATCTTGAGGTGTTTCCCGATGGCCAGGTGCTGGCGCAGATACTCGATCTGCCCGGCTGTTTCGCCTATGGGGTGAGCGAGGCTGAGGCACACAACAACCTGCGCGTCGCCGTCCCCGATTATTACCGCTGGCTGAGCATGCAGGATGCTGACACGCCCACCGTTTCCGGCGAAGTCGAATTGAATGCACGCGAGCGATTCGCAGTGACGATGCAAGGGCTGCACGAGGTGCGCGCCTTCTTCACGCCGGATGCCGCGCCGCTCACTGAAGATGACCTGGGCTGGGGTCTCGCCCTGATGAGCTATGCCCAGATCGATCTGCGCCGCTACACGGTGGAACTCGACGCAGAGACGCTGGATTGGCAGCCCGCGCCGGAGGCGTGGAGCATCCGGCAGATCATCGATCATCTGGCGCAGATGGAGATCTGGTTGGCGACGCGGCTGGACACACAGCCCCAAGTACCTGTGGCGACGGAATTGCCCGGCACCCCCTTTGAGCGGTATGATAAAATTCATGAACGGGCGATGCTACGCTATAGTGGCGCGACGCCCGAACAGCGCGCGGCGATCACCGAACATACCGGCGAACGCTGGTCCTTGCGCAAGATGCTCCGCCGCTCGATCGTCCATGAACGCGAGCATACCGAGCAGATCGCGCTGGTGCTGGCCCAACACGCCGCGCGCTGACATCTGTTGGTGTGGGGGCGATGTTGTGGAGCTTTTCGCGCAACCATTGAATATGCCGCTGGCGAGTCCATTTCGCATCTCGCGCAGCGTGCAATATGAGGCGCATAACCTGCTGGTGCGCATTCAGGATGGCGAGTTCGTCGGCATCGGCGAGTGCGCGCCACGCTCATATTATGGCGAGACGCAGGCGACGGCCCAGGCCGCCATCGACCAATATGCCGACCACCTGGGCATCGACCCTTTCGCCATCGAACACATCATGGCGCGGTTGGAGCGCGTGTTGCATCGCAACGCCAGCGTGCGCGCCGGCATCGACATGGCGCTGTACGATCTCGTCGGCAAGAAACTGAGCGTGCCGGTATATCGGCTGCTGGGGCTGAGTCCGACCCACGTCCCCACTACGTCGTATACCGTCCCCATCGATACGCCGGCGGAGATGGCCCGTAAGGCCGTGCTGGCGCGCGATTATCCCATCCTCAAGATCAAGCTGGGGACGAAGCATGATGTCGCAATCGTGCGCGAGATCCGCGATGTCAGCAGCGCCACGTTGCGGGTGGATGCCAATGCCGCCTGGACGGTCAAAGAGGCGCTCAGCATGATCGACCTGCTGGCCCCCTACGACATCGAGATGATCGAGCAACCCATCCCGCCGGGCGACCTCGCCAGCCTGAAGCTGCTGCGCGACCGCAGTCCCATCCCCATTTTCGCTGATGAAAGCTGCGTGACGGTGGAGGATATCCCCCGCCTGGCGGGTGTGGTCGATGGCATCAACATCAAGCTGGTGAAGTGCGGTGGCATCAGCCAGGCGCTCAAGATGATCTACGTGGCGCGGGCGCACGGGCTGCGCATTATGCTCGGCTGTATGATCGAAAGCTCGCTGGGCATCACCGCCGCCGCGCACCTCGCTCCCCTGGTGGACTACCTGGACCTGGACGGCGCGCTCCTGCTGGCCGACGATCCGTTCGCAGGCGCGGAGTTCGTGGAGGGCCGCCTGATGTTGCCCGACGCGCCCGGCCTGGGCGTGCGCCCGCGCGACCTGCGCCGCTTCCTGGGCGAAGGCGAGCCACAAGCGTTGCTGGGAACTGGCACGAGCTTGCATGCATCAAACACGACTCATGAGGAGAACCCGCACGCTATGGCTACCAACGGCCACCGCCCTACCCGTGCCGATGCCTGGGCGCTGATGACGACGCACGTGAAACAAGAGAGCCTGCGCCGGCACATGCTGGCCGTGGAAGCCGCCATGCGCGCCTATGCCCGCAAATTCGGCGAAGACGAGGAACAGTGGGGCATCACCGGCTTGCTGCATGACTGCGACTACGAGGAGTATCCCGATCTGCACGAGCATACGCAGGTGTCCGCGCAATGGCTGCGCGAAGACGGCTACGACGAAGCGATCATCCACGCCATCCTGGCGCACAACGACATCAACGCCGTCCCGCGCGACGACCGGCTGGCGAAAGGCTTGGTGGCCTGCGACGAGATCACCGGCCTCATCTCCGCCGCGTCGCTCATGCGCCCCGACAAGAGTATCATGGGATTAGAGGTGCCGTCGGTGCGCAAAAAGATGAAGGATAAATCCTTCGCTCGCGCCATCAAGCGCGAGGATATCACCAACGGCGCGGCGGACCTGGGTGTGGACCTCGATGACCACATCGCTTTCGTCATCGACGCGATGCGCGCCATCGCTCCCCAGCTTGGCCTGGCGGGGACAGAGGCCGAGGCGACCACGCGGGAATGAGCCTGAGCGACCGTTAGGAGCGCTGGCCGGATAAATCTGCCATGAAGGAGGGCCAGGATGCCCGACACCCCCGATGCCCCGCCTTTGTCTGCCGCGCCTGTGCCTATCACGCGCTGTGCGCTATCGGGTGCGTCAACGCCCGCGCCTCACTCCGTGATGGGATAATGGCGCACCCTGGGCTGGTCAACGAAGAGGCCGGCGATGTGCTGGCGATAGGCGGGAAACAGCGGCCCCTGGCGGAATGTCACCAGATGATCATCCAGGTTGCGCCAGCGCACCAGCAACACGACTTCGTGCGGATCTTCCACCGCCGCCGCCAGTTGCACGCCCAGGCACCCTTCCGCCTGGCGAATCACCTCGATGCCGCGCGCCAGCCCCATCGCCAACTCCGTCGCCTTGCCCGCCACCGCCGTGAACTCTGCAATCTCCAAAATCATCTTATCGGCTCCTTGCGTTGCGCTTCTATTGCTTCAGTGTAGCATGTGGTGAGCCGGTGCGCCGCCATCGGTCAAGGTATCCGCTTCATGGCGGTGTAGTTGGCAGTGTATTTGTATCAATGACATCAATCGTGCGGTTAAAGCCGCTGTTGCCACCATAGACAAGTGCCAATGCATGGCCCCGTGCCAGGATCTGTGGGGCCATCTGGTTTTGGCCAACAGTAAGGCACAGCAGTTTCCGTTGCAGCCGATCCCAGATGAGGACCATACTAACGGGACCGAAATAGCCTCCCCGACCCTCCCAAATGACGAGGCGATCATTGACATACAGCGCTGAATCAACGTTGGTAAAGCGTAGGGCGGGACTGAGCGACACAGGTACCCACGGTTGATCTACGCGATTGATAACGCCCAATTGAAGGCTGGTGAGCAAGCCGCTGCTGTCGCTTGCCGGTTGCACCCAAAACAGTTTTTTCCCACTGAGCGCGCTCAAATCATTGGGAATCCCATTGCTTGCCGTGCCGAAGCCATTATTGCTAACAGGTGCAATCTGGCCAGTGGTGAGATCCCAAAACCGCCACTTCATCGTATACGGTGCCGATGTTCCTGTGGTTGTCTCCGTGAGCAAATAAGGCAAACTCACGTCAACAATATTCTCGTTGGTGCGAAATGCTGGTAGCAGCCTGGTGCTATTGGTTGCCAAATCGGTTATTTTGGTGACGGACGTGGTTGCCGTGTAGGTTTCCCAGAGCATCATCCCCTGATCGAGTAAAAGAAGTCCACTACTGGTTTGATTCGGAGATAAGGTAACGCTCAGGATCGTCACCCGTCCCGTTTGCAGATCAGCATATCCAAAGATTTTGGGTTCTTGGTGAGATATTGTTCCCGCGCCACTGAAGCCCCCATCCCACACAACGAAACGCCCATCAGTTTGCACCAAAAACGGTGTAACGACGCTGGCTGGCGCTGTGTAAACAACGTGGATCGCTTGCGTGCGCGAGTTCATCAGCACCACGCTCTGCTGGCCATTGCGGAAGATTGTGCCGACGAGCGCGCTGCCGTCGGGGAAGATATCGTCAGGTGTGAAAAAGTTGTCGCTGGCGGCACTCAGCGTCAGGTGATCGGTGATGTAGTGGCTGCCCCAGGCTTGATCTGGCCGCATAAGGGTCGTGGGATCGACCGGCGTGGGGGGCGGCAGCATGGTTGGGGCTGCGCTGCCCGTGGGCTGTGGTGTCAGGTGATAGCTGATGGAGCTGCTGGCAGGTTGGCGGAAGAGTTGCACGAATAGAGCGACCAGCACGACGAGCGTCGCCAGCGTGCCAAGGCCACCCCAGACGGCGCGTGCCGGCACATGGGGAGCAGGGGTGGGAGCCAGGCTAAGCCGCGCATGCACGCCACGCCATAGCCGAGCATCCGGTATGGGGATACGCTGACTGGCGAGGATACGTGCCAGGCTATCGAAACGAGCCAATGTCACAGTGCAGGCGGGGCAGTCCGCCAGGTGTGCGCGAATGCGCGCGAGTTCTGGCGCGGCGAGCGCGCCGTCACGGTACGCGGCAAGCGTCTCCGGCGTGAGATTCAGCGGGCAGGCGACGGTTGACTGATTCATGGTTGCTGCCCTCCCAGGCGCAGGTACTGCGCGCGGAATTGGTCGCGCGCCCGCCATAATAGCATGCGCGTGGCGGCGGGCGAGATGCCCAGCATGTGAGCGACTTCACCATAAGGCAGTCCATACACCTCGCGCAGCACCAGGGCCGCGCGCTGGCGGGGGATGAGCGCGAGCAGCGCCTGGCGTACCAGATCGCGTTCCGCCAGACGGATGGTGGGATCGCTGCTGGCCGGGCTAGTTTCATCATCCAGCGGCACCGTGGCGTTGGCGACCGTCTTTTGCCGTTGGAGGTGGTTCAGCGCCAGATTGGTTGCCACCCGCAAGAGCCACGCCTTCGGCTGCTGATAGGCGCGCACCGTGTCGAAATGCTGCCAAGCGCGGATAAACGTCTCCTGGCTGAGATCATAGGCCAGCGCCTCCTGGCCCGTCATGCGAAAGAGATAGCCGAAGACGCTGCCTTCGTACTGATGAAAGAAGCCTTCGAAAGCGGCCACACGCTCCTGCGCGCCATCCGCTGCGTTCGTCGCCGGTACGGCAGCCAACCGCTGCGAGGCCAGGAGCATGCGCCGCCAGAAAGCGCCGCCCAACCAATGCCAGCGTTCACCTACAATGAGTGCCATGTGTCCCATCCTTCACCCAGACCGAATGTTGCCGCAGAAGTTAATCGCTCATAGCTAACACCGTTGGGAGAGGTCGTCTGTAACGCGAAGGGGGGGAGAGATTATTGCGCGTCGGCGGCGCGGCGCTGGCGCACGCCCTCGAAGAGGATGATGCTGGCAGCGATGCCGGCGTTGAGGGATTCGACGTGATTATACATGGGGATGCGGATGTGGCGGGTGGCGCGGGCGCGGGCGGCGGCAGAGGGGCCGTGGGCCTCGTTGCCGATGATGATGGCCGTGCGCTGGGTATAGTCGATGGCGGCGTAGTCCGTGTCGCCGGCGGCGTCGGCGACGATCACCTGCTGCATCGTGGGGGCGCCGGCCAGGTGCGAGGCGATGGCGTTCCAGCTTTGGTCCAGGCGCAGGGGCAGGTGAAAATGCGCACCACTGGCGGCGCGCACGACTTTGGGCGCGAAGGCGTCCACGCAGTTCGGCGTCAACAAAACGATATCGACATCTGCCGCCAGCGCGGAACGCAGGATCGTGCCGGCGTTGCCGGGATCGCTGATGTCGTCGAGGACCAGCACGAGCGGACGGAAGCGCCCCTGGCGCTGGCCGACGAGCCGTTCCGGCGTGACGCGATCCTGCGCGACGACAGCGAGGACACCCTGCGGCGTCTGCGCCTCGCTCATGCGCTCCATGATCTCCGCCGATACGGTGAAGACCTCGACGCCATCATCCGCCCAGAAGGCCAAACTGGCTTTGAGCGGCCCGCGCGTGACCGCCGCCGGATCTACCATCACCAGATCGGGGCGGATGTGCGCCCGCGCTGCTTCCTGGATGAGATGCGGCCCTTCGATCAAAAAGGCGTGCGCGGCCTTGCGCCCCTTGCCGGAGTGCAGGGAGCGCACGAACGCCACTTTCGCATTATGTAGGCTGGTGATCGGGTGGGCGAAGGGTAACATCGCGCCGACCTAGACCCTGGCCTTGAGGGCGGCGGCGGCCTGGGCAGCGATCGTGCCAAAGACAGCTCCGTTGAAGACGGCCATCTCTGCCAGCACCTTGCGGTCCAGATTGATGCCCGCCAACTTCATCCCGTGCATGAACTGGCTGTAAGTGAGGCCGTGCAGCCGCGAGGCGGCATTGATGCGCGTGATCCACAGCCGGCGGAAGTCGCGCTTGCGGGCGCGGCGATCACGATAGGCATAGGAGAGCGCCTTCATCACCGATTCGTGGGCCGGTCGGTATAAGCGCCGGCGTGAATTGCGATGACCTTCAGCGAGCTTGAGGATTTTTTTATGGCGTTTATGGGCGGGGACGCCACGTTTGACGCGAGGCATGGTGCTTTTTCTCTTTCTTGCGTATGATGCGCGGCACTAGGAGCCACGCGGTGCGCGACGGACGGCGACCATGTGTGCCGATAGTCAACGCGGGCAAACGGTCTGATCGATGATCAGCCTACGAATAGCCGGAGGACAGACATTCTTGTCTGTCACACGGCGAACCTTCCTGTCCACCCTATGATCACCCGGAGGACAGACATTCTTGTCTGTCACGCTTCCCTGGAGGACAGACATTCCTGTCTGTCACGCTTCCCCGGAGGACAGACATTCCTGTCTGTCACGCTTCCCCGGAGGACAGACATTCCTGTCTGTCACGCGGCGGACAGGCATGTCCGCCTCACGATGGGGAACCGCCCTACGATGGCAACAAGGCGTCTCAGACGTAAGGCAACAGGCGCTTCATCTTGCGGGTATCGCCTTCGCTCAAGATCTGCTTTTTGTCGAGGGCGCGCGAGATGCGGCCCGTGTTGCGGCGGCGGTGATGGTTACGCGACATCTTGAAATGGGTGAACTTGCCACCCCCCGTGGGGCTGATGCGCTTGGCCGTCCCCTTGTGGGTTTTCAGCTTGTACTTTTTCACGGTGATCCTCTATCGCATGTGCGCTTTTTCGGGAAATACCGAACCAGTATATCACGCCGAGGCGGCGACCCGCAAGGATCGGTGACAGATGGGGGATGGATAGGCGTCAGCTTCCAAAAAGTCCCGCACCAAATCGGCCTCCCTTGTGCGTTCGGTGGGATCGTGTATACTACAGGCAATGCCCGTGCGCGGGCAGCCAATGGATGGTGTTCGAACGAGTAGCGCATGGACTGGAACGGGAGGGTTCCAGTTGACGAGGTGGGGAGTGATCGAATCATCAGCGGATGCTCCCCAGGGCGGCTGCCAGCGCCCTGCGAAGTTGCGCGCGAAAAGCGGTGCGTGAGCGCCGTGACAACGCCGCAGCCCTGGCCGGTTCGGGTGGCATGTGCATGTGCGACCCGCGCCGCTGCATATACACAAAAAGGAAACCAGCCCATGTGCGGCATTGTTGGCTATGTTGGTCCCCGCCAGGCGACACCGATCCTGATGGAGGGTTTGGCGCGTCTGGAATATCGCGGCTATGACTCGGCGGGCATCGCCATTTTGGGCGACGATGGCACCATCAGCGTGCAGAAACGCGCGGGCAAGCTCAGCAACCTCGCGGGCGCGTTGGGTGAACACATGCTCGCTGGCACGCAGGGCATCGGGCATACCCGCTGGGCCACCCACGGCCAGCCGAACGACACCAACGCGCATCCCCACCAGGACTGCCGGGGCGACATCGCGCTGGTGCATAACGGCATCATCGAGAACTACCAGGAATTGCGCGACGAACTTCGCGCCCAGGGGCATACCTTCACCTCCGAAACCGATACCGAGGTGCTGGCGCACTTGATCGAGCGCGCGACCGCCGACGGCACCAAGCTGGCAGATGCCGTTTTCCACATTTTGCCGAAGCTGCGCGGAGCCTATGCGCTGGTGATCATGTCGCGGCGCGAGCCGGGTGTGCTGGTCGGCGCGCGGTCGAATATCCCCCTGATCGCCGGCCTGGGCGACGGCGAAAACTACTTCGCCAGCGACATCACCGCGCTCTTGCGCCAGACGCGCCGCATGGTGACGCTGCACGATGGCGAACTGGCCGTCGTCACGGCGAGCAGCTTACGCATCATCGCGCCCGACGGCACGGACGTGCAGCGCGACGCCATCACGGTCGATTGGGACGCCGAGATGGCGGAAAAGGGTGGCTACCCGCATTTCCTGCTGAAAGAGATGCTGGAACAGCCCGACGCGGCGCAACGCGCGCTGCTGGGGCGCATCATCGCCACGCCGGCGGGCGGCCTTGCGCCGAAGCTGCCGGAGTTCGAGGCATGGGCCGCGACGGGCGCGCTGCCAAAGATCACGCGCGTGGTGTTGCTGGCCTGTGGCACGTCGTATTACGCCAGCCTGATCGCGCGGGCGATGATCGAGCGTTGGGCGCGGCTGCCCGTCGAGCCGTGGATCGCGTCGGAGTTCCGCTACGCCGATCCCGTCATCGGGCCGGACTGCCTGGTGGTGGCGATCACGCAGTCCGGCGAGACGGCGGATACCATCGCGGCCATCAAGCTGGCGAAGGCGGCGGGGGTGCCGATCATCGGCATCACCAACACCGTCGGCAGCGCGCTCACCCGCGAGGTGGATGCGACGCTCTTCATGCAAGCGGGGCCGGAGATCAGCGTGCCGGCGACCAAGACCTTCGTGGCATCGGTGATGGTGCTGACGCTGCTGGCGCTCAGCCTAGCCGCCGCGCGCGGCACGCAGCCGGCGGACGAGCGCACGGCGCTGTTGCAGCAAGTGGAGACGCTGCCGACGCGCATGGAGACGATCCTGGCCGTCGCCGAGCAGCCCGATAACCACATCATGGCCGTGGCACGCGGCCTGGCCGGCTGCCAGAGCGCCATGTTCATCGGGCGCGGTGTCGGCTACGCCGTGGCGCGCGAGGGCGCGCTGAAGCTGAAGGAGGTCTCGTACATCCACGCCGAGGGCTACCCCGCCGGCGAACTGAAGCACGGGCCGATCACCCTGCTGGACCAGCATACGCCGCTGGTGGCCATCGCCATCCAGAGCCACACGTATGAGA
This sequence comes from Ktedonobacteria bacterium, assembly GCA_027459785.1. GTDB lineage: Bacteria > Chloroflexota > Ktedonobacteria > Ktedonobacterales > JACDGC01 > JAJPKG01. The sequence continues at coordinate 15,764 of DAIDGU010000060.1, read as the reverse complement.
AAGTGATCAGCAACATCCAGGAGGTGCGCGCCCGCCACGCGCGCGTCATCGCTGTCGCCACCGAGGGCGACCGGCTGATCGCCGAACACGCCGAGGAGGTCTTCTTCATCCCCGCCGTGGACGAACTGCTGGCACCCACGCTGGCCGTCATCCCGCTGCAACTGCTGGCTTATTACACCGCCGTGGAACGCGGCTGCGACATCGACCAACCGCGCAACCTGGCGAAGTCGGTGACGGTGGAATAGGGCCAGCACAGCCGGCGTGGGGTTCCGGTACAAAGGCTATGGCCGTTTCCTCTCCGCGCAAGATCGGGGAAGAAACGGCTCAGCGTGCGCCGTGCCACTCATTGCATCACACCGCCTTCCTGGCGATCTATAACTTCATTGCATGGTAACATCAGCATAGGGTCAGTGGCGAGCAAGATACGTGGCTTTGCCAGGCAAAACCGCCAGTAAAGTGCGCTTTGTGCTACAATACAACCATAGAATGGAGGCGTCTCGATGCTTACACCAAAATTGCAAGATGTCATCGCCCATGCCCAACAACTACCCTCCGAAGCCCAGGATGCGCTGGCCGACGAGATCACCGAATTGTTGGAGGAGCGTGCCTGGTCTATCCTTTTCGCCGATCCACGTTCCCCTGAATTGCTACAACAGATGGCAGATGCAGCCATAAAAGAACATATAGCGGGATTGACTGAGGATTGCGGGTGATGCGCTCATTTCGTACCCGTAGTTTCCGACAACTCTTTGAGCAACTGCCTCAAGATGTGCAAGCGCAAGCCTATAAAGTGTATCAACAGTTCAAACAAGATCCGGACTATCCCGGTTTGCAATTCAAACCTGTTGGGCCGGCGGGGGTCTATAGCGCACGGATTGGCCGAAATTATCGTGTCCTAGGAGTAAAGTCGGGCGACGAAATCGTATGGTTCTGGATTGGTACCCGTGGCGAATACGGTAAGTTGCTTGAACAGATGCGCAAACAGAAACCGTAAGGATAAATTAAGATGGCCGAACCACTCTATCCCAGCTACCTGAACCTGCTGGCGTCCGGCGAATTGCAGCGGCGGGCGGATGCGGCGTGGGCGACGCTGGCGTCGTGTACGATCTGCCCGCAGAACTGCCGGGTGAACCGGCTGGCCGGCAAAAAAGCCGTGTGTCGCTCCGCGACGGAGATCATCGTCGGCTCGTGGAACGTGCATCGGCGCGAGGAGCCGCCGATCAGCGGCACGCGCGGCGCGGGGACGATCTTTTTCGGCCACTGCCAGGCGCGCTGCACGTATTGCCAGAATTACTGGCTCAGCCAGGACGGCCACGGCCAGCACGTGACGCCCGCACGGCTGGCGCAGATGATGTTGCTGCTGCAAAAGCGCCAGGTGCATAATCTGGACTTCGTGACGCCGACACATTATGTGCCGCAGATGTTGCAGGCGCTGGTCATCGCGGCGGAACGCGGCTTGCACCTGCCCATCGTTTATAACTGCGCCGGCTATGAGAACCTGGAAACGTTGCGCCTGCTGGACGGCGTGGTGGATATCTACCTGCCTGACGCGAAATATGCCGACGACAAGCATGCGCTGCGCACCTCGAAGATGCCGCACTACGTCGCCACTAACCGCGAGACGCTGAAGGAGATGTATCGCCAGGTTGGCCCGCTGCGGCTGGACGACGAGGGCATCGGCGTGCGCGGGTTGCTCATCCGCCATCTCGTCATGCCCAACGGCATCGCCGGCACGCGCGAGGTGCTCCGCTGGATCGCCGACGAGCTTGGCCCCGACACGCCTGTCAGCGTCATGGACCAATACTTCCCCGCTTGGAAAGCCCACAACGATCCCACCCTCAACCGCCGGCTGCATTGGAGCGAGTACCGCGAGGCGGTGGACGCGATGGAAGCGGCGGGCTTGATTGACGGCTTTTTACAGGAAGACCTGATGGAGTTGGATATCTCTGACGAGGTCTAGGGCAAGCACTAGCTCATACCCGAATTAGGTATAACACCCTTTGCGGGTACTTACTCTATCCCCTGGAGGACAGACATTCCTGTCTGTCTGGCCACACTGATCACCGTCTTTACCCGCAAAGAGTAGACAACGGCATAACATACCTGCTGAGATGTCCTAAAAACAGCCTATAAAGCGTTTATATAGATAAGGGGGACGAATGGGGCAAATCTTGACGATTGCGACCATTCTGCTATACTGACGGCGTTGGCATACTCAATAGGGCATTGTGTTCACTCATCGCCGTACATCCTCACATGGGCGGTGCGGCGGATTCGGAACAAGAAGTGGAGTGATAGCATCTATGGATCGAGGCATGGGACCCTCGTGGGGGCAACCATTGGTAGTAGATAATCCGACTACCACGGAAAATGGTCACGCGCATAATGGCCAGGGCGGCGTCTCGGAACAACCCACCGTGCGCGTCGCCTCAGCAGTCGCCGTCATGGAGCCAAGCGCGCATACCATTACCACCACCAAATCAGCGAAACGTGCTCTGGCCCGTGAGAAAGAGCAGTCGTGGCTGCGCCGCAGTCTCCATCTGTTCGGCATCGGCGCGCTGGGGCTCGTGCAGACGGGGCTGCTGGTTATCTCCTTTGTACCGGGCAGCGTGGCGATCACGCTTGGCTGGTCATCGGCCAACGGACCATTTCCCGCCGCGACCGCGCTGCCGGTGACGGCGCTGTTTTACCTTTTGCCCTTTGTGATCGGCGTTTTGGCTCGCCGCTGGGAACTGGCGCTGTTTGGCGCAACGGCTCCCGTCTGGCTGGCGGTCTTCATCTATTCAGTCGGTGCTTCATCGCGCGATGGCATCTTCTACTTCTTGCGCAACAACGAACCAAATTACTTGGTGGGAACGGTAGAACTTTTCGCCGCTCTGGGTTTCTTTGGCTGGCTCACCTATCGCGTCGTGCGGGGCGACCGCGTCGCCCACACTGATGCTCAATCTCACGGAACTGACCTGCATTAGTTCATCCTGAGAACTTATGGTGCCGCCGCTCAGTTGCCATTGCGCATCGTCTGGATCTGGTTCAGCCGGTCGCGGGCGAGGGTGCTGGTGGGATTGATCTTAGCCAGGTGGCGATAGACGCGCGTCGCCTGTTCGAATTGGCTCACCAGCAGATATGTTTGGCCCAGCAGGTCATATGCCTCGTAGTTGGTGCCGTCCAGCGCGATCAGTTGTTGCAGCATGGCGACGGCTTCTTTGGTCTGGCGGCTGTGATAGTAATAGCGCGCCAGCACAGTCTGTTGTTCTGCCGCCTCTTTGCGCAGGCCAATCTCCAGGCAATATTGCACATACAGCATGCGCGCGCCCATGTCGTCTGGTGTCAGGTTGAGTACCTGCTTGAGCGTGTTCATCGCCACTTCGTGGTTGCCCATCTGCCACTGAATCTCGCTCATCTGCTGGTACGTTTGCGCCGCCTCGCTCACCTGCGCGTGGCGCATATAGATGTCGCCCACCCGGCGCATCTCATCCAGCCCTTCATCCAGGAAGCCGCGCGAGATCTGGATCTCGGCCAGTTCCGCCCGGACGGAGGCGTCTTCGGGGGCGATGCGCTTCAGTTCGTTCAGCACGATCACGGCTTGCTCATATTGGCGCTGGCTGCGATAGTGCTTCACCAGTTGCACCATCTCGTGCAGCGCGCCCGGCACATCGTTGGGATGACGCCCATTGATCTCGTTGATGGCGCGATAAATCTCTTCGCTATATGCGCCCTGGCTGCGGCTGGGCGTGTGGCTCTGCTGCGCGCCCGGAATCGACGCGCTGGGCGCGAAACCTGGCATCGAGGCGGCGGGGTTGCCCGCGCCTCCCTGATTCGCCCGCGCGTAGGCGCGCGAAAGGATCTGCGCGATCTCGGTTTCCGGTGCCGCTGGCTCCTCGCCGTCCAGGCGGGGGCGGTTGAGCCAGATCGGCGGGGGCGGGGGCTGGCGGCGGACGGTGGCGCTCGCCTCTTCCAGTTCGCGTACCGCTTTGAGGGCATCATTCAGGTGCAGCAACACCTGGCCCGCGCCCACCCGGCCCAACGCCTCCATGCCGGTCGTCACCGCCGCGGCCTGATAGTGAGGCAGCGCATCAGCATAACGATTCGCCGCATGGTAGATGACAGCAGTACCAAAGCGCAGGTCGCCATTCGTCGCGCTGGCTTCCAATGCGGCCAGGTATTCGCGCAGCACCTCGTCATAGCCGCGCAACAATTCCGCCCGCAGCGCCTTCGCCAGCTTCGCCAGAATGTCGAGGATGGCGATGCGCGTCTGGCCGTCCAGCGGGGCCATCACGGCGCTGCTCGCCAACCCACCCGCGCCGGAAAGCGTTCCCGCGCCGGAACACAGCGCGATGTGCCAGCGCGCCAGGGCGAGGGTGTTGCTCGGATCGGTCTGCAAGATACGCTGCAATTCGCTGATGCCCTGGTTCACGCGGCCCGCGCGCACAAGCGCCAGCGCGTAATTCTGGCGCAAAGCGACGTTGGAAGGCGCGGCCAGCAGCGCCTGCTCGAATTGCTCGATGGCGCGGTCCGGGTAGCCCATGCGCAGATACGCTTCCGCCGCCAGCACGCGCTCGCGCAGCACGTCGTCCGTGCGACCATGCTGGGCCAGCAAATTGATCAGCCGCACGCGGTAGGTCAGGTTGTTCGGCTCAAGCTGCAAGATGCGCCGGTAAGCCGCGATGGCGTCTTCCACGCGCCCGTTCACCAGGAAGGTGTCGATGAGGATGGCATATTTCGTGACCGCCTGATCGACCTTGCCCTGCTGCACATAGATCTCAGCCAGCGCCTGATGCACGTCCAGGTATTGCGGCGCGATCTCGATGATGCGCAGGCACTCTTCGATGGCAGCGGTATACAGGCCGTGGGAGATGTACGTTTCGACCTCGCGCATGGCGTGCGCCACCTGCGTGCGCTGCGGTTCCGGCAGGGGTGGCAGCGGGCGACCACTGAGGACGTTAGGGGCGAGGTTGCCAACGCCCGGCGGCGGGCCAGGGATCGCCGGCATGCCCTGTGGCGTGATCGTCCCGAAAGGCATGCCGGGGATTCCCGGTGCCGGGCCGGCGACGGGCGGACCTAATCCCGCGCCAGGTTGCTGAGGTGGCACGCCATAGCCGGGGATCGGTGTCAGCGGCGCAGCATAGCTCGCTCCCGGCGCGGGCGTCTGCGGCATGATCACCGGCGGCGGCGCAGCCTGCGCAAAGACAGCGGGGGTCGCGGGCGGCACCGGTGGTGCGCCGTGGGGCAACTGCGGCACGGGCGGCTGATCGGTCAGGAAGCCAGAACGGCTGATCGCGCCATCGATGCCGGGTGCGGAACTGCGCGGCATATTGCCGGGTGCAGGATTTACCCCGGACTTTGCTGGCTGTGAGGCGCCGCCGATCTTGCGATTTTTGACCAGCCGCTCGGCCTCGGCGACTTTATCTTGCCAGCCTCGGCTGCGCAAGAAGCCCAGCAGCGCCTCATACACCGTGGCGGCGGCCTCGGCATTGCCCAGGTCGTCGTGGGTGCGCGCCGCCTCATGGCAGAGTTGGATGAGTTGATCGGCCTCGTCGCGCGTGAGGGCGTCCAGGTTGACGCGGTCTACGGCCTCATCGAAATAATTGACGGCGGTCTTCAGATCGCCCTTGGCGCGATAGCACTGGCCCAGCGCGAAATAGCACGACAGCGCGTAATCTAGGTCGTCGAGCAAGGCGGAATAGTGCTGCACGGCGGCGTCCCACAGATGCTCTTCCTGATACATCCAGGCCAGGTAGTAGCGCGCGTCGGCGCGGCCATAGGTGGCGACGATCTCTTCGCACTGGTCGATGGCAGCTTCCACCTGGCCGTCTTGGTAAAGCGTCTGCGCCTCGATGAGCATCTCGGTCACATCGTCATCGCTCATCCCACGCCCGTTGCCGCGCCCACCGCTCCGGCTGGCGTTATTGCCGCCGCGCCCAGCATCGGAAGCGCCACGGCCACCACCCCGGCTGGCATTATTGCCGCCGCGCCCACCGTCCCAGTTGGCGTCGTCCCAACCGTCGTTATCACGCCCATTGCCGCCCTGGCGACTCATGTCGCGTTCATCATCCCATGATGCCGGTCTGCGCTTCGCCATGCTAGCTCTCCTGCTCTATCTCACGCCGGGTTCGCCCATTCCTGCGCACATGCCGCGCCGCACAGCCAGCCTGGCGGGCCTGCACGCTGATGACCTGAACTATGATTGCGAATTAGCCCTATTGTAGCATACAAGACAACGCCGGGCATCACTGGCCCGGCGCGCTATGACCTATGGGGGATGACACTCAGCGTTGCGGCGGATCGACCGCGCGGACCGCGCCCGCGTGCAGCGCCACGATGGCCGTCGTGGGCGTCGGTGCCTGGTTTGCTGTGCCGGCCAGGCGCAGCCGCACCTGCCAGAGGCGCTCTGGGATGCCGCCCAGCAAGGCGGGGATGATGCCATAATCATCGGGAGGAATCTCGCGCAGATCTTCCACCTGGCTTGGCACCTGCCAGCGCTCCCAGGTCCACGCCTGGGCCACGCTCGTCACTTCGTCCATCAACTCCGCGTGGTCGCGCCGTGGCGTGGGTGTCGCCGGCACGACAGGCACCAGTCCCGATTCCGCCTTCACCTGCGCCTCCACGCGGTTCAGATTGCGCTTGGTGAAAGGCCGCTCGGCGATCAGGTAGACGCCGTAACCGACGGAGAGCGCGGCGACGATGCCGCCAATCAGCAGCCAGGGCGTGCGCGGCTGGCTGGCATGGCCGCTCAGGTAGATGGCGCAGATCATCGCCAGCACGGGGAAGTGGATGACGTAGAGCGAATAGCTCATCTTGCCCAGTCGGCGAATCGGGCGGAAGGCGTTGGCGACGATCTTCCGGGTGCGCTCGTCGTGGCGTCCGGCGCAGAGCCAGCCGATCGGCCCGAAGAAGCTGACGACCCACACCAGATAGAAGAAGTTAATGTCATTGATCTGGATGTTCGGATTTTTCAGGACCAGATAGAGCGCAGACGCCGCCAGCATGCCCAGCCCCGCGACTGCGCCGATGGTCCACCAGCGCGTGGGGATGTGGACGCGCCCAGCACGGGCATCCGCGATGAAAGCGCCGGCGACCCATGCGGGCCACATCGCCAACAGGTTCAGCGCGTGCGCCGCGATGCCCAGCGGCGCGAATTGATCGACATGCAGCCCATCCGCCGTCACGCCCATGCCGATGATCGCTGCGATGCTCAGGCCCAGCGCCACGAAGAGCGCCAGCGTCTTCACCGGCCCCAGGCGCTGATCCAGCCCCAGGACGATAGGATACATCAGGTAGAAGAAGCCCTCATACGCCAGCGACCACAGCGGATCGTTGCTGCCGAAGACTTTGGTGGCAAAGCCCTGGACGAAGGTGAGGGTGCCGAAGAGGCTGGCGAAGGTGGGCGTATGGTCGCCGCCCAGGCTCAGCACCACATTCGTCGCGCCGTTGTACATGCCGGGATAAAAGTGGGAGCCGATGAGGTCGGCGACGAAGGTGATCACGATGGCGGCGATGAGCGGCGGATAGAGGCGGCGTGCGCGGTGCAGCGCGTAGTCTTTCCACGACAACGGCTGCCACTTGCCGGCCAGTTTGAATGCCTGGCGATAATGGATGGCGTAGCCGCTGACGATGAAGAAACACATCACCGCCGCCACACCATAGCGCGTGAGCGCCAACACCGCCAACGCCGCCTTGAAAAGCGTGCTGGGATGCAGCGCCAGGGCCGTCGCCGCGCTGACGAAGAGCAGGAAGCGCGCGTGGTTCAGCATGACATACGACGCCGCGATGCCGCGCACCCCGTCGGCATATTCCGTGGGCAGCGTCTCGCCCGCCACTGTCGTCACCACACGCTCTTGCGATCCGACACGGGCGCGGGGCATTGCAGGTGCATCCACGCGCACCGCTTTGTTGTGGATCAAGCCAGCATCAGAATTCATATGTCGCCACCCTTCGCCACTCATCAGCGATATCATCTCCTTCTAGCCTAGCAATAGACAGTGTATGTGTCAAGCGCCATAGGAACGATGGGCGGCATTTATTTACGATAATTTTGCGCTATGTCGCCCATGCCCGCGCAGTTTTCTCGGCTCCATCTTGCGCCTTGATCCCACCCCCCTTTTCGTGGCATAATTCTGATAGGATAACTCGGAATTAACCCAGAGCGATAACCGGCCACGCGGCCATGCCACGATAGCGCGGCACCAAAGGAGCTTCCTGTGAGCGCAGATCCAATCATCAGTGATGAATATAAGTACGGGTTCTCGCAGCCCGAAAACTACGTCTTCAAGTCGCGCAAGGGACTTGACCACGACATCGTGGAGCAGATCTCCCAGATGAAGCACGAGCCGCAGTGGCTGAACGATTTCCGCCATCGCTCGCTCGATCTGTTCCTCAAGCGCCCCATGCCCAATTGGGGCGGTGAACTCGACACCATCGACTTCCAGGACATCTACTACTACATCAAGCCGATGCAAGACTCCGGCACGACGTGGGAGGATGTCCCCGCCGATATCCGCGACACCTTCGACAAGCTCGGCATCCCTGAAGCGGAGCGCAAGTTTCTTGCAGGTGTTGGCAGCCAGTATGAATGCCTGAGCGGTGATACCCGCGTGTATACTGCACGCGGGCTGGTGCCTATCCGTGATATCGTTGTTGGCGATACAGTCTTCTCATTTGACGAGAACGAAAATCGCATCATCGCTGCGAAGGTGCGTGCGACCGCTGAAAAAGGCGAACGGGAAGTCTTTGAGGTGCGCGTTGGCAACCGTGTGATCCGGTCAACAGCTAACCATCCATTCTTGAACCTTGCCTATGACAAGGAAGAGGGCCGCATTCGTGGGCGCTATCATCGTGAGTGGACCTATCTCAGCGATCTAAGCGTCGGCGATTTGGTCGGTGTCGTCAAAGATCTACCTGAAACCGGCACCGATTATCACCTTGAACAGCCTGTGATCAAGACGGAAGTAACAGGACATAATTTGGCCGCTACCTCGACTGCAACGCTTGCACGAATCGCTCGTGTTGAATTCGGGGATTATGTAAAGATCGATTCGATCACGCCCGCCGGCACTGAGATGGTCTATGACATCGAAGTTGAGGGGCCTCACAATTTCGTTGCTGAGGGGCTGATCGTCCACAACTCTGAAGTCGTGTATCACAAAGTGCGCGCTGATCTCGAAGCGAAGGGCGTCATCTTTGTCGATCCCGACACGGCGTTCCGCGAGCACGAAGAGATCTTTCGCCCGTATTTCGCCACGGTGATCCCGCCGAACGACAACAAGTTCGCGGCGCTCAATAGCGCGGTCTTCAGCGGCGGCTCATTCATTTATGTGCCGAAAGGCGTGAGCATCGACCTCCCGCTGCAAGCTTACTTCCGCATCAACGCGCAGAACATGGGCCAGTTCGAGCGCACGCTGATCATCGCCGACGAGGGCAGCTATGTGCATTACGTCGAGGGCTGCTTCACGGCTGGGGCGCGTGTCCGCACCCGCGATGGCGAGAAGCTGATAGAAGAGATTCGCGAGGGCGATGAGGTCTTCACGCACAAAGGCCGCTATCGCAAGGTGACGCATACGATGCAGCGGCCCTATCAAGGCGATATCTACCATATCGCCCTGGCCGCTCATACCCTTCACGTCACCGAAGAGCATCCCCTGATGATTGTGCGGAATCCGGCGGACCGCGTCAAAGGTGAACAGCCGTTGCTGGAATGGGTCTTCGCGTCGCAGGTCAAGGCGGGCGATTATCTGGTGGCTCCCTCAGACAAAGCCGCGAGCATTCAGGTCGCGCCGCAGGATTTCTGGCGTGCCGATGACCGATTTACCTATCTGCCGGTGCAGTCCATTACGACGGAACAGATGGATACGACGGTCTATAATCTGTCGGTTGACGAAGATGAAACCTACGTCGCCGAGGGCGTCATCTCGCACAATTGCACGGCACCGACCTACACCACCGACTCGCTGCACAGTGCCGTCGTGGAGATCATCGTCAAGCGCGATGCCCGCGTGCGTTACACGACCATCCAGAACTGGTCGAAGAACGTGTATAACCTGGTGACGAAGCGCGCCCAGGCGTATGCGAACGCGACGATGGAATGGGTGGATTCTAATTTAGGCTGCTTGTCAGAAGGATCGACTGTTACGACACCGGATGGCATCAAGCCGATTGAGGATCTCCAGGTTGGCGATAAGGTGCTATCTTATGACGATAGCGCGGGTGAGTTGACCTTCCGCGCAGTGACGGCGAAACGCTTTTCGGGCATGCAGCCGGTGCATACAGTGTCGGTCGGCGAGCGCAAGATCCATGTGACGGCGAACCATCCATTCTACTCATACAAGCATGAGCTTGACGATGGGAAGCAATGGGGCCGCTATCATTTGGATTATGTAAGAACCGATCAATTGCAAGAGGTGATTATCCCGCACACCTCAATTGATTATGGCCAACCATACGTGCTACAAGTGCCAACACTAACAACGGCGTTCAACTCGCTCAACCAGTATGCTCCTGAGTTGTCAATGTCGCGTTCACGTGCATCGCGCATGACAGCTACCGAATACACTGATGACTCGATCATGTGGCTTTTCGGGTATTGGGTGGGCGATGGCAACATTGAACTCAAACAAGGAAAAACGGAAGGCGTGATGCGGTGGGCCAAAGTTGGTTTTTCAACGCCACGCGAAGATCGTGCACGTGGCCGATTGGTCGAAACCATGACGGCTTTGGTTGACGCAACACCTCACGAACGTGCAGATGGCCATCATCTCTATTGGAGCAGCAAAGAGCTTGCCGAGTTTTTCCATCTCAATGGCTTCAAAGGCAACGCCCGTACAAAGCGTGTTCCGCAGTGGGTATGGTCGTTGCCAGAATCCCAGCGGTTGGCCTTCATTGCTGGCTATATTGATGCTGATGGATGTGTAATCCGTGGTCAGCTTCACATTAAGTCCGTCAATCGTCAGTTGCTGGAAGACGTTGCCTCCTTACTCGTTACAGTAGGCATCACGCCTCGCCTACGTACAGAGTTTAGCGAACCTAAACAAGTGGTGATAATGGGCGTGCCAACAATAGCTCATGGAGCATATACTCTGACCTTTAGGTCAGATGAGAGATTGCTCAAGCATACTTCGACAGCCATTCAAAATAAGGCGCTTGATCAACAACGTACATCACATACCAAGCGGGCCATCGGGCGCTCAGAGATCCACTTGCCGGATGCAGTGGAAATTGTCCCTGTTACGGTGTCCGAACCGAGCGCCGACCCCGTTCCCACGTGGGATATCGAGGTGGAAGGCACCGGCAACTTCGTCGCGGATGGGTTCATTGTCCACAATTCCAAGCTGACGATGAAGTATCCCGCCGTGTGGCTGATGGAGCCGGGAGCGAAGGGAGATGTTCTCTCGGTGGCGTTCGCCTCGGATGGGCAACACCAGGATGCCGGCGGTAAGATGGTGCATGTTGCGCCACACACGTCGTCCACCATCGTCAGCAAATCGATCTCGAAGGGGGCGGGGCGGTCGAGCTATCGCGGCTTGCTGAAGGTGCAGAAGGGCGCGCACCACGTGAAGTCCAACGTGCGGTGCGACGCGCTGCTGCTGGATGAGCAATCGCGCACCGACACGTACCCGTACATGGAGATCGAGGAAGAGGATGTCGAGGTCGGCCACGAGGCGTCCGTCTCGAAGGTCGGCGAGGAGCAACTCTTCTATCTGATGAGCCGGGGCATCTCCGAAGGCGAGGCGTATACGATGATCGTCAGTGGCTTTATCGAACCCATCGTCAAGGAACTGCCGCTGGAATACGCCGTGGAACTCAACCGGCTCATCCAGCTCGAGATGTCCGGCTCCGTGGGCTAAAGACGATAGTACGGAACGCGAAATGACACGAAATGCTCACGAAATGGCGCGAAATAGCTTTGTGTAGCATATCGTGCTATTTCGCGCAGATCTCGCGTCATTTCGCGTTCGGTCTGCTCGTCATTTAGTATCCTATCCTTTCCCTCGCCTGTAATCTCACACATTTTCACTGATTGGAGATAGATGCCATGACCGCACCGACTAAGCCACGCGGCTTCACTGAAGCGGCGATCACTGAACTGATCACTGCGCGGGGGGAGCCAGCGTGGATGACCGCGCGCCGGCGCGCGGCCTGGGAAGCGTATAGCGCCATGCCCATGCCCGACCCGCGCAAAGACGAAGAGTGGCGGCGCACGCCGTTGCGCCGGCTGGAATTGGATGAAGCAGCCCCCTTAGCGCCACCTTCCCCTGCACAATTTGGCACGCTGGGGCAATTGGCTCCCCTAGCCGATCTCAGCGCGAGCCTCACGCTCATGGATGGCAATGTTACCGATCGCCAGCCATTGAGCGATGCGTTGCGTAAACAGGGCGTCATCGTCACTGATCTGCGCACCGCGCTTGTCGAGCATGCCGACCTGCTGGAACAGTATTTCATGACCACCGCCGTCAAGGCGACGGATGCTAAGTTCGTCGCGCTGCACGGCGCGTTTTGGGATAACGGCGTCTTCGTCTACGTTCCCAAGGGCGTCGCCGTTGAGTTGCCCATCGGCGTCGTCGTGGAAGCTACCGCGCCGGGCCGCGCCAGCCTCACGCACACGCTCGTCGTGCTGGAACGCGACAGCCACATCAAATATGTGGAAGAACTGCGCGGCGGCACGCCAGAAAACGAGGACGCGCAAGCCTTTTCCAGCCGGGTGATCGAGATCCTGATGGCTGACAATGCCACGCTGGATTATGCTACCATCCAGCGTTTCGGTCCCGCGATGTATGATTTTTACCAGACGCGCGTCATCCAGGGCAAAGAAACCGACCTGACGCTGCATACCGTGGAACTGGGCGCGGCCATGTCCAAGGGGCATATCGAAGCGATGCTGCAAGGCGACGGCGCGCACGCAAAGCTGCTGGGCCTCTATTTCGCTGATGGCGACCAACACCTGGATCGCTTCACCTTGCAGGATCACCAGGGGCGGGCGACCACCAGCGACCTGCTCTTCAAGGGCGTCGTGGCCGACAAAGCGCGGTCCGTGTATTCCGGCTACATCCGCGTCCACCCTGGTGCGAAAGGTAGCCAGGCATACCAGCAGAACCGCAACATCCAACTCAGCCGCACGGCGCGGGCCGACTCGAATCCCAGCTTGGAGATCGCGGAAAACGACATTCTGGGCTGCACGCACGGCGCGACGGTGGGCAAAGTGGACGAAGAGCAGCTTTTCTACCTGATGTGTCGCGGTCTCAGCCGCGCCCAGGCGACGCAGATGATCGTGGAGGGCTTCCTGGACGTGCTGATCGACGCTATCCCCCTCGCCAGCGTGCAGGCGGCGCTGCGCGACGAGATCACCACGCGCGTCGCGGCGACCTCGGTCGAGACCGACGCAGCCTAGGGGGACGGATGGAAACGTTTGTCAGCGTCGCCAAAGTCGGTGACATCCCGCCGGGCAAGGCCCAGCAGTTCAAGGTCGGCAAGACGCTGATCAGCCTGTGGAACCTGAACGGCACGCTCTACGCCATCAACGACATCTGCACTCATGAGGAAGAATATCTTTCCGAGGGCGAGATGGTGGATGGCTGCTGCGTCGAATGCCCCGCCCACGGCGCGATCTTTGATCTGGCCACCGGCGCGGTGAAAGCTTTGCCCGCGACCGAGCCGGTGCAGACCTATCCCGTGCGCATCGAGGGCGACGACATCCAGGTCGCCGTTTGAGGTGAAAGAAACGCTTGCGGGGTTGGTTAGCCGTTCATGCCCCCAACCGTAACAGGGAGGGCGCTAGAAGGCGGCGGCTGCCGCCTCAGCTACCGCCTGATCTTGTTCGCCGCTGCCGCCGCTGACGCCGACCGCGCCCACGACGCGCCCGTTGCGCCGCAACGGCACGCCACCGGCGAAGATCATGATGCGCCCGTGGTTGGAGGCATGGATGCCGTAAAATTGCTGATTCGGCTGGGCATTGTCGCCCAGATCCTTTGTGGCGATGTTGAAGGCCCGCGCGGTGAACGCCTTGTTGATGGCGATGTCGATGCTGCCGATCCACGCCTCATCCATCCGCACGTGCGCCACCAAGTTGCCGCCGGCATCCACCACGGCGATATTCATCGGCTGACCAAGCGCCTGCGCTTGCTGCTCGCCCGCCGCGATCACGCGCCGTGCATCCGCCAGCGTGACGGTGTACTCTGCGTCTGCCATTGTTCACTCACCTTTCTCTCCACTAGGGGTAAAGCCATTATGTCTCATATCTATGCGGGTAAAGACTGTGGTCAGCGGGGCCGGACAGACAGGAATGTCTGTCCTCCGGGGGAGCGTGGGACAGCCGTGCTTAGCCGGCGTGTGGACGGAGAGGCATGGCTGTCCTCCGAGTTGATACATCAGGCATGGCTGTCCTCCGGATTATTATGGGGCAGACATGCTTGTCCTCCCATGTTGACAGACGGGAATGTCTGTCCTCCGAATGATAGATCGGGAATGTTTGTTCGCCGGGTTTATGCTCGGTGGTTTCAGTGCGCGGCGGTCAGTTCCGGCACGACAAATTTGCCGTCGCGCATGAAGAGGATGTCATCGACATACACTTCGCCGCCCTGGCGCAGATCGCGGATGAAGTCCCAGTGGATGGCGGACTGGTTGGTGCCGCCGGTTTCGGGATAGCTCTGGCCGAGCGCCATGTGGATCGTGCCGCCGATCTTTTCGTCGTAGAGCGTGTTGATGATGCCGCGCGTGATGCCGAAGTTGTTGCCGAAAGCGAACTCGCCCAGCCGCCGCGCGCCTGCGTCCAGGTCCAGCATCGTCAGGAAATATGCCTCGCCCTCGCCGGCGCTGGCTTCCACCACGCGCCCGCCCGCGAAGCGCAGCCGTACATCGCGCACGATGCGCCCGTCGCGCGAACTGGGTAGGTCGAAGCGGATATGGCCCTCCACGGAGTCTTCCACCGGTCCTGTGAAAAACTCGCCGCTGGGGAAATTGCGCTTGCCGTCGCTGTTGATGAAGGTGCGCCCTGCGATGCTCAAGCGTAGATCGACATCCTCGGCGACGACATGCACCGTATGCTTGTCGCGCAGCCAATCGACATACCGCTGCTGCTGCGCGCCCAACTCGCGCCAGCGAGCGGCAGGATCGTTGCTATTGAGGAAACATGCGGCGAAAACAAACTCCTCGAAATCATCGAGCGCCATCCCCGCCAGTTGCGCGTACCCCGCCGTCGGATACAGCGTGCCGCACCAGGTCTTCACCTTCGACGCCTTGCGCTGCTTCTGGTTCATCTGCGGCGGCGTGTTCGCCAGCGCCTGTTTGTGGGGATCGATCCCTGCCAGCGCCAGGGGATTCGGCGAGGAGGCGATGTTCAGCCGCTTGTCGGCCTCGTGCGTGGCGGCTGCCGCCACCGGCGAGTGCCAAGTGATCTGGTCGTCGTTGCCTTCTTCCAGCAACACATTCTGCAAGCCGGGCAGCGTGATCACCGGCAACGGATGCCCGCCCGCGCGCAGCACCTCACGATAGACCTCGCGGATCAGCGGCTCGGCCAGCGGCGTCGCACCGATCGACACGACCTCGCCCGGCTGCACATCCAGACAATACCCAACCAGCGTCGCCGCCCAACGCCGAACGCGCCCATCAACCATGCTCATCAGTGAAACGCTCCTCGCTTTGAGATAACGATGATAGTATACACTTTTTGGGAGCAATCCTGTCGCCCTGCGTAAATGCGCGGGGCTTAGGCGTGGGGACGGCGGGCGGTGCGGGGACGGCGGGGGATGGTGGGCAGAGAATGGTAGGATGACGGGGGA
>DAIDGU010000059.1 GCA_027459785.1 Ktedonobacteria bacterium | reverse complement strand
CCGCGCCTTATGCGCTCTGCGCCGTGGCGTAGTGGCGGGCGCGCACGAAGCTGATCATCGTGCGTTCGTCCAGGCTGTGCGCGCTGTGATAGTGCAGCAGTTCGTCCAACAGCAGGGCGATGTTGCTGGCATAGGCCGGCCCCTGCGCGGCAGCGGCTTCCAGCGTGCGCAGGATGCGCCGTTGCAGCGCCGTGCTGCTATCTGACGCCAGCAAATAAGACGCGAAGATGGGGAGGGCAGCCACCACCTGCTCGGCAGCGCCGCGCCCGCCCTGACCCAGCAGATCCAGCGCCAGCTCGAAGGTCGGCAGATCGGGCGTTTCCAGCAGATCGCGCAGCGCCGCATCGCTGGCAAGCCAGGTGGGCCGGTGCTGGTAGCACAGATACGCGACCGGATTGGTCTCCGGATCGTCCCGCAACTTCCAGGCGGAGCCAATGCCCCGGCTGAGGATATTGGCGGCATGGCGGGTATAGGCTGCGGGTGACAGCGCAAACAGGCGATCAAAACGCTCATTGATCGCCTGCGTCCAGTCCTGCGCCCAGCCGCGCTGCTTGTCGGCGAACTGGCTCAGCGTGACTGCCGGCGCGTAGGGATAGGTTGTGCTGATGTAGGTGGCGAGTTGATCGAGGAAGGCGAACGTGAGGGCGTCGAGCAGTTCTTCGTCGCCGTTGTCGTCCGCCTCATCCAGCAGAGTGATGTCGGGATTATCCAACGTCTGCATGATGAAGGCGCGCAAACGGACGGCATCGCGCTGATACAGCGCCAAGGCCAGGTCAGGATCGAGCCGCCAGGGGCGGCGGGCGAGTTGCTGCATAGGCGGTTGCCAGCGCGCCAGCGCCTGGGCCAGCGCCACCGGCTCGCGCGTTTGCGCGATCAGCGCCCGCACCCGCGCGTTCCACGCTGCGTTGTCGGCGTAGCGAAAGAAGACGCGCCGGAATAGAGCAGCATCGCCGGTGCGCTCAATCGCAGCGAGCAACAGCGCCGTATCCAGCCGCCCGAACCAGTCCAGGTTGGCGTCGATGAAAGGCGTAAGCGCCGTGCCATAGCGGTCCAGCACGCTGACGAGGGTGGCGGGGTCCATGCGCAGCGGATCGTTCAAGCGGCGCGTTTCCAGGGCCGCGACGATGCGCTCCGGTGGGACGGCCTGCTGAATCAGCCGTTGCATCTCCGCCTGCCACTCCTCCGGCGTTGCGAAAGCGCGAAAGAGATGCCAGTAAACGGCCTCGTCACCGCGCGCCTGTGCCGTTTGCCGCAGCGCCCCATAGGCACGGTCGCGGTTCGCATCCCAATCATGGCCTGGCAAGGCGTGCGGCAACAAGACGTGCGCGAAGGTCGCCGGCACGCGCGCATACAGCGCGGCGGCCAGGTCTTCGGCCAGCGCGAACTGCGGCGGCACATCGCCGCGCAACTCCACAGCCCGCGCCAGCGCGTCATCGTTCAGGCCAGCGTCCAAGACGCCGCGCAGATCGGCGTTCCAACCCTGCTCGTTCATCGCCAGCCTATAGAGCGCGCGGAACAGATCGTCCTGCCCGTCGGCCTCGATGCGCGGCAGCAGCGCCGTGATCACGTCCACCTGATCCCGCGTGAGGTAGCGCGCCAGGAACGGCGCGAAATAGCGCGGATCGCGGCGATATAAGTCAGCGGCCCAGAGGTCCGCGCCCGCCGCGAACGCCGGATCGTTCGTCAACGGCTCGAGTTGGCGCAACAGGTCATCGTTCTCTAACTCTAATCCTAGCAGCCGTTCGATGCTTTGCCTGACTTCACTCATAACCAACCGTTCTCCAAAACTTACCCAAATAGGACACGCCTATTCAGTGTTCGGTTCCTTTTTCAACGAGACTGCCGCCAGTGCCAGCACCATTGGTCTTACGTTCTCTCCCAAGGCGTCGATTTCCGCCGAACTGGCGGTATACAACCAAAGCAAATTACGTGCAGCATTGAGGTCACGGTCAAGAACCAGACCACAATGCTCACAGCAATAGGTCCGCACGCTCAAATCCAGTGGCACGCTCGGCAAGCGGTGACACTGCGAACACAGTTGGGTAGAGGGGAAGAACCGAGGGGCCAGATACAACCGATTGCCGTACCAATGGGATTTGTAGGTCATCTGGCGGCGAAACTCCCCTAGCCCCACATCCGCTATCGCTTGTGCCAGCTTGTGATTTTTGAGCATTCCTGCCACGTTGAGATCTTCCAAGATGAT
The DNA here is from genome assembly GCA_027459785.1 of Ktedonobacteria bacterium. GTDB lineage: Bacteria > Chloroflexota > Ktedonobacteria > Ktedonobacterales > JACDGC01 > JAJPKG01. The sequence goes on along the minus strand of DAIDGU010000059.1, from coordinate 54,621 downwards.
GGCTTGCGGTCGCTTGGAAGACGGCTTGGCTTTCGCCGTGATCGTTGCGGTCGCTTGATGCAGCGCATTCTCTCGGATACATCCCACGCGGTAATGCAGACGAGCTACCTGCTGTTTGGATTTCTTGCGATTGTTACTGCCCTTCTTCTTCTTGCTGTGGTGGCGGGATGTCCGTTTGAGCTTGTCCAGGTTGCCCCGCAACGCTTTGGGGTTGGGAATCTCCTGCCCATCCGAACACACGGCTAACGTCTTGATGCCCAGGTCTACGCCGCTAGGATTGCCCGTCGCTGGTTCAGGGTCAGGTACGATGGCTTTCACCTGCACCGAGACAAACCAATGCCCGGCCCGTTCAGATACGGTGGCACTCAGATAATGGGCAGGTTCCGTGACGACCCGCCCTTTCTTTTTCCACTTTTTCCGGGTCTTGCGGTCGGTGGTATGCAGGTCGGTATCTTGGGGCAAGTAGCCATGTTCAAAGAGGCGGACTTTGCCAATGACGGGCAATTGAATCCAGTCAGGGCCGACATGGATCGCGCCGGTGAGGGTAAACGAGCCGATGCCTTTGCTGCGTTTCTTGAACTTGGGGTACTTGGCCCGTTTTGCAAAGAAATTGCTGAACGCGGTATCCAAGTCGCGCAACGCCTCTTGGGGGGCGCATTTGGAGCTTTCATACATCCAAGGAAACTCTGTCGGTTTGAGGGCGTTCAGTTCTTTATGGAGATCAATCGCGGTGGGAATCTTGACCGACGTGGGGTCAGCCGCCACCTTGCGTGCGGCATATGCCGCTTGCTTGCGTGCCAGTCCCCAGTTATAGGTAAACCTGGCACTACCCGCATGCTGCAAACAGGCAGTACGCTGCTTATGATTCAGATCCAGTTCGGTCTTGTAGCCCCGGATGATCTCCATAGGTCTCCTGAATACAGTGCTTGATGCGCTCACTCTGGTTGCGCGCGTGCCGCCGTCCGTATAGGCGCGCTGCCATTGAGGTGATGACGGCTACAAAGTCGTCTACCAGATCGTTACCTGTATCGGTCGTGTTGATGACTTCAATCCGGCGCTGGTGCTGTTCAAGCACCAAGCGCATATAGTTGCAGCCAAACCGGGTGAGCCGATCTCGGTGTTCCACGATGATGAGACTGATCTGCGCGTCACTGAGCAATGCAGCCAGCTTGGAGCGGCTATCGTTCACCCCGGAGCCAATCTCGCGTACCTCACGGCTAATGGTGTAGCCTTTCGCAGCGGCATAATCCCGCAAGCGGTCCACCTGCCGCATCAGGTCGGCTTTCTGATCGGCTGACGAGACGCGCGCATAGGTTGCTACGCCAGTCGCCGCTGGTTGCGCCTCCCGCACAATGATGGTTCCTGTCGGCAACTGATAGGCGTCTCATTGCCCTGCTTGCCACATCCGATAGGCAGTTTTGTAGGTGACGCCGATCTGGCACGCATACTCACTCAGTTTCATGCTTCCATTCTACCACAAAAGGGTATATTTAGGTAGATAATTAGGAAATATTTACCACCCTCCACGCGCTACAGTATACACGATGCAGCAGGGGCAGGGAATAGCGCAGATCGCATTGCAGGCCGATGCGGCTTCTTGTTGCTGCCCGCTACCTGGCAGGATCAGGCACAGACAGGTAAAATCTGACATCTTATGCAAAATGTGTGGTTTCTGACCCTGGCCTCGCGTATGATCTTGCAGAAACACGTTTGTCTGGCTACCTGGCAGCTTATTCATGAGGAGAGTCCCATCGTGCCGTTCCCACATCTGCAACCCCGTCGCGCGTTCGTGGTCCTCGCGGTCTTGCTGAGCCTGCTCTGCGCCGCGTGCGCCAGCACGACGACCGGCAGCACGACAACGCCCCCCGTGGCCTTCACGCCGCCGCCCGCCACCCTGAGTCCCACGCCATCCAATGATTTTCCCGCGCAGCCGCTGACCGTCGCCGAGTTTCGCGCCGCCTACGGCATCGACACGCTCCTCAAGCAAGGCGTCACCGGCAAGGGGCAGACGATTGTTGATATCGTCTCCTATGGCAGCCCGACGCTGGTGCAGGATATGGCGACCTTCAGCCAGCGCTATAACCTGCCCGCCGCCAACATCCAACAGTTGGCACCGCTGGGAACGGCCACCCCCGATCCGAGTAACACGGAGATGCAGGGCTGGGCGATTGAGACGGAATTGGATGTGGAGATCATGCATGCCATCGCGCCGGATGCTAAGATCGTCGTGCTGACCAGCCCCGTCGATGAGACCGAGGGAACGGCGGGCCTGCCACAATTCCGCCAACTGGCACAATATGCCCTCGATCATCACCTGGGCAGCATCGTCTCGCAGAGCTGGGGCGCGTCGGAAGTCTCGCTGAACGACAGCGCCGGTCGCGCGGAGATCGCCCAGTGGGACACGCTTTATCACCAGGCGACCACCCAGCAGGGCGTCACCTATTTCGCCAGTTCCGGCGACCTGGGCGCGTCGGACTATACCGATGTGCAGCAAGATCCGTCACCGACCCGCACCGTCAGCTTCCCCGCCGATGAGCCGTGGGTGACGGCGGTGGGCGGCACGGCGTTGACGACCGATGGCACGAACTTCCGCGAGACGGTCTGGAACAGCGGCAGCAGCGGCAGCAATGGCGGCTTCAGCACCTTGTATAGCGAGCCGTCCTTCCAGCAAGGTGTCGCCGCCAATTCCGCCAATCCCTTCAACAACCAGCGTGGCATCCCCGATGTGGCAGCGGATGCCGACACGGCGACGGGACTGGAACTTTATATCAGTGGCAATGGTGGCTGGGGGCCGACCGGCGGCACCAGCGCCAGCGCGCCCGTGTGGGCGGGCCTGATCGCGCTGGGCAACCAGCTCGCCGGCCACAGCCTGGGCTACATCAATCCCGCGCTCTACAAGCTAGCGGCGTCCAGCACCTATGCGCGCGACTTCCACGATGTCACCGTCGGCGATAACACCGTCACGCCACCTGGTGGCACCACGGTCCAGGGCTACTCCGCTGGCCCCGGCTGGGATCCGGCGACGGGCCTTGGAACACCCAACGCGCAATACCTGCTGCCGGATCTCATCGCCGCCCAAAAGTAAAGCGTAGAGGCGAGCGGATCGAACACGAAGGCCACGAAAAGGTCCGCGAAAGCCACGAAAGGGACGGAGCGGATCATGAGCGCGGCCCGCCCGCCCGTCCTAGCCCGGAGAGGTTCCTTTTCCGCGCCAGGAGGTTTAGCTCCTGGCGACCGCACGGCGGCTGGCATCCTCCCTGTGATCATCCATGCGTTATGGTATAACATGGAGATGAAAGGGGGCGCGGCGATGGAAGTCAAGGTCGAGCGGAGCGCGCGGCGGCTGAAGAGTGTGGCGGCGCGGGTCAAAGACGGTGTGATGATCGTCAGCGCGCCGGTGGGCATGAGCGATGCCGAGTTGGCTCCGATCATCACGCGCCTGCAAGCGCGCCTGGAACGGCGCAGCGAGCGCGCCACGCTGGATGACGCTGCCCTGATGCGGCGGGCGCTGGCGCTGAGCGCGGAGTATTTCGCCGGCAAGCTGCATCCAACGAGCGTGCGCTGGGTGACGAACCAGAACCTATCGCGCTGGGCCAGTTGCACCCAGGCGACCGGCGCGATCCGCATCTCGCACCGCCTGGCGCAGGTGCCGGCCTTCGTGCTGGACGGCGTGTTGGTCCACGAACTGGTGCATCTGGCGATCAACGGTCACGGGCCGGACTTCTGGACGATGGCAAACCGTTATCCCCTGACGGAGCGGACGCGCGGCTACCTGTTGGCGCTCGCCGGGCAGGATGACGACGACAACGCCGACGATGAGATGTAGCCGATGAACATCCTCTTGCTGAATGCGGCGGAAGTCGCGCAGGCGCTCGACCCCACCGCATTGATCGACGCGCTGGCCGAGGGTTTCGTCGCGCTGAGCGCCGGGCAGATCGTCGCCCCACCACGCGCTGAAGTCGTGGTGCCGGATACCGGTTTCCTGCTGACGATGCCAGGCTATCAGGCAGGGCAGGGCATCGCCGTCAAGCTGGTGACAGTCTTCGCGGGCAATCATGCGCACGGGCTGCCGTCGCATCAGGCGGTGATCAGCATCTTCGATTCTGCTACCGGCCAGTGCCTGGCCCTGCTGGATGGCACGCACATCACGGCCCTGCGCACGGCGGCGGCCTCCGCGCTGACCACGCGGCTACTGGCCCGGCGGGATGCAGCCGTGCTGGCGATCATCGGCGCAGGCGTGCAGGGCGCGGCGCACCTGGCGCTGGTGCCGCTGGTGCGCGACTTTCAGGCGATCCGCATCTATGCGCCCCATGTGGCAGCGGCTGAACGTCTGGCAGCCCGCGATCCTCGCGCGCAAGTCGTTGCCTCAGCAGAAGCCGCCGTGCGCGGGGCGGATGTCGTCTGCCTCTGCACCGCGTCGCCCACGCCGGTCAGCGCCGCCGCCTGGCTGCGCCCTGGCACGCATGTCACCTCCGTCGGCTACCATCCGCCGCAGGGCGAACTCGATCCGGCCATCGCCCTGAACGGGCGGCTCTTCGTGGAAACGCGCCTGGCCTTCGCGCCGCCCCCCGCCGGCTGCGGCGAACTAGCGGGGATCGCTCCCGCCCACGGCACGGAACTTGGCGCGGTCATCGCGGGCCAGCACCCTGGTCGCCAAACCGCCGAGGAGATCACCGTTTTTAAGTCGATGGGCCATGTGATGGAAGATCTCGTCGCCGCGCACCTGGCCTATCGCCATGCCGTTGCGCATGGAATGGGGCGGCTGGTGGCCTTGTGAGCGTGTCGGTGGCAAGCTATGCCGCGCCGGTGGGCAACGAACCATCGAAATGTGGTATAATAAGGCGTTGAAAGGGCGTGCGCGCCACGCCTTCCTATTCCACGCTGCGCATGCAGGAGGAACTGCACCATCCATGCCCACCTATGTCTATCGCTGCGAAAATTGCGGCCATCGTTTTGAAGCCTGGCAACATATGACCGATGATCCGCTGACCACCTGCCCCCAGTGTGAAGGCCCGATCCATCGCGTGCTTTTCCCTGCTGGCATCGTCTTCAAGGGCAGCGGCTTTTATAGCACCGACAGCCGGCGCTCGCAGATCGCCACGGAACCAGCCGCGACCACCGGTGACGCCGGCAAGAGCGAGAGCAGCGGCGACGCCGGCGCGAGCAAGCCCAGCGATGGCGGCTCCGCCGCCAGCAGCGGCACCGATAAAGCGAGCCCCAACAGCCCTGATAAAGCGAGCAGCGCCAGCGCGTCCAAGACGAGCGCGCCCGCCGCGAGTTAGCCCCGCGCCATGCGCATCGTCGTGCAGCGCGTCAGCGAGGCGCGCGTGACGGTAGCGGATGACGTTGTCGGCGCGATTGGCCCCGGCTTGCTACTGCTCGTCGCCGTTGGGCCGGCGGATACGGCAGCGAGCGTCGCCGCGCTCGCCGCCAAGGTCGCGCGCCTGCGCATCTTCCCCGATGACGCCGGCAAGATGAACCGTTCCGCGCTGGCTAGCGGCGCGGCGATTCTGGTCGTCTCCCAATTCACGCTATACGGCGATCTGCGCAAGGGAACGCGCCCCAGCTTCGCCGGCGCGGCCCCGCCGGAGGTCGCCGCGCCCCTCATCGCCCAGTGCGCCGCCACGCTGCGCGCCCTCGGTCTGACCGTGGCGGAAGGCCGCTTCGGCGCGCACATGCAGGTCGCGCTCGTCAACGACGGACCCGTCACGCTCATCCTCGACGGCTGATCCCCTGCAAAATATCTTGGTATGGGCGCGCTGAAGCCAAATAGAAAGGGCAGGTCGTGTGACCTGCCTTTTCGCGGTTGGAGGGGGAGCGGACGAGGGGGAGCTATTCGGCCATCTCGGCGCGGGCGGGCTGGGCTTGCGCCTGCTTCCATTCGCGCCACTTGGCCAGCAGTTGCTTGGCCAGGCTGAGTTCGATGCCGCGATACTCGGCGAAGGATTTGATCGTCACCTTCATGCCCTGGTTGCGCATGCGCTCGACATCGCCATCCACGGCGCGCATCACATGCTCGCCATCGGCGTAGTTGCGCAGCAGCGTGCTGGCGCGCGGCATGCCGGGGCGCGAGGTCGAAAGCACGGTCTCGTGCTCGCCGCTGTTCGTGGCGCGACCCTCGCCCATCAGCATCCCCTGCATCGGGCGCACGGCGAACTCGCCGGATGGTGCCTCGAAGACATCATCGCGGGGCGCGGCGGCGACGGAATAGGACATGCTGGCGGCGGCACCGCGCACGATGTCGTGTTCGCCGCTCTCGGTGGTTTCTTCACCCCACGGCGAGCGGCGCTCGCTCAGGCGGCGGATGCTGGCGCTGGGCAGCGCCACTACGCGGTCTGCGCCAGCGGGGAGCGCACGTTCAGCCTGCTGGCTGTCGTCCTGCTCCGGCGCTTCAGCGACTTCCTGGCCCGCCACCTGGGCGCGGGCCGAACGCACGGTTGCTGCCAGCCCTTTGAGCTGGGCGGAACGCACCTGGGCGTTGGCCTCGGCGCGCAAGCGCTTGTATTCGGATTCTTGCTTGAGGCGCTCCAGCTTCATCTGGTGCGACTCCTGCTCTTCGGCGATGGATTTCTTGCCGACAGCGGGCTGTACGATGGCCCAGAACAAGCCCCAGAAAGGCGGCGCAACGGCGACGAGTACCATCGTGGGCGAGAAGCCGGTCCAGTGGAAAGTTTGCATGAACCACTGGTCGGTGGCGAACTCTTTGAATTTAATCGAGCGATAGGCGAGGCTGTTCCAGATCGTAATACAGGTAGCGATGACCACGCCAAACCAGCACATAATCGACTGGAATTTGTTCCCCTTGATCCAGTGCCAGGGAGCCAATACCGAACACAGCCAGGCCATACCGACGATGCCAGCAGCCAGGAAGCCCCAGAGCAGATAGCCGGGCAAATTCGTGATGGTGAAGGAGTTCGTATCTAATCCCGACCCATCGCTATACACGTAGAAATTGAACAGCATGTCCGGCACATACAGAATGACGGGAAAGACGTAATAAATTTTCGTCAACCATTTGGGTAATGGTAACGCTTCGTCATTCTTGGTGCTTGCCGCTTTGGTTTCCTGTTCTAGGTCGGCGTTCGTTAACTGCGCCATGATCCACGATTCCTCCTTGCGCTGGGGCGGCGCTTATCTTAAGCCACCCGCGCATGACATCAAGCTGGCCTCAATATGATTGCGCGCCTGCTGCGCCGGAACGATCCGCTGTAACGTACCGCAAATCCGTGCGGTACGGCTGTGTGCGCGGATGCCCCGCTGGCCGTCATATCCCTTGACCGACCTCTGAGTTCTGGCGCGTGAATCAGCATGCTCTGCACCGTCATCCCACCAACATAGCCCCGCGTGGCCGCGCGTCCTCGGTCCTATGGCTGGCCTGCCGACCGGTGCGCGGTGGATAAGTGGATAAAGCGTGGATAGTTCCGGTGGATAACGTAGTCTTAGCTTACCAGGTTGCATGGACAACTACTCTGACAGGTAGCCCTATTGGTAGTCCGACTATAGCCATTTTACCTAAGAGCACAAAGCACACAAGGCAGAGAGCCAAAAACGTGATCAAGAGACCTATCAGGGCTAGCCTATTCGCGTGGGGACTTTCGGGTGGGCGTATGGTCCCTGCATGATTGACATCCACCCGCTGGCGGCGGATACTTCGCTCTTGGAAGTAGAACGCATGGGCGGGGCGATCCTAACAACCCCTGGCGGCTAGGCAAGTCCCTGAAAAGGAGCGGCGAGGATGCAACGGGTGTATGGCGTGGCGATCAACAAGGGCGGTCAGGGGAAATCCACGACGGTGACGACCTTGGCGCGGCTGTGCGCGCTCTACGGGGCGCGCGTGCTGGTGGTGGACCTGGCTCAGCCGGGGACAGCCTCCACCGCGCTGCGCGATTGCTGGCCCAACGTGCCACACGGCCTGTTCAGCGAATTGCTCGAACCTTTCACTGTGTTGCAAGAACAAGATCTGTCTCATCCCGACGATGTGCTGGCCGCGCTGGACGCGCTGCACCTGCCCGTGCCGCTGCTGACCAAGCCCAGTTGGGGTGGGGGCATGATGGCCCTCTTGCCGTATGATGAGGGGCTGGGCCAGGTCAATCGCCGCCTGCGCTCGCCGTATGTCATCGACGGCATCTTGCGCACCGTGGATTCCGCCTTCGATATCATCCTGATCGATTTCCCCGCCGCCGATAGCATCTTGCAAGACAACGCCCTGCTGGCGACGGATCGCGTACTCATCCCTTTCGTTGCCGATGCATCATCCCTGGAGGGAATGGATGCGACGTTGCGGCTGCTGCGGCGGGGGCGCGATGCCAATGCCCGCGCCACGCTCGGCGGCATCATCCTCACCCACTGCGAGCCACGCAACAAGCGCGCTGGCGATATCGTCAATACGCTGATGCATTCCGGCGAGGTCGAGGGCGAGCCGCTGAAAGAGCGCCTCTTTCCCTTCGCTATCCGCCAGAGCGATTTCTTTGACCATGCCTTTCGTTATGGCGAACCGGTGTGGGAGCGCACGCAGGACCAGCGCGTGTGGGCCGGCTATGTGTTGCTGGCGGAATGGCTGCTGGCCGACGCCGGGCTGGACGGCCTGCTGGCGAATCGCCGCCATGCTGCGCTACTAGAAGACGACACGCGGGTGATGGATACCGCCGCCGTCGCCGCAGGCACCGGCACGGGCGAAGCGCGCCTGCACGACTTCCGCCTGGTCCACGCCCCCCCGCTGGATAAAGGCGCATAGGTAGCCCCAGGCAAAATCCGCTGCCACATACTATACTGATAATCAGAACGCGATCCAGCAGGGCAGGGAGCGATCAGAATGACGGCAAGGGCGATTGACGACACGCACGCGATCATGCAGCGATACGGCATTCATCCGGTGCGCGGCTTTCTGCCAGCCGCAGATCCGCTGGTGCGCCTGCCGGCAGAGTATGCCGCATGGGACGAGTTGGGCGCGGCGCTGCCCGCGCTGCTGGCGGCGGGCCAGGCGCGCACAGCGATCGCCGCGCTGCCGCTGCTCGATCCGCAATCCCTGACGACCGAGGCGGCATGGGAGCGCGCCATGCTGCTGCTCGCCTACTTCGGCCATGCGTATGTTTTCGCCGCGCCGCCCGTCAGCACGCACATCCCCGCGCCCGTGGCCGTGCCATGGCACGCTGTGGCGCAGCACGTGCAGCGCCCGCCGGTGCTGACCTACGCCTCCTACATCCTGCACAACTGGCAACGGCTCGATCCCGCCGGACCAATCGCGCTGGAAAATCTGGTGCGGCCCCAGCACTTCCTGGGCGGCATGGATGAAGACTGGTTCGGCATGATCCACATCGCCATCGAAGCTCAGGCGGGGCCAGGGCTGTACGCGCTGATCGTGGCGCAAGACGGCGTGGCGGCGGGCGATGTCGCGCTGGTCACGGCGCAACTGGGCATCCTGGCGCACGCCATCGTGGCTATGCTGGCCGTCCTCAACCGCACGCCGGAAAAGTGCGATCCCTACATCTATTATCACCGTGTCCGGCCCTATCTGTCGGGTTGGTTGGATAATCCCGCGCTGCCGGATGGCATGCTCTATGACGACGTGGCACCATATGCCGGGCAGCCGCAATTTTTCCGGGGCGGCTCCGGCGCGCAGAGCGCCATCATCCCCGCCATCGACGACGCGCTGGGGTTGGTTTTCAACGATAATCCCTTTGGTCGCTACATGCGCTCGCTGCGCGACTACATGCCGCCGCCGCACCGCGCCTTCATCGAACTGATGCGCCAGCGGCCCGCCATCCGCGCCTTCGTCAAGCGTCGCGCCACGCAAGCGCCGGCGCTCGTCGCCGCCTATAACCACTGCCTGGATGTTTCGGTCGCCTTCCGGCAGGATCATTTCAAATTCGCCGCGCGCTACATCCACGCGCAGAGCCAGCGCGACCCCGCCAACTCGACGGAGATTGGCACCAGCGGCACGCCTTTCATGGCTTTCTTGAAACAGCACGTCGGCGAGGTGCGCCAGCACCGCATCACCAAAAGCAACAAAGTATGACCACCCCGACGAGCGGCGCGCTACCACTATCCCTTCGCACTGCTGGATAAGCTCATGTTCCTGAAATAAGCTCCATCCTATGCTTGCGCTTTTTGCGCGGGGGCCAGTTCCTCGTCTTCGTCTTCCGGGCCGACTTCGTGCAGATCTTCGGGCCGATCCAGCCGGTCGGTGTAGAGGATGCCGTTGAGGTGGTCGATCTCATGTTGCAGCACGCGCGCGAACCAGCCTTCCGCCGTGATCTTGACGGGCGAACCTTTCTCGTTGCGGGCCTTCACGGTGATCTTTTCGGCGCGGCGGATGTTGTCGCCGACATAGCCAGGGATGCTCAGGCAGCCTTCGGTTCCGGTGACTTCACCCGCCATCTTGACGATCTCCGGGTTGACGAGGGCGCAGTGTTCCTCCTCATATTCCGCCACCAACACGCGCAACGGCACGGCGATCTGCGGCGCGGCCAGCCCCACGCCGGGAGCCTCGCGCATCGTCTCCCACATATCGCGCACCAGGCGTTCGAGGCCGGCATCGAATTGCGTGACTTTTTTCGCCTTCTCCCGCAACATATGTCCTTTGGGATGTTCGAGTGTAATAATAGTGCGGATGCCCATCACAACTGCGGTGCGGGTACCCCTGCCTTCGAGGCATGGGGAGGAAGCACCGCCACTCCTTTCTGATACCTGTAGCCATCAGCGGCATGCAGCCGGTGGCAATAACGATACGAGATATCCGTGATGGTTCCCGCAGGGATAGCGATGGTGAACGAGCCTCTTGTGCGCACGGCTACGTTGCCCACATAGGTGCCAATCTGCTTCCCCGTGGGAACCACGGCGCGCACAATATCACCACTGCGAAAGCCCTGTATGGTGCTCGCCCCTTTGCCTTTCGTGCGGGGAAAGCCGTAGCGATCCATCAAGCACATCTGGCGGCGCTGGCGTCCCGTCGCCTGAATGACGAGGGGGATCACCTGCCCCACCTGCACCGTCTCTGGTGTGGACGCCCCCACACAGGCCGCATCCAGCCAGTGCGTTTTCGGCAACCCGCGCCGGGTCCGGTTCCACTTGGTGCGCCCCCCCGTCCCCGTTTCCACCGGCACGCCCGTCGCCTGGAGCCGTTCGTACAGCGCCCAGCGGGTCGTATTCACTGCCGCCGCATCGCGCAAGGGCTGCTTGGCTTGAGCTTGGATCTGCGGGAAGCCATATTCTGCCGCCGTTTGCGTCCCCTTGGCCTGGTTGCAGGGTTCACAGGCCAGGGTGAGGTTGCTCACCCGATTGCTGCCACCCCGCGCCTTGGGAACGATATGCTCCACTTCCAAGGGAACGCCTTGCGCCCCACAGTAGGCACAGGCACGCTGCCACTTCTCCAAGAGATATTCCCGCACTTCGTACCCTGCCAGTTCCCCCTGCTGGTATTGCACCCCACTGATTTCCGCATGCTGCATCAGGTGCGTATCGAACTTCACCAGTTCCAGGCTGATGGCCCCGATGGGACACCAGCGACTGATGCGCGCTACCCACGTCAGCACGTTATCGATGCGACTGCGCAACGACGGTGGCAACCAGCCACGCGGACGGGTGCGGTTAGCAAAGCGGGGCTGTCGATAGCGCGTGTGGCGCTGCCGCCGCCCGCGCCGTTGCCCCCGCCGGGCATCCAGTTTGGCCTTGACCTGTTCCCCTTTGTGGGTCAGTTCTGCCGCCCACACCACCTGCCCAGTGGTGTCATTGACGACAGCGATGCCCGTCGTCTTACTGCCCGGATCAAGTTTCACCCGCAACGACTGTGGCTCAGCATCGGGCTTGGTGTCTTGCAGGATGAGGGTGAAAGGGTAGCGGCGTAAGACGGCGGCATGCCCTGCGCTCAGCAGGAAGCGCGCCCGGCCCGGATGCACGGGGTCCAGTGGTTTCCGGTTCTGGTCCACGACGAAGACGAGTGCCATCAGCCAACTCCTACAAGTCTCCGCTTGCGCGGGTAAAGTTTTCCTCGTCAAAGTTATCCAGAGGTTTCGTGTCAGCAACACGAGCCTTCCCCATCGGCCTATTTAATCACTGACCGCAGTGCGTGGGGCTGGAAGGTCACCCCACGGTGCCTATGCATGCTCCGGTAACGTAGCCCCTTGCAGGGCTGAGACTGGTCAGTAGCAGGGCTTGCTTTCACAAGCCCCCGCCCTTACAGGCGTGGGGTCACTGACGATGCCTGTTCCCCTTTTGCCGCGTCTCACCTGATCGGTATCTTATTCAGTATATGCCGCCTGACCTGGCAGCGTCAAGGAAAGCAGGCTATGCGCCGCCCTGCTGGATCGTGCCAATGCCGGTAACATGCTTGGTGATGGTCGGATTGCCATAATACGTCAGGCTGCCGACACCAGTGATCGTGATGTTCAGCGTCGTGCTGGCGCGCACGAAGGCGTTGCCCGTGCCGTTGAGGGTGATGGTAGCCATTTGCGAGGTGAGTTGATCCGCGTGGTACGTCCCCGCGCCGGTGCTGGTGACGGTCTGCGTCTGCGTCTGCCCTGCCAGCGCCAGGTTGCCCGCGCCACTCAGATGCACAGTCAAGTTGGTCAGCGCCAGGTTCTGAAGCGACGCCGCCCCCGCTCCGCTCAAGTTCACGGCCAATGCTTGCGCCGTTAGCTTGGGTGTGGCGACGGTCGCGGCTCCATTGAGGGTGATGGCGCTGAGATTCTTGACACTCAGCAAATAGACGATGGTCTTCGAGGGCTGCACATCAGTATTCGGCGGAAAGTAGATATGCAGCGTAGTCCCTTCGACATTGGTATTGATCAGCGGCAACAGATTGTCATCAGCAGTCACACTCAGCCCTTCCTGGCCGGTTTGTGTGATCGTCAGGACGCCGGTGCCATCCAACGTGACCGCAGTGAAATTGCTGACCTGCCGGAACTCCGTCTTGATCGTGCCGGAGCCTTTGACGATGGTACTGGTGTTCAGCCCGATGCCGCACGCGCTCACCAGGCTGAGCAGCCCACCCACACCGATCCAGACAACAAGGCGCTGCCATATACGCATAACTCGTGATCCTTTCGCCATACGAGCAGACAAATGGTTGAATTCGTGTTATGATCACAAACGATGGTCGCCCCACGGTGGCAACAGGTAACGCATCACGTGGTCGCCTCTAGCGCCCGCCCCTGAACTTATGCTATGGCTACTGCTGTAGTTGTGTTTGAAATGGAAAGGATATACTTGCATGAGCAACGATGGCTGGAATCTGGAGGCCGCGAATCTGCTGGACGACGCCGACCTGGCCGCGCTCCGTGAACTGGCCCGCGCCTGGCCACGGTTATCCGAGGCCGAACGGGTGGCGCAGATCAGCACTTTGCAGGCGCGCTATCCCGACCTTGAATTGACCCCCGCCGATGTGGCTATGATCTTAACGAAAATCAACGAAATGGGTGATGTCCCCTGAAAAAGTCAAAACACAGCCTCGCTGATCCCACGCCAGCGACCACCGCGCCCCGTGTCCCCGGTCGCTACGGCCAGGACGAGATTGCGGCGAACCACCTCGAAGCGTGGCCCAACGGCCACCCGGACCGTGATTACATCGTGCATTTCGAGATCCCGGAGTTCACCTGCCTGTGTCCCCGCTCCGGCTTCCCGGATTTCGCCACGATTGTGATCGACTATGCCCCTGGCCCGGCAGTCGTTGAACTCAAGAGCCTCAAACTCTATATCAACGCCTACCGCGACCGTGCCATCAGTCACGAGGGCGCGGCAAACACGATCCTCGACGACTTGGCCGCTCTGTTGCAGCCCAAATGGCTGCGCGTGGTGGGCGAATTCAACGTGCGCGGCAATATCAAAACGGTCGTCACCGTCGAGCAGGCCGCGCCGGACTACGCCGGTCCCCGCCCAGCCTATCAACGCCCGGCCTTCCTGGGGATTTAGCTCCTGCCGCCGGACGACGCGGAGCCGTGGGCGTTGATCGCGGTGCGCGATACGGGCATCGGCATCGCGCCCGAACATCACCGCCAGGTCTTCGAGCCATTCTATCAAATCGACAGCAGCGCGGCACGCACGGCACAGGGATGGGGACTGGGCCTGGCGGTCGTCGCCGCCTTCGTGCGCTCGCACCACGGCCACTTAGCCGTGCGCAGCGGCAACGGCATGGGAACCGAGATTCACTTGGCGCTGCCCCTGCGCCAACACGCCGATGACGTGCAGCTTTCCCACACCCCGCCGCTCGACGGCCCGGCGGGCGCGTGAGTAAGGTCATTCATTTGTTGCAACCGCTAGCTAATGGACTTGCACTTTGATGGATTTCATGATAGAATAAGAATAAGACTTCCCCTGTTGCTTTGGCGGCAGGGTGCGGGGCCGCTCTTGGGCGGTGCCAGCTATTTTTAGGGAAAACAATGCGGACTAACATTTATGTAGACGGTTTCAATCTTTAAGATACCAATCGGCGTATTGCATCCACATAAAATTCCTAGCCAACAGCTTAAACAAGTAGCTAGTTTTATTAAACCGATCCGACGTGGTCCCTTGTCAGTTTGCCAATTCCCTGACACCATAAGCGATACCAACGGATCATTTTCAAAGCCTAGCGGCTGGTGAAGTTAAAAGCTATGCGATCATGCCGGCGCGCACGGGCAGCCAGTGTGCGGTCGCGGCGAAGGCGGCGGGGATGGCATCTGGCTCGGCGGTGGTGAGGATGACCTGGCTGATCGGGCCGATGCTGTCGAGCAACGCGGCGCGACGAGTGGGGTCCAGTTCGCTCAGCACGTCGTCCAGCACGAGGATCGGCTGGTCGCCGGTCTCAAGCTCGATGGCCTCCAGTTCGGCCAGCTTCAGCGCCAGCGCAGCGCCGCGCTGTTGGCCGCGCGAACCATACGTCGCTAGATTGATCGGCCCTTCGAGGAAGGCGAGGTCGTCGCGGTGCGGCCCCAGCAGGTTCACGCCCTGCATGATCTCGCGTTTGCGCAGGCTTTTCAGCTTCTCATTGAAGGCGGCGATGGCAGTGGCCGTGGGCAACTCGACATCCACAGCGAAAGAGGGCTGGTAAACCAGCCGCAGCCCCCGCCCGCCCAGCCGCAACGCCACCTGATCGGCAGTCGGCAGGCAGCGCGTGATGAGGCCAGCGCGTTCGGTGATCAGAGGGACGGCCAGTTGCGCCAGTTGCACGTCCCAATATTCCAGCGCACGCGGATCGTCCTGGTTCTCGCGGATGCGGCGCAGGAGCGCGCTGCGCTGCGTCAGCACGCGCTGGTACTGGCTGAGCGTGCGGCAATAGCTACGGCTGATCTGGCACAGTGTCACGTCCATGAAGTGCCGTCGCCCGCTGGGTGGACCGCTGACGAGGTCGAGATCCGCCGGCTCGAAGAGCACCACCGTCACCAGGCCCACGCAGTCAATGGCACGGCGCGGTGCGCCATTCACTTTGATGCGCTTGCCCGTTGGCAGGCGGGGAAACGGCCCCACCCCCGGCCCCTCCCCATCGGACGATGGAGAGGGGAGACTACGGTCTGTAGGGGCAATCCCTTGTGGTTGCCCTGGATCGGCAGGATCGGCGGACCAGAGGCCGGCGGCGTTGGCGAGGGGATCATCGGGGGTGGGGGGCGCGCTGACGATAACTTCCAGGCGCAGCGGGCCATCGACGCGGGTGACATCGGCAAGGATGCGCGCGAAGTGGCCGGCGGACCCCCAGCGCACCAGCTCGCGGTCCGTTCCCGCGCGAAACGAACGCATCGTCGCCAGCATGCGGATGGCCTCGCAGAGATTCGACTTGCCCTGAGCGTTGTCGCCCGCCGCGATGAATCGCCCCTCCCCCAGTGCCAGATGCACAGCGGCATAGTTGCGGAAATCGGTCAGGTCCAGCGTTTCCAGGTACACAGGCAGCTCATCCTTCGGGGGCGCATTCGTTCTCCCTCAGTATATCTTTTCTGCCGCAGCCCATGCTTTCTGGATCGTGCCACTGGACAAGAGGTTATCCGCTGTCATATCATGTCTGTGGCAAAAGATCGCGTCACGCCGTGGGGAAACGCGCCGCGCGCCTGGTCGATGAGATTCGATGGGGTGGGCGGGGTGAGGGAAACCGGTGCAATGCCGGTGCGGACGCGCCACTGTAACTGGGGAGCCAGTCGCTATACACGCCACTGCCCGCACGCGGGTGGGAAGGCCGGCGGCACAGGCGCAGACTCAGCAGCCAGGAGACCGGCCCCACGTGCGCACGCCGCATCCCTTCGCGCTCTGAGGGTTGTCGGCAAGTCTTCGCGCGCCCGCGTGCGCGCCAGAGCGCCCCTGCTCGCCCTGTAAGTTTCTGGGCCGGCGGGGGCGTCGTGTATCATACCGCGTGACGCCTCGGCTGCGGTGCCGCCTGTGGCACCGTTCGATTATTAAGAGGAGACACACGTCATCATGGCTTCACGCACCTGGCGTACCCTGGCGCTGGCTCTCTGCGCCGTCGCGGCGCTCCTGACGGGCTGCGGCGCGGTCGCCGCCCCCACCAGTTCGACCAACGCCAACAGTGGCACGGTTCAGTTGGAATCGCTCTGCAACAATCTGGACGGCTTGAACGGCACGCTCACCCCCACCGGCACCTATGGTCCCGCGCCAACCACCGACGGCGACGGCATTGCGATCAAGGTTCCCAGCACGCCACCGCAACGCATCGTCTCGCTCACGCCGGTGGATAGCGAGATCGTCGCCGCGCTGGGTGCCAGCAGTCGCCTGGTCGGCATCGATCACTTCACGGATTATCCGCCCAGCATCTTGAATCTGCCGGTCGTCACCACAGTTTCCGGCTATACCAGCAAGGTGGATGTCGAAAAGGTCATCGCCCTGAAACCTGATCTGGTACTCAGCTATGGCGGCGAGACCGCAACCATCGGCGACACTACACTGCGCCAGGCCGGCATCAACGTCGTTAGCCTCCCCACAGCGGACCTCAACGGCACGCTGGGCGAGATCCTGTTCGCTGGCCAGCTTATCGGCGCGCAGCAGCAGGCGAATACGCTGGTGGCGCGGATGGAAAAGTGCATCAGCACGATCAAAACGGCGGTGCAGGGCAAAACCTTGCCATCGGTCTATATGGAGATCGATTACAGCACACCGGGCAAGCCCTACACCGTGGGCAAAGGTTCGTTCGAGGATGCATTGATCACGGACGCCGGAGGCGCGAACATCTTCGCCAGCGACACCAGCGGCTACGGCTACCCCCAGGTGAGCGATGAGACGGTGATCGCCGATAATCCGCAGGTGATCATCCTGGCAGAGCCGATCACCGGCACCTTCGTCAAGCCACAAAATCGCCCGGCCTGGCAGAGCATCAGCGCCGTGCAGAGCGGACGCATCTTCGTCGTCAATGATAGCTTGCTCTCGCGCCCCGGTCCGCGCATCGTCGCCGGACTGGCCGCCGTCGCCGAAGATCTGTGGCCGAGCATCTTCAGCTAGGAACGTTGCCCGTCTCGCGCGCCCCCTGTTTGATCATGGTTGATGAGGCAGGGGGCGTTGTTGTAAGGGCATGAGTGTGAGCGATGCACACCTCGCCACCTTTCGCTTGGGCAACGGGGGCGCTATAATGATCAACAATCAACGCCATTTTGGGATCGGCGTGCCAGGTTGCCAACAGGTGCATGCCGCTCACGTTCGCCAAGGGGGATTGCCCGCATGCCTACCGACAAAGACGCGATGGATGCCTATTCCGAAGTCGTTATCAACGCCGCCAAACGCATTGGTCCCACCGTCGTGCAGATCGAGACGAACCGCGCGCCGCACATGCTGAACCCTGGCTATAGTGATCGCGGCGTCGTGGGGTTGGGGTCTGGCTTCATCTATGACGCCAAGGGCTTGATCCTGACGAATGCGCATGTTGTGGCGGATGCCGCGCAGATCGCCGTGAAATTCGTCGATGGCCGCACCTTGCCGGCGACGCTGGTGCGCGGCGAGGCGCGCGAAGATCTGGCGCTGCTGCGCATCGCCACGAACGATCCGCTGCCCGTCGCCGAATTGAGCGCGGACGCCTTGCAGCCGGGCCAACTGGTCGTGGCCATCGGCAATCCATTCGGGCTGGGCTGGTCGGTCACGGCAGGCGTCGTCAGCGCCATCGGACGCCCGCTGGATGCACCGCAAGAGGGCATCTCGCTGCGCAACCTGATCCAGACGCAGACGCCGATCAATCCCGGTAACTCCGGTGGGCCGCTGGTGAACGGGCAGGGCAAGGTGGTGGGCATCACCACGGCGGTCGTCCCCTATGGGCAGGGTATCGGCTTCGCCATCCCCGTCGAAAACATCAACGACTTTCTGGCGCGGAGCGACGGTGGGCCACGGGCGCGTGGGCGCGTGTCGATGGGTGTCGCGGTCATCTCGTATGCTTTCGAGCCGGCGCTGGTGCGGGCGCTTTCCACCCACCAGGCGGGGGGTGTGCTGGTGGTGGAGATCGTGCCGGATAGCCCCGCCGCGCGGGCCGGGCTGCGCAAGGGCGACATCATCGTTTCCGCCGACAAATACGTCATGCTTGATCCCCGCGATCTCAGCGCGCTGATCCAGCGCCACCACGCCGGCGACCGGCTGACAGTGACGTTTCTGCGCGAATATCGCGTGCAGCAGGCGGTACTCACGTTGGCCTGATGTGCCGCCAGGCGCTGATTTCACAGCTTTTTCGCCTGGCTGTCGCATAACAAGTCAAATAACAATGTGAACACACCTGCGATCACGTGCCGATGGTGCATCGGCTAAGAACTCCATCGCATTTGTACTTGCCAAAGTCTCACGGAAATTGGTATAATCGAGAAGTCAGCATGGCGCTCGACAGTCCCAACCGCGTGAGGAGACTGGCAGCATGCCCGATGGCTTCGATTCCGATCACCTGCCCTATTATGAACTGGATCTGCCCGATCCAGACCAAGATGACGCGCGCTATCCGAGCGGGGAAGCCACATTGCGTGGTTTCCATCAGGAGTTTTATGCGGGCCACTATGCGGAGGTTGCGAATCGTTATACAAGCCTGCCCAAAAATGGTGACACCGCCGCCCTCACGCCCCGGCAACAGGGGCGGCTCCTATATCTGGTGGCGCACGCGCAGGCGCGCTTGGGGCGTTGGCGCGACACGTTTCGGACATTAGAGATATGCAGCACACAGTTTGCGATCATCTTGATCGATCCCATCGCGCGCTTACACATTTATCTCCTGTACGCCATAGCTGCCGACAGCATCCGGCACTATCATCGCAGCAGCATGTGTTATGATATCGTACTCGCCAGCATCGACACCCTCCAACAGCAGGGGCGGACCCCACCCTTGCAGCATGGCACCTTGACGCAGCTCCGCTGCCGCGCGCTGATCGGGCGGGCGCGCGCCAATGCGCCCATTGATCCCGCCCATCGCATTGCCCATGCACGGCAGGATATGCTCGCCGCCTCCACCATTCTGACGCCCTGGCTGGAACAGCGCTTCCAGTGGCAGATCGCCGAACCAGCACACGTGCTGCCACGCCAGTTGCCACCGAACCTCCTGCCGTTTGCCGCCGGCGCGGATGAACTGAATGGCCGGCTCTTCCTGAGCCTGCATGCGGCGAATCTCTTCATCGAACTGTGGTTCCTGCGCAATGTCGGCCATGAAGATCCCAGTACGCTCAATTGGATTTATGCCAATGGCAGAGAGATGGTAAAAAGTTTAACCCAGTTACCCGGCATGGCCGAACGCACCTGCGAAACGTTCATCATGCTGGCAGAGTATACGCTGGAACTGGCCCAACGCCACTACACGGAGGAACACTATTATTGGCCCAGCGAAGCGCGCTACCTGATCGACCATGCGCAACAATATCGCCATCAACTCGAAGCGGGGCAGCATTTGACGTATGTTATCGGCGAGGTCACGGATTTGTTAGAATATGAGTATCAATTTTTGCAGAAGCGGAACGGCCCCAGGGATGCGGCTTTGGCGCAGATTCAGCGCGAGCTTGAAAGGTTTTGTGTTACGCACCGCGACAACCGCCAGCCAGATATCTACCTACGCGGGCGCGGCCATGCCTTACTCTCGCGTTTCTATCATCTCTATGGCAATTTGCCGGCAGTAGATAAGCAACTCGCGCTCGCCCGGCAGGCGTTTGACCATGAAGACGGCGGCGATGAAATGTGGGCCTGGTATATCCGCCGCCACCCTTGGTTGCATGCATAGGAGAATAGCATGGGAAAACGTGTGATAGCATTTGTGTGGTATGCTTTGTGTGTGAGATATGCACAATGTTGAATCGTTCACCAGGGGATTGCAACGCACCTGCGCGCGCGAACGTCATAAACGTAGCAAGATAAAGGGGAACGAGGCATGCAAAGCATATTTGATTTCACCGGCTTCGATATTACCACCCCACCAGCAGAAGGCACCGTTGGGGTGCTGGCTTTCGAGCGCGAACTCCAAAGTTTTTTAGCTGCCAGTGCCAACACACAACTGGTTGAAGGCGAACTTGCGTTACCTTTCATGCCGGACCTCGCAGAACGGCAGCAACGCGCCCAAACACGCCACGTCTATAGTTTCGCCCATGCGGATGTCGAACGGCTCTATCGCTTGGAACATACGCTGCGCACGGCTTTTCCTACCTTGGCACCCTTAGAAACCGCCCGCTATTGGTTCTTGATCGGCACGGGGGCGCTGAGTTTGGGCCGCTGGCACGACGCGATGGATGCTTTCACCACCTGTGCGTATCTCCTGGAAAATCCCACCCACGCGGCCCAGCGCATCCAACTATATTACTACTGGGGGCGGGCGGCGCTGCACGCCCAACGCGCGCAAGAAGCCCTGCTCAGCCTCGATCATGCCCTTATGACCTTCCGCCGGCTTACGAATGAACAGCGGCAAAGATGCTTACAGCGTGATTATGAAAGTTTCGATTGTTATCTCAACACCCAGCTTGCACGCGCCGAAAGCATATCCGGCCATCTGGAAGCCGCGCACGCCCATACAGAAACAGCATTGAATTTCATCACGCAATGGATCAATGAGCAAAATACAGATGGCGTGACGATCCCCCGGTGCCGAAATGGCATATTGCCCTTGCAAGCGATCAAGCCGGATGTGTGGCATAGCGCCAATCCGAATGATCAGATCTGGGGTGCGCTGGCGCTCACCATTCCCTGGCACGCCGCTGAAAATGCCACCTGGCAGGCGAGATTGCACAACCACAAACACGGTCAGGAACGCAACCAGATCCTCCACGATCAAGCCTATTCGCCGATGCGCAACTTGATCACCTTCGCCCAAGCCGCTTTCGCCCAAAATAACAGTCCCCTTGATATGCGCCAGGAAGCCGGAATACTGAACTTGCATCTTTCGACATTGGACATCGCGCTGAGTGGGATCACGCTTAATCAGGGGAGTGAACATGCCTTGACGTGGCTCCCACGCGCGGTTGGCTTGGTGAGCGAGATCGGTCGGCGTTTTCCCGCGGTCGCCGATCCCGATCAACAAACGTATTTCACCTTACAGCGCGAAGCCACTGCTTTCCAGAACTACTTCCTGGGGGGCTTAGCTCCCCAACCAGTGATCGCCAATCTGCAACGCCAGGCCGACGCGCTGAAAGAACAGAATCGCATCTGGCTGGCTGGCCACGCCGAACGCTTCTTGGGACAATGTTATTATAATACCAAGAATTTCGGTGCCGCCAGCGTTCACTATCACATCGCGTTAGAATACTTCGAGGCGGAAGCCCCGCCGCATGCGTTTTCGCCGCATAGCGCCGAATTGCGTCAGGCGTTGGCCGACCTGAAGCGTGAGGGCTAGCGAGCAATGCCGGTGGGCCTGGCGCTGGTTTGGTATGGTACACTGCATGTATATATGAGCCGTGAGATGCATGAAAGCAGGTGAAATGGCACTATGTCGCAACCCGCAACTGACCCCGCCAAGACGTATCGCGCGGAAGATTTTCCGCGCCCCTCGGTGACGGTGGATGTCGTTATCCTGACGCTGGTGGAGGGCGAGTTGCGCCTCCTGCTGGTGCGCCGGCGCAATTGGCCGTTCGCCGGCATGTGGGCGATCCCCGGCGGCTTCATCAATATGGACGAGAGCCTGGAACACGCCGCGCTGCGCGAATTAGAGGAAGAGACGGGCGTCCGCGATATCTTTTTGGAGCAGCTTTACACCTTCGGCGATCCAGGCCGCGACCCGCGCACGCGCGTCATCACCGTGGTCTATTATGCGCTCATCGATGCGGCGCGGCTGAACGTCTCGGTGCGCGCGGCGGATGACGCCGCCGAGGCGGAGTGGTTCCCGCTCTATCATCTGCCGGACCTCGCCTTCGACCATGCGGCGATCATCGACTACACGATCCAGCGGCTGCGTGGCAAGCTGGAATATACCACGATCGGCTTCCAGTTGCTCGCGCCGGAATTCACCCTGAGCGAACTGCAAGCCGTCTATGAGGCCATCCGCAATCGCCCGTTGGATAAGCGCAATTTCCGCCGCAAGATCCTTTCCACCGATATCCTGGAAAAGACTGACGCGACGAAGATGGAGGGGCCACACCGCCCGGCGCAGCTCTATCGCTTCAAGGCCGACGCGGCACGGTGAGGCGTGCGAGAAAATCAGTAGGCTAGTCGCCCGCCGCCGCGCCAGAGGTCGCCAGCCCCTCGGCGATGCGTTCCGGTACGCCTTGTTCCGCCGCCTGAAAGCCGACGCGCAGCGCGTTCTTGATCGCTTTGGCATGCGAGCTGCCGTGGGCGACGATGGCCACGCCTTTGACGCCCAAGAGCGGCGCACCGCCGTATTCCTCGTAGTCCAGTTTGGCACGAACTTTATTGAAGGCACCCTTGAGGATCAGCCCGCCGACCTGGTTCACCGGATTCGCGTAAATCTCGGTGCGGATCGTTCCCAACAGCATTTTCGCCAGCCCCTCGCTGAGCTTGAGCGCCACGTTGCCGACGAAGCCGTCGCACACGATCACGTCCACCTGACCGGCGGGGATGTCGCGCCCCTCGACGTTGCCGGCAAAGTTCACCGCGCCGCTCTGCGCCATCTGGCGGATCAGGCCGTGAGCCTCCTGCACCAGTTGATCGCCCTTGGAGTCTTCCTCGCCGTTCGCCAGCAGACCGACTTTGGGGTTTGCCACGCCGAAGACGCCCTTCATGTAGGCTGATCCCATCAGGGCGAACTGGGCGAGGTAATTCGGCTTGCTGTCGGTGGTCGCGCCGACATCCAGCAGCAAGGTAGGTTTGCCGGTCGCAGTCGGCAGCACGGTCCCCAGCGCGGGCCGCGCGATGCCCTTGATGCGCCCCAGCCCCAGGAGCGCGGCGGCGACCGCCGCACCGCTGTTGCCCGCCGTCACCATCGCGCCCGCGCGACCCTCTTTAATCAGCCGCATGCACAGCGACATGGTGTTATTGGGGCGGGTGCGCACCGCCTCGGCGGGGTGTTCGTCCATGCGCACGACCTCGTCGGTATGCTCGATGGTCAGGTCCAGCCCGCTGATATCGTGCTTGGCCATCTCTGTGCGGATCGCCGGCTCCGGTCCCACCAGGATGACGCCGATGCCCAGCTCGCGCGCGGCCTGCACGGCCCCCAGCACGACCTCTTCCGGCGCGTGGTCGCCGCCCATCACGTCCAGCGCCACGCGGCGCGCTGCCTCTGCCTCTGCCATGTCCCCCACTCCTCTAATTACGGTTCGCCGATGGTTTCGCGGATGAGTTGTAAGATGTAGTTGAGATCGACGGGTTTGGTGATGACCAGCTTCACGCCCATCGCCTGATATTCCGCCGCGCGTTCGGGGCGCTTGGCATCGACATCCGCCGTCACCATGATCACGGGGATGCCGCTTGTGGCCGGGTCCAGCGCCAACAGGCGCAGTTCATCGCTGCCGTCGAGGTAGGGCATCATCAGATCCAGCAGGATGAGATCGGGCTGGAACTCACGCACCTCGTCGAAAAAGCGCAAGGGTTGGATGGTCTTGCGGGCGCTATAGCCATCTTGCAAAAGGGCCAATTCCATAAGTTCCGCGATGGTTTTATCGTCATCGACGATGAGGACACGCTTCGACATAACGGCTCCCCTGTCTTCTCTGCCGGCGGCTGAAGCCGCGCCTACGGGCGTGCGCCACCCAGGCCACCTAGCGCGGCCCGGTGTGCGGGCGATGGTCACGCCATGTGGGGATATCATAGCACATGTGGGGCAAGGGGTGAGCAGCGAATTTTTGCCGGATCGCTTGTGCAGAAAAGTATGCCAGTCGCGCACGATCATTGCCCCAGCCGTGTATATTTCGCGCGCAGGTAAAGCAGCGGGTCGCCGGGCGCGGCTCCCAGCGCGACGACCTCGCCCATAAGGATCAGGTGGTCGCCGCCGGCGTAGGCTTGTGTGAGGCGGCAATCCAGCCAGGCGAGCGTGCCGGCGAGGATGGGTGCGCCGGTGCTGGCGGCGTGGTGCTGCACCTGCGCCAGATGCTCATATTTCGCCGGGCCGTTTTTGGCGAAGATGCGCGCGAGATCTTCCTGATCCGCCGCCAGGATGTTCACACAAAACGCCTGGCTGGTTTCGATGACGGTGAGTGAAGCATTCTGGTTGCCGATGCAAACCAGCACCAAGGGCGGGTCCAGTGATACGGAAGTGAAAGCATTCGCGGTGAAGCCGGCATACTTGCCCGCGTGCGCCGCCGTCACGATGGTCACGCCGGTGGCGAAGTTGCCCATTACCTGGCGAAACTCAAGCTGATCGATGGTCATAGTGTGCTGTTGTCTCCAATATGCGGGCTAAACTGCGCTACCTTTTATAAAGTATAGCGCATGCCACGCGCCGACCGCCAGAGCCGCCCGATTTCATCCGATTCTCATCAACCTTTCACAAGCGTTTCATGCAAGCCGCGTATCCTGAATGCGTGGGACGGGCTTGCCGGTGGGAGCGCGCGTTTCCCCTCGTTGTTTCCTGCTGGCAACCGCGTTCCCGCACGACGATGCGATTTCTGCATAAGCGATATGATTGTGAGGAGGCACGAGCATGGTAGCGGATACCCAACCTTACGCCGCCACCAGCGCCAAGGCGACGGGTGAGGTGGTGCTGCGCACGCGCGATCTGGTGAAGCGCTATGGCACACGGCCCGCCGTCAACGGGCTGAACCTGGCGGTGCAACGCGGCGAGATCTTCGGCTTTCTGGGGCCGAACGGCGCGGGCAAAACGACGACGATCCGTATGGCGCTGGGGCTGATCACGCCGACGGCGGGCAGCGTCGAGATTTTGGGGCAGGATGTGGTGACGCACCGCGCCCAGGTGTTGCCGCGCGTGGGCGCGCTGATCGAGCAGCCAGCACTGCACCTGTATCTGTCGGGGCGCGACAACCTGCGCGCCGTCGGCGCGATCCTCGGCGGCGTCAGCGAGGCGCGGCTGGACGCCGTGCTGAGCCAGGTGGGGCTGAAAGGGCGCGACCACGACCGCGTGCGCACCTATTCGCTGGGCATGAAGCAGCGGTTAGGGGTCGGCGTGGCGCTGCTGAACGATCCCGATGTGCTGATCCTGGATGAGCCCGCGAACGGCCTGGACCCCGCCGGCATCGTGGAGATGCGCGATCTGTTGCGCCAACTCGCCGCGCAGGGCAAGACGATCTTCATCTCCAGCCATGTGCTGGGCGAGGTGCAGCAGATCTGCACACGGGTGGCGATCATCAATCTGGGCCGGCTGGTCACTGAATCCACCGTTGCCGGTTTGACGCGCGGGCATGGCGAATTCGTCGTGCGGGTGGAAAATCCAGCGGCGGCGCTCACTGCCATCCAACACCAACCGTGGGGCGCGAGTGCGCGGCTAGAGGCCGACGGCACGCTCCACACCACTGCGCCACAGAGCCAGGGGCGCTACATCGCGCACGCGCTGGCCGAAGCCGGCTTGTATCCGGATCAACTGAATTATCAAGAAGAGAGCCTGGAAGAGGTCTTCCTGCGCTTGACCAGCAACGGCACTGGGGAGGTGCGCTGATGGCGCTGGCAATGGGTGCCGCGACGACCGGCACGGGTGAATTACGGCCCAGCTTCCTGGGCGTGCTACGTGGCGAACTCATCAAAATGACGCGCTTGCGGGCGCTGTGGATCATGCTGATCTTGCTGGTAGGCGTGCTGCTGCTGCCCTGGCTCGGCTCGCTGGGGCTGGCAAACGCGCAGGCGCGCATCGCTGCCGCGCCGCTGCTCTCGCTGGTGCGCAACGCCAGCGGCAATCTGGGATTGTTGCGAGTCTTCTCCGGCTTCGTGCTGAGCATTCTGACGGCGCTGGTCATCGGGCTGGACTACCAGCAGGGGACGATCCGCATCGTGCTGGCGCGCGGCGTGGCCCGGTTGGAACTGCTGGCGGCGAAGGCGCTGGCGATCTTCGCGGTCGCGCTGCTGCTGCTGGTCGGCGGCCTGGCGTTGGAAGGCGTCGCCGGCCTGCTGTATTATCAGATCGCCACCGGCAGCCTGAACGTGCTGAGTGCCGCTACGCCGACCTTCTGGGCCGACATACGCATCGACATCCTGACTATCATCATCAATATGTTCGTCACCATCGCCCTGACGGCAGCGGCGACGGTGGTTGGCCGCTCGGTCGCGGTGGGCATGACCGTCGGCCTGAGCTTTTTCGCGGCGGATAATATCGGCACCATCGTCATGCTGATCATCAACCACGTGACCAACAATGATTTCTGGCTGAACGTCACCGGCTATTTTCTCGGTCCCAATCTCAACGTGCTGGCTGGCACGTGGATCGCGCCGCTCAGCGAGACGGTGCAGACCGCCAGCGGTCCGGCTGTGGCCCAAGCCAGCTTCTTCAACTTCGGTCTGGGGCCATTGGTGAGCTATGATCTCACGCACATGCTGGTGGTCATCGCGGTCTACGCGGTCATCTTCGTCGGCCTGGCCGTCGGCCTCACCTGGCGGCGCGATGTGCTGGAATAGGAGGCAAGGGCAGGGTCGGGAACACGAAGGCCACGAAAAAGGCCACGAAAGGTCACGAAAGGATTTTTGAAATGGGGTGGCGGACAGGAATGTCCGCCCCACGTCTATCGGGAGGACAGACATTTTTGTCTGTCACGTGGCGGACAGGAATGTCCGCCCCACGTCTATCGGGAGGACAGACATTTTTGTCTGTCACGTGGCGGACAGGAATGTCCGCCCCACGTTTCAAGGATCTTCGTGGCCTTTCGTGTTCGACCGTCTCCCTTACGGGGTCGGCGCGGGGGCCGGTTGGGCGGTAGGCAGCACGATGGAGTTGTCGGTGAAGGTCGTGAGCGATTCAACCTGCTGGCCGGTTTCCAGGTAGGAGCCGGTCACGTCGTCGCCCGGCTGCACCAGCGGCAGGATCGACGAGATCGCCGCTGTCGCGGTGAAGATATGCGATTGGCCGGAGATCCACAGATAGTAGACGGTGTTACCGCTGACGGTGGTCGGCGCGACGCGGATCACCTTGCCGGAGATCGTGGTGGTGCTGGTGCCGGGCGTCCCCGTCGTCCCCGTGCCGCCTTTGGGATGGCCCGCCAGCCATTGGCTATAGAGCGCCAGCGCCTGGTCGCGCGAGGGCGCGTATTGCACGTTCGCGCCGTTCAGGTCGTCGGCGGCGAGCAAGCCCACGGCCTGGAAGGTCGCGCCGGTGCCAGAGCCGGTGCCAGCAGACTGCGAGTAGATGGCGACCCACGTGGGGCGGCCATAGATCGAATAAAGCTGCGGCGTGCTGACGTCATAGCCACGAATGTTGGCCTGGGTGGATGAGAACGCTGTTGTCACGTTGTTGCCGACGCCCAGCCCGGCCAGCGGATAGAACGTGGCCAGATTCTGCTTGGTGTCGAAGAGCATCACGCCGGTGCTGGAGCTATCCTGCGCCGAACTGGAGGTCATCGGCACCAGCCAGACGGGCTGATTTACATCGTTATACACCAGTTCAGGATCGCTCGCCGGCGTCTGCTGGCCGGCACCCGACGGATTGAACCACGGCGCGGCGTGATATTGGCCCCACCAGCCCAGGTAGTCTGCGACGACGCTGCTGGGGACGACGCGGTCCACCCAACTCGGCACGTCGCCCGGCGCGAACGCCTGGATGTCGCCGGTCTGGGGATCGACCAGCAGCACTTGCTTAAGCACTTCGCCGGTGAAACCACGCGAGGGCTGCATCAGCGAGATCGTGTAAAACGGTCGCCAGTCGTCGCGCACTTCCAGTGTGGGATCAACCAGATCGCCATAGGTGTAGCCGCTCAGATAGACGTGGCGGATGAGATCCTGGTTGAGGATCGCGTTCGGCACGTAATGCAAATGGTAGCCGGTGCGCAGTTGCGGCGGCGCATCGGGATTCTCAGCGTCCACCACCACATAGCCCGGCGTGTTATAGTTGCCCAGATTGGCGAAGACGTTGTTATACACCAGCGGCGCGATCCAGTAGAGATGCCCGGCGACGGATTGCAAGGTATATTGCGCGTCTTCCAGATGGTAGATCGAGCCGAGGTTCTGCCCCGACTGCGCCAAAACTTGCTGGCCGCGATAGACGGCGATGGCTTGCGTCACCAGCACGATATGCTGCACGTTCGTCGCTGGCAACTGGCTGGTGGATACTTGCACGTGCGGGATTGCCGCAAGCGCCTTGGCATTCGGGTCGAACCACGTGGTGGCGATGACGATGACGCTATTGGCGACGAGGCCGACGAAGAGCGCCAGCACGACTGCGACGACGCCGGCAGCGCCCGCGCCATCGGCCATCAGTGTGCGCCAGCCCGGCGGATCAGTGGAGACGACGCGGCGGAAGGGCAGGGGCGCATTCTGCGCCAGCCGCTCCATCATGCGCTGGCTAGCCACCGCGCCGCTCAGCGCCAGGCTGAGGATGCCGCTCAGCAGCAGCGGCCACAGCAACCATTGCCAGCCGCCATACGGTCCGGTGAGCGCCGGCATGGCGAAATAAAAGACGATCAGATCGAAGATGAAGTTCAGGACGAACAGCACGCCCGCCCACGGCAATATCGCGCGTTGCAGATCCACCTTCTGCCGGCTCAGCAGCAACCGCGCCGCCACCAGAATGACCGTGACGATCAGTGCGCCCACCAGCGCCAAAGCAACGATGATCATAACCTGCCTCCCCCACATCCAGCGCCACGCGCTGGCCCTACCCCGATTGTACCGCACGTGTCACGCGCGCCCCAGGGAAAATGGTCCCGCACGCTAGCCAAGACACGGCCTGCCTGGCACATGATTAGTATAGCACATCTGCTCGCGTTATATACGCCGCCCTAGCTCAGCAGCCGCTTGTGCGTGGTGAAAATATATAATTATGCATAAGCGTCGGCACCTCACGCTCCCGGCGCGGGATAGGGGCTGATATAGGGGGCTTTGGCCTTCAGCCCTTCTTCTTGGAAGGCCCAGGCGACGAGCGCCGCCGCGTCGATGAAGCGCGATTGGTAGGTGCCGTCGCCCAGGATGACGGTGATGATCTCGTGGCCGTCCAGCCGCGCGTCCGTCACCACGCAATATTGCGCGCCCAGTGGCCCGCCAGTGAAGCCCGTCTTCACGCCATCGAAGCCCAGGTTCGGTGCGTCTTGCAGCAGGCTGTTCGTGTTGAGCAGTGGGATGGCATGGTGGGTGGCCGTGGCGGGCAGATTGATGGCCGCGGTCGCCACGATCTGCCGGAAAAGCGGCAGGCCGAGCGCGAATTGCGTCAGCCGGGCGAGATCCGCCGCCGTGGTGTAATGGCCGGGGGCGTTCAGGCCGTGGACGTTGGCATAGTGGGTGTGGGTCAGGCCCAGCCATTGCGCCAGCGCGTTCATCCGCGCCACATATGCGCTCTGTGAGCCGTACATGCCGTCGGCGATGACCACGGCGGCATCGTCGCCGGAGGGCAGCATCAGCCCATAAAGCAGTTCACGTAGGGTATACTTTTCGCCAACGAAGACGCCCATCTTGCTCGACGCCGGATCAAGGCTCAAGATATCCGCCGGCACGGTGAAGACCTGATTCGTCTTGCCGAAAAGGATGGCAACGACCGCCGTCATGATCTTGGTCGTGCTGGCCATCGCCATCTCTTTGCCGCTATTATGCGCCAGCAGGACGCGCCCGGTGATAGGATCGACCACATACGCCTCAAAAGACGCCGGGTAGATCGCCGTCGCGCCGTATTGCGGGATCGGGATGGCGGGCAGCGTGGGGGTGGCCGTGGGCGCGAGGGTGGCCGTGGGTGACGGCGTGGGCAGCACGACAGCGCGGGCGGTGGGTGCCGCTAGGCTGGTGACGATGACAGCGAGCGACAGCAGCACCGCCAACGTGCCGGAAACAGCGACGAGCAGCAGGCGATTAACCTGGATATACGGCATCGTATGGCTGAAACCGGAAGGCTGAGCCGGCGTCTTGCGCGGCGAATCATTGCTTGCCAAGGGACCACTCCTCATCCACACCTGATCGTACTGCTAGCGCGATCAGTATAGCGGGTGCGCGCGGTCCCTGTCAAAGCGATAGGCCGGGTGGCACGGCCCCACCCCCCAGCCCCCTCCCCATCGGAGATGGAGAGGGGGTGATCGTTCGGGTAGTGATCAGCCAAGCTCAACGCGATCAGCCTATACTGTCTGGATCTCCCCTCTCCATCCGCAGATGGGGAGGGGTCGGGGGTGGGGCCACCCTCACAGGCGATCCTGGCGCAACGAGAAAGCCGCGCCCAGGACCATCAGCGCTGCGAAGCCTGCCAGGAAGGCGAGATCCGGCCAGATGTCGCCGATGCCGAAGCCCTTGATCATCACATCTTGCAGGGCGAAGTTGGCGTAGGTCAGCGGCAGGAAGTAGGCGAGTTGGTGCAACACGACGGGCAGCGTCTTCACTGGAAAAAAGAGGCCACCCAGCAAGATCTGTGGCACCAGCAAGAGCGGGATGAACTGCATCACCTGAAGTTCGTTGCGCGCGAAAGCGGAAACGAAGATGCCCATATTGACGCCGCCGATGGTCAACAGCGCCGTCACCAGGAAGAGCAGCGCCAGGTTCCCATGAAAATGTACCTGCAACACGTTGATGACGTAGAGCAAGATCACCACCGATTGCGCCAGGGCAAAGAGCGTGAAGCCGATGACATAGCCCAGCACGAGTTCCGTGCGGTTCAGCGGCGCGACCAACAGCCGCTCGATCGTCCCCTGCGAGCGTTCGCGCAGGAACGCGACGGAGGTGAGCAGGAAGACGAAGAAGAACGAAAAGAGGCCAATGAAGAGCGGTGCCAGCGCGTCCGTCTGGGTGAACTGCGGGCCGCCATACAGGTAGTGCGCTGGCGCGATGGTGATACGGGGCGCGGCGGGATTCGCGCCGGGGGCGCTCGCGGCGATGCCATTGACCAGCAGCGCCATCATGCCCTGCACCTGCTTGGCGACGCCTGGATTCGAGCCTTCCAAAGTGAGGCTGAGCGTGACGGTGCCGGACTGCAATTGGCTGCCGAAGTCCGGCGGAAAGATCAGCGCGCCATCGGCGGTGCCATCTTTCAGATCGCCTAGCACTTGAGCGGGCGTGACGATGCGCGCGGTGATGCCGTTCTGCCCGTTGAGCGCGTCGTGCAGCTTCTGCGCCACAGCCGCGCTGGCAGCGTCGCCAGCGGGCGCGATATCCAGTGTCGCGCCGGAAGCCGAGGAGTTCAGCACGAAATTGAGCAGCGTCATCACCAGCAGTGGTGCCAGGAAAAGCAGCGCCATCGTGCGCCGGTCGCGCACGAACTGCCGGACGATGCGCCCGGCCAGCGTAAAGACTCGTCGCAAAGACATCATGCCACCTCCTGTGGGCGTTGCGCGAAATAGAGAAAGGCTTGCTCGAAGTCGTCCTGGCCGGATTGGGCGCGGAGCGCGGCGGGCGTATCGACGGCCAGCAGCGTGCCGAAGCGCAGCAAGCCCAGCCGATGGCAGCGCGCCGCTTCGTCCAGGTGGTGCGTGGAGACGACGATGGTCACGCCCTGCGCGTTCAGGCTGGCGAAGTAGTCCCAGAAGGTATGACGCAGTTCGGGATCGATGCCCACGGTCGGTTCGTCCAGAAAGAGCAGGCGGGGGCGATGGACGAGGGCGACGGCCAGTGAGACGCGCTGGCGCATGCCGCCGCTGAGCGTCTGCACGGGCGATGCCGCGCGGTCCGCCAGGTCTACCAGTGCCAGCACCTCAGCGGCGCGAGCGCGCAGATCGCGCCCATGCAAACCGTAGAGCGCGGCGAAGAACTGGATGTTTTCGCGCACGCTCAGTTCGCCATAGAGCGCGCTGGCCTGGGTCATATAGCCGATCTGCCGGGCGGCGCGCCGGTCGGGCATGGCAAAGCCCAATACCCGCACGCTGCCGCTCGTCGGCTGGCCCAGGCCCAACAACAGCCTGATCAGCGTCGTCTTGCCCGATCCATTCGGGCCGATCAAGCCAAAGGTCTCGCCCGCCGCCACGCTGAAGCTGATATCGGTCAGCGCCCGCACAGTGCCAAAGGTCTTGCTGACGTGGCTCAACGCAATCGGTGCCGGGTCAGGGATCGCTGGTGTCGTCATCACTGGGCCTCCTGTTGGTTTTATTGGCCAGTCAATCAATGGTATGGGCAAAAAAGACGAGGGCGGGCGGTTGAAACCGCGCCTAGGGGCTTGCTGCCACGAAGTCCGTCTTCACGGACTGGAGTTATTTTCTGGCGCGAAGGCGCGCAGGAAGGCGTCGGTGACGAAGTGTGCCATCGCGTCGGGATCGTAGCCCTGCAAGGTCGGATCTTGCCCGATGATGCGGCGCAGGAAGAAGATCGCCACGCTGGAAAGGAACATCTGCGCCATCAGGAGCGGATCGCCCGCGCGGAGCCGGCCCGCCGCGATCTGAGCGCGCAGGTAAGCTGCGAAAGGATCGAGCAGGCGCTTGAAGATGGCGTTGAAGCGCTGACCGGCCTCCGGCGTGTGCATCGTCTCGGCCACCAGAATGCGCATCACCAGGAAGAAGCGCGGCTCCTGAAAGATCACGTTCAGCCCTTGCAGCAGCAGCGGCAGAAGTTGCTGCGGCGGCACATTGGTCATCGTTTCCAATGGCAGACTGACACGATCCAACGGCAGAAATTCGTCGAGGATCGCGGTAAAAAGCTCCTCTTTGTTGGCGAAATAATGGTAGATCAAACCCGGTGCGATGTGGGCCGCTTCGGCGATATCGCGGTTGGTCGCGCCCTTGAACCCTTTTTCAGCGAAAACGGGCAACGCCGCAGCCATGATCTGCCGACGCCGTTCGTGCCATTCCGCGCTCTGTGGCTTGCTCATACCCTTGCTCCCGATTGACTGGTCAATCAAAATTATACCAGGGCCAGGGGCGCTTGTCAAGAGGGAGGACACCTTAATCAGCGGGGCCAACTGGCGCGTAATGGCGATTGACGAAATATTTCAGGTAGCTAGGAGGCTAACAAGGCGGGCGGGGACGGGGCGGGCGGTTGAAACCGCGCCTAAGCGCCTGGCGGCGACGAAATCCGCCGTCGCGGACTAGGATCCGAACCCACGCAGGTGGGTTTCGTGGCGGAACGCCCTTAGGCGCGGTTTCAACCGCCCGCCGTCCCCCGTCCCCCGTCTCCCGTCCCCCGCCGTCCTCGTGGGGTTTCAACCATCCGTTGTCCTGGCTAGGCGCGCTGTGCGGTCTTTTGCCGCTCGTAGGCTTCGATGGCGTCGATGATGCCCTGGCGGCGGCGATAGATGTGAAGGAGCGAGCTTCGCGCCCCCTCCAGCTTCACCGGATCATCCCGCACGTCGCAGAGGCGCTGCTCACGCTCTGCGCACGCGCCGTTCATCGTCTGCAATCCCTGCTTATATGCTTCGAGTTCCCCATCATTGGTAATGGTCGGTTGGGTGTCATGCATGGTAATGACCTCCTGCTTTTGACTGATTTATCATACGAGATCGCATTGTGGGCCGCGAGGACAAATGATCGCGTATGGTGGAATATTCGCTCTCGGCCCCGCCCACGATCATTTACCCCACGCGATCACGCCGCGTCCCAGCCTCCGAAGGGAGGCTTCGTGATCGAAGCCCAGCGGCTTTAGCCGCCGGCTGGCCCCGTCGCGCGTGTTTTTTGCCCCAGCGGCCAGCCGCCGTGCGCTTCAATCGCGTCGTCGATGGCGGCCATCAGCCGGATCGTCTCGCCGAGCGCGCCGACGATGCGCTGGTAGTGGCGCAGATCGTCGTAGCTCAGCGCGCGGCCTTTGCGGTCCTTCAGCCATTTCTGGCACACCTGATAGCCGCCGATGTGGAACTCCCACACTGCCGCCGGCACGTCAGCGAAATATTGCGTGGCGTTGATAAAGACGCGGCCACTTTGCTGAACACGTTCTCCCCCGGTCTGTAGGGGCAATCCCTTGTGGTTGCCCTGGTCGGTCGGCTGGTCGTTTTCACCCCACACGGTGTAGCGCGCTTCGCTCACCACGTTGTCGCCGGCCACGGGGAAGCCCGGCAGGGTGGGGGCGAAGCGTTCCAGCAGGTGCAGCCTCACCAGTTCGTCGCCCAGCGCGCACAATTCGCGGAAGAGCGCGGGATCGTCGGTCAGCGGCAGGTGCGGGAAGTCGGTTTTCAGGTATTCGGCGTAGCGTTCGCGGTAGGCGGGCGAGTGGAAGACGGCGTACATATAGTTGAAGAGATCCTCCGGCCCGAAGGTCGCCACGCGGTCGCCTTTGCCATCTGCCACCCACGCCAGCCCCAGCCGCGCCGCGCAGTCCGCCACGAAGCCCGGCGCGAGGTTCGCCCGCCGCCCGCCCGGCGCAGTCGATGCCGGCTGATCATCGAACATCGCCGGCTTGTTGGGATCGGGGTAGAGGTAGAGGGGGAATGCATTCGAGCCATCTTTGACTTCGGTGTAAAGCGCAGGTGTCGGCGTATTCGCAACCACGACATTACGCCAATAATCGGCTTTTGTCTGCCGCGTGAGATTGATGCTCAGGTTTGGTCGTAACATATGTTGTTGCAATTCTGGACGCACACGGTCAACTATAGCTTTATCATAGAAACAGCACCGCCAATCAAAAGGCCGGTAGAGTATACGGTGAAAATGTTTATTCCACAAAACATCCGAGCGAATAGACCTCCGTGCGCCTGATATATCAAACCCACCACCGGAAAGCTCATACTTTTCTGCGAACTCTGTATCAGAGATCGTCTCGTCGCGCATGTCTTCGATGCGGCGGCGGAGTGCCTTCTCATCGAAGTCGATGGCGAACTGGTCGCGGTGCGTCTGAAAGCCCAGGACGTTGACGGGCATGGCATCGGTCATGCGCCAGCCCTGCTCATATTCGGCGAGATACGTCGTGTCTTGAGGCGTGAAGAAGTAAAACGGGGTTTGCGGCGTGATGGTCTGCCAGGGGGTGTTTTCGGCGCTGTGGTCCGCCAGCCAGGCATATTTGCCGCCGTCACCCTCGCGCGGGCCATAGAGATGCGCGTGGCTCACGGTCTTGGGCCGGCTAGTGGCTCCCTGGCGCTTGACGAAGATGCCGATGGCGACGCCCTGCTGGATGTCGAAGACGTTCTCATCCTTGCCACCGTCGGGGCTGCGCTCGCGCTTCTTGCTGTTGCCGTGCAGATCCAGGATGTAGATGTCGTCGAAGGTCGCCAGCAACGCCTGGCGCATGCCCCGGAAGGTGGGATTATCCAGGTAGCCGTTATTCGTGATGAAGGCCAGGATGCCATGCCCCGTCGTCTCGATGCGCCACTGCGCGAAGCGGATGAACTTGACGTAATCATCGTTCAGCCACTTGGGATTGCGCTCGCCCAGCGGCTGGCCGTCCACGGCGAAGTAATCGCCAGTGCGGCGCGTCTCGCTGCCGGCGATCACGTCCTTGCCGTGCAGCAGATCGGTGATCCACTTGCCCTTGTTGGCGCTGTGGCCGGAATAGGGCGGATTGCCCAGCACCACCATCACCGGCTTGTGGCGCTTGACCGTCGCCGCCTCGTTCGCCTCTTCCGAGATGTAGCGGCCCATCAGCAGATCGGAGCGCAGCTTGGCTTCATCCAGCGTGTTCGTCAAAAAGACGTTCAGGCGCTCGTCGCCCTGATAGGCCCAACGGGCGCGGGTGGCGGCGGGCAGGTCCAGCGCGGCCAATTGCATGCCCAGCTTCAGGTGCGCCATCGCGTAAGGGGCCATCAGCAACTCGAAGCCGAAGACGCGCGGCAGCAGGTGATCGCGCACATACGCCGGCCACATGCCCGCGTTATCGCCGAAGGACTGCCGGATCTGCTCGATGACGGTATACAAAAACGTGCCGGTGCCACACGCGGGGTCCAGCAAGATGACGCGCTCATCCCCGCCCGGCAGCGCGCTCGTCGCCAGCCCCTCCGCGCAGCCAAACTCGCTCCGCAGCAGGTGATCCACCGAGCGCACGATGTAACCGACGACGGGTTCGGGCGTGTAATAGACGCCGCGCAACTCGCGCAGCTTGGGATCATACGCCGTCAGGAAGGTTTCATAGAAATGCACAATCGGATCGTCCTGTCGCGTGCGTTTGCCGAACTGCGCCAGGATCGCCGCCAGGTCGGCATCGTTCAGCAATTGCGCCAGGTCGTCCACAAAGCCCACGAAGGGCGCGTCATCCAGATCCGTGCTGTTGAGCGTCTCGAAGAGCTTGCGCAGGAAGGGATTGGTGCGCGGCACCTCGCGGGCGGCGTCCTTGCGGGCGAACGGTTTGGCACCGGTATGGTTCACCCGCGCCGCGAAAAGGCCATAGGCCAACGTCTGCGCGAACATATCGGCGAACTCGGCGGCGGAAAGATCGGGGATGAGCGTCTCGGTGAACGCTTGATGCAGCCCCTTCAACGTCGCCACCACCGTTTGCAAGCCCAGCGTGGCGGCGGCCTCCGTCCCCAGCAGCGTGCGCAGCGCCAGATCGCGGATCAGGTGCGTCAGGCGTGCCATGCGCCCGGCCAATTCGCGTGGCGAGCGGATCGGTTCCGGCGCGTGCTGCAAGAAACTGGCGAGCAGCGTCGTCACTTCCGCCGCGCCCGCCGCATCGAAGCTGAGGCTATGGTCCTGCTGCCGCGCCACCATGCGCCGCTCGCCGTTCACGTACCAGCGAAACTCGATGTAATCCGTCAGCACCAGATTCGGCAGGTTGGGCAGATAGCGGCCCATCTGCTCGTCCTTTTCGACGGCGGCCAGCGGCTTGCCCACATCCTTCGCCTCGATATAGCCGATGGTCAGGTCGCCGTGCGGGCGGTGCCGCGTGATCACATAATCCGGCGCACCGAACGACGCGCGCTTCGGCTCATTAACCGCCGTGATATCCGGCGCAAGCGTTTCCAGCAACGCCTTCAGCGCGGGCCGGTGGGTATGTTCCGTCGCCCGCCCCGTCTTCAGATCCCGCTCGATGCCCGCCACGTATTGCCGCACAATCGCCTCATTCGCGCTCACGCCCGGC
This sequence comes from Ktedonobacteria bacterium, assembly GCA_027459785.1. GTDB lineage: Bacteria > Chloroflexota > Ktedonobacteria > Ktedonobacterales > JACDGC01 > JAJPKG01. The sequence continues at coordinate 17,343 of DAIDGU010000059.1, read as the reverse complement.
TCCTCTCCGCCTGATCCCGACAACGACCATGCGGGTAGTATACGCGCTGCCGGCAAGAGAACGCCAGGGGCAGCGCGATCAGCCTGGGTTATAGCGGAGACTGGGTCGGTGCCGACCAGGGTGGGAATGTTTCTTCCGCCAGGATCTCCGCTGGCGCGCGATGTTTCTCGCGGTGCGAGAAGCCGAGGATGCTGGCGAGATTGAAGAGCATGCCGCCTGCCGCGATGAAGATGCCCAGCAAGAAGATATTCGCGTGAAAATATGCGAAAAAGAGCGGCTCCGTCACCGCGATGAATTGACCAGCGGCGAGGATGACGACACCACATAGGCCGATGCGGGCCGGCCAGGAGCGGAGGGCCGCGCTGGCGGCAGCGGTGTAGGATCGCACACATAGCCATAACGCGAACAGGGCCAGCGCGACAAGCCAGACGGCGATGGCAGCACGTGCTGCTTGCACCCACGTTGGATCAGGCAGGCGCGGGATATTGCTGACCCGCCAGGTGCCGTGTTCAAAGTTAACCAGCAGTCCCTGCCCATCGCTGATATAATGGGTGGTGGTTGTCTGATTCGTCGCAATACCAATCGCCCAGCCCGCGTCGGGCGCTGGCAGGGCCAGTGCGCTCAGGCGTTGGTTAGCAGGGAACGCGACCGCTTGCCAGCCGCCTTGCGTGAGATGCCAAAGCCGCGCCACGCCGTTCATGATGTTTTCGGTGGCCCAGCCTGCGGTGGGCGCGACCAGCGCCAGATCGGTGAGATCTGCTGTGGTCGTATGCGCAGCGATGACCATCCGCCACATGCCGCCGGTATAGCGCACCGTCGCGCCACCTTGCCCTACGGCCCAGCCGTTGGTTGGCGATGTCAGCGCCACACTAGCCAAATCCGCGTGGGTAGGCGACGGCACCGTCTTCCACTGCCCCTTGCTGACATGCACAATGCAGCCGTTAGCCCCGACCGCCCAGCCGTTGTCAGCCGACGTGAACGTGAGACTATTCAGGAAACACCGCACGGTGGCGACCCCCTGGAACGTCGTGCCATCGAAATGCATGATGTCGGCGATGCCTATGCCTTGCGCATCGATTCCCTGGTTTGCGATCAACCAGCCATTTGTCGGCGTGAGCATGACGAGATCGAACGAGATGCCGAGAGGGAGCGATGTTGGCTGAACAGACCAAGCGCCCTGATGATAGTGGAGGATTTGCAGACCAAAGGAACCGCCGGTAAATGCCTCGTCGATGGCCCAGGCATCCGTGGGGCTATCCGCCGTGAACGTATCGATGCTATCCAATTGGCCCACCGGCCACCGCTCCCAGTGCCAGGTGCCATTATGCAGATGGAGGATGAACGGGCCGCTATCGTTATGGAGCATATACGCCCAACCCTCGCTGGCAGACGCCAGTTGGAGCGCGCCAACGCAGCTATGGCAACTCACGTTCGCCGGGGAATCAACCGCATTGAGATTGACTAAGCCAAATATGGGAAAGATGATCAGCGCCAGCGAATTCAAGATATGGATGATGTGGCGCACGTGCGGGGTGGTGTCGAGACGGTTGCGCATGTTGCTGTCACCCTCCGAAAACGATGCGCTGTTGACGCGCCCACAGGCTTTCGCCGGTGCCGGGCGGCAGGGCCAGCGTGGTCACATCCAGGGCGCGCAGCAGCAGGGGGCGGATAGCCTTGCCGTCGAGCAGCGCGAAGAGGTACTTGGCGTCCGCTTGGTACTGCGCCATGACGGCGAGGGCGAACGCCTTGCGCGATTCCTGCGCGGCGGGGGCGAGGGGGCCGGCAAAGATGGCACGCAGCCGCGCCTCATCCGCCGCCACGCGCGCCAGGATGGCGTCCGCCAGCGCCTGGGCCTCGCGCTGAAATTCGTCGGGCAATTCCATAATGAAGCTCGCCAGCGCGCCGGTGTCGGCCAGCAAGACCTCGCGCACGCGCTCCGGCGTCAGGTTCGTCAGCAGCCGGTGCAGGCGTAGATATTCCGCCGTCTTGATCTTCACGCGCAGCCCGCCGGGATAGCGCACCACCCAGCCTTCGATCCCCGTATGGCTGGCCACCAGTGGCAAGAGCTCGGCCAGGTGCGCCACTTGCTCCAGCGGGACTAGCGGGAAGGCGAAGCGCCCGGCGATCTCGGCCAGTTCGGCATGGGGCAGGTCATAGCCGTCCAGTCGCCGCGCGCCGATAAGGAACAGGCCCTCCGTCGCGCCATAATTGACGACGACGCGATTCGCGGGATAGATGACCTCGAAGAGCAAGGTGAGGTCGCGTGGCAGCGCGGCCACCGGATGCTGCGCGTTCAGCCGCGCCGTCGCCCAGAGCGCCTGTGGGCCGGTGAAGCTGCCGCGCGTCGCCACGGCGAACTGCGTGCCGTCCCAATAACTGACGCCCAGCGAGCCGTCCAGCTTCGCCGTCACCTCGATGGATCCCGCTGGCAGCGCCTCCACCCGCGTTTCCGGGCGTTCATTCAAGTTGAAGAACTTCGGGAAGGGCAGCGCCGCCACGCGCGCCGTCGGCCACTGGATGATCAGGCCCCGGCTGATGCGTTCGACCGGCGACCACAGGCCGGCATACGTCGCCTGGGGAGTGTAGTTGAAGATCAGCAATTCGCCGTTCGGGTGCAAGCGCGCCGTGATCCCACCCAACTGGCGATATGCCGCCACGTCTGGACCAAAGCGACGCGCGGCATCAAGGATCACGGCTATTCCTGCATCGCTCACATCCATCGGCTGTCCCTCATATTAAAAGATAGGTGTAGTATACGCTAAACAGCCTATCGGTTGCTCACCGTGGAAGGGTGATGCGGCAGCGGGAGATGTGCGCCGCCAGAATCGGTCGCAAATCTAGGCCAACCCACCGGCTGAACCTGTTGTTCTGCGCTGCTCTGCGTCGCCAATTGCTGGCGTCCTGCTTGATCGATCCTATTGCCGGTTGCACAATAGACAAGGCCGCCCCACGCAGACAAGCGGAGGCGGCCTTATGTGAGCGCGGCTAAGTTATGCGCCGGTGCGCTGATCGATGGGCGTCCAGGTGGCACCGCGCGGGCCGATGTATTGCACCGCCGGACGGATCAGCCGGTTATTGCTGACCTGTTCCAGCACATGCGCCGTCCAGCCGGCAACGCGCGCCACGCCGAAAGTCGGCGTGAACAGATCGCCGGGCAGGCCGACGGAATAGAGGACAGCGGCGGAATAGAATTCGACGTTCGTCCAGATACGCTCGTCGGGTTTGCGGCGGTGAATCTCCTCCAATGCCACCTCTTCGGTCTTCTGCGCCAGGGCAAAGAACTCCGGGGTGGAGGCGCGGCGGGCCATCTCGCGCAGGATCTCGGCGCGCGGATCATACGTCTTGTAAACGCGGTGGCCCATGCCCATGATCTTCTGCTTCTTATCCAGCGCGTTGGTGAGCCAGGGGCGGACGTTGTCGGCGGTGCCGATCTCGTTGAGCATATTCAGCACCAGCGCGGGCGCGCCGCCGTGCAGGGGGCCTTTCAGCGCGCCGACGGCACCGGTGATGGCGGAACACATATCCGAATCGGTGGAGGCGATGGCGCGGGCCGTGAAGGTCGAAGCGTTCATATCGTGGTCGGCCAGCAGGATCAGGTACGAATTCAGGCTGCGCACGTGATTGTCCGCTGGTGCCTGACCCGTGAGCATATATAGGTAGTTGGCCGCGTGGTCCAGGTCGTCGCGGGGCGCGACTGGCTCCTGGCCGCTGCGCAGCCGCTGGAAGGCCGCGAGGATCGTCGGGAAGAGCGCCGTGAGGGCGATGGCCTGCTCCTGCGTCGGCTTGCCCTGTATATTCACCGCCACGCCATAGGCCGACACCGCCGTGCGCAACACGTCCATCGGTTCCGCCGTGGTCGGCAGCGCGCGAATGACGCGCAGCACGGCGTCTGGCAGGGCGCGCTGAGCGCGCATGCGGGCGCGTAGGGTCGTCAGTTCGCTCTGGGTCGGCAGGTGGCCGTACCACAGCAGGTGGACGACCTCTTCATAGAGCGCCGTTTCGGCCAACTCGCCAATCAAATAGCCGTGATACGTCAGTTTGCCGTGCTCACCGTCAACTTCGCTGATGGCGGTCTGCCCGACTACAATGCCATCCAGTCCGCCTTTAGACTGACCAGCAGTTGTCATGTTTTTCCTCCGCAGGGCGAGTTGCCCTGAACATCATTGCCCGATGGCCGCTACGATGCTGTTAATGCTGCTCGCTTGGCTTCATCGCCGCAGTTTGGTACAGCATCGCTCATACCGTTATTATACCGCGCCCGTGTCGGGCTTGCCCGATAGCTGGCAATCACGTCAACTGCCAGTAAATTCGCGGGAATATCCGTGGCAAGGCATGGCGCTTTCATGGTATACTATTGTTACTATGCTTCATACACTGAAGCAGCGCGTGTGGTTCGTGACCCTGAGAGGAGCAAGCAATGGGGGATGCATCGCGTAGCATGCTGGCGCGTGCGCGCAGTGAGATCCGCGAGTGGCGACCGCTGGAAGCGGAGCAGCAGATCGCCCAGGATGGCGAGCTGGTGGTGGTGGATGTGCGCGAGCAACATGAGTGGAATGACGGGCATCTCCCCGCCGCGCTCCATGTGCCGCGTGGCTTTTTAGAATTACAGATCGAAGAGAAAGTACCCGATAAAACCGCGCCCGTGCTGCTCTATTGCGCCGGCGGCGTGCGCTCGCTGCTGGCGGGCCAGACGTTGCAGCAGATGGGCTATCGCAATGTCATCTCGATGGCCGGCGGCTATGGCGCGTGGACGGCTGCCGGGTTGCCGACGGAGACGCCGTTGCGCCTTTCCGACGCGCAGCGGCGGCGCTATAGCCGGCATCTGCTGGTGCCGGAGGTCGGCGAGGCTGGCCAGGCCAAGCTCTTGCAAGCGCGCGTGTTGCTGATCGGCGCGGGCGGCCTGGGGTCGCCGGCGGCATACTACCTGGCGGCGGCGGGCGTCGGCACGCTGGGCCTCATCGACGCCGACGTGGTGGATGAGACCAACTTGCAGCGGCAGATCTTGCACAACACCAGCCGCATCGGCAAGCCCAAGGTCGCCTCGGCCAAGGAGACGCTGAGCGCGCTGAACCCCGACATCACCGTCAACGCCATCGAAGATCGCCTGACCAAAGCGAACGTCCTCGACCTTATCAGCCAGTACGACGTGATCCTGGACGGCACCGATAACTTCCCGACGCGCTACTTGCTGAACGATGCCTCGATCATCGCCAACAAGCCGGTGGTGCATGGCAGCGTCTTCCGCTTCGAGGGCCAGGTGACGGTCTTCAAGCCGTTCGAGGGGCCGTGCTATCGCTGCCTCTTCCCCGCGCCGCCGCCGCCCGAACTCGCGCCGAACTGCGCGGAAGCCGGCGTGCTGGGCGTGCTGCCGGGAACCGTCGGCCTCTTGCAGGCGACCGAAGTCATCAAGCTGCTGCTGGGCATCGGCGAACCGCTGGTGGGCCGGCTGCTGATGTATGACGCGCTGGCCGAGGAGTTCAACGAACTGCGCCTGTTCCGCCGCCCGGACTGCCCGGCCTGTGGCGAACATGCGCATCCGGAAGATCTGCCGACCTACGAAGACGTTTGCGCGGTGTAGTGACGGAGCACGGGAACACGAAAAGGACGAAGGAGTACCGAACACGAAATGACACGAATGGCCGCGAGATGACGCGAAATAATTTTCTCGGTCCTTTCGCGCTATTTCGCGTCCGATCTCGTGGTATTTCGCGTTCCGTCCTTTCCGTGGCCTCCGTGTTCCTGTCCCTTTTATTAGAAATGGAGGAGCATACTTTTATGGCTACGCTACGGATTCCGCCGGTGCTGCGCCCCTCGGTGGGTGGCGCGAAGAGCGTGACGGCACAGGGAACGACGCTGGGCGCGGCGCTCGATGATTTTTTCAGGCGCTACTCCGCTGTGCGCGAGCAGATCATCGCGGCGGACGGCAGCATCAGCAATTTCGTCAATGTCTTCGTGGATGACCAGGACGTGCGCTACCTGCAAGGGCTGGCGACGCCGCTCGCGCCGGACGCGACGATCACGCTGTTGCCGGCGATGGCCGGCGGTGAATCATAGGCCGGGCAGGGATTGCAGCAAGACCTCGAAGACGAGGCGCGGGTTGGCATTCTGGTCCAGTTGCTCGGCGGCGACCAGCAGTGCGCGGACGAAGCGGTCGGCGGCGGCTGGCCCCCAGGCACGCGCTTGCGCCTCGATGCTGGCGCGCTCGTCGGCGTGGCGGATGATCTCCGGCGCGCCATAGGCGGTGAGCGCCACATCGCGCCACCACGGCAACCACAGATCGATGACGCGCTGGGCGCTCTCTTTATTCGGCGCGAGCTTGCCGGCGGCGGTGACGCGCTCCGCCCGCGTGGCGCGGGTGAGGGCCGCCAACTCGTGCAGCAGAGCGCGGCGCTCCTCCAGCGCTTCGGGGTGGTCCAGCGCGTCGATGGCCCAGCCGGGGCAGCCGCCGCTGACGATGGCCAGGGCGCGGGCGAGTTCCGGGGCGCAGTCATAGCGCCCGACGAGCGCCGCCGCCAATTCTGCCGGCGCGACCGGCGTGAGGGGCGCGAGCTGGCAGCGCGAAATGATCGTCGGCAGCAGCAAATCCACGCTGGCGCAGGTCAGCAGGATCATCGCTGTCGCCGGCGGCTCTTCCAGCACTTTCAGCGAGGCTTGCAACCCCGGCAAGGTCATCAGCTCGAAATCCGGCACGATGATGATGCGCCGTTGCCCCTCGGTCGGCTTCAGGGAGATGCTGTCGATGATCTCGCGCACCTGATCGATCAGGTAGTGCTGGCGATCCTTGGGGACGGCCAGCGTCAGCACGTCGGGATGATTGCCGTGCGCCACCTTGCGGCACGCCAGGCACACGCCACACGCTGCGCCCTCGCCAGCCGCGCGCCCCTCGCACTGGATCGCCTGGGCGAAGCCGAGGGCCAGCGTGCGCTTGCCAATCTGGTCCGGCCCGGTGATGAGATACGCATGGCTGACCTGGGCGACGGCGATGGCGCGCGTCAGCCAGCCCACCGTGCGCCCGTTGCCGATGAATGCGCTCAGCATGCCGCTCACCTTGGCTGCACTAGCAACTCGCGGGCGACGGAGCGGTCGTCCCAGGGGACTTTTTCGGTGCCGATGACGATGCTTTGCTCGTGGCCCTTGCCACAGAGGACAACGGTGTCACCTGGCTGCGCCACGGCGAAGGCGCGGGCGATGGCCTCACGCCGCCCCACCTGGCAGACGAAATCGCCCTCCTCCGTCGCGCCCGCTTCTACCGCACCCGCCGCGATCGCGCGCAGGATCGTTGCCGCATCTTCGGTGCGCGGATCTTCGTCGGTGATGACGAAATAGTCGGCATATTCCGCGGCGACGGCCCCCATTTCTGGGCGCTTGGTGCGGTCGCGGTCGCCGGCGGAGCCGAAGACGGCGATCAGCCGGCCACGGGTGAGCGGGCGCAGGACGGTCAGCACCTGCTTCAAGCTCTCGGCGGTGTGGGCATAATCGACGATGACGGCGAAGTCTTGCCCCGCCTGGATGCGCTCCATGCGCCCCGGCACGCCGCCGAAGGCCGCCAGCGCCCCCGCCATCTGCGCCGGAGTCGCGCCTTGCGTCCAGCACGCCGCGATGGCCGCCAGGCAGTTCGCCACGTTAAACCGCGCCACCAGGGGCGAAGTGACATGGAAGGAAGCGCCGTCGGGCAGCGTCACATCGAAGCTGTTGCCGTCGGCCCGTAGGTGCAGGTTGGTCGCGTTCACGTCCGCGCCGGGGTTGTCGATGCCATAGCTGACGATGGGTGCGCGGCAGCGCCGCGCCAGAAAGGCGTAGCTGGCGTCATCGGCATTCAGCACGCAGGCGCGCGGGACGATGAAGGCCGGGCCGGGGTATTTCGCGTGAGTGGGATCGATCCGCTCGAACAGCATGCCCTTCGCGCGCCAATACGCCGCCTTGGTGCCGTGGACTTCCAGGTGTTCGCTGGTGATGTTGGTCACGACCGCGACATCATACTCGATGCCCGCCAGCCGCTCCAATTCCAGCCCGCTCGATGTCGATTCGATGACCGCATAATCGACGCCCTCGGCCACCATCTGCGCCAGCACGGTTTGCAGTTCCGGCGCTTCCAGATTGGTGAAGCGCGTCGCGTTTTCCTCACGGCGCGGGCCGATCTTGAAATCGACGGTGCTGGTCAGGCCGCTGGTATGGCCGGCGGCATCCATGATGGCGGCGATGAGGTTGACGGTGGTCGTTTTGCCGTCGGTGCCGGTGACGCCGATGACGGCCATCTGGCGCGACGGCTGGCCAGCGAACTCGCACGCCAGCAGCCCCAGCGCGCGGCGTGGATCAGCCACACGGATATAGGCGACCGCAGGCGGCAGCGCCAGGTCGGCAGCAGGGCGCGATCCCACGACCGCGACCGCGCCGCGCGCCAGCGCATCGGGGATATAAATATGCCCGTCGGCCTTGCTGCCGGGCCGCGCGACGAAAAGCCATCCCGACTGCACCTCCGCCGAACCATACGTGACGCCGGCGATCTCCACCGTTTCCGGCGCGGGGCCGGCGACTTCCGGCACCAGGTCGGTGCCGGCGAAGCCATGCAGAAGCTGGGCAAGCAACATGAGCGGTTCCTTTACGGGCGAAATCACCTATCTCCATGATAGCCGAACGCGGGCCGAATGGGAAGAGGCGTGAGCGGCGCGACACGCGCCCGTTCGTGCTATCAGCCCTGCGCCTGGTGGGCCGCCCGCAAGGTTTTATCGGGCCAGATATCAAGCGCCTGGCCATAGCAGACCATGCAGTAATCGCCTTCGGCGTCGGGATCGTCCCCCGTGCCATAATACGTGATCGTGTGTGGATCGCATGCCTGATGGCCGCATTTGCGCACGCTAGCCGCACCACGATGCGGCAGGTCGTGGGCGAACTGCTCGATGTAGCAATCGGCGAGATGTTCGGTCGTATCGTTCGGGGTCATGTAAACGCTCCTGTCGAGATGCTGCCCTCATCATAACCAGCGACAGGCGCGCGCGTCAAATCCAGATTGATAATAGGGGAGACGAGCGGGCGGTTAAAACCGCGCCTAAGGGCGTGCCGCCACAAAACCCGCCTACGCGGGTTGGGATCCCAGTCCGCGACGGCGGACTTCGTAGCCGAAGGCTCTTAGGCGCGATTTTAATCGCCCGCCCCGTTGCCTGGCGCGATTTTAATCGCCCGCCCCGTCGCCTGGCGCGATTTTAATCGCCCGCTCCCTTTCGTTCGTTACGCCGTGGTCAGTAGTTCTTGCTGCTGTGCTCAGGGATTCACGGGAATTGCGAGTTGCCACGGAGGCAGGGTCGCTGCCACCACAGGTTGGGGGCTTCCTGCAAGGAAAACCTTAAAATTCGAGATGGTCAGCGTACCAGTTCCCTGCGCTGGAGTTCCCTGCCCCTGATACAGAAGTTCAAGCTGCATGGTGCCTGTTGCCCCCACCATTTGCACGGCGGTTTGGCTCTGAGATGCAAGAGGTAGGGATATGCCATTAGCCCCTTGTGTTTGTACCATGAAACCTGGAAGCTGTAACACTGCACTCACATCTGCCTGCTGGGAACACGACGTGTGCGGCGGACAGTTGCCCCGTGTCGCAGTGATGGCATCGAGTGCAGCTTGCCAGCCGCTAAAGCTTTGTAGCAGTGTATGTGGGGGCAGGCCCGTCATGAGCAACATTATCCTAATGCCTCCTTGCCCCAGAGCCGTTTGAGATGGTGGAGCGACCTCAAGTGTTTGAAGTTGAATGCCGATACCTTGATTGCTGACAGTAGATGACGGCAGGTGATAGATCGTACCTGCAACCGGATTTACGGCAAACGGTAATTTCCACACCCCCACTTTATGACTTGCAACCGTGCGCGGCTTTTGATTGGTCCAAATCGTAACATGATGAACAGTAAGTACAAGGTGTACTGGTTGAGCGAGTTGCGCAGGTGAAAGCGGGAAATATTCAAATATTCCAACACTATGCGTTGGATCAAGCATTGAATAACCCGCACCTGGAAGCAGTGAGGGAAAGGTCTGATCGGTGTTGTCCGTGCGGGTGGCATCATCCAAGGTGATGCGATATTGATTAGGAGCCACGCCGGATAGAGCAACCTGAATGGTCGTTCCTAATGCATTGGCATTGGCATGTAGAACCTGAAGACTGATGCCTTGATCGGTAACAGGGGGAACATGACCGATAATGCCAGGCGCTGCCGTGGTCATTATGTGCCAATGTCCCAAGACAAGCAGACAAATAGATCAGCGACAAACTGACGCACATGGTGGTGTGGTCAATTTGTCGCTCAACTATTCGTTTAGGGGATCGCCGTCCGCAAGGTTTTAGCTGGCCGGATGTCCAGCGCGCGGCAATCTCTTTTGCCAGCCCGTCGCGCGGCGTTCACCGCACCTTTACGATGCCTTGGGCAGCGAGGGGACGGGGGTGGCCGGGCGCAGGGCGAGCGCGTCGCCCTGAACATCGACGACGATGATATCGCCGGGGTGATACTCGCCGCGCAGCACGCCTTCCGCCAGCGGATCTTCCAGCAGCGTTTGCAGGGCGCGGCGCAGCGGACGTGCGCCATATTCGCGGCTGAAGCCGTGCTGGGCGATGTAGTCGCGGGCCGCCACGCTCAGGTGCAGCGCCAGGTGTTGCTCCGCCAGCCGCTGCTCCACGCGCGCCACCAGCAGATCGGTGATCTGGCGCATCTGCGTGGCATCAAGCGGGGTGAACATGATGATATCATCCAGCCGGTTGATCATCTCCGGGCGGAAAACCTCACGCAACGCCGTCATCACCTGTTCTTGCATCCAGGTCGTATGGCTGGCGTCTTCGTCGCCGTGCGCGAAGCCCATCGTGCCGCGCGTCGTCAGATAATGCATCCCCGCGTTGGAAGTCAGGATGATGACCGTGTTGCGGAAATCAATCGTGCGGCCTTTGGCATCCGAGATATGCCCGTCTTCCAGGATTTGTAGCAGCAGATCGAAGATGCGCGGATGGGCCTTCTCGATCTCGTCGAACAGCACCACGGAATAGGGGCGCCGGCGCACAGCCTCCGTCAGCTTGCCGGCCTGGTCATAGCCAACGTAGCCGGGCGGCGCGCCGACCAGCCGCGCGGCATAGTGCGCTTCCTGGAACTCCGACATGTCGAAGGTGATCAGCGCGTCCTCGTCGTCGAAAAGCGCCTCCGCCACGGCTTTCGCCAGTTCCGTCTTGCCGACGCCGGTCGGGCCGACAAAGACGAAAGAGCCGATGGGGCGACGCGGATCGCGCAGCTCCGCGCGGTTGCGGCGAATGGCGCGGGCGATGGCCGAGACCGCCGCTTCCTGGCCGATGATGCGCTGATGCAGCACATCTTCCAGCTTCAGCAAGCGTTCGGATTCTTCGCTGTCGAGCTTGACAGCGGGGACGCCCGTCCAGGCAGCGACGACGACAGCGATCTCATGTTCCGTCACCACCGGCACGGCGGCGCTCTCGTGCCAGGCACGCCACTCGTCTTCCGCTGCGTCCAATTCGTCGCGCAGCTTGCCTTCTTCCTGCCACAACGACCGTGCCAGGGCGAAATCGCCGCTGTCGATGGCGTTGTCTTTGTCGTCGCGCAGCATGGCCAGCCGTTCGCGCAGGCTGCGCACCTGTGCTGGCAGCACGGAGCGGCCCACGCACATGCGCGCCGCCGCCTCGTCCACCAGATCAATCGCTTTATCGGGCAACTGGCGGTCCTGCACGTAACGGGCGGAAAGCGTCACCGCCGCGCGCAACGCTTCCGGCGTGAAAGTGACATGGTGGAACGCCTCGTAGCGTTCTTTCAGGCCGTTGAGGATCGCCAGCGTTTCGTCGGTGGTTGTCTCGCGCACCAGCACCGGCTGGAAGCGGCGTTCCAGGGCCGGATCGCGTTCGATGGTCTTGCGATAGTCGTCCAGCGTAGTCGTCCCCATGCAACGGAAATCGCCGCGCGCCAGGATCGGCTTCAGCAAATTCGCGGCGTCCACTGAGCCTTCGGCGACGCCTGCGCCGATGAGGGTATGTAATTCGTCCACGACGATGATCAGGTTGTGGGCCGCCACGATCTCGGCCAGGATGCGCTTCAAGCGTTCCTCGAAATCGCCGCGATACTTGGTGCCGATGGTCAGCAAACCGACATCCAGCGCCACCACGCGCTGATTCAGCAGATTTTCCGGCACCTGGCCCTGCACGATGCGGTACGCCAGCCCTTCGGCGATGGCCGTTTTGCCGACGCCAGCGGGACCGATCATCACGGGATTATTCTTCGTGCGCCGCGCCAGCACCTGCATGGCGCGCTCCAGTTCCTCTTCGCGCCCGATGAGCGGATCGAGGTTGCCGGCCAGCGCGGCGGCGGTGAGGTCGCGGCTGACCATATTCAACGTCGGCGTCTGCTGGTAGCGCAAGCTGTGTTCCATCGCGTAAGCCGTGTGCTGCACACCCTGGTTCGCCACCTGGATGAGCTGCGTCCGCACGCGGTCATACGTCACCTGAAAGTTTTCCAGCACGCCGGAGGCCAGCCCCTGGCGTTCGCACAGCAACCCCAGCAGGATGTGTTCCGGGCGGGCAGCTTCCAGCCGCATCGCCTTCGCCTCGCGCCATGCTTCGCGCAGCGCCGCCACGGCCAGGTGGCTCAATTCCGTCTCCTGGGGGGTGGTGCGCCCGCGTCCGATGACGAATTCGATGTTCTTACGCAACTTTTTGGGGATGACATCCAGGTTGGTGAGGATCGCTGTCACGATGGGGTCATCCATCTCTAACAGACCCAACAGCAGATGTTCAGTGCAGACCTGGCGATGGTTCAGCCGCAGCGCGCTCAGGTGCGCCAGGCGGACGACATCTTGGGCGGCAGGACTCAGGTGATCTTGGTCATTCGGCAGCATTGGTTTCCCCTCCCCAGGGCTAGGCGGATCGTGATTGGTTCCGTGAATGGTACGTTGGTCTGCTGGAACGCAAGTTGCGCGCCAGGACCATCACAGTCCACCAAGCCACCGGTGAGGTGGCGCTCAGGCACTCTTCTTGGAGTGATCGAAGAGGCGCTGCAAGATCGGCTGTTGTTTGCGGGTCGCTTCATCGTGTTGATAGCGTGCGCGCAACTCATCCGGCATGATGTCCAGTGCCGAGCGCCGTTTGATGTTGATCGGACTGATCACTAACTGGGCGATCAGGATGCCGAAGATCGCGGGGAAGGTGCCTAAGTAGATAAAGTAGATCAAGTTGGTGCCGAAGACGATCAAGTAATTGACCACCGTCAGTTGATCCGGCGCGAGGTCGAAGCGCTGATACGACAGGATGGCGATCATGATAAGGAACGCGCCAGCGGCGGCGGCGGCATTCGTCATGAACGTGCGCGCATCCTGCATGCGCAGGGAGATCAGTCCGGCGATGAAGCCGATGGCCAGGCCCGCGCCGCCCCACCAGATCAGGCCGCCGATCCACACATCCGTGCCGGTTTGATAGAGATGCGACGGCATCACTGCTGGCTGATAATAATCTCCATATTTCAAGATGACGATGCTGACGATCGCGCCGACGACGCTGCCGAGCAGGATACGTAAAGCATGTGCGGTGTGACTATTCACCCAAAGGCTCCTTTGCTGCTGTGTGGGGGCTAGGCCACCTCACCTCTTTAGGATACGCCAGTTACAACCCACATTCAAGGTGAAATGGGACAGGGGTGAGCCAGTTCATAGAATATAATCCAAGTATATAATCCAAACGGCGGATCAACACCACAACACAGTCGGGTGAAATAATGGCTGAGTTTATCACAGGCGTGGTCGAGCGTATCGTGGATGGCGCGACCTCTCGCCTGGCACCTCGCCGACCAGCAGTGGCAGCATGTTTTTGATCGCTACCAGACCAGCATGTTCGTGCGGCTGACGACGCCCATCGGTGATCTCATCACCGGCCACATGCGGCTGCAACGCGAGGTGGATGCGCCGCTGGCGGTCGGCAATTCCGTCACCTGGGAGTTCGCCCGCTATGACCTGATGGCGTTCAGCAAAGCAGGCAATGATTGCCGAGAATAGGCGCTCCCACCGCGTCGCGCACATTGCTAACGCCGGCGTGTCTCGGCGACATCAACCGGCTGGGCTATCCGCCTGGGCCGCTGGCGGCGCTTAGGAGCGGCGGCGACATCGGCAGCGGACGGCACGGCGACATCCTCGTCGTCGGCCACATCCGGCGTGGGTGGGATGACAGGTAGCTCGGTCGTCGGTGTGATGATGGGGATCCCCTCCTCCGTCGCTGTTTCCACCAGCGGGCTGAAGGCGAAAAGTTCGAGCAGTTCTTCGCGCGTGACGGACTTGCCGTTGAGATCTTCTTCGATCACATCGCCGAAAAGCTCGGTTTTGCTCGTCAGCAGCCGGTCGATCTTCTCCTCGATGGTGTCGCGCGTGCGGAACTGCACCACCTGCACCGACCGCTGTTGGCCGATGCGATAGGCTCGGTCGGTCGCCTGGTTTTCCACGGCGGGATTCCACCAGCGGTCATAGTGGATGACGGTGCTGGCGGCGGTGAGCGTGATGCCGAAGCCGGCGGCGCGCAGGCTCAACACGAAAACTTTGATCGCCGGGTCGCTCTGGAATTGCCGTACCAACTCTTGCCGGTTGCGCGTCTGGCCGTCCAGGTACAGGGCGGGGATGCCGGCGTCGTCCAGGTAACGCTGGATCAGGCGGCACATCTCGGCATATTGGCTGAAGACCAGGATCTTGTCGCCAGCGTCCAGGCGTTCGGCCAACTCGCTCTTGAACATCTCGAACTTGCCGGAGCGCCCGTGGATCTGCTGGGCCGCCGCGCCGTCTTCCAGCAGCGCCGGATGGCAGCAGATCTGCTTGAGTTGGGTCAGCGACGCGAGGATCGACATGTTCATCACCACATGGCCGTTGCGGGACGATTCCAGCACGCGCTCGCGCCCCTCGCCGGCGATGCGCGCATAGGCGCGGCTCTGCTCGCGCGTCAGCTTGCATTCGCGGGCGACATAAAGCTTGGGCGGCAGATCTTGCGCCACCTGCTCCTTCATGCGCCGCAGCACGAAGGGCGCGATCTTGCGCTTGAGCGCCTCCGCCGCGCCCACGCTCTTGTCGCGCATGATCGGCCCCTCGTAGTCGCGCCGGAAGCGCGCCTGGCTGCCCAGGTAGCCCGGCATGAGGAAGTCGAACAGCGCCCACAATTCGTCCAGCCGGTTTTCGATGGGCGTGCCGGTGACGGCCAGGCGGTGGCGCGTGAGCAATTGCCGGCAGGCGCGCGCTGTGTCGGTGATCGGATTCTTGATTTTCTGCGCCTCGTCCAGGATGACGTAATCCCATGCCTGGCGTTGCAGATAGCCCATGTCGCGCCGCAGCGTCTCATACGTCGTCACCAGCACATCCGGCGGATCGTCCAGGATGCGCTCGCGGTCGGGGCCGATGTAGCGCACCAGGCGCAAGCCAGGGGTGAACTTCTGCGCCTCGTCCAGCCAATTGTCGGCGCAGGAAGTGGGGCAAACGATCAGCGTGGGATCAGGTCGCTCGGCGTCGGGATGCTCCTTGGCGTATTGCAACAGCGCCAGGACCGTGATCGTCTTGCCTAAACCCATATCGTCGGCCAGCACACCGTTCAGATAATATTTGCGCAGGAACGCCAGCCAGCGATAGCCCTCGATCTGATAGGGGCGCAGGCTGGCGCGCAGCCCCGCCGGCACCGGCAGCGGCTCGATGGTCTTGAAGCCGGCCAGGTCAGCCAGGAACTTCTGGAAGGCCGCGCCCTCGTCGATCTCGGCGGCGTCGAGCAGCACGCGCCGCGCCTCGTCGCCCTGCCCCGGTGCCACGCGCAGTTTGCCGTCGGCCCCGCGCCGCGCATTCAGCGTGTGTTCGATGCGCTGGAAGGCCGTGCGCAGCTTGCCGGAGGCTTTGCGATCCACCGGCACCCACACGTTGCCGCGCCGGATATATTGCGCGTCGTCGGGCAAGGCGGTCAGGTCGGCTTCGGTGAAGGTCTGGTCGCTGGCGCGGTAGGCCACGTCCACCGCCAACCAGCCCTCGTCATCCAGATCCAGGATGCTCACCGGCTCCAGCGCCGTGCTTTCCACGCGCGCATCTTTCACCGCGTCGGACGACACGACGCGCCCATTGCGCCCCAGTTGCTTGAGTTGCTTCGCCAGGAAGAACGGCACGGCATCGCCAGTGAGGGTCAGGTTGCCCTGAATGAAGGGCTGGACCTCCGGTGCGACCTCGTTTGGTGCCAGATAATACGTCTTGCCCTGGCGCACCCAGCGGGGCGCATCGCTCGGCGCGGGCGCGGCGGGTTTGGCCTTGCCACGCCGACGCGCGGGGGGCGGTGGCGGGGCGGGCAGCGCGAGGGGCCGCAGTTCATCGGGGTGCAGACGCACTTTGCCATCGGCGCTGACGACTTCCGCTGCGACCGCCAGCGTTTCTTCATCCGCGAAATCGACACGATATTCGTAGTGCAGCGGCTTCTTTTCGGCGACCCTAATGGCGCGTGCGTTCGGCGTCTCAAGGATCACTGGCCGGCGGCGTGGTGGACGGGCGACGGCATCTTCACCCGCCGCGTCTGCCTGCCCGCCGTCATGCTTATCCGGCAGGTTGGCTGGCGGTGCCTCGGCGGCGAGGGCGCGCAGGGCGCGCAGGGTTTCAGGGATCTGCGCCTCCGGCACCTGAATAATCGCCTCCCCACCCTGCGGCGCTGAAGATGCGATGAGATCGGCTTCATTAGGGAGCGCGGCGAGGAGGCGCTGAGCGGCGGCGCTGAGCTTATGCTGGCCCGCGCGCGTGCGCACGCGCCCGTGCGCGACATCCACTGCCAACACGTCCAGCGCGGGGGTGTCGTCCGCCGGCGCGGGCAGGGCCAGCGTCACCGTCAGCGTGTCGCCCTCCTCGGAGGCGTCCACCGTCGCTACGACATCGGTTTCCTGGGGAAATAAACGCGAGATAAAGCGTTGCCACCTGCCCACGGATCGACTCTCCTCCTCGGCCAGCGCCGGCTATCACCCAAAAAAGACAACAATGATGCCCGGCGACGGCACCGCGTTACCGCCGCTGGATGTATCGGGGAAAAGCCTTCCCCCGCGTGCGTTGGGCTGGTTCCCTTGCCAAAACAAGCATCAGCCCACGACACTGCCCCTTGCTGGCCAAGGAGGGGAAGTGGTCTGCTCTATCACTGTAGCACAGGGCATGAAGTTTGCCATCTCGCTTGGCCCATTCGGGGGACACCAAATGGGCCAGTATGGTGATGGGGCAGGAGCAAGTGACAGCAACAAGGGGAGTCGGTCAAGGCGGGAGCGCGTGCGTGCCACCGCCCACGAAAACGAGGAGCGGGGACGGCGGGCGCGGGGACGGGCGGGCGGTATAAATCACACCGGGGGG
>DAIDGU010000058.1 GCA_027459785.1 Ktedonobacteria bacterium | reverse complement strand
GGGGGGGGGGGGGGGGGGGGCGGCGGCGTTGGCGGCAAGAAATACCAGCCAGCATGGCGGGCGACTTCATCCAGCGGAATGGCATCGTGTCGGGCAACGAAGCGCCCCTCATCGTTGACGTACCCGCGCAGGCTCAGGCGTTCGCGCGGCAACTGCACACCTTCGATGAAGCGATGGCTGAGCGGCGCGATGCCCGGATACGCCGCCAGATCGGGCGCGGCAAAAGCATCCGCCACGTAGCCAATCGCCGCCGGCGCGCCACTGACAGCGATGACGGTGATCAGCGGCAGCCCAGGCAGCGCCAGCGCACCATCATACATCGCCGCGCCGTGCAGTTCCGCCGGATCCAACCGCTCCATCCATAGTTGCCAGGCACGTAAAAATGCTTGCTCCGGCCCCAGCGATTCCACATCGAAGGCGAAGACGATCCCTAACAACGTCTGGTCGTGGGAAGGCATGCCACCGTTCATGTCCACCTGCCTTATTCGATCCTTTCATCGCTACGCTGTCGCCTCACAGTAGCGCAAAAGCTCGGCCATGTCAAGCAGCAGCCGCCTGAGGGATTTTCGGGCAGGTCCGTTGCCAGGGTTCATCCCGCTTTGGGCAGCAGATAATCGATCGCGCCTTCCTCGATGGGGACGATGCGGTGTTCGTGCAAGGCCATGCGCCAGATGTGATGCAGGATCGCCAGGTAACGGTCGTAGTCCAGCGGCTGATCGGGTGTGTAGGCGGTCAGCAATTGCACGAGGGGATCGTGGTAACGCTGCCGCCAGTCCTCGCCCGCCGCCACCAGGCCAACATCATAGCCCGCCGCTTCGCTCATCAGCCACTTGTGGCCCAGCACCAGATCATAGACGCGCCGCGCGTAGGCATGCGGAATCCACACGCCGACGAGGTCGCGTAGCCGCTCGCGGTACCAGCCGGGCCGCAACGTCGCTTCCACACTGGCGCGCCCGGCGCGCACGGCCCACGTCCCCAGGCCCACTACGCCGCCGCTCAGCCGGTCCAGCGCGGACTCGGCATCCGGCGCGATCTCGCGCTGGCGCGGCGATTGCCAGAGGCCGGCATAGGTGGTTTGGAAGAAGGTGGCGTCGTCTTCGTCCAGGATGGTCTCGTCTTCCGGTAGCTCGCGTGCCAGGCGAATGTCTTCGCTCTGCCAGGCCAGCGCCTCCACGAAAAAGTCCACGTCGGCGGCGCGCAGGGCGTCGCTGACCGGATCGGGGAAGATCTGCACCGTCTCGGCGTCGGCCAGCAGCGCCAGCAGCCGGCGCTTGCTGAGATCGATCAGCACGTTCGCCAGCGAGGCGTCGCCCCAATACACACCCGCGTGGTGCAGCGTCGCCAGCAACCGCGCGATGGCGATGAGCAGGATGCGCTTATTCTGCTCCGTGAAGGGATATTGGTAGAGCAGCGAATGCGGCAGCACGCGCGTCGCCAGCCGCGTGATGCAATAACCTACGTCGCCAGCGATATATTGCGTGACGCCGTTGACTTCGCCCGCCGGGAGTGGCGCACCTACGACGGTGAGGTCGCCGACGGGGCTGAGCGCGGGGCAGCCGCGCCGCGCGATCTCCTGATAACTGGCGATCTCTTGTTCCGCCGCTGTGGGGCTGGTCTCCTTGATCGCATATTTGCGCCCGCCCGCGCGCACGAAGATCACCGGATGGCGCGACATGCCGCGCCGTTGATCGATGATCGTGACGCCGTACTGCGGATCGCTCCACTCGTCCAGCGCCACGCCCCACGGCAGATCCGCCAGCGCCCGCTGATCCTCATTCCCTAGATGTGCCGCTCGAATACCAGCGTGCATCGGTTCCATTGCTGGCCCCTTCGTGATGATGCGCCACGCCGCGCCTAGTACATCCGTCGTTCGCTGATTAAAACGAATGAGAGGGTGGATGGTTGCGGAATGATACCAAACAGTAATGGTTGACCTTGGACAAGTAACGCAGGAATACATTTATCTGCTATAATACTCACTATAAGTCAGCATCGTTAGTAAGAGAGCTGATGAAAAGAAGGCGTTAGGACATGCAAGGAGCAAATTTGCTATGCAACCAGAAAACAAACCGTTTGTTAAATTTGAGGCACTACAAAAACACCCAATCGTTGTAGGAATAATTAAAATTTTGACGTTCATTGCTCTTATTGTCGGCATTATGGCAGGGATTTCTCAGGTCACTGGTCTTACCATTTTTCCTCGCAACGGAACCAATCTATCTGGAAATCATTCTGATTCGTTAGGTACCCCTGGCCTAAATCCAACGCTGACGACGGTTTACATCACACCGACTGTTACTCCGACTCCCACAACAGCGCCTACCCCTGTTACTATACTTTATTATACTGAGGTTGCTGGGCCAGATGGGGGAAAAATCTTCAGTGATTATCAAAATGCCGGTGGAATAGTCGGTCAAGTGGATGCATCACATCCTGTCAATGTGATCTGTAGGTTAACTGGTTGGACGTTTACATCTGATGGAAACGATTGGTGGTATCATTTGTATAATAGCTCATTTTATGTTTTTGCCGATAACTTTTACAATATTCCTGGTGTAACTTCAGGTTCATTAAAAAATACGCCCCATTACGATTCACGAGTTCCCCTCTGCTAAAGAACGGTGCGCTCCGGTTCGATTTACGCAAACGCTTCGGTCGATCCCGTATAGGAGCAACCCGTTTCTGCCATGAACAGCAAAGAGGAGACCAGCCATTTATCAATTGCTGGTAGGCTAGCTGCTTTCACTCCGCCGCCGCCACCGTGACCGGCACGGCGTTTTGGATGGCGTTGCCGGAGAGCGGCTCAACCTCGGCATCGGAGACCAGGCGGTTGACGTTCGCGCCGGCGTGGGCAGCCGCGACGGCCATACGGGTGTCGGCCTGGCCGTGGCCCCAGCCGTGAGGCAGGCTCACCACGCCGGGCATGATCGTATCCGTCACCTGCACCGGCGCTTCCACGCTGCCGACAGCGGAGGTGATGCGCGCCCGCGCGCCGTCGGCCAGTCCCAGCCGATCCGCGTCCGTGGGGTGCAGCAGCAGCGTGCAAGGGTCCGGCCCCTTCACCAGCGCCGGCAGGTTATGCATCCACGAGTTGTTAGAGCGCAGGTCGCGCCGCCCGATGAGGACGAACTCGCGGCGGGTACGCTGCATGCTGGCGCGCAGGCGCGGAACATCGGCCACGATGGGCGCGGGGGCCAGTTCCACCTGGCCCGACGGCGTGCGCAAGACCGCTGGGATGCGCGGTTGCAGCGGCCCCAGGTCGATGCCGTGCGGCGTGGCTTCCAGCGTCGCCAGCGTCAAGCCGTTCGGTCGCGCGCCGAAGCCGTCGCCATAGGGGCCGGCGCGCAAGAGGATATCCAGCAGACGTTCGGGGCCGCGCCGGGGTGCGACTGCGGCCAGCACCTCCTGCGGATCGTTGCCCGCGAGAGGCGCGGCGGGCGACTGCACGGCCTGCTCGGCGGTTTGCATTGCCACCATATCATCCAAGGCATCCAGGTCAGCGTGTGATCCCTGGCCGGCGATGATGCCCGCCAGGCGCAGCAAGATCGTCCATTCGTCCAGTTGCGCCGGGTCGCGCGGGAAGACGGCGGGGGCGTAGCGCGCGGCATTGCGCACGGCAAGCTGGGTGAAGGCCAGATCGTAGTGGCTGCGCTCCAGTGGCGTGGGCGGCGGCAGGATGACATGGGCATAGCGCGTCGTCTCGTTCAGATAGCCATCCAGGCTGACCATGAAGTCGAGCTGACCGAACGCTTCTGCCAGCCGCGCGGCGTTGGGCGCGCTGAGCAGCGGATTGCCAGCGATGGTGAGCAGCGCTCGCACCTGCCCCGCGCCCGGCGTCAGGATCTCGTCGGCCAGGGTCGCAGTGGGCAATTCGCCGAAGACATGCGGTAGCCCGCGCACCCGACTGGCGCTCTGGCTGGGGCGCATGCCCTTGCCCCGCCCCGGCGTGCCGCTGGCGTTGCGCTGCCCCGCCGGGGCCAGCGGAAACATCACGCCGCCCTCACGGTCCAGGTTGCCGGTGAGCGCGTTCAGCACGTCCACCAGCCAGCTTGCCAGCGTGCCGAACTCCTGCGTGCAGGTGCCAATGCGGCCATACACCGCCGCGCGCGGTGCGCCCGCCAGCTCGCGCGCCAGCCGGCGGATCGTCGCCGCCGGGATGCCGCAGGTGGCGGCGACGGTTTCCGGCGCGAAGTCCTGCGCGAGTTCCGCGATGGTCGCCATGCCATTCAGATGCTCTGCCAGGCGACCGGGCTGCGCCAGGTTTTCAGCAAACAACGTGTGGACCAGCGCGAAAAGGAAGAGTGCGTCGGTGCCGGGGCGGATGAAGTGGTGTTCACTGGCCTCTGCTGCCGTGCGCGTCCGGCGCGGATCAACCACCACGAACGTGCCGCCGCGCGCCTTCAGCGCCCGCAGCCGCCCGCGCATGTCCGGCGCGGTCATCAGGCTGCCGTTCGAGACGAGCGGGTTCGCCCCCAGGATCAGCAGGTAGTCGGTATTATCCACGTCGGGGATGGGGATGCTGAGCATCGTGCCGAACATGTAGCCGGCGGCGACCTGCTTGGGCATCTGATCGAGCGTGCTGGCAGAATAGATGTTGCGCGTGCGCAGCATGCGCACAGGGACGGAGTTGTACAATTGTAAGGCGAGATCGTGGACGTTGGGATTGCCCAGATAGACGGCTACCGCATCGCGCCCATACTGCTCGCGCAACGGCGGCAGCCGGCGGTCGATCTCGGCGAAGGCATCATCCCACGTGGCGGCCTGCCACTCGTCGCCCCGGCGGATCATGGGCGTGCGCAGCCGGTCGGGGTCGGCATCCAGTTCCTTCAGCGCGTAGGCTTTCGGGCAGATGTAGCCGTGGCTGAAGACATCCTCGGCGTCGCCGCGAATGTCTGTAACCTCACGCCCCCGCGTGGTGATCGCCAGGCCACAGGTGGCCTCGCATAGCGGGCAGATGGCGTAGTGGGTGCGGGTGGTTGGGTTCGTCACGGGATGCTCCTTTGTGGATGCTGCTTGGGATACATTCTAGCAGATTGCGGCAAAGGGACGCGAGCGCCCTGCAATTTCGGTAACTTGTCACATCACCGCCCACAGTTCGCCATCAACAGAGTGCGTGTGATACACTACACCGCGTACCACCCGGCCTGGCCGGCTGTCTGGTACACGTGTGTATGTGTGTGCAATCGCCGCCTGGCGGCATTGCCGCTGCAATGAGAGGAGCATCACCAGCAATGGCAACTGATTGGAGCGACCCGAACCATCCCCAGGTGCAGCAGATGGCGAATAGTTCGCCGGACCAGGTATCGGCGGATGCCGCTGCCCAGGCCGTCAAAGATCTGCATGCGCAAGTCTCGCCCGCCGATCTCAAGCCGGTGCTCGAACAGCACTACTCGCAGATGGACCCAGAGCAGATGAAGGCGATCGTCGCTCAGTTGCAGCAGCAACTCGCCCAGTCTGGCAATGCGCAGTCGCAGCAGGTGGCGGCCACGGTAGATCCGACCACCGCGACGCCACAGCAAGCTGCCGAACTGCACGCCCACGCGCACGAATTCCACCCGAACACGGTGGAAAAAGTGGTCATCGCGGGAGCGGGTGCGGCCACCATCGGCGGGCTGGCTGTGTTGGCCGCGCGCCACTTCTCCCAGAAAGCCTAGCAGCCGCCATCGCGGTTGCGCGTGTGGGCGGTTAACCCCGTCTGCTCCCTGCTGGCACGGGATCGCTGAACTGCGATCCCGTGCTTTTTTTGTCTGGCCGCAGCACTGTTTTATACCTTTTTCGGGGAAAGACGGTGGTTGTTGGGGCCGGACAGACAGGAATGTCTGTCCTCCGGGGATGCATGACCGACAGACAGGAATGTCTGTCCTCCGTTATCCATACGGATCACCCGCCAAGCGTATACATGGTCAGCACGCCGATGTGCTGTGTGGATGCACTTTTGCCTCCTTGCGCGCTACGTCACCTTGCGGTGATGAGGCCGATCACTTGATCGGGCGCGCGTTTTATGGCATGCTGGCAGCGGGGGCAACGGCTCCACGGAAAAGGAGGGCAACGTATGGCAACCAACGCGCCGGCAGCACGTAAAGTCGGCCCGCTCATCAATCGCAATTATGGTTTTCTCTGGTTCGGCCAGGCGATCTCGCTCGTCGGCGATCAGGTCTTCGATCTGACGCTGGTGGTGTGGATCGCCAGCATCATCGCGCGGCAGCCGGACGGCAGTATCGCGCCGTGGGCGCCCCTGGCGGTCAGCGGCGTGTTGGTGGCCGCGACCCTGCCGTTCTTCCTGGTCGGCCCGCTGGCCGGCGTCTTCGTGGATCGCTGGAATAAGCGCGCGACGCTGTTGCGCATGGATGCCGCGCGCACTGTCTTGATCCTGCTGTTGTTGCTGGCGACGGGCATTGTGCCGCTGCCGTTTTTTGCGGGCGGCCAGCCGACCATCCCCTTTCAGCTTGGCTTGATCTATGGGGTCGTCTTCCTGGCCAGCACCTGCGCCCAGTTCTTCGGTCCGGCGCGGCTGGCGCTGATCGGCGATGTGGTGGCCGACGAGTATCGCGCTCAGGCGAGCAGCCTGGCCCAGGGATCGCAGGCGCTGGCGATCATCATCGGTCCGCCGTTGGCCGCGCCGCTGCTCTTCAGCTTCGGCGTGCAGTGGGCGCTGCTGGTGAATGCCGCCTCGTTCCTCGTCTCGTTCCTGTGCGTCAATGTGGTACGTGCGCCCCAGGCGGCGCGGAGTGTGGAGGTCGGCGCGCGGGGCAACGTGGGGCGCGAATTCCGCGACGGCTTGCGTTTCGCCTTCACTAACCGCATCATCAGCACGATCCTGGGCATCGCTTTCATCGCGGCGCTGGGCGCGGGTGCCTTCAACGCGCTGCTCGTCTTCTTCGTCACCGAAAATCTGCATACGCCAGTGACGAATGTCGGTATCATGGGCGCGGTGTTTGGTCTGGGAGCTATCATCGGCGCGATCATCGCTGGCACCATCGCCCAGAAGATGGGCGTGGAACGGCTACTGATCGGCTCGATCTTCGCGGCAGCCGCCGTGTTCTTCGTCTTGGCGCGCATGACCAGTTTTGGTCCCGCGCTCGTGCTCACGTTCCTGGCGGGGGTCATCCAGGTGGCGCTGAATATCAGCCTTACGCCGCTCTTGCTGCGCGCGACCCCGCGCGCGATGATCGGGCGCGTCGCCGCCGTGCTGAATCCCTCCGGTCAGGTAGCGCAACTCATCTCCGTCGGCCTGGCGGGCTACCTGGCCAGCACCGTGCTGCGCAATTTCCATCAATCGGTCGATGTCGGCAGCCTGCACCTTTTCACTCTCGGTCCCATCGACACGATCCTTACCGGCAGTGCGGTCTTCTTTCTGCTAAGCGCCATCTTCGCCGCCGTGCGGCTCCGGGGCGGCGCCCCCGTGGCCCCTGTGCCGGAGCCGGCAGTCATACCCGTCGCGGCGGAAACGGCGGCTCCCGCCGGCGAATAAGCCTGATGTGCGGAGGATGGGTGGTTGATGGAGGTTGACGAGATAATGACACCATTATTGCCGCGCGGTCGCCGGGGGCAATATGCCCATCGCCGCGCGGTCGCCGGGGGGCATGATCCCCAGTGTCGCACGGTCGCCGGGGGCTAAACCCCCCGGCTCGGAAAAGAAACCCCTACCGGGCTAGGACGAGAAACGGCGGGCGGTTGAAACCGCGCCTAGGGGCGTGCCGCCACGAAACCCGTCTGCACGGGTTGGGATCCCAGTCCACGTCGGTGGACTTCGTCGCCGCTAGGCGCTTAGGCGCGGTTTCAACCGCCCGCATCGTCTTGTGGGATTGCAACCGCCCGCGTCGTCCCCCACCCGCACCTTTGGTGCCGTTTCAACCGCCCACGTCGTCTTGTGGGGTTGCAACCGCCCGCGCCTGCCCCGTTGTCATACACCCGCCCCCTCTCTATTGGATGGCGAAGATGACTTCCAGCGTGACCGTGATCTCCATCTCGCCCGCTTCAATGGGTGAGGAATAGGCGGGCTGGCGCGCTAGCGCCGCCATGCGCGGGCCGGGCATGGGCATGCGCCCACCTTGCGG
Organism: Ktedonobacteria bacterium; assembly: GCA_027459785.1. GTDB lineage: Bacteria > Chloroflexota > Ktedonobacteria > Ktedonobacterales > JACDGC01 > JAJPKG01. The sequence goes on along the minus strand of DAIDGU010000058.1, from coordinate 12,166 downwards.
CTGAATGGCGAGCGGCGCGCCCAGGGTCACGCCCATCTCCTGGGCGATCAGTTCTCCCTGGCGGCGGGCCTCGCGCAACGCCGCACGCATCGCCTCATCTTGCGCCGCTTGTGGATCGCTGACGTTGAGACGGATGCCATTGACGACGATGAGGTCGCCGCCGGCATCGACAACCGCATCCAGCATGCTGCTGACGGCGCTGAGATCAGTGATCACCACATGCACCGAGTTAGTAGCAGAGTGGCCGACGCGGCGGGGTCCACCTTCGTTGCGATGCTCATATTCTGGCGTGATCGAGAAATAGCCGGTCTGGATGTGGCGGTCAGCGATGCCGCGCGCTTTCAAGATTGCAATCACGGCGTGCATCGCCTCAGCACCCTGGCGTGTCGCTTCTTGGGCGCTGGTCGCCGTAGCCCGCACCCCGATCTCCAGAAATGCCCGATCGGGTGGCATATTCGTCATCCCCGTGCCGACGACAGTGATGGTGCGCGGCATGGCTGCCGCGCCCCCCTGGCGCGTGGGCCGCGCCCACGTGAGCAGCAGCGCGCCGGCAGCCGCCGCGCCCAGGCCAAAGGTCATTGTATCTCGCAAATTCCGACTCGTTGCTGACATCGCGCGACCTCCTCGTGTGTGAACGCTTCCTCGTCTGATGATATGATAGCAGATAGGAAATGGATCAATCCGCACCCATCGCCCCAGATATCACCGATATCACCATAGAAGGAACATCACACAGATGACCGCGACAGAGCGCGTGGGCGCCGTCATCCTGGCATGCGCGACCGACGCTGGCTTCGACGCATGCTGGGCGGAACTGCATGGGCAACCGGTGGTGGCCCATGCGCTCGGCGTCTGCGCCGCGTCGCCGCTGGTGATGGATGTCGCGCTGGTGGTCACGCCGGAGCGCGCGGGTGCAGCGCACACTCTGCTGGCGCAGGCGGGGTGGGGCAATGTGCGGCTGGTGACTGTGGCGACCACCACGATACGCGCCGCGCTGATCGCCGGTGTTCTGGCACTACCAGATGCCACCACAACGGTTATTATTCACGATGGTGCGCGAGTCGGCCTGACAACGGCCATGCTGGCCGATGGGTGGCGAGCGGTGGCGGCGACGGGCGCGACGACAGCGGCAGTGCCGGTAAAAGACACGATCAAGCAAGTGGACGCGAACGGCCTCGTCACGGCCACGCCCGACCGCGCCGCCCTCTATAAGATCCAGACGCCGCAAGTTTTCTGGCGCGCTCACCTGCTGGCGGCACACGCCGCCGTTCCCCCTGCACAAGAGATTGCCGACGCGGCCCAGTTGGTTGAATGCGCCGGTGGGCAGGTGCGCCTGTTCCCCGGCGCGTACACGAACTTCCTGATCGCCAGCGCCGACGATCTGGCACGAGCGCGGGCGCTCCTATCCTTCCCTCACTGAGCGCGGCGATCACCTGCTTCGCATGGTGGCAGTTGCGGTGGATTTTTGTTTGTAACGCTGGTGCAATGAGCGCGACTATTTCTATGGCATGCTTTGTGGGAATTGGCTGTGTCTTTCGTAGGGGAGATGGGAACGCGGCGGACAGGAATATCCGCCCCACGGTTATCTGGAGGACAGACATGCTTGTCGGGAACGCGGCGGACAGGAATATCCGCCCCACGGTTATCTGGAGGACAGACATTCCTGTCTGTCACAAGGAGGGAAGCTCATCTGTGATTGCTTGCACACCTGCTCTTGATCTTGGACACCTGTTTGAAGGTACAATAATCAGAGTGTTTAGCGACCCAGCCATGTCACAAGGTGACATACCAAGGGAGACGATGATGGCGAACAGATTGTATGACGTGCCGGGCAAAGAGTCGGCGAGCGCCGAAGGGACAAATCGGGCATGCTTGACGGCCTTGCGCCAAACGCCGCGCGTAGCCGGGCATAATTGGATCTTTGATCGCTATTGATACACCGGAAAGCGCGGGCTTTCCAGGAGGCAGTTTGTGGCTAAAATCGAGTTCGTCCACGTGACGAAACAGTATCCTGGTACCACCCGCGCGGCGGTCGACGACGTGAGCCTCACGGTCGCCGAAGGTACGCTCTGCATGCTGCTGGGGACATCCGGGTCCGGCAAAACCACCCTCCTGCGCATGATCAACCGCCTCATCGATCCCTCCGCCGGCCAGATCCTTATCGACGGCAAACCTACCACGGAGCAAGATCCCATCGCCTTGCGGCGCAGCATCGGTTATGTGATCCAGCAGATCGGCCTCTTCCCCCACCTCACCATCGCCGAAAACGTGCGCGTGGTGCCGAACATCCTCGGCCAACCCAAAGACGCGACCGCCGCGCGCGTCGATGCCCTGCTGAACCTCGTGGGACTGGACCCGGCGGAGTATCGCAACCGCTTCCCCCGGCAACTTTCCGGTGGTCAACAACAGCGCGTCGGCCTGGCCCGCGCGCTGGCCGCCGATCCCGATCTGTTGCTGATGGACGAACCTTTCGGCGCGCTCGACGCCATCACCCGCGAGCGCATGCAGGACGAGCTGCGGCGCATCCAGCGCGACGTGCATAAGACTATCGTCTTCGTCACCCACGACGTGCAAGAGGCATTGAAGCTGGGCGACCAGATCGCCGTGATGTCCGACGGCCAACTGGTGCAGGCCGGCCCGCCGGCGGAGTTGCTGCTGCATCCCGCCGATGATTTCGTGGCGCGCTTGCTGGGCGCGGATAACCCGCTGAGCCTCTATGAGCATGTGTCCGTGGCGACGCTGCTGGAACCGCTGGCTGGCGCGACCGGCGGCCCGATTGACGCGGCGACGCCCGTGTTGCAGGCGTTGCTGACGCTGGTGCAAACCAGCGCGGCGGCGCTGGCCGTCTCGCGCGACGGCACGGTCGTCGGCCAGGTGTCGCTCGACGGCATCCAGCGCCGCTTGCGCGCCGCGCCGGGGCAAAAGACGCCTCCGCTGCCGATCAACGCCTGATCTTGCGCCGCAGGTACGTGGCCGCGCGTCACGGAAAGGGACTCCTATGCTCAGCGATCTCTGGAAGTTTTTCCAGAACAAATATATTTGGGATATCAGCCGTCCGGAAAGCATCCCGAATCTGCTGCTGAACCACATCGCCATCGTGGCGTGGAGCATGCTCTTCGCGCTGCTCATCGCGTTCCCGCTCGCGTTGATCGTGGTGCGCTATGAGCGGCTATACCTGCCGGTGATCTCCATCGCCGGCGTGCTCTATACCATCCCCAGCATCGCGCTGCTGGCGCTCCTGGTGCCGACCATTGGCCTGAACCAGACGACGGTGATCATTGCGCTGGTGGTGTATGCCCAGATCGTGCTGATCCGCAACTTCGTCGCCGCCATCCGCGCGGTGGACCCGGCGCTGCTGGAAGTGGGCCGCGCGATGGGCATGAACGAGACGCAATTGCTCTGGCGCGTGACGCTGCCCCTGGCGTTGCCGGTGATCTTCGCCGGGCTGCGCGTGGCCACCGTCACCAGCATCGGCATCGCCACCATCGCGCCCGTCGTCAGCGTCCCCGACCTGGGCAGCCTGATCTTCGAGGGCTTCGAGCCGTTTTACCCGGCCCAGATCCTCGCTGGCGCGCTCCTGAGTACCCTGCTGGCCATCATCGCCGATCTGCTGCTGTTGAGCGTGCAGCGGGCGCTGAGCCGTGGACGCGCGATTGCCGTCGCGCAGTAAAGGAGGCTATTGCTATGAATACGATCAGCGCCATCCAGCAATTCATCCAGAATCCGTATAACGACTATGGCGGTCACATGCAGACGTTTCTCATCATCTGTCTGCTGGCGATCGTCTGGTCGGTCGTGATCGCCGTGCCACTCGGCGTGCTCGCCGCGCAAAACCGGCGGATCGCTTTCCTGGCGACGAACATCAGCGGGCTGGGCCGCGCGATCCCGACCATCGCGTTTTTCGGCTTCGCCACGACGACGGCGCTGGGCATCGGCATCAAGCCGGCGGTCATCGCGCTGATCGTGCTGGGCATTCCGCCGATCTTGCTCAACACCATCGCCGGCTTGCAGGGCATCGATCCTGCCGTCACCGACGCGGCGCGCGGCATGGGGATGACACCGGTGCAGGCGCTCCTGCGCGTGCAATTGCCGCTGGTGGTGCCGGTGGTGGCCGCCGGGGTGCGCACCTCCGCCGTGCAGATCGTGGCGACCGCGCCGCTAGCCGCGATCATCGGCGCTGGTGGCCTCGGCGATTACATCCTGGGCGGCATCGGCCTGGTCAGCCTGATCGGCCCTGCCGAAGTGCTGGTCGGCGTCATTCCCGTCATCGCGCTGGCGCTGCTCACCGAATATGGGCTGGCCGCGCTGCAACGTGCGCTCACCCCCGTCGCCCTACGCCAGTCGGCGCAACGCGCGCCGGTGGGCGCGGCATCGGCGCAGAATGGAAAGGGGGTGATGGCCGCGTAAGATTCGCCCTGCACTCGTCGTTATTGATACGCCACGGCACATCTGTTGCCGTTTGGCTCAGTTCACCAAAGGAGACATCTCATGCGCGTTTCACGCATGTTCGCTATTCCCATGACCCTCGTGGTCGCCGCGCTGCTGCTCTTGAGCGCCTGCGGTTCCAGCAATGCCGGCAGCAAATCGCTGGTGGTCGGCAGCAAAAAAGACGCCGACAGCCAGTTGGAAGCCGCGATGTACATCTTGCTCTTACACAAGCACGGCTATACCGTCACGGAGAAGACCGGCCTTGACAACACCACGGCCACGCCGGCCATCACCAGCGGGCAGATCGACATTTTGCCGGAATTCACCGGCACCGGCCTCAATAACCTGGGCCTCAAAGAATTGTCTGATCCCCAAGCGGCCTATAATGCCGTGAAAACGGGCTACGAGTCGAAGTACCACATCACGTGGCTGGACCCGGCCTATGGTCTCAACGACGACTACGGCCTCTGCACCTCGCAAAGTGTGGCCCAGAAGTACAACCTGCACAACATCTCGGATGTCACCGCCGTCGCCAGCCAACTGACGCTGGCCGCGCCGCAAGATGCCATCTCCTCGCCGGATGTGGTGCCGGCGATGGAAAGCACCTATAATCTGCACTTCAAGAAGACGGTGCAGATCGATGTGGAACTGGGCTTCAACGCGGTGGCACAGGGCCAGGCGGATGTCAACGTCTGCTATACCACAGATTCCAACATCGTCACGCAGAACTTCGTCCTGCTGAAAGACGACAAGAATGCGTTCCCGGTGTACAATCCCGCGCCCATCGTGCGCGACTCCGTGCTGAGCGCCCATCCCGACATCGCCACGATCCTGAATCCGCTGGCGACGAAGTTGACGACGGACGCGATCAATCCGCTGATCAAGAGCGTGCAGATCGACAAGCAGCCGGCAGACGTAGTAGCCAAGCAGTGGCTCCAGCAGCAAGGGCTGCTGTAAGCGACAGCATGGCACGGGCGGGCGGTTGATGCCGCTTGACGACCTGCTCAGATCTGCCAGATCCTAGCCCGGAGGGGTTCTTGTTCCGAGCCGGGGGGTTGAACCCCCGGCGAGCGGGCGACGGCGGGGAACGACGGGGATGGCGGGGACGGCACGGCGGTTGGGATGATCCCCGGCGGCAGGTGGGGCAAGTCTGCCCTATGTTGTAAACCATCATTATTCGCCGGCTGGCACCGACTGATGCGGTTAATGGGCGTTGTGAGGCATGGTACAATACGCCATGATGCTGCCGTTCCCCACCAATCTATGCAGAATAGGTCTGTGACGTATGATCGCCGCCGTCATCGAACACACCTTGCTGGCCGCTACCGCGACGGAAAGCGATGTGCGCCAGCTGTGCGCGGAAGCGCGCGAGTGGCATTTCGCCGCCGTCTGCGTGAATCCGTTGTATGTGTCGCTGGCGGTGCAGGCGTTGCGGGGGACGGCGGTGCGGATCGGCACGGTGGTCGGCTTTCCGCTGGGCGCGACGACGACGGCGGTGAAGATCGCGGAAACGATCGGCGCACTGGAAGACGGCGCGCGGACGCTCGCGGTGGTCGGCGCGATTGGTCTGCTGCGGGGACGCGCCTTCGGGCGCTACCGCGACGATATCGCCGCCGTGCTGGAAGTCGCCCGCCGCTGGCCGGAGGTTGTGGTGACAGTGATCTTAGAAACAGGCGTGCTGACGCGCGAAGAGAAGCTGATGGCGGCGCGAGCGGCGGCGGAAACGGGGGCGGACGGTGTGCGCACGGCCACGGGCATCCTCGGCGCGGGCGCGACGCCGGAGGACGTGCGCCTGCTGCGCGGCATCCTGCCGGAGCGCGTGCGGATCACAGCGAGCGGCGGCATCCGCACGCTGAGCCAGGCCCAGGCGCTCATCGCGGCGGGGGCCGACCGCATCGGGACGAGCGCGGGCGTTACACTGGCGCGCGCCGACGCCCACCACCACGCCACCAACCCGCTGCGTGGCGTCGAGCGCGATGCGGATGCTGAGTCTTGTTGACGGAAATGGTCGTGATCGATGCCTACGCCCCACATCTATAAAACTGAAGCCCTGGTCGTGCGCCACCTCAATTTCGGCGAGGCGGATCGCATCCTAACCGTCGTGACGCCGCAGCACGGCAAGCTACGCGCCATCGCCAAGGGATCACGCAAGGTGACGAGCAAGCTGGCGAGCGCGGCGGATCTGGTGACACGGACGCAATTCGTGCTGGCGACGGGCCGCGAACTGGACGTGGTGACGCAGGCCGTCGTGCTGGAACGCTTCGATCATCTGCGCGAGAGCTTGTGGCATGCGACGGCGGCCTATACCGTCGCGGAGGCGCTGGACCGCGCGCTGCAAGACCGTGAGCCGCACGCCGCGCTCTATGCGCTGGCGCTGGATACGCTGCGCCGGCTGGACGCCGATGCCACCGCCTGGCTGGCCGATCCCACCGTGGCCAATCAGGCCGGTCCCACGGCGCGCGGCTGGGGTACCATGCGCTTTTTCGATCTCGTGCTGCTGGATCTGCTGGGCTACCGCCCCGCCTTTCACCAGTGCGTGGCCTGCGAAAATTCCTTGCAGCCGGTGGAAGAGAACGGCTTCAATGCCGAACTGGGCGGCGCGATCTGCCCCAATTGCTCGCGCCATAGCCAGCGCCACCTGCCGTTGTTGACGCTCAAAGTCTTGCGCCTGGTGCAGACGACCACCTGGGAGGCGCTGCCCGTGATGCGCCTGGACGCCCGCACGCGCGCCGACGTGGAAGGCATCCTGCAAGCGATCCTCTCGCTCAACCTGGAACGCTCCCTGAAATCGTGGAATCTGCTGCCTGGGTAAGGGCAGGACGGACAGAAATACCCGCCCCACGGTAGCATCAGGGTTTACCCGCCACAAGTATGACAGACAGGAATGTCTGTCCTCCGGGTCAGCGGGTGGGGTACGTGGGCGGGGGCAGGGGTGCCGAGGTGGCGGCGTTCTGGTGGTCGTTGCGCTTCATCGCGTGCCAGACCTTGCCCATATGGCGCACGCTATGGATGACAGCGGCGGTTTTGGGGAAGCCGCCCAGGAACGGGATCAGCGCGAGCAAGTTCAGGAACGCGCCGAGCCGGTCGCCCTTGCGACGGTCGGCAATGAAATCGCGCCCGGCGCAGACGGTGCCGATCACCGGGACGAAGCCCATGATGATCTGCGTGAGCGCGCCAGCGAAGCCCAGGCGCGGCGCAAAATCGCCGTGTACCGCGCCGGCATAGACATCTACGAAAAAGTTAGGTGGTGGCGGCGGCGTATCGTACATCGTGCTCATCTGAATCCTCGTTTCAACCAGTGATGATTTTGGATTGTATGATACACTACCCGTCAACGCCGCGCCATGAAGTGCGCCATCGCCCGCGTGTGAGATCGCTCATGCTGCTAGGCCGTCGCCGGGTGATTGGTGACACCCGGCGCGCGACGGGGTGCGGGGACGGGGGCGAGCTGGTCGGCCAGCAATGCTACCGTGTCGAACAGCACATCTAAGTCATAGGGCTTGAGGATGACCGGCGCTTCCAGGCGGGCCAACAGGCGATCTGCTTGGGCGCGCAGGCGTGGATATGCTCCCGTCATCAGCGCGAAACGGTGGCGCGTCGTCAAGGAGGGCTCGCGGGCGATGGTTTCCAACAGGGCGATGCCATCTATGTCGGGCATGACGACATCCAGCAACACCACATGGGACTGGGCGGTCGTTTGCAGGAATGCGAGCGCCGCGCTGCCGCTTGTTTCTGTGTGTACTGTATAGCCTTGTGATTCCAACTGCAACCGCAACACGAACAGAATCATGGGATCATTATCGACCGCGAGTATGCGGGGTTTGGTGTGGTGGCGCATCAGCTTGCCTCTTCGTTTGGATTTCTCTCGTTCACCCAATATCGCAAAGGATAGGCCAATTGTGCGGCAAGCAAGGTGCGGATGAAGGCGAACATGGTAGAATGCCCTCACAGTAGCGGCAAACATAACGCGAGTGAGGTGAAGGTTATGGCGCGGATTCAGACGGCGCAGGGGCAGATCGGTTACCTGGCGCAAGGGACGGGTGAGGCGCTCGTCTTTTTGCATGGGGTCGGGTCGGATAAAAACGTATGGGCGGCGCAGATCGCGCATTTCAGCCCAGCATGGCGCACGATTGCGCTGGACTATCCGGGCTATGGCGAATCGGACCTGCCGGCGCAGGATCTCGACCGGCCCGCTATCGCCGCCGCGCTGTGGGCCGCGCTGGATGCCCTGGGGGTGGCGCAGTTACACCTGGCGGGCCTCTCGATGGGGGGTGTGCTGGCGCTGGAGATGCGCCGTCAGCAGCCGGCACGCATTCGCACGCTGATCCTCGCGGACACCTTCGCCTGGCATCCCCAGGCGGCGATGCTGGTGGAACGATCGCACACGGCGATCCAGCAGATGAGCATGCGCGAGTTCGCGGCGGCGCGTGTCGGCGGCCTGCTCGCCCCGACGGCGACGGAAGCGAGCAAAGCGGCAGTCATCCACCAGATGGGCGGCATCGACAAGCGCACCTATTATTGGTCCACCCTGGCCGTCTGGACGCCCGACTACCGCACCGACCTGGCGCAGATCACCCAGCCGACGCTGATGCTGGTGGGCGAACATGACCACGTAACGCCGCTGGCGTTGGCCGAGGAGCTACACGCTGGCATCACTGGCTCGCAGCTTGTCGTCATACCGGCTGCCGGTCATATCAGCAACCTGGATAATCCTACTGCCTTCGACGCCGCCATCACCGCGTTTCTGGCAAACCAAGTAACGGATGCTTGATGACGCCGGGAATTACAACCAAACATCCCTGACCCATCGAGAGGATGAGCCAGGGATGTTCCATGAAGGGCAGGCACTTGACGCACCTGCACTTAAGGTGCCAGCGGGAGGCGTATGATTGCCGTGGACTGGCACCTGTCAAGGGAGGGTGCCAGTCCGGTGAACCCCGTGGCTCGCTTGCGGAAAGGGAGCCGCTTGGTTCAGTTAGTGCTTCTTGGTCGTGATCGCATGATGGGCATTGGGGTAGTAACCACCGAAGCCACCACCATAGCCATAACCACCACCGAAGCCGTAGCCCTGGTCGCAGCCGCAGCTGTTACCATAGCCATAGCCAAAACCGGGGAAACCGTAGCCATAGCCACCGCCGTAGCCATAGCCACCGCCGTAGCCATAGCCACCGCCGTAGCCATAGCCGCCGCCGTAGCCATAGCCGCCGCCGTAGCCGTAGCCGCCGCCGTAGCCGTAGCCCTGGTCGCAGCCGCAGCTGTTACCATAACCATAGCCGCCGTAGCCATAACCGCCGTAGCCGTAGCCGTAGCCACCACCGTAGCCATAGTCGCCGCAGCTATTGCAGCTCTGGTGGCAAGAATTGCAGCTCTGGTGGCAAGAATTGCAGCTCTGGTGGCAAGAATTGCAGCTGTTGCAGCTTTGGTGGCAGCAGCTCTGGTGGCAACAACTGCTCTGACAACAGTTGCTGCTACAACCGGTGTTCCATTTCGGCGTCACTTTCGCAACTGCCGCATGCGACACCGGGCTGGCCGAAGCGGCGGTCGCCGTCGTGCCAACGGCAGCAAACCCCGCGACGAGCGCGAACGCAGCTACCAAAACAAACCGTCCCGCCTTACTCTGAAATGACGTCAGCACCTTACCATCCTCCTTAAGGACGAGCTTGTTGAACTGGTGAACGACTTTCCTGTGAAAGCCGTTGTATCGTTGATAGCCCCCGTGGCTACATTAGTCTTACCTGGCTTGGCGCGGCAAGTCAAGCTCAAGCATACAGTGTTTCAAAATTGGCGATACGAGTGCTTATGGGTAAGAAGCGCTAGGTATGTTCGACATAATCACCATTTGCTTGTGTATAATCCTTGTGTTTGCACTAGCTCGTGCCTATTTGACGTAATCAAAAATCGTTGGCGTCATCCGCTGATCCAACCGATTCTTCGGAAATATTATGTCTAATGAAATAAGGGATTATACCTGGCTATATACGAGTACGTAAACTCCCATCACCGTCATGTTGTTACTTGTCAGCGTTCTTTTCGGGAAAAAATTCGGTAAAGCGCGCATCACTGGTCGCCCTAGGGCAAATACCGGAGAAAATTTCTGGTTGCAGCCGAGGCCGCGCCGCCACTACGATATGGTGTGGCGGAGTGCGCTGGTACGTTTCGCCACATCAAATGGACGCCGGCCATGCGCGGCGGGCGGAGTCAACGTCATATGAGCACACTGATCATCAAGCCGACGGGCGCACGCGGGATGGGTTCCTGGCTGGCGGCACCGCAGCAACAACTATGGCGCGCGGCCTTGCATGCCGGCCAACAACGCGCGCTGGAACTGGGTTTGCCTGTGCTGGTGAGCGTCACCCTGCCGGTCGCCCCGCGCGATCCCGTGGCCGTATACACTGGCTGGCAAGCCGAGGTGGACGGCTTCTTCTGGGAACAGCCCGCCCGCCAATTCGCGCTGGTCGGGGCCGGCAGCGCCGCCGCTATCCAGGCGAACGGTGACGCACGCTTCGCCGCGACCTCCGCCCAGTGGCGCACGCTGCTACGCCATGCCGTCATCGTCGCCGCGCCGGAGTTGCCGGCTACCGGCGCGCATGGCCCCATCCTCTGCGGCGGCTTCGCCTTCGATTCCCATCACCCCCACACACCGCTGTGGCACGGCTATCCGGCCAGCCGGCTGAACGTGGCACGCTGGCTCTATGCCGCAACTGCGGACCGGGCGACCCTGACGCTCAACCACCTTGTCGGCCCCGATGATGACCCCGATGCCCTGGCGGATGCGCCGATTCCCTTGGCCACACCAGCAGAAGCCACGCTGGATGCCGCGCCGCAACCACTGGCGGTGCAAGACCTGCGCCCGGCGGACGAGTGGATGGGCCTGGTCGGCCAGACGGCGCGGATGATCCGCGCGGGGGCGTTTCAGAAGGTGGTACTGGCCCGTGCCGTGGCCGCGCAGGCCGCGCAGCCCTTCCCGCTGCCCGTGGTGCTCGATCGTTTGCGCGCAACATATCCGGCGGCGTATATCTTCGCCGTGCGGCGCGGCACGGTGACCTTCATCGGCGCGACGCCCGAACAACTGGCGCGCGTGGAACAGGGGCGCGTACAGACGATGGCACTGGCCGGTTCCGCGCCACGCGGCATGACGCCAGCAGAAGATGACCAGATCGGTGCGGCGCTGCTGGCGAGCGTGAAAAACCGTGGTGAGCATGCCATCGTCGCCGAGACGATCACTGCCGCGCTGACGCTGCATTGTCGTCAGGTGCAGATCTCCGATCAGCCGCACCTGCTGAAGTTATCGAACGTGCAACACCTGCAAACGCCACTCAGCGGCGACCTGTTGCCGAATCGCAGCATCCTGGACGTGATCGGCGAGCTGCATCCGACGCCCGCCGTCGGTGGCGCACCGCGCGAGGCCGCGCTGGCCGTCATCCGCGCCGGCGAGGAGATGGATCGCGGCTGGTACGCCGCGCCGCTGGGCTGGCTGGACGCCGCTGGCAATGGTGAGTTCGCGGTGGCGCTGCGCTCCGCGCTCGTGGCCGGCAACCACGCGACGCTCTTCGCCGGCTGTGGCATCGTCAGCGATTCCGATCCCGCCAGCGAGTATGCCGAGTCGCGCCTGAAACTGAACGTGATGCTGCGGGCGCTCAGCGGGGCGGAGTGAGGGGCGATGGGCAGCGCGCCGGGGGACGGGGACGGCGGGCGAGGACGGGGGACGGCGGGCGGTTGAAACCGCGCCTAAGCGCCT
>DAIDGU010000057.1 GCA_027459785.1 Ktedonobacteria bacterium | reverse complement strand
CCGCATCATCAACCGCCCGCCGTCCCCACGCCCGCCGTCCCCATCCCATCAACAATCGCCCGCCGTCCCCGCCGTCCCCCCGCCCGCCCCATTTTACGCCACGATTGGACGTTGCACCACCAGAGAGGAGTTTGCGCATGCTGGCGGCGTTTTGGCGCGACGCGCGGCTGTACCGGCGGCTGATCGGGATGCAGGTGCGGGCGCAGGCGCAGTTTCGGGCGAATCTGTTGCTCGACATCGGGACGTTTTTCGTCGTGGTGGCGCTGGAATTCACGGCACTTTTACTCTATTTCAATCGCTTCCCGACGCTGCTGGGCTGGCACCTGGGCGAGGTGACGCTGCTGGCGGCGCTCACAGCGACCGGTTCCGGCTGCGCTGATACCATCGGCGCGGGGATCGACGGCTTCGACGAGATCATCCGGCGCGGGGAGTTCGACCGCGTGCTGCTGCGGCCTGTCGGCACCTTCGCGCAGATCCTGGGCAATGACTTCCGGCTGCGCAAGGTGGGGCGCGTCGCGCTGGGCATCGCGCTCTTCATCCTGGCGCAACGCCTGCTGCCGGGGCTACACTGGACGCCGCTCAAGCTGCTGGTGATCCCGCTGGCCGTCCTCACCAACACGCTGATCTTCCTCGGCGTCTTGCTGCTGGGCGCGACGCTGTGTTTCTGGACCATCGAGACGACCGAACTGGTCAACATCCCCTTCGACGGCGGGCGCGAGATGATGAATTATCCGCTGACGATCTACGGCGGCAATCTGCAACGGGTCTTTCTTTTCGTCGTGCCGCTGGGGTTCGGCGTCTTCCTGTCCGCCTGCTACATCCTGGATCGCCCCTATCCTTTCGGGCTGCCGGCCTGGCTGGTCTTCGCCGGGCCGGGCATCGCGCTGGCCTTCATGGGCGCGGCGCTGGCCATCTGGCGCGTCGGCGTGCGGCATTACACCAGCACCGGCAGCTAGAATGGTCAAGCTATCCTCACCTCAGCTATAATGCAGCATGAGAGAGACTTCCACTTACAAGGAGCCGGCGCATGACGCTTGATGATAACCCCACCCGCACGCGCACCTATACCTGGCATGATCCCGCCGCCAGCGCCAACAACGGCGCGTTCGCCAGTGGCAAGGCGGCGCTGGAAGCGATCCGCGATGGGCGCGTGCCACAGCCCCCGTTCGCCGCGACGCTGGGCATCGCGCTGGTGGAGGTGGGCGACGGGCGCGTCGTTTTCACGCTGACGCCGGCAGAGTTCCAGTATAATCCGCTGGGCGTGGTGCAGGGCGGTGTGACGGCGACGCTGCTGGACGCCGCGATGGCCTGCGCCATCCAGACGCTTTTGCCGGCGAACGTCGGCTGCACCACCCTGGAACTGAAGGCGAACTACGTGCGCCCGCTGACGGTGGCGACGGGAACGGTCGGCGCAACGGGCATGGTGCTGCACCTGGGTGGGCAGGTCGCCGTGGCGGAGGCGCGCGTCACCGACGCCGCCGGCAAGCTCTATGCCCACGCCACCAGCACCTGCATGCTGCTGCGAGATAAACGCGAGTAGAGGCTGGATCGAACACGAAAGCCACGAAAACCACCACGAAGGTCACAAAAGGTCACGAAAATAACCATGATGGGCATAAAAAGATCATGAAAGCACCGCGACGGCAACGCAGGTAAGCAAGGCATTATCGAAAGTTGTTCGTGCGTTTCGTGGCTTTCGTGGCTTTCGTATTCGGTTTCCCCTGGCTTTCGTGTTCTAATACCAATTTCGGGTAAAAACTGTGGCCATCGAGGCCGGACAGACAGGAATGTCTGTCCTCCGTTACCCATATTGATTATCCGAAAATGGTATAAAATCCTCCCAAGAATCAAGGATATGTGACGATGGATACGACACAAACACCGGAGCGCCTGGCACCGGTCGCGTTGACATTAGCCAGTGTGCAATGGCTGTTCTTCATGTTCGCCAACACGGTTGTGATCCCGCTTTCGGTGGGCCAGGCGCTGCACCTGGGGCCGGCGGCGATCACCGGCACGCTGGCGCGGGCCTTCATCTATACCGGCATCGCGTGCATCGCCCAGGCGACGGTCGGCCACCGCTTTCCACTGATGGAAGGCCATGCCGGTCTGTGGTGGGGGACGATCCTGGGTGTGGCGGCGACGGTGGGGGCGAGCGGCACATCGTTCGCCGTGATCGGCGGCAGCATCGCCGTGGGCATCCTCGGCGTCAGCGCGCTGATCGTCTTGCTGGCGCTCACGGGGCTAGGCTGGCCGCTGCGGCGGCTTTCCACGCCGGTCGTCACGGCCACGTTTTACTTCTTGCTGGCGGCGCAGCTCTGCCAATCGTTCCTGAAGGGCGCGCTGGGCATCGGCGTGGGGCCGCTGCAACCGGGCGTCGCGGGCATCGCGCTGGGGGTGATGGCGCTGACGCTGGGGCTGAACGTGTGGGGGCCGGCGTGGGCGCGCAACTTTGCGCTGCTGGCTGGCATCGTCGCGGGCTGGGCCGTCTTCGCGCTGCTGCTGCCGCACAGCGTTCCCGCGCCCGTCGCCGCCGGGCGGCACATCTTTGATCTCTTCGCCTGGGGCGCGCCGGCCTTCGATCCGGGCATCATCATCACCGTCGTCCTGGCGGGACTGATCAGCCTGTCGAATAGCTACGTGGCGTTGGATGGCGCGCAAACATTGCTGGCACAGCCCGCCGCGCCGGCAACGTATCGCCGCTCGCTGGCGCTGACGGGGCTGAACGGCATCGTCGCGGGCCTGTTCGGGCTGGTTCCCTACGCGCCCTACGTTTCGTCGCTCGGTTTCCTGCGCGCCACGCGCATCACGGATCGCCGCCCGTTCATCCTGGGCGCAGCGATCTTCCTGCTGCTGGGCATCGTGCCGCCGCTGGAACAGCTTTTCGCCGCGCTGCCGCTGAGCGTGGGCGATGCCGTCTTGTTCATCGCGTATTTACAGCTTTTCGGGTCCGGCGTGAACGCGCTGCGCGGACTGGAACTGACGGCGACCGCGACCTATCGCGTGGCACTGCCGACGCTGCTGGGCCTGGCGATCATGATGACGCCGGCAACGGCGTTCGCCACGCTGCCCGCCCTGGTGCGCGTGCTGGCCAGCAACGGCCTGGTGCTGGGCATCGTCGTGGCGCTGGCGCTGGATGCGCTGCCCTGGCCCGACCGCGCCGCCGGGGCGTGAGCGCGCTATTCGCCGTACTCGGCGATGGCCGCTTTCCAGTCCATCGTCATCGGGATGCTGCCGCGCAGCTTATACTCCATCCACTTGTAGAACAGCGACTTATCCATCGTGTTCTCGGCAGTCAGGGCGCGGGAATAGCGGGCGACATGCTCACGCACGGCGCGGTGCGCTTCCGCCGAACTGGACATCAGCGCCTGATACTGCGTCTGCTGGATCTCGGCCATGATGCGCGTCAGCCCCGTGATCATGTCCGCGCGCTCCGCCATCATCACGCCGCCGGCATTGCAGGTGAGCAGCCCCTTGTCGATGAACTGGCCCAGGAAATACTGGCCGCTGACGGCATCCGCATTTGTGCTGGGGTGCGCGGCATAAGGATAGCGCAGCAGGCGATCCGCGATGATGAACTGCGCCGCCATATGATAGATCGCCGCGTGTGGCCCGCCCTGTTCGGCGTGCATATACAGGAGGCGTGCGCCGTTGAGTTCCACGCGCGCTTCTTCCAAACCCGCGCCGATGGGATTGTTGAACAACTCGCGGTACTCGGTCAGCGGGATGACGCCCTGACGATGGCTCCATTCGTGGGTGACGGTCTTGCACGGCACGATCAGGCGCAGCTCATCCAGCGTGGCGGCGCGCAGTTCGGCGAAGATGTTGGGCGCGAAGATCGCCTCCATCAACGGCTGCAACAGCACCTTGCCACGCAGCGCGTTTTTCGAGGTGAAGAAAAGATCGAGCACATCGCGCGCATCCCCGCCGCCCGCCAGGCATTCGGTGAAGCAGACGATGCAGTTGCTTTCCATACCGAAACCTGCGGAAGCGTCGATCAGGTGGGCGATGATCAGGTACTTACAGACATAGATCGCGCGCAAGGCGGCGGCGGGTGGCCCTTCGAAGCGGCGAAATTGGACGAATTCGAGGCTAAGATCCTCGGAGTAATTCAGGGTCGTGGTGACGGTGAGCATGATGTCATCCACGCCTTCAGGGGCCAATTCCAGTCCCTGTTCAACCAAATGGCGCATGGCAGGAGCCGTTGCCAACCCAGCGGCCAGCCAGTCCTGCATGTCTGCGAGGCAGCGACCTAGGGAGGGATAGGAATCCACGAAGGGCTGTAAGCGATCGACGACTTCGCGCAAGGCCGCGCTGGCCTCCTCCGTTTTCGCCGGATCGACCGCGCCATTCGCCACCTCACACGCGCGCACCCGTTCGACCAGCGCGATGATATGCTTGCGCTCCTCCGCGCTCAGCACACCGCGCTCCGCGACATCGGTGGCCCGTTCAAACACCTGTGTCATGTTCCAACTCCTCTGCGCCTCGAAATATGGCGTGCGCCCGCGCTGGCATCGCATCGAGCAAATCTTCCTCGCTCCGCTCACCCGCATGCTTTAGCGCGAATCCTTTGGCCCGCATGCTTTAGCCCGCATGCTTTAGATTATACACGAATACCAGCATTCGTCCTAATGACTAGGAAAAACGCTGCTATTAGGTTGCCCTAATTAGGTATAACGTATGAGCGGGAGAAAGATCACTGCCCCGGATCGCATCCGCCTCCTCAGCATACATCCTGTCGCGCATGTTGGCTGCCGAACAATTGCTGAGATGGAAGATTGCAACAAGCGGGCAAGATTCAAGGAGGTTGGTCCGGGCAATGGCATACACCAGCTTAAAGCATCAACCAGGAACACGTCTGTTGCCCCCTCTTTCCTGTGATGCCTTTATGGTCTCATCCCTGTCTCTCCTGTCTATCGGATTGCCCTGACCATTGCGGGCTTTTCGTACAGCATTCGTGGCCTTCGTGTTCGGTCGTCTTTCAGCGAGGGCAATAGCCGCCGACGCCGGTCATGGCCCCGCGCAGGGCGGCGGCGACGATAGCGAAGGCGGCGAAGGCGAAGATCGCCATGTCGCGCTTGTTCAGCTTCTCGCTGGCATAGCCCACGGCGACGGGGATGGCGGCGATGACGATCAGGCCGTAGACCAGATGCAGGATGTCCGCTGGACGGCAGCCAGCCAAGAAAAGGATGCCGCCCACCAGCCCCTGTGCCACGCCGCTGCCTTCCGTCAGGTAGAGGATGCTGCGGAAGCCGTCGGTGAAGCCGGTTTGCCGCCACGCGCGGATGCCCCAGCCGGTGGCGACGCCGCCGGTGAGGACAAGCTGCCAGAAGGTCAGCAGGTGCAGCGTGGTGAGGAAATCAAGCACGCGCGACCTCGTTCAGCACTTGCACGCAGCGGTCGATCTCCTCGGTCGTGTTGTAATGCGCCAGGCCCAGGCGCAACGCGCCATCCGGCTCCAGCCCCAACCGTTCCATCAGCTCCAGCGCGTAATAATTGCCGTCCCAGGCGCAGATGCCGGCGTTCGCCAGCGCCTCGGCCAGGGCGCGCGGCGTGGTGCCAGCGATGGTCAACGCCACGGTTGGCACGCGGCGGTCCACCTGCGTCGGCGACTTTAGTCCGTAAAGCGTGCTGCGCGGGACCATCGACAGCGCCGTCAGCAGATATTGCGACAGCGTGCGCTCATACGCGAGGATCGCGCCCATTGCGATCTTCAGCACGCGCCGCCGCCCGCTGTAGCCGCTGGCCACCTCCGGGCCGGCGTTGGCATAGACGTTGCCGATGAGCGAAAGGTAATCGACCGCGCCCAACAGGCCGGCGAGGAGTTCGTGGGGCAGGGTGCCGGTCTCGAAGCGGTCCGGCACGGCGTCGCTGGCCGGGCGCACCTTATAGGGCCGTAGCGCCGCCAGGCGTTCGCGCTTACCATAGAGGATGCCCAAATGCGGCCCAAAAAATTTATAGGCGCTGCATGTCAAGAAGTCGCAATCCAGCGCCGCCACGTCGATGGGGCCGTGGGGCGCATATTGCACCGCGTCGATCCACGCCAGCGCGCCGGCCTCGTGCGCCCACTTGACGATGGTCGCCACGTCGTTGATCGTCCCGACGGCGTTCGAGGCATAGCCCACGGCGACAATTTTCGTGCGGTCGGTGATGGCCGCGCGCAGTTCGTCCATGCGCAGCGTGCAGGTGGCCGGATCGATATCCACCTGACGCACCACCAGTTCGTTATCCGCCGCGATGGCCCGCCAGGGCGCGATGTTGGCATCGTGGTCCAGCGTGGTGACGACGATCTCATCGCCGGCATGCAGATCGCGCGCGATGGCGCGACTGACGGCGAAGGCGAGCGTGGTCATATTCGGGCCGAAAACGATCTCGCCCGCGTCGCAATTCAGCAGATCCGCCATCGCTGCCCGCGCCTCGTCAATGATCAGATCCGTGCGCTGGCTGGTGACGAACGCGCCGTGCGTGTTGGCGTTGGCATACAGCATATATTCGCCCATCGCTTCGATCACCTGCTGTGGCACCTGCGTGCCACCGGGATTATCGAAGAAAACGATGGGGCGACCATTGATCTGCTGCTCGAACGATGGGAAATATTGGCGCACACCGCTCAGATCCGGCGCGGTGGTCGGGATGATGGTGGTATCAAGCATGGTCGGCCTCATTGCGGATAAGATTGGCGGCACGCGGACAGGGTGCCACACCAGGGTTTCATCCTTAACTGTACCGCGCTTGGGCGGGCGCTGCAACCGGCTAGGACGGGTAGCAGCACGGCAAATAGGGATACAGGCCGCCATCGGAGTGATATCATGGGAATGAGCAGTGGCACACGGCCAGGCGTGTTGTGTTCTGGGCCGGCACCGATGCTGGGACCGGCTGGGCGAGAAATGGGAGGCAACGATGACAACCCGCGACGAGTTATTGGTTTCGACCGATTGGTTGGCGCACCATTTGGATGACCCAGGCATCCGCATTGTCGATATGCGCGGCTATGTGCGCGCGACGCTGCTGGCACCGGACCACGAGGAGGCGACCTATACGGGGGCGGCGGCGGATTACGCGGCGGGCCACCTCCCTGGCGCGGTCTACCTGGATTGGACGCAGGATATCATCGATCCCAGCGATCCGGTGCCGGTGCAGATCGCGCCGCCGGCGGTCTTCGCGGCGACGATGGCGCGGGCGGGGATCGGTGATGATACGTATGTGATCGCCTATGACGCGCACCCGGCGCTGCAATTCGCCACGCGGCTGTGGTGGGCGCTACGCTACTACGGCCATCCGCGCGCGGCGGTGTTGGATGGCGGTTGGGGCAAGTGGCAGCGTGAGGGGCGTCCGGTGACGCCGGATGTGCCAACCTACCCGCCGGCAAACTTCACCCCACGCCCGCAGCCGGCGCTGCGTGCGACGGCGGACGAGGTGCTGGCGCGGCTCGGTCAGCCGGACCTCACCCTGATCGACGCGCGTGACGAGGCGCAATACACGGGGCAGAAGCGGCGCGGTGACGGGCGCACGGGCCATATCCCCGGCGCGCGGAGCCTGCCGCGCGAGGCACTGATCGATCCTGCCACCGGCACGTTCCTGAGCGATGCCCAATTGCGCGCTTCCATGCAGCACGCCGGTGTCTCCCCTGATGGTTCCGTCATCGCGTATTGCAACGGTGGCGTGGCGGCCACCAGCGTGCTGTTCGCGTTGGCGCTGCTGGGGCGCGACGGCGCGAACTACGATGGCTCGTGGAACGAGTGGGGCAGCCGACCAGAGTTGCCGATAGAGTGACAGCAAACGGTGTGGATCGCACTCTTGGGCGGTGGACGGGAACAGCCGCGCTCACGATGTTGCTCACCCTACAAGCGCCCCCCTGGCTACTTGGCACTTGTTGTGCTTGATGAGAGCGCCCAAGGAGAGGAGCGAATGCTCTCCTGCACAACAGAAAGGGGTTTCGTGATGCAGGTTCTGGCTGCGTTCGACTGGGGGGGACGCCTGCTCACTGCTATCGGGCATGCGTTGGATGTGTTGCTCAGCTTCGTGCCGGCGCTGATCGGCGCGATTGTGCTGATCATTATTGGCTGGATCGTTTCAGCTATCGTCGCTGGATTGGTGCTGCGTATATTGCGCGCCGTCCACTTCGACCGGCTGACACAACATGCAGGGATCGATGCGCTCTCGGAACGCTTCGGGCTGCCAGCGAACGGGAATGTGTTACTGGCGGGCCTGGCGAAGTGGTTCATCCGCCTGATCTTCCTGGTGGCAGCCTTCAACGCGCTGCAAGTGCCGGCGATCAGCACCATCCTGGATGCCATCGTGCTGTGGCTGCCGTCGCTGGTGGTGGCACTGGTGATCGTCATCCTGGGGGCGGCGCTGGCGCGCGTGGCAGGCAATGCGCTCACCGATGGGTTGTCCGGTATGGGCATTTCTGGCGCGCGGTTGCTGGGTAGCCTGGTGCAATATGCCATCGTGGCATTCGTGCTGATCATCGCGCTGGAACAGATCGGTGTGGGCGTCCCCATCGTCACGACGCTTTTCGGCGCGGTGATGCTGGCGCTGGCGCTCAGCTTTGGGCTGGCCTTCGGCCTGGGCGGACGCGACACGGCCAAGCGCATCGTCGATTCCTGGTACACCAATGTTTCCCAGGCGACGCCTGTGGTTCCCAGTGTCGGCAGCGGTACTGCCAATACCGCACTGCCCCCGCCACCCCCGAACCAGAAAACCGGCGGCACTGCCAGTTCTACCAGCTTGCCGCGCCCGACGCGCACCACCACTCCGCCAACGGAGCCATAGTCCGTGAGATCACAATTCAGCCTCGCCTACCTGGGGTAATCATTACCACCAAAGGCGGGGCGTTCTTTTGTGGTCGTCCTGATTCTCTGCTTGTGGTCGCCCAGGAGATGGGGCCGTGCGGCTTTGCAAGTTCTTTACAAACATTTGAAACGGAACGGTGCGCTGGGGCATATCATATAAAGGAGCGGGAGCAACATACCTTTTGGTGCGCTGTCCCCTTCCCCACTTGTAAAAAAACACTAGGTGAAAGCAGCATGAACGCGATCAAATCCTTTTTCGCAGCGACGCGCACGCGCGTCGTGTTGGGCGCGACGGGCTTGCTCGTCCTCGGCGCGGTGCTGGGCGCGCTGGCCGTGACGGCGCTACCTGCCCTGGCGGCCCATGGTGGCGATGCCACGAACACCACGCTGACCAATGGCGCGACCTCGCCTGCGGCCAACAGCTATTGCACACTGTATGAGCAGACGCTGGCCAGCAAGCTCAGCGTCACCGTCAGCACGCTGGAAAGCGACAATGTGGCGGCCATCGATGCCGCCATCAACCAGGCCGTTAAAGATGGCAAGCTCACGCAGGCGCGGGCCACGGCCATCGAAAACAAGGTCGCGGCGAACGGCGCGAACGTGTGCAGCCACATCGGCATGTTCCTGGGCCACCATCACGGCGGGCGCTTCGGCAAGTTTGGCGCGGCGCTCGGCCAGGTGCGCCATGACGTGCAGACTGCCGTCGCGCATAAGCTCGGCTATACGGATGCCGCCGCCCTGCACACCGCGCTCGCCGATACCACTATCGTCGCGCTGGCGCAGACCAAGGGCGTCAGCCAGGCGACGCTGAACGCGACCATCACCGCCGCCGTGCAGAGCGATCTGGCGACGTTGGTGAAGAATACCACCATCACCAGTGCGCAAGAAACCCAGGCGCTGACGATGGTCAATCGCCTGCTGGCCGCCGGTAAGTACGGCGCCTTCGGTCTGGGGCGTTAAGACACCTTTCTGGGTTCCTTTCGCGTGGCACGGTGATCGGCGGCAACGGTGCCGCACGAGCCGTGCCGCGTTCGTTGCTGCGCCTCATTGCCCCAGCCACTCGCGGCGATACAGCGCCCAATCGTCGTTGGTCGTGAGCCATTCAGGATAGATCGCCAGGCCGGCGAAGGCGCTCAGCCCATCGTCCTCGTTCAGCCCGGCGATGACGCCGTGCAGCCCCGTGCGCATGTTTTCCGCCGTGGCATGGAAGGCGCGCGACGGCGCATCGGTATATGTTGGAATGCCGATGATCACCTGCGTGTGTGGCGCGGCCAGCGCGACGGAGCGCAGGATATGCGCCGTTTCTTGCTGCACAATCGTCTCATACAGCGGCGGCGTGGGCATGCCCGTGTTATACATCATCGCCACGATCTGATCGACGTGCCGGCTCACCGCCTGGTAATAATACGTCGTCCACCACACGTTCGGCTGGTCGCGCAGGGATTGCAGCACGTCCGTCACGCGCGCCACCGGCACCCAGTTTGGCGTGGAAAGCGAGAGGATCTTGCCCGGCCCAATGCTGGTGCGCGTCGCGTCCAGCAGATCCAGGAAATGCGCATCGTTGTTGGGGATCGGCTCGATGTCGTAATGCACGCCGTCGAAGCCCAGCTTGCCAGTGAAGATCGCGGCGGTCGCAGCGATGTTGGCGCGCGTCTGGGAGCGGGCGAGGTCGATGGCATCGCTCCCCGGCGGTGCGCCCGGCGCGTAGATCTGGCCGATCCACGCCAGAATACGCAGCCCCGGCAGCCGCGCGTGCAGCGCCTGGGCGAACGTGCCAGCATACGGATAGCGCGCCGGCGGGATGGTGCCATCGCCATTCAGCGGCCCCACGTGGGCATAGACGTAGGTGATCTGCTCACGGGCCAGCAGGGCGGCGAGCGCGTCGTAATCGCTGCTGGTATGCGCGTCGCCGGCCCAGGTATGCGCCAGCCAGGTCGCGTTTTGCCCCTGATTGAAGTGCCAGCCCGGATAGTTCGTCGCCGTCGCGCTCAGCCCCCACCAGGCCAGTTCCGCCAGCAGGGCCAGCAACAGCACGCCGCCCAGCGCCACCTGCCATAGCCGCCGTCCTCCACCGCACCAGCGCCGTCGGCTTGGTTCTGGCGGCAACGGGGCCGTCGCCGCGCGCACTGGTTCAATCGTCTCTTGCATCGCACCGCCCTCTCGCTCTGGCCCACCGCTTTGCAGACATTGTACCAGAGGTGGCACGAGAACGCACGATCATGGCGCAAAAAGCCGTGCCAGTTGCCAGGCGATCACGCCGCTATGATCGCCCGGCGGGTCAACCTCACGCGCCCACCGCGCCCCCGGCGGTGCTGGCATCCGCGACTGGCTCCACGCGCTCGGCGCGCTGCTGGCGTTTGGCCGAGGCCCACTTGCCCGGCCAGCCCGGCAGGAAACAGGCGAGGATCGTCGCCACGACCGCGATGCCAAAGGTCGCCAGATAGGCATGTCCCAGGCCGGTGAGATACTGGTTCTGAAACTCGTGTATCTGCTGCAAAATCTGCTGCTGCAACGCCGGCGGCAGGTGCGAGATGTCGCCGTTCGCGGGGAGGTTGCTGGGGATCGTCAGCGTGATGGCGCTGGTTAGGATCGTCGCCAGCACGGCGACGCCGATGGATTGCATCGTCTGCCGCGTCGCCTGCACTAGCGGTGTCGCGCGGTTCAGCCGCGCCGGCGGCACGTCCATCAGCGCCGCCACCTGGCTATTCTGGATGATCAGGCCCACGGCGATGCCACGTAGCACCAGCAGGAAGCCGATGAACTTCAGATCGGTCGTGAGCGTGATCTGCGCAAGCTGATAAGTGTTGAAGGCGATCAGCAGGAAGCCGATCACGATGGGCAGGCGCGGCCCCACGCGATCCGAAAGCCGCCCGGCGATCACCGTGGCGAAGGCGGAGGCGATGGCCAGCGGCAGCAACGTCAGGCCCGCCTGAAAGGCCGTCTCGCCGCGCAAGATTTGCAGATACAGCGGCAAAAGGAATTCCGCGCCAAAGAGCGCGATGGTGCCGACCAGACCCGCGATGTTGGCGATGGCGAAGCTGCCGATGCGATAGAGCTTGAGGTCCAACAGCGGACTACGGGAACGCAGCTCCACGATGGCGAGGATCGCCAGTGCCAGCACGCCGCCGCCCAGGCACCCAAGCACCTTGGGATCGGTCCAGCCCACCCCCTGTTCGCCCGCGATGGAAGCGGCATATAGGATCGCGCCGAAGCCGAGGCCAGCGAAGATGATGCCCGGAATATCGGCGGGAACGCGCTGCGAATGGTCCGTCTCGCGCAGGAAGTTCGTGCCGATGGTCAGGCCGATGGCCCCAATGGGGATATTCAGGAAGAAGATCCACGCCAGCAGGTTGTGATCCACCAGCGCGCCACCCACCAGCGGACCAGCGGCGGGCGCGAAGACCAGCACGATGCCGAAGATGCCGAAGGCCGCGCCGATCTCGCGCGGCGGGAACGCCTTGAACAGCAGCGCCGTCCCCAGCGGCAGCGCGATGCCCCCGCCGATGCCCTGAAGGCCACGCGCCGCGATGAGGTACGTCAGCGGCGAGATCAGCAGCGGCCCGGCATGGAAGGTGGTCGTGGCCGGATCGAGCAGCGAGGCGACGCCACACAGCGCCGAACCGGCGGCGAACAGCGCCAGCCCCGTCAGATAGATACGCTTCATGCCGAAGCGGTCGCCTAGATAGCCCGACAGCGGCGTGGCGATGCCCAGCGCCAGCGTATACAGGCTGATGACCCACTGCGACTCGTTGGTGCCGACGTTGTAGTGCTGTTGCAGCGACTTCAGCGCCACGTTGACGACCGTGGAGTCCAGAATGACCATGAAGAGGCCGGCGACGACCGACGCCAGCACGCGCCATTTATAGTTTGGATCGGTTGCGGTTGCGCCGACCGGCGGCGTCGCCGCGCCCTCTGCCATGCTTGCCATAACTAGGAACGCTCCTTTATCAAACGATAAATAAATGCCACGCCAAAAACTGGCGTAGGCTGTACGCATTCTGAGTACGACACTCACTCAGCCAGGATATCTGGTGGTTGGGCTGCCATGCCGAACAGCAGCGCCTGCACCACGGCTGCCGCGAGGTCGGTGGCGAGATCAATGCGACTATCAGCCTCGCGCGCCATCGCCGAGGCGTCCGGCAGGTGCATCACCGCGCTCAGCAACAGGAACGCCGCCAGACGCGGCGGCACGCCGCCGGCCTCCGGCGCACGCAAAAAGCCGCTCTGCACGCCTGCCGTGAAGATCGCCATGATCGGCCCCAGGATGTGCGTGCGAAAGAGGTCACTCAGCTCCGCGCGCCCCGCTGGGCTGATCTCATGGTGCATATCGTGTAAATACATGCCCATGTTCATCTGGTGTGAGGCGCGCAGATAGTGGACGACCGCACGCAATCGGTCGGGGATGCTGGCACCGTGCCGCGCCGCAATGCGTTCCAGCGCCGCGCCGGTCTCCGTGGCCCGCTCGCGCTGCACCGCGATGTACAGCGCCTCTTTATCGGCGAAGTGATAGTAGATCAAGGGCTGTTTGACGCCGCTCGCCTCCGCCACCATACGCGTCGTCACCGCGCGATACCCCGCCGCCATGAACAGATCGTGCGCCGCACGAATAATGGCCCGGCGCGTCTCTTCTGCATCCGACCGGCTGGGGGGTGGTGGCATGGTGCGCCTCCATTGCTGCCCATAATCGTTTATCTATTGATAAATATACGACGCGCGATCAAGAGCCATTGACAACGATACAGGGAGGTGGCAGAACAAGAGCGAAGGGAGCTATGCGCGCAAACAGGAGCGGCAACCAACAGCAACGGGACATCGCCAGGATGCCCCGTGGTACTGCGCCATATGCATTTTGCTGCCGGTGAACTGGGCAGGCCGGCTCAAAACTCGTCAGCAAGATAGCGAATCCAGATGATGACCACCATCAGGCCGCCGATGAGGGCGAAAAAGGCTACCGCGCCGCCATAAGCCGGATTGTCGAAGCGGTAGAAAAGCAAGAGGCCGAGCCACATGATCGTGCCGGAAAGCGCGAGCGAAAGGCGCGACGCCGCGCCGGGGGCGTCCATGAAGATCTGCACCAACAGCCAGGCGATGCCGACCAGGATGATGGCCGTCCACTTCCAGGCATTGGCTTCGACTTCGGTATCGTTGAAAAAGGTCTGTAAAAAACCTCTGGAACTGGTATCGATGAATACGAAACACGCCAACCAGAGCAGCGCAATGAGCGAACTGGTGATGGGTTTCGCAGGTTGCACGGAGGTCATGAGAATGCTCTCTCTTTCCATTGAGACATGACGAGCTGACCCACTGGCAAAGCGGTCCGCTCACCTCTCTATTGTATGTGCCAGCGCAACGAAGATCAAGGGGCAAGGGACGATCAGGCGGAAGGATGCCTTCACCAGCGGTCCTAACACATTCCCTTTTCGGCACCGCGTGAGCCTTTACTGACCCCGGCACCCGGCTGAGTATGGTTCCAGGAAAGTCCCACACACGCTCTAGCGCCGCGCTCAGCAAAGTTCGTCGAGCAGTTGATAATAGGCGATCTTCGTGGCGTCGGGGACGGTGCCGTAGTGCGCGAAGAAAGCTGGCACCCACTGCGCGCCCCAGTTGTGCGCGATGCTGCGGGCAGCGATGGCGAGATCCTGATAGCGGTCGGCAACGCCGCCACGCCCCCAATCGATGAAGCCGGTCAGGTGGTGATCAGCAGGATCGAGGAAGATATTGGGCAGGCAATAATCGCCGTGGGTGCAGACGAGATCTTCTGATGCCGGGCGCTCAGCCAGCAATCGCTGGTAAAGGGTTGCGGGATCATCACCCTGGCGCGCGGGATCGAAATCCGCCGTGTCGATCAAGCCGGCGTCGATGCGGGCGCGGGCATCTGCCAGCTTGCGATCCAGCCGTTGGTCAAAGGGGCAGGCGGAAACGGGGAGAGCATGGATCAGCCGCAGACCCTCCGCCAGCCGTTGGATGACGAGCGGGACATGCGCGTTGAGCGTGGGATCACAGGTCATCACGCCGGGCAGGGCTGTCGTCACGAGATCGGCTTGTTGCTCGGCAGCGCGCCAGAAGGCGATCTGTGGCACAGGCAGTTTGCCCTGCAACCAGGCGAGCAAGGCATGCTCGTGCGCCAGTTCCGCCCATCCTGCGCCACCCACATGCTCCGTATCGGCCACATGCTTCAGATAATACACCGTGCCATCAGTGCGCGTGATACGCCAGACCTCCGCGCCGGAACAGCCCATGTCATCCGCCGTCCACGCGGCGTCGCCGCACAGGGCGCGCAGGTCGGCGGGCAGGGGTAGAGCTGGCGGCATAGGTCATCCTTTCGTTAGCAAGGGCGCGCCGTAGCGCGCCGACACAAGGATCGTGGGGCGATCGCTCCTGTTCGCCACCAGCATCCTTTTTATCATTGACACGTAGCAGCGTGCAGCCCGGCGATGAGCAGATCGATCAGGTGGTGATAGCTGGTGTCGAGGTCCAGCGCCAGCCCGAAGCCGCCGCTGAGTTCTAGCGCGACGAAACCATGCAAACCGCTACGCAGCACGCGCACCATATGGAGTATGCTAGCGTCACGCAAGCGATACGCTGCCAGCACGGTGACAACGACCGCGACGGGTGCGTCACCCGCCGCATTGACGGCAACATCGGGATCCGTCCCCGCCGCCTGAAAGATGGTATACCAGCCGGGATGGGCCTGCGCGAAGGCACGGTATGCCTGGGCCAGTGCGCGCACAGCGGCATCGCCACTGTGATCCACGACGGCAGCTTGTAGCACCTCCGTGAAGCGATCCAATGCCAGCAAGACGACACCACGCCGAATATCATCCAGTCCAGCCACATGATTATAGAGCGAAGGGACGCGAATCGCCAGAGCCGCCGCGATGGCAGGCAAGGTGACGGCGGCGAAGCCGGCACGATCCGCCAATGCGGCGGCGACAGCCACCACCTGCGCGCGGTCCACGCGCGCCTTACGCGGCACGTGGCGTTGCCGTCCCGCACTTGCGTTCCGCCTCGGCGATGGCGCGATCCATCTCGGCCAGCGGCGCGGCCAGCACGCGGCCATGCCCCACCGCTAGATAGGCTGGCTGGCGCTCGCGCAAATGGTGCGCCGTGGCGAGCGCGGTCGGCAGATCCCATGTTCCCATCTTGAGGAACGGGAAGAGCGGGCGCGCTATGCCCGCCACGGCGCTGCCGGTATAGGTGCTGAAGGCATCCCCGGCGATCAACATGCCGTCACGCGGATCAAAGAACGCGATATGACCGGGGGTATGGCCAGGCGCGGCGATGACCTCCAACGATCCCACCCGTTCGCCCGGCTGAAGCGTCTGCGTCGGGCGCGTCGCCCCCTGGGGATAGCTGCCGCGGATCGGCCCCTGTGCCTCGCCAGTTGCCAAAGTGTGGTCGCCATCAAGGATACGTGCCTCGCGCGCGGCGATGAGGATCGGCACATCTGGCAGCGCAGTGTGCAGGGCCGCCAGCGAACCGATGTGGTCTAAGTGGCCATGGGTGAGCGCGATGCGCGTAATACCAGCACCCAGCCGCGTAGCGGCAGCGATGTAGGCCGCCGCGCCGCCCGGCATGCCAGTGTCGATGAGCGTGTAGCCATCGTCTTCCCGTACCAGATAGCAATTCACGGGAAAGAGGACGGCAGAACGCGTGAGTTGGGTAGTATGGTCGCTAACCTGGTTGATGCGCATGGTCGCTTCTCTCTTCGCGCCAATCAGGCGCGACAAAAACTAATTCTATTAGTTTATATACTAACGCCATGAGTTTTGTCAAGAGTGCGCGGGTGGCCAGGCGGCGGGCGTGCTGGGCCGCTGGCACCAGCCGGGCGCTGGCACGGTGTAGGGCGTGACGGCCACCAGTGTGTCGGCCTCCCAGCGGGCGGCGCGGGCGCGCAGGAGTTCGGCGAGCAGCGGCGGCACGAAGGCGCTGGGATCGCTATGAAAATACGTGCGGCAATAATCCTGGTACCAGCCACAGCGTAGCAAATAAGGCGCGATAGCCTGGGTGTGCATGCCGCCGTGGATCATCAGGGCATAGGTGAAGATGCGTTTGCAGGCGTGCCAGGCGAGCTTGGCCGGCTGGGCCAGCCAGGCGTGGTAGCGCGCTTGGGCGCGGGCGATGGCACCCGCTACGTCGGTGAAGGGGGCGCCGTGGCCGGAGATCGCCCAGCGCACCGGTAACGCCGCCAGGCGGTCCAGCGAGGCCAGCACGCGGTCAATGGCTCCCACGCCCTCGCGGAAGGGATTCAGCCAGGCGACATCATCCCCATGCACCGCGTCGCCACAGATCAAAATTTGCTCATCCGGCAGATAGAACGCGAGATGCCCCAGCGTGTGGCCGGGCGTGGCGATGACGCGCACCGTCGTCGTGCCGGTGGTGATCACATCGCCGTCGTGCAGGGCGCGAGCGACAGTATACGGCTCGATGGGCTGATCCAGCCAGACGGCGGCCCCGACCTCGTGATCGCGCCGGTTGACCAGCGCCGCGTCGCCGGCGTGCGCCGCGATGGGCAGCCCATAGCGTTCTTGCAGTTCGGCGTTGCCGCCCACGTGGTCGCAATGATAGTGTGTATTGGCGACGAGCGCCAGCCGTTCTGGTGGCATGCCGACCGAACGCAGCAAGCCTTCGGTCGCCGCCGCGTCGCTGCCATAACCGGTATCGATCAGCAGCGGGCGTGCGCCGTCGATGGCAACCATGTTCGCGCTGGGAAACGGTCGCTGGAACGGATGGAACCAGGGTGGCAAAGTATTCAAGGCTTTCTCCGGCGCACGAACATCGCATGCGCTCAGCGCACCATCGCCGCCGCAGTCTTTCACCTGCGAATTGAGCTATCCGAGCTTGTCGATCAGATCGAGGAGAATCGGGTAGACCTCGGCGACTTGTTGCTGCGGTTGCTGCGGATCGATGATGTCGTGGATGAGCTTGCGGTCGGCGCTGAAGGTATAGGTCGTGACCTGCCCGCCGTGGTTTTCCCAGTGCCTGGCAACCGTCTGGGTCAGCGGATTATTGACCGCGGGATCGGCGGCATTGATGATCAGCAAGATCTGCCGCGCCGCCGGCTTCGTGGTACGCGCGGCGCGCTGCACCTCGTCGCCCAACAAGAGCATCGCCGCCAACCCCTTCGAGGCGAAGCCAAAATAGCCCTGTGGCGGTCCCTCCGTGAAAGGTCGGATGCGTTGCGTCATGATGTTGGGCAGCAGGCGCAAGAGGCCGCCCGCCAGCCGATTCGCCGTGGCGTTGCCGACGCGCAGGGGCGGCACGATGCCGAATGACGGCGCGATCAGGATGGCCGTATCCACGGTAGGCACGAACTGTGCCACCCACCCCGCCACGTTGCCGCCGGCGGAGATCCCCATGACGACGACGCGCTCGCCCAGGCCATTTGCGATGTTGCTCACCTGCGTGCCAAAGTGAGCCAGCCCCTCCGCTGTCGTCTGGCGCAGCGCCGTGGTGTTGCGGTCCAGCAGCCCGTTGTGCGGCATGCGCGGGATGAGGACGTTGTAGCCGCGCTCGAAGAGCAGTGGCGCGAATTGCACGAACTGCTGCGGGCAATTCGTCATACCGTGGATCAGCACGATGGCGCGGGCGGCGCGCTGGCCGTGGGTGAGCAGTTGCGAGCGGCACAGCGGGTTCACGTCCTCGCCATCGCGCGCTTGTAGCGCGGCGAACTGGGCCAGCGCCTCGGCGTAATCCTGCGCGGGGGCGTCGAGCGGAGTGGTCGGCGGTTGGGGCGCACTGGTCATAGAACGGCCTCCTTTTAGGGCTGCAACAGGGCGACAGGCATAAGCAGTATGCCACATTCTGTGCCAAATTGCTCAGGAGGATCGTCATTTGCGCGCAGCGGAGGGACAAAAAAAGCGGCGGACATCACTGCCCGCCTGATGAGATGAGTCCGTAGGTTCACACCAGCGTTGCTGGTTCGGCGTCATGCGCTTCCTTCAGCACCAGCAGGTACTTCGGGTTATAGGCGCGGTCGCAGGCACCACACGACACAGGGCGCGGATAGCGCCGCACGCGCGGATATTCCTTGCCGCACTGTGGGCAGACATAGAGATATTTAAAAGGGCGTGCCTCGCGCAGCGCGGCTTCGCGTCGTTCGGTTTCGTCGCGCAACAGTTGGCGCAACAATTCGGGATCGCGCCCGGTGATGGCGGCTTCGTCGGCGGCAATGGCGTCGTAGCCGTGGCAGTGGTGGCGGCGCGGACGCCCGCGCACACGGTCCGCCAGATGAATCAGTTCGTGCGCGACGGTGACTTCCGTTCCCAACGGCAACAGGTCTGGTTCGATGAAGATGAGGTGACGATGGCGAGGCACGGTGATGGGGAGCGGCCTGGCAGATGGGGCCGGCTCTTGGTTGAAAAGCGATAATTGCGCGATGACCGGGTGCTCGGCCAAGGTCGTGGTGCTGTCGCCCGCCGTATGAGCCAGCGTCACCTGTGCCTGCGCATCATCCTGCGCGCCGGGCAAGTAACAATAGCAGCCCAAGGCCAGCGGATTCAGCCGGCGTCCCGTCCAGCGGGCGAACTCCGCGCGATCTTGCGTGATGGCCACGCGCAGACGTTCCTGCGCGGGCAGCTTCAACTTGGTCCAATAATGATCCAACCAATGACGTACCGCCTCATTGGCATGAAGCAGGGGTAACGCGCGTGTTGAGGGTGGTTCGGAAATAATCTGCCGCGCGCCACGTTTGTCGTTTTTCTGCATTGCCTGTGCCTGATGGCCGCCACGGCGCACCGCGCTCTGGTCCAGCCATCTTCCTCCCTTCATCGCTCGCGCCCGCTCGATCAGCCGCGCCGTGCCGGTTCAGCCAGCCACACGCTGATCCCTCCGTGGGGCGGCGCACCTGAACCAAACAAGCGAAGCCAGCGTAGCGCTGACATGGCATTGCCAGTATACAGGGATGACGAAAGCCATGCAACAACGGCCCTGTTCCATCCACCAAATGTCCCATGCATGATGGCTAGGAGACGCGGGCAGGTGTAACCGCGCCTTGGGGCGAACCCCATGGTTGTCCTGGTCTACGTGGTATGGAGATGCGGCAAGATGGGCTGGCATGCGGCATGCGAGGCAGGGCGGGGAGATCGGAGAAAGGACGCTCGCTCACCCCATGCACATCATCAATACCACCCGCGCCCACACGCTCGCCACGGTAGCGCGTCAGGCGGATAATCCCCTCGCCCGCTTCATCGGCTTGCTCGGTCGCCGCGACTTCCCCGCCGGGCAGGCGCTCATCATGCAGGGCTGCTCCGGCATCCACATGTTCGGCATGCGCTTCGCCATCGACGCGCTCTATCTGGATGGGGCCGGGAGGGTTGTGCGCGCCATCCCCGCGCTGGCTCCCTGGCGCGTCGGCCCGCTCGATCCCGCCACGGAGTGCATCATCGAATTGCCCGCCGGCACGCTCGCCGCCACGGCCACCACCGTCGGCGACCACATCGCCATTGAGAAGGAGGGAGATTAATATAATTTCTCGCCAGCGGCATGCCGGGAATAAAGCCACTGCCCATGTGTTGCCAATCAGGCAGAGCACAGGGGCAGCGCACCGTGTGGCTAGTAGAGGAACCAGACGCCGGAACTGACATGGATATAGCGATAGTTGACGCGGCCCCAGCCAGCACCGCGCCAGTTGTCATTCATCTCGCTGATCAGCAGCCAATAGCCGTCGGGGTTGATCGCCACCAACTGCGCCCAGTGGCCGTCGGAACTCGCACCCTGCTCATTAGGGTCCAACCAGACGACGGCACCGACGACGGGCGTGCGATGGCGTGGCAGTTGCAATGCGCTGTCGCCCGGCAGATTGGGATGCATCTCTTCCGGCCACCAGTTGCACCAGCCCCACGATGGCCGATAGGGATAATTAGCCTGGTTGGGGCTATAGATCAGGCCGTAACAGCCCGGCGGCACAGCCCATTGTGAAATCACCGGCAGCCAGTAGTCCGTCGATTGGCACAGTTCCAGATTGCCCGTGCCGACGTTGACGATGACAGGCGCGACCGCGTTGGGGACGGGCGGACACAACACCTGGCCGGGGATGAGGGCATCTTTGGTGGTCAAGCCGTTCGTCTTCGCCAGGTCCGTCACGGAAACGCCCAAACGCGCGGCGATCTTCGCCAATGTATCGCCCTGCTGCACCTGAAAGGGCTTGCCGGCCTGGCAGTGCGCCGCGTAGGTTGCGGCGACGTTGAGGGCCGCGAAGGTGCTGTTGCCCGTCGGCGTGACGCTCACCGGCGTGGATTTAGCGACGCCCAGCAAGACGGCACCGATAATAACGATGACCGCGCCCAGCACGGCAAGGTGCCTGAGCCAGGGGGTTTTGGGGCGGCGACGGATAGACGACATCCTGGGGTTCCTTTCCGGCGGCGGAACTGCGTGCGCGTAGGGGGGCGCATCCCCGGCGGCGTGTCGCGCACACCGCGCCCCTTATTGTAGGGGCTGACCTGCCGGAAAGCAATCGCGTGGAACCATTTTCCTATGCCTAAGTGGTTGAAATGCAGCCGAAATCGGTGCAAAGGGGACAGCCTGAGCGCGCGTATAAGCCGAATTTTGTACCCGCCGTCCTCACGGCGCGGCGGGCGGCAATCATCTCTCTTGGGCGACAGTTACCTGCCGCCTCATGCAGCCAACCCGGAACGTAACGGGCGAGCCACCCTGTTCCTGTCTGGCCTTGCTCCAGGCGGGGTTTACCGCGGCCAGCCGATCACCCGGCTGCCGGTAAGCTCTTACCTCACCATTTCACCCTTACCGCGCTCGCGCGCGGCGGTATGTTTCTGTGGCACTGTCCTTGGGGTCGCCCCCACTGGCCGTTAACCAGCGCCCTGCTCTGTGGAGTTCGGACTTTCCTCGGCGGCGTCATGCGCCGCCGCGATTGCCCCGCGCGCTCAGGCTGGCTCGTATCGTACCACGCGCCACCCACCATCGTCAATGCATCCTGATCCCACCCAGAACAAAGGCCTTGCCTGCGCCGATCAGCATCACGGTAGGCAAGCATCCGCTTATACAGGTGTCTTCTTGGGCGATGTTGTCACGGCACAACATAAACGCCAGGTGCCTCACACCGCGCCCCCTTGCTGATTGAGGATGGTGCCAGGGGCAGTGTGAACCAGAAAGTCGCGCCTTGTCCCGGCTGGCTCGTCACCCCCACTTGTCCGCCGTGGCTGGTGATGATTGCCTGGCAAAGATACAGGCCCAGGCCCAGACCTCGTACCGTTCCGGCTGAACGCACGGCCTGCGGCACTTGATAGAGGCGCTCCCACACCTGCGCCTGCTGCGCCACCGTCAGACCGGGACCATGATCGCGCACGGCAACCCTGGCCTGGCCATCTTCAATGGCGACGGTGACAGCTACCGATGTTTCCGCTGGCGCGAATTTTAGCGCGTTCGTCAGGTAGTTTGTTACCACCTGGCCGATGCGCGTCGCGTCCACAGTAGCGGGCAGAGCAGCGGGCGCGGCGAGGGTGATGATGCGCTCCGGCCAGGCCAGCCGTTGGGCGGCCACGGCATCCTGCACCGTGGCCACCAGGTCGGCGGGGGCCGGGTTCAGTGTCAACTTGTTCGACTGCACCCGCGTCGCATCCAGCAGATCTTCAATCAAGCGATTGAGCAAAGCGACATGGTGGTCAGCGGTCCCCAGCAGATCGCTGAGTGCCGTCGCCTGCGCCGGCCAGTCCGCCGGGGGGTGATCGTGCCAGCGTGCCAGGCGCAACCGGCTAAGCTGAACCGCCGCACGCACAGAGGTGAGCGGCGAGCGCAATTCATGGCTCACGAAGCCCATCTGTTCGTCCATCTGCGCTTTGGCTGTGCGCAACGCTTGTTCCTGCGATTGCAGCCGCACATGCTTACGGCGTAAAGACTGCAATGCGGGAAGCGTTTGGGCTAGTTCGTCACGCAACGTGCCAACGGCGAAAGCAGCCAGTGGCGCGATCACCGCCAGTAGCAACATGCCGGTCACAGAATCGTGTGGCGTAGCTCCAGGTGCGGCGACGACCACCAGGCTATAAGCGGCCACCAACAAGGCGCTCACCAGCCCGCCGCGCCGACCACCGCTCAGCGCGCTATAGATAACCGCACCCAGTTGCAGCGTCGCGGGAGAGGCGACGTGCCAGTGCAGGCGAGTCAGCACTTCGGTGAAGGCGAGGACGGCGAGGGTTATGTAGCTGCCGCTGCCCTGCCACCAGTGCCACCCCTGGATGGTAGCTGGTAGCGGTTTGAGTTTGAAAGATGCGAGACTCATGATCTGTTCTCCTTGCTGTCGGCGCATGGCGCATGTCTTTCGCCCTACCATACACGCAGAAGCTAAGGCGCACATGAAGGCAAGTTAAGAAAAGGCTAAGAGGCGGGAGCCACTGGCAGCCGCACGCGGAATGTGGTGCCGTGGCCCTGACGACTGGTGACGGCGATGGTGCCGCCATGCTGGGTGGCGATGGTATAGGCGATGGCCAAGCCCAGGCCGCTGCCCTCACGGTCGCGCGCGCGGTCGGCGCGATAGAAACGGTCAAAGATATGTGGTAAATCCTCGGCAGCGATGCCGGGGCCAGTATCGCGCACCGTCAGGACGGCCTGGTCCTTATGTTGACGCAAAGCTAGCGTCAGCGGGCCGGGCGCGTATTTCAGGGCGTTATCCATCAGGATCAGCACCAATTGGCGGAGCTGGGTCGCATCCCCGATGATGACGCTGGGCGTGATCGCGGTCAACTGGATGACATCCGGGGCCAGGCCCAGCGCGCGGGCGCGCTCACGGGCGAAGCCGAAGACCGACATCACCACGGCGTCGAGTTCCACCGCTGTACGCGGGAGCGCGCCACCTGTCTCCGCGCGCGCCAACGCCAGGAGGTCGTTGATCAAGACGGCCATGCGCTCGGCTTCAGCGGAGGCGTCTTGCAGCGCGTGATCGCGTTCGACGGGGTCACCATCCGTTGCACGGCGCAAGAACTCCAGGTTGCCACGAATGGTGGTGAGCGGCGTGCGCAACTCGTGCGAAGCATCGGCGACGAATCGGCGCTGCCGCTGATCATAGTCATCCAACGCAGCCAACATATGGTTCACCGTCGTGACCAGCGCGCCCGGCTCGCCCGCGTCATCCACCTGTGGCACGCGCACCTGCAAAGAATGCGCCGCTTTTCCCGGCTGCTCGCGTAGCATGCGTGTGATGTTTTCCGCCGTGCGCGCGATCTGCGTGAGCGGGAGCAGCGCGCGTTGCGTGACCTGCCAACCACCCGCCATCGCCAGCCCCAGCGCCAAAACGCTCGTTCCCAGCAACAACCAGCGCAGCGACGCCAGCGCAGCCGCGGTATTGGCCAACGAGCGCGCGATCACGGCATAGCCGATCACCTGTGTGCTGGCCTTGACGGGGACGAGCGCCACCAACGCCTGTTGACGATCCACCATGAGGGTGAGCGTCTGCGCGGTACCGCGCAAAACAGCCTGGCGCGCGGCAGCCGTCAGGGGCAGCCGTTGGGCGCGCTCGGCCTCGGCGGAGGCATAGCGCACGTTGCCCTGGGCATCCAGGATGACAACGCTCACACCCGGCACCGTATAGGCGTCGATTTCGGGGATCTGCACCTGGGCCGGCCAATAAGGCGGCGTGGTACTGAGCTGGCGCGCGAGTGCCGTCTGCACCACCGCCGTCTCGCGTGCCAGTTGCTCGGTGTTGGCAGCCCCCAACGCCTGCGCCTGGCCCCAGTAGACTACGATGCCTAGCAAGGCGAACAGCATGACGATCACGCCGCTGTTCCACACGATCAAGCGGCTGCGCAGGGAGCGCGGGCGCAGGCGCTGCCAAAGCTCAGTCACGGAGGACATACCCCACCCCACGCACCGTCTGAAGCACGCGCGGCGCACCGTGGGCTTCCAGCTTGGTGCGCACATAGCCGATATAGACATCCAACACGTTCGAGGCACCGCCGAAGTCGTACCCCCACACGCGCTCCATCAGGATCTCGCGCGTCAACACCTGGCGCGGGCGGCGCATGAAGACCTCTAGCAGGCTGTATTCCGTCGAGGAAAGCGCCAGCGGATGCTCACCGCGCTGCGCCTCGCGTGTGGCCGTATTCAGCGTCACGTCGCCGAAACGCAAGATCTCCTGCACTTCGGCTGGACCTCGCCGCAACAGGGCTTCGATCCGCGCCAGCAGTTCATCGAGCGCGAAGGGCTTTACCAGATAGTCATCTGCGCCGCCGCGCAGCCCCGCCACGCGGTCTAGCACGGCGTCGCGCGCCGTCAGCATGAGAATCGGCACAGTGGTGCCGCCCTCACGCAACCGTTGGCAGACGGCGAAGCCATCGAGGCCCGGCAACATCACATCCAAGATGATAAGGTCCGGCGGGCGATCAACCACGGCATGCAGGCCGGCAGGGCCGTCTGCCGCCAGGGTAACGGTATAACCGGCATGCGCCAGGGTGCGGCGCAATAGTTCGGTGATATGCGGATCGTCATCGACGACCAGAATATGT
The DNA here is from genome assembly GCA_027459785.1 of Ktedonobacteria bacterium. Lineage (GTDB taxonomy): Bacteria > Chloroflexota > Ktedonobacteria > Ktedonobacterales > JACDGC01 > JAJPKG01. Next base: position 152,780 of record DAIDGU010000057.1, on the reverse strand, counting down.
TTCAGCATCATTCAGCCCTCCCTGACCGTGCCGCGAACTTGATTTGCTGCACGAAGCGGCGTGGTGCATGGCGCAACCCTTGCCGGATTTGGGGCAACCCGCAAATCGCCAACAGGGCCAGGCCGCCATAGATGCCGGCGAAGATCAGCCGCGCTGAAGGCGTGGGAAACGCGAATTGCAGGATATAGAGCAACAGCAACAGCACGCTCTCACGCACCCCCAGTTTGCGATCCAGCACGAGGATGATCGCCAGAACTCCCTGGGCCGCGGTTAATATGACCTCCTCGCTCTGGCGTGCATCCAAAAGAAAGGCATGGGGTTGCCCTAACGCCAGCGAATAGACCAGGGGAATGCTGCCGACCAGCAACGTCCACTGATTGACCTTCGATGAGATCAAGGCTTGCAAGGCGGTGCTACCGCGTCCTTTGACAGCGAAAAGCGCCACGATGATGAATTCGGGAGCCTCCGAGGCGATGGGCGCGACGATCTGCACCAGGATGAAGTCGTCCAGCCGGAGCTGGTGGCCCACAGCAACCAACCCCTCCGCGAATGGTTCGGCGACCAAAATGATCGCGCCCGCCGCCAGGGCGAAGATGCCGATCAACGCTGCATTCCGCCGCCAGCCCGGCAGCAGGGCGAGCCAACGCGCTGGACCGATCAGATCCGCTGCGTCTTCTTTCGCACTGGCACGCGCCAGGAACCAGAGATAGCCCGCGAAGATGGCGAAAAGGACGCCAGTATCCAGAAGGGTGATGCTGCCACGCCAGGGTATGAGCAGCGCATAGACCGTGGCGGCAAGCAAAAGCACCAGTTCCACTATACTATGGGCCGGCAACCCGATGCCGGAGCGCGTTGCGTCGCGCGCACCACGCCGCGCCGCGATGAAGGCCGCCAGCAGCACAATCCCGCTCCACCCTAGACCGATGAGGAGCCGATTCGCGCCGGTCATGTTGGCGACCGCGTAATGAGCCTGATCGGGCTGTGTCGCCGCTTTCCAGGCAAAGATGACATCCACCGCATATTCCGGCAGCACCGTGATGAGCGCCAGGAACGCAATGGCCAGGCCACCCGCGATAACCGTCTGCGCGGCCTCCGCCGCCCACGCCAGCATGAACGCGGCGGCGACCAGCGCCAACCCCGCGAGGGCCGCCTGGGTCAACGGCGCGCTATGCACGCCGCTCAGCCGCAAGAGGATTCCCGGCAAGAGGCCGGCCACGCAAAGAAGGAATGGCCAGCTTGCCCACCCGCTGCTGGTTGATGCCTGAGTCATGCGCGAGGATGAGGATACATGGGGCATCGTCGTAGTACTCCTGGCGTTTTGCCGATAAGCGTGTTCCACACGATAGTTACCGCAAAGGGGAAACCACGTCGAACGCAGCCCACACCTTGCCCATGATCGTTTTCTGCATCGTCAATCGATCCTTTCACTCCGCTGTCTGTTACCGAATCCTTCCGTAAGGATAACGCTGTCGATTATGGTGGGGATGAGAACGATCTAAGAACTGAGTAAGAACTTGCGCACACCGGTTCAACGCCGAATCTTCCCCGAATCTTTACCGTGGTCTTCACCGACGAATGGTACAATCGGGGCGGGAAACCACTGAGAGGATCATGGCCATGCCAACCCAACCTTCGCGCGAGGCTGATAGCGTGACCGAGCAGGCCGCGCCTGTGGAAGTCGATGAGAATATTGGTGAATATGTCGAGGAGCAAGACTGGCTGGACCACACGCTGGCCTATCTGAAGCCACGTCCGTTCATCTGGGGGCCGGCAGCGGCGGCGCTGGTGCTGATCGTCGTGCTGATTCTGCATAGTTTCGATACCAGCCAGCCCATCGGCATCGATCCCACCGTCGCGGGCCGCCCGCTCTCGAACCCTACCCAGCACCTGCACTCGCTGGCCATCGATCCGGTGCATCCCGGCGTGATCTATCTGGGGACGCACTATGGGTTATTCACCAGCACGGACGGCGGCAAGACCTGGCCCGAAAAGCGCGGCCAATACAATACGTTTATGATCACGTCCATCGCCGTCAGCCCGTTACAGCCGGCGACCTTGGCGTTTCTGGGCGTGGACCCGAATTTTGGTCGCAACAGCGTTTACATCACCCACGACGGCCAGCACTGGACGCATGCCACGGACCCACCCGGCACCACGACCAACACGCAACGCTACCTCGTCGCCGCTGGCGCGACGGTGCATCAATGGTTCAGCATCTGCGACGGCAACGGCCTCTTCGTGACGAACGACGACGGGCAGACGTGGAAGCTGCTGCGTGCACCCGTCTCGGATCACGAGGCGCTCCGTGCCTTCTGGCAATCACCGACGAATCCGCAGGTGCTCATGCTGGGCAGCAATCTGGGGGGTTATCGCAGCCAGGACGGCGGTTCCACCTGGCAGCCGCTGAGCGGCCTACCCGCCAGTGATGGCGTGCATAGCATCGGCGGCACGCCGGCAGCCACGCAGGATGTGTACCTGGCGGCAGACGATGGTGTCTATCTGTCAGTCGATGCGGGCCAGTCCTTCACGCGCCAGAGCGGGTTGGTTTCCAGCGTGCCGTTCACGTCGCTCACCATCAGCCACCAGCGCGCGAACGTGCTGTATGGGCTGGCGGGCAACGAGGTCTGGCGCAGTGGCGACGGCGGCGCGACCTGGAACCAGCAGAGCATCCTGCAAACGGCGTTCCCCTCGGCGCTCATCGTCGCGCCAGACAACGATCAACACGTCTATGCCGGCTTTTACGCGCCGCCGGACGCGGTGGCGAGCCAGGACGGCGGCAAAACTTGGTACATCGTCGCCTCATAGGTGCGAGCGCTGTTCGCGGGGCAGCACAGGATGGACGGTGCGATGCTCCATGTCTTGCCAGATTGTGGCGAGTTCGGCCACGCCTACCAGCAAAAGCGCCACGGCGGAAGGTAAGAAAAGCAGCGTACCGCTGAAGATGAAAAGGAGGCAGCCGGCGGTTTCGGTGATGCTCGCGCCCCAGGTCAAGCGCCGCCAGGCGTCCAGCCGGAGCCGATCATCGCAGTCGCTCGCTTGGCCGCTGGACCACACGCTCATCTGCGCGACGACCGCCGCGATCACTAAGATTCCGCCCAGCAGGAAGGTGATCGTGCCAGTTACGTCCGGCGCGAAGGGCAGATCGGCCAGCGGGAACGCGCCGCCGGAAATAGCCACGGCATCCAGCTTACCCGCGCGCACCATGCTCAGATCGAAGAGCGCCCCTGCACTGAAGATCGTCGCGGCTAACGTCGCCGCCAGTTGAATCTTACGTAGCATGGTCAGCATACCGAACCTTTACACAAAAGTCCCTTTAATCAATAATTATAGCATTCCATCGCCCTCAACATGGCAGGGCGACCTTTATCATGAACGGTGAAAAAGGAGCGCGCGTAGAGCGGATATGGGATACATTTTCTCCCCCTCTCCACCCGCAGATGGGGAGGGGGCTGGGAGGTGGGGCTACCCCGCGCACTCGTGCAATTTTTGCGATTTCGCGGCGTGGCGGAGCTTGGCCAAGGCGACCATCTCAAGCTGGCGCACGCGCTCGCGCGAGATGCCCAGTTCCTTGCCGACTTCCAGCAAGGTGCGGCTACGCCCATCGCCGATGCCATAGCGCAAGCGCACCACCTGGCGTTCGCGGTCGGTCAGGTTCGAGAGCGCGCGATGCAGATCTTCGCCCAGCAGGTGCTGCGATGCGATATCGGCGGGAGCCATCGTACCGGGATCTTCCAGCGTGTCGGCCAGCGACAGACGCATATCGACATCCGAGGGGGCGTCCAGCGAGACAGGCTGTTCCGTCACGTGCAGCAGGTCATCCACTTCTTCCAAGGGCATATTGGCGGCAGCGGCGATCTGCTCCGGCAGAGGATCTTGGCCGCTATCCTGGCTGATCTGCGCGGCGACACGGCGCACCTTGCGCAACCGGGTGGCGACATGTTCGGGCAGGTGGATCAGGCGCGACTGTTCGCCCGCGGCACGCGAGATCGCCTGGCGAATCCACCAGGTGGCATAGGTGCCGAAGTGGCAGCCCCGGCGCCAGTCGAACTTTTCCGCCGCGCGCATCAGGCCCAGGTTGCCTTCCTGGATGAGATCGATCAGCGGCACTCCACTATTTGTATAGCGGCGCGCGATGGCGATCACCAAACGCAGGTTCGCTTCCACCAGGCGGCGGCGGGCGCGTGGGTCGCCACCGGCGGCGCGCTTCGCCAGGATCAACTCCTCCGTGTGCGAGAGCAACGACAGGCCGCGAATGTCGTGCAGGTAGCTCTGAAAGGCATCTTCACTGCCCTCTGCACCACCATACGTCCCCGCGCCGCTGCCATACAGGGCGTCGATCTCCGCGCTGGTCAGGTCGTCCAACACTTCGACGTTTTCCACCGCGACATACGCCGCTTCGCTCTCGCCATCCGCCTCGTTTTGGATGGGATCGGCCACGACTGTGTTCGCGTCAAGCACGGGGGTCGCTGTGTCGTCGGGGCGCTGCTTGAGGGCGGTCTGTCCTTCACGATGTGCCATGCCGGTTCTCCTTCTCCCGATCCTCACTGTGGAATCGGAACCCACCGTGGCTGCCGCGCACGCGGTTGGCGCTTGATCTGTATCATCGGCAAAACGAACCATGTTCTGCACTTGTTCACCGTTCGTCCATTAGTATACTATATGAAGGATTGGGATGCTATCAGGTGTTCACCTGAATTTTCCTGTGGCGCGACTAGGGGATACCCCCACACATCCTATTGCCTTTGTTCACCTCTTATATATACGACGCGCGTTGCACATCGGATGGGTCACAGCCCCGCCGTAATTCGTCGCACTCCCGCCGTGAGCTACCTCACCGTGCTTCTCCGCACATTTCGGGCTAGTTAGCGACAGATGAGCCGTTGCGACCAGATCATTTCAATATCCTGTCTTTTGAGAACACCGAACGTTGCAAAGCGAGACACCTACCGCGAATATTTCCTGAATTTCCTGTTTTCTCACGCGATCATACACTTTCTGTCATCACTACCCAGCTTCAGAAGTTCAGACGAAACGGGTGACGATGAAGGCGAAGAGGACGCCCACCACCGTCAGCGCGATGGTGACAGCGGAACTGTGTTCGCTGTGCGCTTCGGGCAAAATGTCGCTCGCGCCGATATAGAGTAGGAAGCCGGCAAAAAAACCGAGATACAGCGGCAGCCAGGCGTGGGGGATGGTGAAAAGGAACGTCGAGAGCGCGCCCAACACCGGCGCACCGGCATCCAGCAGCAGCAAGCGCAGTGCGCGCGCCCGCGAGTTTTTGTTGACGAGCATCAGCGTGACGGTGTTCAGCCCATCCGTGAAGTCGTGCGCGATGACAGCGATGGCGACGACGATGCCCACGCCCGCATTCACCTGAAAGCCCAGGCCGATGCCTACACCATCCAGAAAGCTATGACCGGATAGCGCCAGCGCCGAGAGCAAGCCCACCTGGGGATGCTGATGCACAGCGTATTCTTCCTCGTGGTTATGGTGGATGAGCAAACTCTTTTCGGCGATATGGAAGGCCAGGAAGCCGATCATCAGCGTGATCATCGGCGCAACGGGGGCCAGGCGCTGCGCATTTACCAGGCGAAAGATCTCCGGCAACAGATCGAAGGCGACCAGCCCCACCAGCACGCCCGCTGTGAACCCCATGATCAAGTGCAGCCGGTCGCGGTACCGCAGGGCGAATTGGCCGCCCAGAAACGTGGAGACGAATGCTCCCAATGCCAACACAATCGCGCCCATATCCGCTTACCTCGTTCGCCGTTGCTGGATCTGAAGTGCGATTGCCGGCACCTCAGTGAAATGATACTACGTCTCAGTATGTACCACACACCGTGATGTCCTGTCAAGTGTCGCCCGCTTCAAGGGATGTGTTACAATGAGAACCAGATCATGCTTGACATCATATTCTGGAAAAGGAAACGCTAGATCCCGTGGCTACCCCCAAATCACGTAAATCCACCGCCAAAAGTACCACAAGTACCCCAGCCCCACGCGGGCCGCGCGCGACCGCGCTGCGCACCGTCACCTGCGGTGAACTGACCCTCGCCGATGCGGGCCGCGAGGTGATCATGACCGGCTGGGTGAACCGCCGGCGCGACCACGGCCAACTGATCTTCATTGACCTGCGCGACCGCTATGGCGTGACACAGGTCGTCATCGATCCCGAACGCACGCCGGAGGGTAGCGCCGTACTCGACACCGCCGCCGAGGCCCGCGCGGAGTACGTTTTGCAGGTGCGCGGCACGGTTGCCGCCCGGTTAGCCGGCACGGAGAATGCCGCGATGGCCACCGGCGCGGTTGAAGTGATCGCCACCGGCATCGGCATCCTGAACCCCGCCAAGACGCCGCCGTTCCCGATCACGGATGCCATCACCGCCGACGAGGCGCTGCGGCTGAAGTATCGCTATCTCGACATCCGCCGGCCCGCGATGCGCGCGCGGCTGGAATTGCGCCATCAGGTCGCGCTCTTCATGCGCAATTTCCTCAGCGAACGCGGCTTCATCGAGGTGGAAACACCGATCCTCACCAAGAGCAGCCCCGAAGGGGCGCGCGATTACCTTGTCCCCAGCCGCGTGTGGCCGGGCGAGTTTTACGCGCTGCCCCAGGCACCGCAGCAGTTCAAGCAATTGCTGATGGTCGCGGGCCTGGACCGCTACTTCCAAATCGCGCGCTGCTTCCGCGATGAAGACTTGCGTGGCGACCGCCAGCCGGAGTTCACGCAGTTGGATCTGGAGATGAGTTTCGTCGAGGAAGCCGACGTGATGACGGTGATCGAAGACCTGATCGTCGGCTTGATCCAACGCTTCACCCAGAAAAAGATCAAGCAACTGCCGCTGCCGCACATCACCTTCGCAGAAGCGATGGAACGCTACGGCATCGACCGGCCCGACCTGCGCTTCGATCTGCCGCTGCAATCTTTGGGCGACCTGGCACTGCTGGGCGAGTTCAAGGTCTTTCAGGATGCCGTGAAGAGCGGCGGCGTCGTGAAGGGGCTGCGCATTCTGGGCCGGGGCGGGGCCACGCGCAAGGAACTGGATGAGCTGACCGAGTTCGCGCGCACTTTCGGCGCGAAAGGCTTGCTGACGCTGGCGATCAATCCCGATGGCAGCGTGAAGTCACCGATCACCAAGTTCATGACCGCCGAGGACGTGCAGCGCATCGTCACGCACATGGCCGGCCAGCCGGGCGACCTGATCGTTTTCGTCGCCGATAGCGCCAAGGTGGCGAACGACGTGCTGTGGCGCATGCGCGTGCGCATGGGCGAGGAACTTGGGCTGATCGATCCGAACGTGATGGCGCTGTGCTGGGTCGTGGGCTTCCCGATGTTCGAGGTGATCGAAGAGAACGGGCGTGAACGCTACCACGCGACGCACAATCCGTTTTCCGGCGTGAAGCCCGGCCACGAGGCGCTCTTCGAGACGGACCCGCTGCAAGCGGAGGCGCGGCAATACGACATCGTGTGCAACGGCTACGAGATCGGCGGCGGCTCGGTACGCATCCACCAGGCCGAGGTGCAGCGGCGCGTCTTCCAATTGCTGGGGCTGAACGACGCGCAGATCACCGAGCAATTCGGCCACATGCTGGAAGCCTTCGAGTTGGGCGCGCCGCCCCACGGCGGGCTGGCCGTCGGCTTCGACCGCCTGGTGATGTTGCTGGCTGATACCGACAATATCCGCGAGGTGATGGCCTTCCCCAAGAATGCCAACGCGCAGGATCTGCTGATGAACGCGCCCTCGCCGGTGGAAACCGAGCAACTGGACGAACTGCACGTTGCGGTGCAACTGCCAAAGGTGCCAGAAAAGAAATAAGGGCCGGGGACGAGGACGGGAACACGGAATGCACGGAAGTGAACACGGAGATCACGACAGATATTTGCATCGGATGGGGCGGACATGGCTGTCCGCCGTATGCCAGACAAGCATGTCTGTCCTCCAAATGATGGGGGCGGATGACCCGCACAGCGTAGCGGATTGGCGGGTGCGAACCGCCCCTTTTGCTAAAAGGGCTACTCATCCTCAGTTGAGCTTGCGTTTTGTATTGTCATCAGTCATACTATTTGCATGTGGGCGGGAACACTATGCAGACCGTGCGCAAACCCGTGCAATCATCGTACTATTATTGTAAGGAAACATGTGGGAAACCGGCGAAGAGCGAGGTGGCGGCGATGATATTTAAACGCAAAGCGCACGAAAAGCAGGCGAAATCGGTTCAGCAAGCGGGGGAGACCATGCCAACGCGAACGAAGCGCGTGCTTATCGTTGATGACGATCATGATATTCGGCAGACGCTACACATCATGCTGGCGGATGAGGGCTATCACGTCGAGACGGCGGCGGATGGCGATGCTGCGTTACGGATCCTCGGAGCCAGCCGCGAGCCTCTGCCGGTCTTTCTGGACGTGATGATGCCGCGCGTGGACGGCGTGGAGGTGTTGCGCGCCGTTGCAAGTGATACTGCCCTCAAGCGGCACGTCTTCACGCTGATGACCGCGGCGCATCGCACCCTACCGATGGATTTGGTGAAACTCATGCAGCAATTGGATGTTGATATTATCTGGAAACCATTCGAGGATATCAACATGATCCCGTTGGCGCTGACCAAGATGGAACTGCGCATGCGCTAACAGCCTCAGCCGTGTTCGTCGAAGCGGATGCGCAGAGGCAGGTGGGTTTCCAGCGATTTATGCGCCATCTCGGCCAGAGCAGCGCAAAACCACAACTGTGTCACGCCTGGCTCGGTGGGATGCTGAAGCTGAAAGCTGCGTTCGGCGGCGGCCCGCAGATCGGTCGGCAAGGCTTGCCACTGGCGCAGCAACCATTTAGCTGCGATGATGCGCCAGCGCGTGCCGGCGAGCTGGGTGTCGATGACGAAGTTTTCGCCGGGTGGCATGGGAGCCAGCGGCACGATGTCGATCAGCGGGAAGCCGCGTGAGCGCGGACACAACAGCTCGATGGCCGCCGCCAATTGCTCCCCGCTGGCGGTGGGCAGCGTGAAGTGATACGGTCCCTTCCAGCCAACATCCGCGCCGCGCGTCAGCGCCCGCCAGTCCAGCGGCGCGTTCGCGTGCAAGCCCCAGGCGGGGCCGCGCACCATCCCCCAGCCGGCCTGGGTTAATGCCGTCTGCAACTGCGCTGTCGCTGCTGGTTGCTCCGCCTCCCACGTGCGGGCCAGGCCAAACGCCACGCTCATCCCAATCGCCCTTCTCCTGCGGTGTCTACTGCCGATCATATTGTGCAAGAGATCGCGCAAAATGGCAAGAGGGACGCCGAAATTGCCCTTGCGCTCCGCTCCCTTCTGTAATATGATCCAGCGCCCACCGCCCCGCGTTGGTGATCGCTTGTTTGTCGTGACGCACCACACAATCACCTGTTTGCCATATACTGTGGGTACTGGACCATCTTCGGGAAGGGATCACACACTCATGAGCATACAGCCGCTCACGAACGCACACCTGGCGGGGAGCGATGGGGCCACGTGGCGTGTCGCCTGCGAGCAGGGCGAGGTCGCGCTGACGTGCATCACGCCGGCCATCGTGCGCGTCGCCTTCACGCCCACGGCAGCGCCGCCGCACCTGACCTGGGCCATCGTGCCGGCAGTCGCTGACTTACCCACGCCCGCCGTCGCCGTCACAGAAATGGCGGCCAGCTTGGTGCTGCGCACCGCTGCCCTGGTGATCACCGTGGCGTGGGGAGAGCGGCTGGGTCTGGCTATCACACGGGCCGATGGCAGCCCGCTCAGCAGCGATGCGCCGGCGGGTGGGCTGGGGTATAGCGACGACGGGCAACCGACGTGGACGACGACGCTGGCGGCAGGCGAGCGTGTCAGCGGCGGCGGGCAACGCACCGGGCCGCTGGATCAGCGCGGGCGGGCGCTCACGCTCTGGTCCACCGATCCGTTGCCACCGCACAGCCCGGAGCAGACGGATGCGATGTATCAATCGGCCTCATTTTTTGTGATGCAGCGCGACGGGCAGGCCCACGGCGTCTTCTATGACGCGGCGTATCATAGCACGCTGGATATCGGCCACGCTGTGCCGGATGTGCTGCGCTTCACCACCAGCGGACCGGACCTCGTGGCGTATGTCTGCGCCGGGCCGAGGCTGGGCGATGTGCTGCGCCAATATACCACCCTCACCGGGCGCATGCCGCCGGTACCACGCTGGTCGCTGGGCAACCAACAGTCGCGCTGGAGCTATATGTCCGACGCCGAGGTGCGCGCCGTTGCTGCCCGCTTCCGACAAGAGCGCATCCCCTGCGACGCGATCTATCTGGACATCGATTACATGGCTGGCTACCGCGACTTCACCTTCGATCCGCAACGTTTTCCCGATCCAGCGGGCATGATCGCCGATCTGCGCGCCCAGGGCTTTCGCGTCGTGCCGATCATCGATCCAGGTGTGAAAATCGATCCAGACTATGCCGTCTATCAGGAGGGTATGGCGCGCGGTTACTTCGTCACCAATCCTGATGGTTCGGTCTTCGAGGGCTGGGTGTGGCCGGGGCGGAGCGTCTGGGCCGACTTCGCCTCTGCCGAGGTGCGCGCCTGGTGGGCCGACCAGCATCGGGGGTTGATCGAGATGGGCGTGGGGGGCATCTGGGACGACATGAACGAGCCGTCGCAGGCGGGCATGTCCGCGCCACCAGAGGTGACGGTCCCTTTCGGCGCGACACTGCCGCTGGACTGCGTGCATCAATCTACCGAACATGGTGCTATCAGCCATGCGGCGTTTCACAATGCGTATGGCCATGAGATGGTGCGCGCCACACGCGCGGCGCTGGAGGCCGCGCGACCCGACGAGCGCGCCTTCGTGCTGACCCGCGCCGCCCAGGCCGGCACGCAACGCTATGCCGCCGTCTGGAATGGCGACAATACCAGCATGTGGCCCCACGTGCGCCAGGCGATCACCATGAACCTGAATCTCGGCCTAGCGGGCTTCCCGATCACCGGCATCGACATCGGCGGCTTCTGGGGTGATACTACGCCCGAATTGCTGGTGCGCTTCACGCAGGTCGGCGCGTTCCTGCCCTTCTGCCGCAACCATAGCTCCAAAGGGACTGCGCAGCAGGAACCGTGGGTTTTCGGCGAACCGTATACCAGTATCATCCGCGACGTGCTGGCGCTGCGCTACCGGTTGCTGCCGCTGCTGGTGACGCTGGCGCACGAGGCCGCGACCACCGGCGCACCACTGATGCGCCCCCTCGCCTGGCTGGCACCTGCTGACGCCGCGAGTGTAGCCTGCGACGACCAATTCCTGCTGGGCGACGATCTGCTGATCGCGCCCGTGTTGACCGCCGGCGCGACCGAACGGGTGGTCGTCTTGCCGCCGGGAACATGGTTCGCCTGGGAAACCGATGCGACGCATGTGGGCGGGCAGACGCTCACGGTCCCCGTCACGCTGGCGACGGTCCCGCTATTCGTCCGCGCCGGCGCGATCATCCCGCTGGCCGGCGCGGCGCAGCATACTGGCGCGATAACGACGGAACCCCTGACGCTGGCGGTCTTCCTGGCGGAGCCGGAGCAGTCGGCGCACGCGATCATCTGGGACGACGACGACCATCCCCAGGCGGCGCAGCGCGGCACGTATGCTGAGTACGCCGCGACGGCGACCTGGGACGGCGACGCGATCACCGTGCGGCTGGCACAAACGGGGGGCGTGCTTGCGCCGCGCTATCCAGGTGTGGCCGTGGCGCTGCACCTGCCGGCGGGTTACGCCGCCGCGCCGGACGGCCCGACCACCGGCGACCCGCACGCGCTGCCGCTGACCTGGCGCTACACCGTGACGCGCGCCCAACCATAACAATCATCTGGTTAGCTGCCGGTAATCATAATACCATCGCCTCATGGGGCGAACGGTGGAAGTCGCGGGCGGGATCGAAGGCGGCGAGGGTGATGTGGTGGTCGGCGAAAGGATCGGGCAGCGTCACCGCGCCATCCGTCACATCGCCGGTGATGATCGCTGTTGTCAGCAGGGCCGTCATTGGCGCGTGCATCAATCCGTGGCCGGAAAAGCCGGCGGCGTGGACGAGATTGCTCAGATTGGCATCGATGCCGATGAGCGGCACACCGTCGGGCGTCATCTCATAATAGCCGCTGGTGGTCGCGTGCAAGCCACCGCAGTTCGCCAGCGCCGGCGCGAAGTGATCGAGTTCGGCCAGCACGGCATAGCCGTAATTGTCGATGCCGTGGGCATGGTGGAAGGCCGGTGGGATGACATCCTGGTCGGCGTCGGTGAACTCCGGTTCGGGATCGGTCTCGTGCGACCAGGCGAGCAGCAGGGTGGCGCCGTCGGGGCGGCTGTGCGCGCCGCGCCCAGGGCCAACGCCATAGATCGTCATCGGCAGCGCCGCCCACGCCTCGGCGGACATGATGGGCCGGTCCGGTTTAAGGAAATAGAGGAAGCGTTTGAGAGGTGTGATGGCGAGCGCCATGCCACCCAGCGCGTGACTGACGCGCGGCGACCACGCGCCCGCTGCGTTGACGAACCAGTCGCCCGCGACACGCCCCGCCGTCGTCTGCACGGCTACGATGCGCCCGCCGCGCACCTCGGCTCCCGTCACCTCAGCGTGCTGGCGCACTGTCGCGCCCAATGCCTGCGCCCGCGCGAAGCCGCGCCGGTAGATCAGATCATGGTTTAAAAAGCCGTCAGCTGGTCCCCAGGTCGCGCCGATAAGCCGGGCGGCGTCGATATGCGGCCAGCGGCGCTGCACCTCGTCGGGATCGAGCAAACTTACGTCACAGCCCAGCTTGCGCTGCATGGCCACCTGCGCCTGGGCCGCTGCCCACGCCGAAGCAGCGCTGCGCCGCAAGGACGGCTGCCAGGCGGGCGCGGCCTGGTCGGGATCTTCATACAGAAACAGATAGCCGTTCTGCTTGATCAGCCACGGGCGATCAGCAAGCGGAGCGTGCAGCAGATCATGGAAGTGGGTATAGAACCACTCGGAATACCGCATGCCCATCACGGTTTCCGCCACGCCCCATTGCGCGCGGATGCACGCCGCCGACCGGCTGGATGAGCCGTTGCCGATGGCCGCTTTTTCCAGCGCGACGACCGCGAAACCTTGCTCCGCCAGCCGCGCGCTGATGAGCGCGCCCGACGCGCCCCCGCCGATCACCACCACGCGCGTGCCGCGACGCGCGCCCGCTTGTGCTTTGGCCATCCCCTCGCCCATCCTCTCGTTCGCAGTCCCGCCGTTGGGGTGCTTGTGAGATGATTATAGCGCACACGTTAGGATATCTGGTGGCACAAAACCTTCCACCCCTAGCTGGCAGGCCGTCCTGGGGCGATCCCTAGCGCAGCGTGATCGTTTGGCCCCGTTTGGGACCGACGGAGACGGCGGCGATGGGGGTTTCGATGATCGCTTCTAAGCGCTCCAGGTAGGCGCGGGCGTTGGTGGGCAGCTCCGCCGCATGGGTGATGCCGCTGGTGTCGCTGCCCCAGCCGGGCAGTTCCTCATAGACCGGCTCGCACGCGGCCAGCAGGTGCAGGTTCGCCGGGGGCGTGGTGATGACCTCACCGTTGAGCTTATACGCGGTGCAGACCTTGAGCGTGGGAATGCGGTCCAGCACGTCCAGCTTCATCATCACCGCCGATTGCAGGCCGTTGAGCTTGGCGGCATAGCGGCCCAGCACGCCGTCGAACCAGCCACAGCGGCGGCGGCGGCCCGTCGTGCGCCCGATCTCGTAGCCGCGAATGGCGAGATGCTCGCCCGTGTCGTCGTGCAGTTCGGTGGGCATGGGGCCGGTGCCGACGCGCGTGATGTACGTTTTGTACACGCCGATCACGTCGTCGATACTGTTCGGCGGCAAGCCCGCGCCGGCGGAAGCGTTGCCCGCAACGGTGGAAGAGGCGGTCACATAGGGATACGTGCCGAAATCGACATCCAACAGCGATCCCTGTGCGCCTTCGAGCAGGATCGCCTGCTTGTCATCGAGGGCAGCTTGCAGATAGGCGCGCGTGTCGGTGATATACGGCTTCAGTTCGCGCGCATAGGCATAATATTCGTGGTGAATCTCTTCCAGCGACAGCGGCGAGTGGCCGTAGATCTGCGTCAGCAGGCGATTCTTGAAGCGCAACACGTAGGCGAGCTTGGTGCGAAACTGATCGACATCCAGCAGATCGGCCATGCGGATGCCGATGCGCGAATACTTATCAACATAGGCCGGGCCGATGCCCTTGGCGGTGGTGCCGATCATCTCCGCGCCGCTGCTGTCACGATCCCGCTCTTCGAGTTGATCCAGCAGGGTGTGATAGGGCATGATCACGTGGGCGCGGTCGCTGATGTGGACACGCGTCATGTCTAACCCATGTTTGGCCAGGTCGCGCAGTTCTTCGAGCAGCGCGGGGGGATCGATGACGACGCCGTTGCCGATGACACAGTGCGTGTTGGGGGAAAGGATACCCGACGGCACTTGATGAAACGTGAATTGGGTGTCACCCACCCACACGTGGTGGCCGGCGTTGCCGCCCCCCTGGAAGCGCACGACCACGTCCGTCTGCGCGGCCATCTCGTCGATGATGCGGCCTTTGCCCTCGTCGCCCCACTGCGCGCCGATCACTGCCACGACTGCCATTGTTGTGTCTCCTCGCTCTTTCCGTAAAAAACCAACATGCGCGCCTGGCGCGCCGAATCCGTGACCGATCCATCCCGGCACAGCGCCGTTTCAGGAAAGGAACATGAATGTCGCCAGCATCGCATCGAAATGTTGTTGCTGAGCGGTCGTCATGGAAATATTCGCCGCCAGCAGGTTGATGATATAGGCGCGATCATGATGCACCGTCGCCAACACGCGCACGGCGATGGTGGTGGTCCCTTGTTGCAACTGTGCCTGGCCGCTCGTCCATGCCACACCACCGATCATCAGCTGCGTCGTGCCGCCGGTTTGCTGAAAGTTGCTCGTTCCCGCCGTCTGCCGCAGATTGCCGAATTCATACTGCACCCAATCAGTTTGTAGGTTGAGTGTGGCGTTGGGCAGCAACACTTGCAAGACATACGTGGGATCCTGGGCATTGTCATCGAATTCGACGCCGGGATTTTTGGTGATGACCTGCCAGCTTTGCGGATATTGCATCTGAAAGCCGGAGACCGTTTCCGTGTAATACATGTAACCCGGTGTGGGCATGGGTGTCGGGGTGAGACTGGCCAGCGGCGGGGTAGGCGTTGGCGCGGCGGTGGCTGTGGTGCCATGCCCGCCGACCGCGCTGAGTCCACTCCCGATCAGAGCGACGAGCACGAGCGCCACCGTGATGCCGATCAGCGCCAGCGTCCACGGATGACGCTGTTGCCAGGGCTGCTGCATGCCCAACCTAACCTCCGCACAAGGCGCATTCCCGACGTATTATAACCTACTTTTAACAGAAACGCCAGGGGCGCAAGCGCGGGATCGGGGCGGATGTAGCGGCTAGCGTTACCTCCACATTTACGGCGCGGCGAGGGCGTCGCGCAGCGCCGCAAGCGTTTGGCCGACGGTGCTGACATCGCCTGGGGGCATGGTGAGCAGCGGCTGCTGCACGCCCAGCGCGTGCCAGCGGCGCAGCGTCGCGGCGACCTCGGTGGGCGTGCCGATGATGGCGGTATCATCCAACAAACGATCCGACACCGCAGCGGCGGCGTTTTCCGGGCCGCGCTGCCAGCCGGCGAGGACCGCCTCGACCTCAGCGGGATAGCCGTTACGCCGCAGCATATCGGCATAAAACGTCCCCATGCGCCCGATGTACCAGGCGATAGGCGCGCGGGCGAGCATACGCGCCATCTCGCGCTGGCCCTCATCCATGATGACAGCGGAGGTGATATACGGCGCGATGATCGTGCTACCCGCCGGGCGCTCTGCCGCGCTTGCGGCTTCATCCAGCGTCTGGCGCAGCGCAGGGACGGCGGAGGCCGGCCAGAAGGTCGGCAGGATGCCGTCGGCGATGGCGCCCGCTTGGGCGATACTTTTCGGGCTGAGCGAGGCTAGGTAGATCGGGATGTGGTCGCGCACTGGCTTGAAACGCAGCTTGAACCCGCGCTCCAGGTGAAAGATCTCACCCTGATAGTTCAACGGTTCGCGCCGCATAATCATGTTGACGATTGCCACGTATTCGCGGATGCGCCGTAACGGTTGCGCATATGCCGCGCCGTGCCAGTGTTCGATCACCTGCGGCCCCGACGAGCCGAGGCCCAGTAGAAAGCGCCCGCCACTGCGCTCGTCCAAGGTGGCGGCGGTGGCGGCGACGACGCCGGGCGAGCGCGAGAAGACATTGATGATGCCCGCACCCACCTTGATCTGCTTGGTCGCGCGCACGAAATCTGCCAGCGAGGTGAGGATATCATAGCCCCACGTCTCGCCCAGCCATATCGAATCGTAGCCGAGTTCATCGGCGATGCGCGCCTTGGCGACGACGGCATCCCATTCCGCCGGAAAGTTCGGATTGTCGGCGACCAGGCCGACCGGCAGGGGCATACTCACGGGAGATGGCTCCTCTCAGGGTAAACGGGCGGTAGATGCAAGGTAACTCAAGCAACGCAGCATACACAGTGGCTGGTTCAAACCAAGCGATGAATAGCGGGCTTACAGACAGGAAAGTCCACCCCACGCTGAAACGATCGCCGTCTGATCACCCCCTCTCCATCACTGATGGGGAGGGGGCAGGGGGTGGGGCCGTCACCAGCCGGCGGGCAGCGCAGCCTGGAAGAGACTGCTGGCGAAAAAGAGCGCCCAGAAGGCGATCAGGAACGAGACGCGAAAGATGCCGATGGGCGGAATGCGTCGATCCAGCGGCTCGATGAGCGGGGCGATGATCCTGGTGATGAAGCGCTTGAAGGGGTTGGCCGGCGAGATCGGGAACCACGACAGCACCATGTTAATCAAGAAGGCGATGATCAGAAAGCCGAAAAAGAGTTTGGTGATGGTATGTGCCGGCTCTAAACCATTCAACATGCTGCGGCTCCTTTGGCGCGAAGGTGATGCGTTGGGCCACGCACGCGACATGCCCATCTGTTCGGCCCATCTCTATTGTAGGCGCAATCTCAGTCAAAGGGCAAATGGCAGTATGACTTTGATGGTAGCGCCCTCGTTCCATGGAGTGGGGGCAGGCGTTTCAGCTTTGCACGGGCAGTTGCGTGGGGGCATAGACATTGCTGTCGGTGCCGACGAGGTGATCGTGTCCATCCAGGCCGGGAACGAGCCAGATTGGGTCGTCGGGGAACGCGCCACCGCCGTTCCAGATGAATGCGCCGCGATCCGCCCCCTGGAAGTCGAAGGCGAAATAGACCAGGCGGGGATGCACGCCGAAGGCGAGCTGGGTATGGGCGTGGGCGTTGACTGCTGCCAACGCGTGCGTTTGGTCAAGCCGGGCGATGGCCCCTCGCGGACGCGGTTGCGCATAAGTGTCGATGGATTGCAGGTAGACCGCATCATGGTTGCCACTCAGGCGCAGCACCGCCGCTCCCACTGAATCGCCGGCCTTATCGAGAATGGGAATGATGTAATAATCGCTCAGTGTCACGCCGGGTTGTGTTGCGTAACCATCGACCTCTTGTGGCACACCTAGCCGCGAGAGATCGCTCAGGTAATCACCACTGCCGGAACGGTTGACCTGAAACAGGGGACTTTTTCGCGCCGCCGCGATGATCGTGGCGGCGGAATGGTTGCGCAAGGTGATCCAGTCCGGCCCGCTGGCGTTAGCAGCATCGTTGCCAGCATTCGCCGACTGCCCACTAACCACAAGGATCGCCGCGATGAAAAGCGCGCCAGCAAACGCCAGCAAGGCGAATGGCGCATTCGTCCAGATCGCCCGCCAGAACCGTTGGGCAGGAGTGCGCCGAGGCGTGCGGGAATGATGTATGCGACTCATCACGAGCCTCCTTTTGGGTTACGGGGCGGTCAACAACGTGCCGCCATCGGTGAATGCCCAGTCAGGACTGTAGTAACCGTTGAGCGAATTGGTGTCACGGCGAATCCAGGTGAAACCCTGGTACCAGTGCTCTGGATGGCCGGAGATGGGACGATAAATACCAACGGATGGTTCCGGGTCATCCTTGTTGACGGAAAAGTCGGGGTTTTGCCCGTAAAAGCGCGACCACATGGTGTAATAGCCAACGCCAAAATCGGTGCCATGATTTGTCCACTGGTTGTTGTCAACCTCAAAGCGGCTGATGCTGCCGGCGAACATTGGGTCGCGCACGATCACACCAACGATATTCGCCGGATAGTTCGTGACGATGCTGTTGCTCGTCCAGCCGCCGGTGACGAGTACGGAATGCTCACCGCCGTTGATGATCACCGACATCGGCTCTGGGAAACGCAGCCATGCACGGAAAAGCGAGGTCGTCGCTTGGATCGCTTGCCAGTGAAACGGCGGAGCGGTCTTGTAATGAAATTGCCAACGGTAGATGTAGTCATGAAAGATCGTGCCTTGCGGTGAATAGTGATACTGAATGTAAGCGGCGGCACGCGGGTCCAGGCCACGGTCAGGGGCGATATTGGTGATACCAGCGGTCGCGTTGATCGGTTTCGCGTACCCCCACCGACTCGCGCCGGCTTTTTGATCAGCAGTGGCGATGGCATATTGATTCGATGGGGTGCTGAACCGTAGAGTAAGATGATCTTCTTGATCGACGTAATTGGTTACCGCCATGCCGGTCGCGATAGCGCAATATGGCCCGTTTTCCTGGGGCCAGATATGTTGTACCGCGTTCACCATATAAGTGTTGTTCGCGCCGTAATAATACGTTGTCGTCGACGCGGTAGTCGCCGCGCTGATGGGCGCGAAGCGCCCCACGTGCCAGGCCAGTGCCAGCAAGCCCCCGCTCACGAAGAGCAAGGCCAACGCACAGTTCAGCGCCATGCTCTGATAGCGATTCACATCCAGTCCTCCTCAATACACCCTAGCCAGGGCAACAAAAGTTGCACGAATTGCGTTCCCTGGGTTGAAGCATACACTGTTCAGCCAAACTTGTCAAAGGTTTTTAGCCAGTCAAAAGGTGTGATCGCCTGGCGGCCATCAGCGCGCCTGGCGGCATCATGCGCTGGCTGATACTCGCAATGGGCATTTGCAGGCAAAAAATGCCCCCTCTCCATCACCGATGGGAGGGGGCGGGGGCAAATCAGGGCGACCCCATGGAGGGCAATGCCTTGGGCTTGCCCTGTGGGTAGGGCGGCTACTCCTCGTCGCTGAAGGTGCCGAAGTCGCCGAAGGTCATCGGGTCGAAATCCGGCGGGCCACTGTCGTCATCGGCGACGCGCTGCTGGTTGCGGGCGGCAGCCAGTTCCAGGCGGCGCTCGAAGCCGGTGCCAGCGGGGATCAGCTTGCCGATGATGACGTTCTCCTTGAGGCCGAGCAGATGGTCCGTCGCGCCCGTGATGGCCGCTTCGGTCAGCACGCGGGTCGTTTCCTGGAAGCTCGCGGCAGCCAGGAAGCTGGCTGTGTTGAGCGAGGCTTTCGTCACGCCCAGCAGCACCGTCTGCGCCGTCGCCGGCTCGCCACCTTCGGCCAGCACGCCCTTGTTCGTCTCCTCGAACGAGAAGCGGTCGGCCAGGTCGCCGGGCAACATCGCCGTATCACCGGCGTCGTCGATGCGCACGCGGCGCAACATCTGGCGGACGATGACCTCGATGTGCTTATCGTTGATGTAGACGCCGGTGGAGCGATACACCTTCTGCACTTCCCGAACCAGGAAGAGCTGCACGGGATCGCGGCCCATGATGCGCAAGACATCCTGGGGGTCCACCAACCCCTTGGTCAGCGATTGACCGGCGCGGATCTTGGAGCCGTCCCCGATGGTCAGCTTCGTTTCGGGATCGACGCCCAGCGCCATGCTGGGTAACACGTCGTAAACCTTTTCCTCGCGCTCCTCGAAGCGAATCGTCAGCTTGTTATCGTTGCGGATCACCGTGCCTTCGACGCGCGCTGCCACCGTGCCGCCATCCGGCAGCGTGGCGATGGCCTGTTCGCGGGCCACATGGTCGCCGTCCTGCACCAGGATCGCGCTGCCCTTGGGCAACGGGTACTCGTCCAGAATGACATCGGTCGCCACGACCTTGACGTGCTGGTGGCCGTTGTCGTCGCGGGTGATCTCCGCGATGCCGTCGATCTCGCTGATGATCGACTTGTCCTTCGGCACACGCGACTCGAAGAGTTCCTCGACGCGCGGCAGACCTTGCGTGATGTCTTCCTGTGCGCCGGCGATGCCACCGGTGTGGAAGGTACGCATGGTCAACTGCGTGCCGGGTTCGCCGATGGACTGGGCCGCGACAATGCCGACGGCGTCGCCGATGGTTGCCAGTCGCCCGTTGCCCAGGTTGCGACCATAGCACATGGCGCAAACGCCGTGCGCCGCCTGGCACTGCAACACCGACCGCACATAGATGGCGGTGATGCCGGCCTCGACGATGGCGTCGATGCTATGCTCGTCCAACTGCTCGTTGCGTTCCAGGTGCGTGCCATCCGGCAGGTCCAGCGGCGCGGCCAGGATGCGCCCCGTCAGGCGATTGCGGATCGGCTGGTTCGTCTCGTCGCTGTCGGCCTTCGTGATCCAGATGCCCTCGGTCGTGCCGCAGTCATCCAGATTGATGATCACGTCCTGGGCCACGTCGATCAGGCGGCGGGTCAGGTAGCCCGATTCCGCCGTGCGCAACGCGGTATCGGCCAGACCTTTGCGTGCGCCGTGGCTGCTGATGAAGTATTCGATCACCGACAACCCCTGGCGGAAGTTGCCGCGAATCGGCACCTCAATGATGCGGCCCGACGGGTCGGCCATCAACCCGCGCATGCCCGAAAGCTGGCGGATCTGTTGCAGCTTGGCCTTGGTCGCGCCGGAATCGGCGATGGTGGCGATGGAGCCATAGGGATCGAGGACGCGCTTGACGGCGACCTCAACCTCTTTGGTCGCGGCGGTCCAATATTCGACCGTCTTCTTGTAGCGTTCCAGGTCGGTGATGAGACCTTCGCGGAACTCCTCTTCCATCTCCGTGATCTGCACTTCGGTCGCGTCGATGATCTCCTGGCGCTCTTCCGGCACCTGCACATCACTGATGGCGATGCTCGCGCCGGAGCGCGTGGAAAACGTGAAGCCCATCGACTTGATGGCGTCGGCCAGTTCCGCCGTCGGTTCGCGGCCATACACGCGGAAGCATTCCGCGATGATCAAGCGCAGATGCTCTTTTTTCGTCGGATAGTTCTTGAAGCGGATCGCTTCGGGCAGCGCCTCGTTGAAGATGATGCGTCCGACGGTGGTTTCCACCAGGCGATCCGCCGTCGGCACCTTCACCGTGTTGCCGGCGCTATCCATCGAGACGGTATAGGGCGCGGTCAGGCGCACCTTGATGCGCGCTTGCAGGTGGATGTTGCCGTAGTCATAGGCGAGCAGCGCCTCGTCTTCGTTGCTGAAGGCGTGGCCCTCGCCCTTCATGCCGGGGCGTTCCATCGTCAGGTAATAGCAGCCCAGCACCATCTCTTGCGAGGCACCGATGCTCGGCTCGCCCGTCGCCGGATGCAGGATGTTACGCGACGACAGCATCAGCGTACGCGCCTCTTCTTGCGCCCGCTCGGAAAGCGGCACGTGGACGGCCATCTGGTCGCCGTCGAAGTCGGCATTGAAGCTGCCGCAGACGAGCGGGTGCAACTGAATGGCGCTGCCCTCAACCAACACCGCCTCGAATGCCTGAATGCCCAGGCGATGCAGCGTCGGCGCGCGGTTCAGCAATACGGGATGGTTGGTGATGACCTCTTCCAGCACGTCCCACACTTCCGGGCGAATGCGTTCCACGAAACGCTTGGCGCTCTTGATGTTATGGGCCAGGTGGCGTTCCACCAGCTTGCGCATCACGAACGGCTTGAAGAGTTCCAGCGCCATCTTCTTCGGCAGACCGCACTGGTGCAGTTTCAGTCGCGGGCCAACCACGATCACGGAGCGGCCCGAATAATCGACGCGCTTGCCCAGCAGGTTCTGGCGGAAGCGGCCCTGCTTGCCTTTGAGCATGTCCGACAGGCTCTTGAGCTTGTGGTTGGCGGAGCCGGAGACGGCACGCCCACGCCGCCCGTTGTCGATCAGCGCGTCGCACGCCTCTTGCAGCATGCGCTTCTCGTTGCGGATGATGATCTCCGGCGCGTTGAGTTCCAGCAGCCGCTTGAGGCGGTTGTTGCGGTTGATCACGCGGCGATAGAGATCGTTGAGGTCCGACGTGGCGAAGCGGCCACCGTCAAGCTGCACCATCGGGCGCAGTTCGGGCGGCAACACCGGCAGCACGGTCATGATCATCCATTCAGGGCGGTTGTTGGATTTGCGGAACGCCTCCAAGACGTTCAGCCGCTTCATCGCCTTTTTCTTGCGCTGCACGCTGGTCGTCGTGGTGATCTCATGGCGCATCTTCTGGGCTTCCTGGTCGAGATCGATCTCTTCCAGCAGCTTCTTGATCGCCTCCGCGCCCATGCCGGCCTCGAAGACATGGCCACAGCGGTCGCGCAGTTCACGGTACCGCTGCTCCGTCAGCAGATCTTGCTTGCGCAGGGTTTCCAGGTCATGGCGACGCGCATCGGCCCCGTTAGAAAGCTCGTCCATCTGCGACTTCAATTGGTCGTTGATAGACTGGATCTCGCTATCGGTGACGATAATCAGCCGTTGCGCCTGGCTCTCCGCGTCGTGCTTGGCGCGGTCGATCTCCTCGCGCGTGGCGGCGGCCAACCCATCGCGGTATTCGTCGATGGTGCGGTCCAGCTTGGCGATGAGATCTTTGGATACGACCTCGCCCTGGCGGGCCAACACGTCGCCAGTCGGCGCGAAGACGAGATCCTGCTCCAGGACCAGATCCATGTTGTCCTTGATGGTTTTGCGCAGGTCGGCCTCGATCGGCTTGAGGGCTTGCAGATCTTCGGTGCGATGCAGTTCGGCTTCTTCGCGGGTGGTGCGCGCCGTCTCTTCGAGATCGGCAATCTTCGCGTCGCGCGTGGTGTGCAGCGTGCGAATGCGCTCCACCGTGTCTTCTTCGAGCTGCTGCTTCTCTTCCTCGATGGTCTCTTCCACCGTGGCCAGCGCCTGCTGGCGGGCTTCTTCGTCCACATGCGTCACCACGTAGAGGGCGAAATACAGCACACGCTCCAGGTTGCGCGGCGAGATGTCCAGCAGCAAGCCGATGCGGCTGGGCGTCCCTTTGAAATACCAGATGTGGCTGACGGGCGAGGCCAGTTCGATATGGCCCATGCGCTCGCGGCGGACCTTCGAGCGCGTCACCTCGACGCCGCACTTGTCGCAGACGATGCCCTTGAACCGCACGCGCTTATACTTGCCGCAGAAGCACTCCCAGTCCTTAGTGGGACCGAAGATGCGTTCGCAGAAGAGGCCGTCTTTTTCGGGCCGCAGCGTGCGGTAGTTGATCGTTTCGGGCTTCGTCACCTCGCCGTAGCTCCAGCCACGGATCTGATCCGGGCTGGCCAAGCTGACGCGAATGGCGTTGAAATCATTGACTTCGAGCATTATTCCTCTCCTAGCCTTCGCCTTCGAAGCCCGATAGGTTGATTCCCAATTCAGGCATGGTGTCGCTTTCGACGTTATCGACGAACTGGATCTTCTGCTCGTCTTCGTTGAGTACCTCGACATTGATGCCGAGCGACTGCAATTCTTTGACGAGCACCTTGAAGGATTCCGGCACACCGGGTTCCATGATCGTCTCGCCCTTGACGATGGCTTCATACGTTTTCACGCGGCCCACCACGTCGTCGGACTTCACCGTCAGAATCTCTTGCAGGATATGCGATGCGCCGTACGCTTCCAGCGCCCACACCTCCATTTCGCCGAAGCGCTGGCCGCCGAACTGTGCCTTGCCGCCCAGCGGCTGCTGGGTGATGAGGCTGTAGGGGCCGGTGGAGCGCGCATGCACCTTATCTTCGACAAGGTGGGCGAGCTTGAGCATATAGATGTAGCCGACCGTGACCGGATTATCGAACGCATCGCCGGTGCGCCCGTCGTACAGGGTGATTTTGCCGCCTGGCGGCAGGCCGGCGCGCGTCAGCATCTCTTCGATCTGCAACTCGCTTGCGCCGTCGAAGACCGGCGTGGCGACCTTCATGCCGAGCTTTTCGGCAGCCCAGCCCAGGTGCGTCTCCATGATCTGCCCGATGTTCATACGGTGCGGCACACCCAGCGGGTTCAGCACGATGTCTACCGGCGTGCCATCCGGCAGGAACGGCATATCCTCCACCGGCAGCACGCGGCTGATGACGCCCTTGTTGCCGTGGCGACCGGCCATCTTGTCGCCCGCGCCGATCTTGCGCTTCTGCGCGATGCTCACGCGCACGATCTGGTTGACGCCGGGGGGCAACTCGTCGCCGTTGTCGCGCGAGAAGGTTTTGACGGCCACGACCTTGCCGTGTTCGCCGTGGGGGACGCGCATCGAGGTGTCTTTCACCTCACGGGCCTTTTCGCCGAAGATCGCGCGCAAGAGCTTCTCTTCCGCCGTCAGTTCGGTTTCGCCCTTCGGCGTGATCTTACCGACGAGGATGTCGCCGGGGCCGACTTGCGCGCCGACATAGATGATGCCGCGCTCGTCCAGGTTGCGCAGGCCGTCTTCGCCCACGTTGGGGATGTCGCGCGTGATCTCTTCCTGGCCCAGCTTGGTTTCGCGGGCATCGGTCTCGTGCTTCTCGATATGGATGCTGGTGAAGAGATCTTCCTGCACGATGCGCTCGCTGATCAGGATGGCGTCTTCGTAATTGCCGCCCTCCCAGGTCATGAACGCCACCAGGATGTTCTGGCCCAGCGCCAGTTCGCCGTCCTCGGTGGAGGAGCTATCGGCCAGCACCTGGCCTTCGGCCACGCGGTCGCCCTTGTGGACGATGGGGCGCTGATTGATGCACGTCCCCTGGTTAGAGCGGATGAACTTGCGCAGGCGATGCACGTGTTCGTTGCCCTCGTCATCCAGAATGACGACCTCGCGCGCGGTCACGCTGACGATCTCGCCGGTGGCCTTGGCCAGGATCACCTGGCCGCTGTCGCGCGCCACCTGATATTCCACGCCGGTGCCGACGATTGGCGATTGCGGGCGCAGCAGGGGGACGGCCTGGCGCTGCATGTTCGCGCCCATCAGCGCGCGGTTCACGTCGTCGTGTTCCAGGAACGGGATCAGCGAGGCGGCGACACTGACCATCTGCGAGGGCGAGATGTCCATATAATCGACGCGCTCGACGCTGGTATCGACAAACTCGCCCTGATGGCGGCCCGTTACGCGCTCGGCATTGAAGTTGCCGTCCGCGTCGATGGGCGCGTTGGCCTGGGCGATGGTGAACTTCTCTTCCTCGTCGGCGGTCAAGTATTCGACTTCCAGCGAAACCCACGGCGCGATGGGAATGTCGCGCGGCTCCAGCTTCGTCAGCGTGTCCAGCACGGCCTGGTTCACCGTCGTGCCGGCGGGGACGAGCAGATTGCCGCCATCCAGGATGTCGCGGCGGATGCGGCGATTCAGCAGGCGCGGGTCGTCGCTGTGCAGGCTATGATACACGCGGCGATAGGGCGTTTCGATGAAGCCGAAGCGGTTGATTAAGGCGTGCGTCGCCATGTTGCCGATGAGGCCGATGTTCGGGCCTTCCGGCGTTTCGATGGGGCAGATGCGCCCGTAGTGCGAACTATGCACGTCGCGCACCTCGAAGCCGGCACGCTCACGCGAGAGGCCGCCGGGACCCAACGCCGACAGGCGGCGCTTGTGGCCGATCTCGGCCAGCGGGTTCGTCTGGTCCATGAACTGCGAGAGCTGGCTGCCGCCGAAAAACTCTTTCATCGCCGCCACGACGGGACGGATGTTGATGAGCTGGTTCGGCGAGGCTTGCGTGGGATCTTGCACGACGCTGATGCGCTCGCGCACGACGCGCTCCATGCGCACCAGGCCGACGCGGAACTGCTGCTGAATCAACTCGCCGACGCTGCGCACGCGGCGGTTGCCCAGGTGGTCGATGTCGTCCTTTTTGCCGATGCCGTTATTCAACTGGATCAGCCGCTTGACGATGGCGATCATGTCGTCCTGCGTCAGGGTGCGGGTGGTCTGTGGGATGGTGAGATCCAGCTTGCGGTTGAGCTTGTAGCGGCCCACGTTGCCCAAGTCATAGCGACGCGGATGGTAGAACAGTTGATACACCAACTGGCGCGCGTTCTCTTCCGTGGCGGGGTCGCCGGGGCGCAGCTTCTTGTAGACCTCGATCAGGGCATCTTTCGGCTCTTTGAGCGGGTCTTTATCCAGCGTGATCGAGATGAACGGGAACTGCCCGGTATCGACATCCGCGAAGGTGGCGAGGATCGCATCATCCTTGCGCAGATCGGGTGTGAGATCGGTCTTGCCGGGATCTTTGTCGCCGATGGCGGCCATCGCGCGCAGCAGCGTCGTGATGGGGATCTTGCGCTTGCGGTCGATCTTGACGGACAGGATGTGCTTGCTGCTGGTCTCGAATTCGAGCCACGCGCCGCGATTCGGGATCAGTTTGACGCCAAACAGCTTCTGGTTCGCGCCCAGGTCTTCTTCGAGCATGAAGTAAGCGCCGGGCGAACGCACGAGCTGGCTGACGACGACCCGTTCCGCGCCGTTGATGATGAACGTGCCTTCCCGCGTCATCAGCGGGAAGTCGCCCATGAAGATATCCTTCTCAACGATCTGGCCGGTCTCTTTATTCGTCAAGCGGGCCTTGACGGTCAGCGGCGCGGCATAGGTTGCATCGCGGTCGCGGCACTCGTCCTCTTCATACTTGGGTTTGCCGAACGGCTCATCGGGGACGATGAAATCGAGCCGCAGGTTTTTGTTGGTGAAATCCTCGATCGGGGAGATCTCTGCGAACAACTCACGGAGACCCTCGCGCTTAAACCACTCAAAGGAGTCCAGCTGCACCTGAATGAGGTTGGGCATGGGCCGGATGTCGGGAATGCGCGAAAAGCTCTTGCGGGGGGGAAGGGTGACGGTCGTCGTGACTGCCATGCGCGGAATACTCCTCTCGCCGTTTGTCGGTACGACGCGATGACACAGGCCAATGGGCCGGGTGGGATGCGGGCGATCCCACAGATACAGACATGCGTGCGCGTTTACAGCGGCGGATGCGGGACGCCAGCGAAGTGAAAACAGCCATTCCTGGCTATCGGCAACGTTCCAAGGGAACGCGCCATTCGCTTGTCGTCAAGGCTACGAAAAACTGGTGCATGCCGTTCAGCGAGACAGCACAAGACCGCGCTGGCTCACACGAAGCCGCGCTGGGTCATGTTGCAATCGCACATGTCGGGGGATCCTATGCTGCTGCTGGCAGAGGACATGCCTCGCTACACTCTACAAGGTAGGGTTCCCGTTATAGTGACGGGAAAAGAAAACGCTGCGATGCGTTGACCATGAGCGGGTCAAGCGACACTGCTCCCCGTTTCATAAGTCTTAGAGACTTGAAGTATATCACGTTAGAGGAAGAACGTCAAGGGGAAAGGGCGCAAACGGCCCTGAGGACGTGGTAATTCTGCCTTTTGCGCTTCACGAAAGTACTATAACACACTTCGTCGATTTGCGCAAGTCCTTTTTTGTGCAATTCGTGGATGAGGGGACGAATCGCACACGCGGGCCACGAAAGTTGCGAAAATTACGCCGCAAGCGAACAAGGGAGGACATGGCGACCACCACGAGGGCCAGGGCGACCACAAGGGTACGCCCCTACAAACCGTATGGCAAGCGGGATTTGTAGGGGCGATTTTTATTCGTCGTGGGCAGATTGCGCGACGATGGCTTTGATCTGATCGTCGGAGAGGTTTTGGTCGGCATGCGCCTCTTGGGCGTGCTGGCGGCCCTGCTTGAGCAGTTCCTCGTCGTTTTCCGCTTTGAGTTGTTTACCGCAGCCGGGACAGGTGGCGACACGCATGGGAAAATCTCCTTTGATTGACTCACGAACTTGCACAGGCCATACGAGCATGCGCCTGCGCATTCACTATACCATAATTTCATGCCGAAGGTTGCTGCCTGGCGCACGCATGAAAGCCGCCAACCTCCGGCTGGTCGGCGCAATCACCCCCGCTGCTTTCCTGGATGCCTGTGTTATACTTGTAGCACTACGCACGAGTACACAACGCACCACAGGCACGGGAGGTCGCTGCGATGGGAATGCCGACAGACGGAGTGTTCGTCAGCCAGGGAGGGCTGCCTAGCCGGATCACCCAGCCGGAGCCGAGTCCGCTGACGCGCGCTGCCTCTTTGCAAGCCGAGGTTGCGCGCGAGCTGAGCGAACTGCGCGGCGAGATGGGCGTGCTGGCTCAGGGATTGCAGCAGGTCGAAGCCTTGCTGAACGAACTGCGCCAGCAGCATGCTTCGTCGCGGCTGACCGCGCCCCTGGGCCAAACGCGCGAGGTGGCCGTGCGGGTGATGCGCGTGAACGCGCTGCTGGGCGAACTGGAACACGCCCTCAGCAGCGCCAACGCGACGGTGGAAACGTTGCGCCAGGAACGCGGGCAGTTGCAGGCGCTGTGCGTCATCGCCGAACACCTGAACGCCACGCTGGACCGCAACCAATTATTGGAGCGCGTGTTGGACGACCTGTTGGTGCTGGTGCGCGCCGACCGGGGCGGCATCCTGCTGGCCGACGGGCAGGGCGGGCTACGCTTCGAGGCGGCCCGCTCATCTAACAAGTTGCCCTTGGACCCAACCGAGTATCCGATGAGCCGGAGCGTCATCGAGCAGGTGTGGCATACCCAACAACCACTGCTCACCGGCGACGCGCAGCACGACCGTCGCACAGGGGGCAACCCCAGCGTGCGGGCGCAAGGGATCAGCGCGCTGATGTGCGCGCCGTTGCGGGCGCAGGGCCAGGCGCTGGGCGTTGTCTATGTCGATACCCTCAACCCCAACCGCGCTTTCACCGATCAGCAGGTGGACTTGCTGGCGGCGTTTTGTAACGAGGCGGCCATCGCCATCGAAAACGCGAATCTCTTCCAGGCGCAGCACATCAAGAACCAAGAGATCGCCGCGATCAAGAATTACACCGATAGCGTGCTGGCTTCCATCAGCAGCGGCGTGCTGGCGCTGGATAACAACGGGCGCGTGACGCGCGCGAACCAGGCGCTGGAGCGCATCATCGGCCTGCCGGCGAATGAGATGATCGGGCGTTCCAGCGAGCAGATCTTGAACCGCCTGGCGGATCGCTCCATCGGCGAACAGATCCAGGCGACGGCGCACGATTCAGAGGTGCTGCAAACGACGATGGTACACGGCCCCATCGCTGGCCAGGGCCGCGCGCTGACGCTGAGCGTGGGCTGGGCCGCTTTGTGTGATCCTGAACGGCGGCGGCTGGGGACCGTGCTGGTGCTGGACGACCTGACGGAGATGGAACATGCGCGCAAAGAGGCACAGATCTTCCGCCGCTACGTTCACCCCGATGTGGTGGATCGCCTGACGCGCCATCCCGAAGGAACGGCGCTGGGCGGCGAGCAGCGCGAGATCTCGGTCGTCTTCGCTGACCTCCACGGCTTCACGTCGCTGGGCGAGCAACTTGGCCCCGAAGCCCTGATGAATCTGCTGAACGACTACCTTTCCATCGCCATCGAGGCGATCTGGGCGCATGAGGGGACGATCACGATGTTCGAGGGCGACGCGATCATGGCGATCTTCAACGCGCCGTTGGATCAGCCGGATCATCCCTGGCAAGCGGTGCAGGCAGCCTGGGCGATCTCGCGCGGCATCGCGCAATATAATGAAGCGACGCGCAATGTGCAGAAGGTGCGCTGTGGCATCGGCGTGCATACCGGGCTGGCGCTGGTGGGCAATATCGGCGCGGCGGGCCGGCTGCAAAACTACACGGCGATCGGCGATACCGTGAATACGGCCAAACGGGTGGAAGAAGCGGCGGACAAGAGCGAGATCTTGCTGAGCGAGGCGACCTATCAGCGCGTGGCGCAGTCCGTGCGCGCCGTGCGGGCGCAAGAAGTGCAGGGCAAGGGGAAGTCGCATGTCATGCGCCTGTGGGAATTGCAAGGGCTGGCGTGAGGCACCGGGCATGAGGAGAGGATGGCAGGCGCGCGATCATTGCCACGCGCCTGCCCTGTGGTGGCGCTAGCCGCGCCGTCCGCGTGTCGATTTGCGTTCCAGCGGTTGATCTGCCGCCGGGGGCGGCATGGTCGGCTGCTGGAGCTGCTGCGTTTGCATGGCGATCTGCCGCTGCAACTCAGCGATCTCGTCTGGCTGCGCCTCCACGCGGCGGCGAATGCCGCGCCCGCGCCGCCCGCGCCCGGCCTGAATCGCCATATTGACGCTATCCGATAGCTGCGGAAAGATCATTTCGCCACCACCGGTAGCCAAGCGATCTTTAAGCATCGCTGAGAAGATCGAATTCGCCGTGTTGACGGCGTCTTCCAGCGGGTAGGAATGGTAGAGGAGCATGCGCAGAAATACGTCTGCTTCTATCCCTGCCTGCAAGCGCGACCACTCAGCCGGCGTCAACTCCAATTCTTGTTTGAGCTGTTGCAACGACACGTCCGGCAATGTAGCAACCTGGCCGATATCTTCTGCCGCCTTTTTCAAGCGATCGATCTGTTGCGGATGGACGTTCATCCGGGCGAGAATCGACCAGGGCGATCCCTGCGGATGCGAAATGTGATTCCGCAACACCTGTTCGAGTTCACCTGCGAAAAATCCCATGACTCTGTTCGCTCCCTTTCTTTGATTCTGCCTTGGGTAACATCACCCCCTTTTTGACTGTGTGGGGATGTCGAAGTCACTCACGAAACGGGGTATCGCCTTAATGCCGTTCTTTCGATAAAAAGGCTGATACGATCCCTCATTCCGATAATAGCACAAAAACATTACGATTACCATGTCTTTATGATGTCTTGCACGTTTCGTTCTTCGCATATATCGCTATGCTTCACGTGCCGTTCTAGACATCTGCGTCTGAATTACTGACTATACGCGCTAGCGAAGGGGGGAGATCAGCGATATCCGGTCGCTGCTCCGGGTCGGCCTGCGTCTGCGCACCATCCCATGATAAGGTGGTATGATACAAGGAACACGGATTCTTCGCGGGAAAAGGAGCAGCGCCAGCGCATGGCAGACACCCTGGAGGGCTTGGTCATCTCGCGCGCGCACGGTTATTTCGTCGTGCGCACGGATGACGGCGTGACGCGGCTGTGTACGCTGCGCGGCAAGCTGCGCCGCGCCCGCGCGCTGGCCCAGCGCCCCCCCAACGCCACGCGCACGCAACCGACGCGCCGCCCCAGCGCCCCCACTGCCGTCCCCACGCCCGCCACCGAAGACGCCCCCGTCGTCATCGCCGTGGGCGACCGCGTGCGCCTGACGCCGGACGGTCCTACAGGGGGAGCCGTCGAAGCGGTTGTGCCGCGCCGCAACAAGCTGGCCCGCGCCGCCATCGAGGCGAACGAAGAGCAGATCTTGCTGGCGAACCTGGATCTGGCGGTACTCGTCTTCGCCGTGGCCGATCCCGCGCCACACTTCGGCCTGCTGGATCGCTATCTGGTTTTGACGGAAGACGCCGGCATTCCGACGATCATCTGCCTGAATAAAATCGACCTGGGGATCACACAGGACATCGCAGCGGCCATCGATCTGTATGCCGGCCTGGGCTATCCCGTGCTGCTGACGAGCATGGTGCGCGGGGTGGGGCTGGACGATCTGCGCCGCAACCTGGCGGGGCGCGTGACGCTGCTGACTGGCCCTTCCGGCGTGGGCAAGTCGTCGCTGCTGAACACTATCGAACCCCACGTAAGCCAGCGCATCGGCGAGATCAGCGAGGCCACCGGCAAGGGCCGGCATACCACCACCGGCGTGCAACTGTTTCCGCTGCGCGATGGCGGCTGGCTGGCAGACTCCGCCGGCATCCGCGAGCTGGCCCCCTGGGGTGTCGCGCCAGAGCGACTGGCCGCCACCTTCGTCGAGTTCCGCCCTTTGCTCGGCACCTGTGCCTATGACGACTGCCTGCACGAAGCCAACGCCGATGGCTGCGCCATCCACGCCGCCGTGGCGGCAGGCACCATCGCCCTCAGCCGCTACGAAAGCTATCTGCGCCTGCTGGAAGAAGCCGAGGCGAACTGAGCCGCCGGCATATGCTACTCATACCGATTGCGGGGAAAAGCGGTAGTCAGCGGGGCCGGACAGACAGGAATGTCTGTCCTCCGGTATCCATACGGATCACCAGCAATGCGCATCAGGCGCGCGTAAGCCAGTACCAGGCGGAGGGCCGTCCCCCCGGATTGTGGCCCAGCTCGATTTTATCCAGCGTGAAGGCAGGCGTGAAGCGCGCCCGCACCTCATCTTCGGTGAGGCCCAGTGGGCCGGCTCCTCCCGCTGTGGTAGTGAAGCCATAGAGCAAATAGCGCGCCCCTGGCGCGGCCAGCCGTGCCACACTCGCCGCGTAACGCGCCCGCGTCGCCGGCGGAATGCCATGCAGACAGCCGAGATCAAAGAGCAGCGTGAAACCGGGGGCGAGCGCCAGCGCGTCCAGCCGCGTAGCATCGCCCACCAGGAAGCGCGCGTCACCGCTCAGCTTGCCAGCGTGCGCCAGCTTCAGCTGCGCTTGCTCAACCGCCGGCCCGGCGAAATCGACGCCGACTGCCTGCCAACCGTGGCGCGCCAGGTAGATGCTATTCGTGCCGGTACCGCAACCGATATCCAGCGCGCGACCAGGCGGCAGCGCCGCCGGTCCTTCGACCGTGGCGACCAATTCTGGGGGACTGATGTTCGTGTCCCACGGTGTCGTGTGCCGCCGATACATCAGCGTGAATAGCCAGCGCCGCAACCCAAAACGGCGCAAGAGTGGCGTGAAGATCATGGCTTTCCCTTTATAAAAACCGACGGAACGCGAGATGACGCGAAATATTCACGAGAAGACACGAATTGCAGTTAAAATTTGCTTCCCGATTGATTTCGTGTCATTTCGTGCCGATCTCGCGTCATTTCGCGTTCCGCCCTTTCGTAATTTCCGCACTAGTGCGGCGCGGCAGCATCTTGCGCGATCAGCCCGACCGCTTCGGCATCTTCGATGATATATTTGTAGCCCTGCTCCGTCAGGAAGAGCTGGCGGTTGGCGGCGAAGTCCTGGTCGCGGGTATCGCGCGTGACGACAGTATAAAAGTAGGCGATGCTGCCGTCGCTCTTGGGGCGCAGCAGGCGTCCCAGGCGCTGCGCCTCTTCCTGGCGCGACCCGAACGTGCCGGAGACCTGGATGGCGACGTTGGCGTCCGGCAGATCGATGGCGAAATTCGCCACTTTGCTCACCACCAACCGCTTGATCGTGCCATGCCGGAAATCGTCATAGAGCTTTTGGCGCTGGGCGTTGGGCGTTTTGCCCGTCAGGAGCGGCGCTTCCAGCAGTTGGGCAAGCTGCTTGAGTTGGTCGAGATACTGGCCGATGATCAGGATCTGATCGGTGGCATGGCGCTCGATCAGCGCCCGCACGATCTCGATCTTGCGCGCGTTTTCCGCCGCCGCGCGATACTTCTCGCGGTCCTCGGTCAGCGCGTAGGCCATGCGGTCGGCATCATTCAAGCTCAGGCGCACTTCGTGGCACTCGGCAGTGGCGATCCATCCCTGCTTCTCCAATTCACGCCAGGGAACATCGAACTTTTTGGGGCCGATGAGGCTGAAGACATCGCTCTCGCGCCCGTCCTCGCGCACCAGAGTGGCCGTCAGCCCCAGCCGCCGCCGCGCCTGAATCTCCGCCGTCACGCGGAAGATCGGCGCGGGCAGCAAATGCACCTCGTCGTACACGATCAGCCCCCAGTCATGTGCCGTCATCAGGCTGAAATGCGGGAAGTCGCTCGACTCCGAGGGGCGATAGGTGAGCATCTGATAGGTTGTCACGGTGACGGGACGAATGTCCTTGCGCTCGCCGGTATACTCGCCCACCTGCTCCGGCGTCAGCGTCGTCTTATCCAGGATCTCGCTGATCCACTGGCGCACGGCGACGGTATTGGGCGTGAGGATGAGCGTAGCGCGGCCAACGGCGGCCATCGTGCCGATGCCGACGATGGTTTTGCCCGCGCCGCAGGGCAGCACCACCACGCCGCTGCCGCCGGCCACCGCACCGTTGGCATAGAAGGCGCTGACGGCGTCGCTTTGGTACTGGCGCAGCGCGAAGCCGCGCCCATCCACCGCCTGGTCGCGCATGGCCAGGGCCAGCGCCGTGCCGTCGCTGTAGCCGGCGAGATCCTCGGCAGGATAGCCCACCCCGATGAGCGCCTGCTTCACCAGACCGCGCCGCGCCGGATCGATGATGATCGTGTCATCGCCCATCGCGCCCAGGATATACGGCTCCAACTTTTTGTTACGGCGCAATTCGACGATCAGGGGCGAATCCGCCGAGCGCAAGACCATGTTATCGCCGTCGCGCAACAGCTTCACGCGGCCATAGCGGTTCATGGCGTCGTTGATGGTCGTCACCACCATCGGCGGGATGTCATACTTGCTCAGATCGGTCAACTGGCGCAGGATCGTCTGCGCCGTCAAGCCGGCGGCGGCGGCGTTCCAGAGCGACAGCGGTGTCAGGCGATAGGAATGGATGTGTTCCGGCGACTTCTCCAACTCCGCGAAGGCGGCCAGCACGTCGCGCGCTTCGCGCGCACGGGGGCGCGCGACCTCAAGCAAGATCGTACGGTCGCTCTGAACGATGATCGGGTTTTCGAGTTGAACAGTCACGCATCACTCCTTTTGCCGGCAAATGTCAGCCCCATCAAGGATACGGGCGGTTACAATCACATCTGCGAGCCTAC
This sequence comes from Ktedonobacteria bacterium, assembly GCA_027459785.1. Classification (GTDB taxonomy): domain Bacteria; phylum Chloroflexota; class Ktedonobacteria; order Ktedonobacterales; family JACDGC01; genus JAJPKG01. Next base: position 118,077 of record DAIDGU010000057.1, on the reverse strand, counting down.
GGCTAGTATGTCAGGGCAGGGCGAGCGCCAGGCCGCGCCCCTACCGGTGGTCGCCCTGGCAGCGCGGTCGGGCAGGCACTATCAGGGGGTGCCAGCCCAGCGCGTGAGATAGCCGACGATGATCGCCGCCGCCGCGTCTTCGCGCCCGCGCAACAGGTGCTGCGCGTCGGGGATGACCGACAGACCGCGCGCGCCGGGAATCGTCTGCAACCACTGTTCCACTTTGAATTGCGGGCTGACCTCGTCGTCGTCGCCCAGCACGATCAGCTTAGGACGGTCGAGCGTGGCGGCGAAGCCAGGGGTGAGGCGAAAATGCGGCGGGCTGACGGCGACAACGGTGCCAACGCGGGTATCCACCGCCGCATAGGCCAGCGCGACCCACGCGCCGAAGGCGTGGCCCACCAGCGCCAGCCGCGCCCCATCGACCGCTGGCTGCGCCAGCAGCCATGTCACCGCGCCAGCTACGTCCAACGGCTCCAGCCGACCATCGGTGCTTTCGCCGCCACTGGGCAGCACGCCGCGCAAGTTGAAGCGCAGCGCCGCCATCCCCGCCGCCGCCAGGTCGCGCGCCACGCGCGCCGTCAGGGGATCGTCCATATCGGTGACGAGCGGCTGGGGGTGGCACAGCACGACTGCCGGCAGCCCACCGGCCACGCCGTCCGGCGTGTGCAAGCGGCCCACCAATGTGACGGGGGGCGCGCTCAGGCTGGGAAATTGGACCTCAGTTTCGCGTGTCGCCATCGCCGTCCCTCCCTCATGGCGTGGGCAACCACAAAGGATCGCCCCCTACACAGGCAATGCTCATCATATACCGCCAGGGGTGCGACCGTCAATGAGTTGAGGGAGGAAATTCGGCGGCAGGTGCCAGCATTCAAGTGGATGCCAACCTGGCGGGCTACACATCCCAGGCATCGTGTTGCTGCAAAAACAGCACCGCGCCATCATACACCTCGGCCTGGCGCAAGGTCAGGAGCGGCGCAAGCGGTTGGCGCGCGTCCGCTGGGCGCAGCTCCCACGTGGGGCGCGGCCCCCAGGCGGCATCGTGCGCCGTTAGCTCAAGCAGATCCACCAGGAGCGGCACTAATTCCTGCACCGCCATATCAGCGGACACCTGCACATCGACGCTCCGCAGGGCGCTCCGCACGGTCAGCAACGTCGTTTCACCGGCCATCGGGCCTATCCTTTCTGCTCGTCCGGCGTGGGAACGGCAGCCAGCAGGGCGGTTTGCACCAACATCGTGCGCTGGTTGCGACGCACCAAGAAGCCGCGCCCCGTGGGCAACTGCGCCGCGCGCTGCGTGCCAACCAACGCGCCTTCCTGGGGATCGCCGCGCAGGATCAGGGCGGGCGTCGCCAGTTCCTTCAGCCGTTGCGCCACCTGATCCATCGACGAGCGTGATGCGCCAGTAACCTTGCGGGCGAGGACCAGATGAAAGCCAATATCCTTGGCCTGGGCGATGATCTCGCCCAGCGGAGTGAGGGGATTGCCGGTGGCCGTCGTCAGTGTTTCATAGTCATCGATAAAGAGGACATAGCGCGGCCCCTCCCACCGGCGCGGCTTGCGCAGTTCTTCCAGCGTGAGCATGGCCCCCGACAGCAGGCGTGGTTCGACAGCAGCGCGCAACTTCTCGATCAGGTCTTTCAGCATCGGCTGGGTGCAGGCATACGCCAGCAAATGCGGCGCGTCGATGCAGTCCAGCAGGGTGCGGCGATTGTCGATCAGAGCGAAACGCACCTGATCGGGCGTTTGCTGGCGCGTCAGCGCCTGAATCCAGAGGCGCAACAGATTGGTTTTGCCCGATTCACCATCGCCATAGATCATGAAATGCGGCCCCATCGTGGTCAGATCGATGGCGACCGGATCAAGCTGAAATTCGTCGATGCCGATCAGGATCTCGCCCGGCGCATGCGCCTCCGGCGGCGGCAGATCGCGCTGGGGATAGACCTGTGGTAGCAGGCGTAGCGGCGGGGCAGCCTCGCCTGGCCAGCGCGCCCGCACGGCGCTGATGCAGCGGTCGATGGCACCGCGCCCGGTGGTGCCGTCGCGTTCGATGCTGGGCAACGCCACCTGAAACTGCGCGCCACCCTTGATGACGCCGCGCCCGGCGGATGCCTGCAAGAGCGACTGCGCGGCGACTTTGCCCATCTCGGAATCGGCGGGGTCGTTCAGGCGCAGTTCCAGCCGCGCGCCGATGGTATCGCGCAGTTTGGCACGCACATCCGACCAGCGATTCGCCGTCACCACCACATGCACGCCATAGGTGAGGCCGGTCGCTGCTAGTTCGGTGATCTCCACGTCGATGTCTTCGATGTCGGTGCGCAATTGGCCCAGGTTGTCGATGATCAAGAACACATCGCCGAAGGGCGTATCCATCCGGTCGCCGGCCTGGCGGCGGGCGCGGAACGCGCCGATGTCGTCCAGCCGCTGCTCGCGCAGGATGAGCGCGCGCGTCTCGATCACCGAGCGCACCTGGCGCAGCAGGCGGCGGATCGTATCGCGTTCGCCGGTGCCGCACACCGCACCCACGTGGGGGGCGTCCTCGAAGGCGCGCAACGAGCCGCCGCCGAGATCGACGATATAGATCTGCACGTCCTGCGGCGCATACGCGATCATCAGGCTCATGATCAGGCTTTGCAGCGCCACGCTTTTGCCGGCCAGGGGTGCGCCCACCAGCGCCAGGTGGCCGTTCGCCCCCGAAAAATCCAGAATGAAGGGGCGCTGCGCTTGCTCGGCGGGCAGGTCGATCAGCCCCAGCGGCACGGCCAGCGTTCCCGGCGGCGGGGTGGGCAGCGCGTCGTCCGCCGCGTGGGCCGGCGCGTCGTGGTCCAGCGTGCGGCGCAGCGTCAACTGGTTATCCAGGGGCGGCAACCACACCTGATGCACCTCGGAGGTCGGCTGATATTGCGCATGCACCTGCGCGATGATCGCATCCATATCGGTATGCAGGCTATCCGCCGGCTGATCGCTCTGCGCCGGCGCGTGCAAGGCGACGAGCCGCCCCAGATTGGTGAAGGCGCGCAACGGCGGCGTGTCGATACTCGCTGCCGCCGCCGAGACCGGCACCGTCACCAGCGCCGTCTTGAACTGCTTGTAGATGGTCGTGTCCACTTTGAAATAGCCGATGCCGGGAAACGCGGGCAGGTAGAAGGCATCCGGCGTCCCCAGCACCGCCGAACTCTCGCTGGCGCTGAAGGTGCGCAGGCAGATGCGATAACGCAGATGGCCTTCCAATCCCTGAATGCGCCCCTCGCTCAAGCGCTGCGTCGCCAGCAACATGTGCATGCCCAGGCTGCGGCCCACACGCCCGATGGCGACGAAGAGTTCCAGGAAGTCGGGGCGCTGCGTCAACAACTCGGCGAATTCATCGACGATGATCATCAGATAGGGCAGCGGCTCCATCTCCGGCTGTTTCAAGCGTTGCTGGTGATATTGGCGGATGTTGTCCAGATTGCCCGATGTGCGCAGCAGGCGCTGGCGGCGCTCCTGTTCGCCGAAGAGGGCGGCGCGCATGCGGTCAACCTGGCTGAGATCGCTTTGCAGATTGGTGATCATGCCGGCAGCGTGGGGTAACTGCGCCAGGTCGGCGAAGGACGCGCCGCCCTTGAAGTCCGCCAGGATGAAGTTCAGCGTTTCGGGATCATGCGTGATGGCCAGGCTGGTGACGATGGTACGCAAAAGCTCGCTCTTGCCGGAGCCGGTCGCGCCGATGACCATGCCGTGCGGCCCCATGCCGCCTTCCGCCGATTCACGGATGTCCAGCAGGAGGGGTGTGCCGTCGGAGCCGATGCCGATGGGGACGCGCAAGAGATCGGTGCGACTACGCGGCTGCCAGGTGCGTGCCAGGCGCAGATCGGCGGCAGTGGGGATATCCAGCAGGGTCAGCAGGCGCACATCCTGCGCGAGTTCCGCCTCGCTGTTCTCATCTTGCAACACCAGCGGCGTCATCCGGCGGGCCAGATCTTCGCTGTCGGCGACATCCACCGCGTCGGGCGTGATGAATTCGTACCGCTCGCCGCCATAGGCGGTGTCGCTCAGCGTCAGCCAGCCGCCTTTGTTGAAGGCCAGGCGCTGCTGGGTGGCGGGCGGCTCGTCGAACGTGTTGCGTACCAGGCAGATCACCGTCACGCCCAGGTCGTCCTCGGCGCGCAGCCATTCTTCCAACGGCGGCAGGTGCGCCAACGGATTTTTGGGCGTATAGTCATCCACGCAGATGATGAAATGGGGCTTTTGCACCGAACGTTTGCCACGCGCCGCGCCGTCTTTCAGCTTGCGCCGGCGCTCGACCTCCGTCACCACCTGGCGCTGCAATAGAAAGAGGGCATCATCCGGCGTGTCGGCCAGCAGGCACAGCGGCTCCGCGCCACCGAAGTCTTCGGCGCGCACGCGGCGCAGGCAGCGCGCATGGGGCAGCCATTTCAGCCACGACCAAGCAGCAACCTGTTCTGGCGCGCATAGCGCCATGATGCGCACGTCGCCCGGCGCGTGAAAGACGGCGATCTGGCTGATGAGCGCGCGGGCCAGGGCGCGCGTCTCCTCCGGCGTTCCCTGGATGGTGACGGCATGCTGGTCGCGCAGCCCAATGGTGATGGGCGCGTCGGCGAGTTGGGCATATTTGGAGGCGAGCGCCTGCGCCTTGGCGAGCAGGTCGGCATCGAAGTCCGCCAGGGGATTCGAGCCGACATCCACGCGCACGGCGGTACTCAGCGGCACGATGCCGGTGCCAAGGCGCACACGCAAAAAGTCATCGTCGGTGATGGCGCGCTCCCACAGCGCCGCGCGCTCCGCCACCACCGCCCCCAGCGCCGCCGGCGCGGGATTGAGCCGCTGGCCGACGGCCTGCTGGCGCTGGCTGATGTCGTCCAGCCGCGTCGTGAGGCTGGCGAGGTAACGCTGATACTTCTGGCGATAGGCTTTGGTCTGCCTTTTCAATTGGCGGTTTTGCATTGAGCGCATCAAGATGCCGGACCCCAGAGAGGCGACCAGCATACCGCCGACGCCGATGAGCAACAACGGGCTGGACTTGCTGGGCGAGGTGAAATAAAAAAGCACTGAGGTCAGGCTGCCCATCGCCGGCAACAAAAATTGCAGCACCGCCATGACGCCGCCGCCATTCGGCTGGGGCGGGGGTTGCGGCATGACGATTTTGATCTCATCATCGGGCAGCCGCTCTGGATAGCTGCGGGCCACACGGTGAAAAGCAATGGTAGACATATAGGGCGTTCCTCGATGTTGAGAGGCTTTTCACTTTACCTTAAAGGGCATGCCAACTGACATGCCGAGAACTATTGTAGCACATGCTCGTTTTGCCGCCAATTAGACCTTTCGACGCAATATGTTACAATAGACCAGGCAGCAACGAAAAGGAGGCTTTTACGTGGTTCCGCTATCTTATGAGCAAGCTGAGCAGATCGCCAACGACTATCTGAAGAACCAACCTTGGCCGCCGGAGAAGCTGGGCGGGTTGATGCTGAAGCGCGATGCCACCATCACCAAACCGTATGGCTGGGTCTTTTTCTACAACACACGCCAGTTTTTGGAAGGTGGCGACCGCCTGGCGGCGTTAGGTGGCAATGCGCCACTATTAGTCGAGCGCGCCAACGGCAAACTTATTGTCCTGGGAACGGCGCATGCTGTCGGCCACTATCTGGCGGAGTATGAAGCCATCCACCACGAACCATCCGTCTAAGAGCGCGAGTGCTGCAAAGGAGATCCCTTTAACGGCACTCACGGATCATTTGAAGCGACGGTTAAACTTATTGGCTGTGGATAGAACGGAAGTGTTCGGCTGCCGCTCGGCTGAATTCTTCGGTTTCATTGGCAACGCGATGGAGATCAGCCGTGTACTTTACGAGCACCTCCTGCAAGGATTGCAGCGCGCCGTGAATGGCCATATGAGAATCTTGCAAGGCACTACGGGTGGTTTCATCGAGGGAGGATTCCAATTCATCTACGAGCGATTTGATACGCGATGTCGTATCACTCAAAAGTCCCTCGGTGACCTCCCTATTCACCCGATCTGCAAAGCCATGAACCTGCGCAGGATCAATAGAAAAACCGCCTGGTGATTGTAAAGGCATTGTCGCCCACCTTTCTTGTTGTGGCTAACTACTCTCAACTGTCGGCACACCTGCAAGTATACCGACCGGAGATCTCTCCGCGCCTCGCCTGGTATGAGAGAAACCAAGGATAACTGCTGTCCTCTCAGATCTGGCTTGTTGACAATTATACGGATAACAGGGCAACCTGTCAAGCCACCTCTTGACAAACAGCATCGTAGCAGGTAAAAATAGAAGGGAAAGCAGTTACTCAGCATGGCAAGCATCCGTTAAAGTTACAATTGCCACTATGGCAAGCATTTCTCTGAAGTGCCAATAGTGGCCGCAGTCGGAAAGGATGTACATGTATGGCTGGCGATTCCTCTGCGCTCACAGTTGATACAGGCGCACTATATGCAGCGGCGACTGCCCTGCATCAACAACACGACGATAGCTCGCAATCGCTAACCACGCTGCTCAATAACCTGGCTGGCAAATTACACGATCTGGCGCAATATGTTCCCAATGTGATCGATCATGCGCGCGGCGAACATGACACTATCCAAAAACGTGGCTCTACGTTGTTGGGCCTGTTTGATGCCCTAGCTACAAATCTTGAATCTACCGCCGATGCCGCGATTCCCATGCATGGCCATGTGCGCAGCGCAGTGGGCCAAATAGAATAACTTATCTCGCTGCCGTTCGTTTGATTCGTCATTGTAAAGTAGTTATCCACCAAACTAGGGGAGAATCGGATATGTATGACAAGATCAACGCATTGCTTCAGCAGATGGATAGTGTACATGACGACATTCAGACCGTTGCTACGGATATCGCTACCCTGGTGACGGCCCAAACCGATGTGGTCAATAAAGTCAACAGCAATCTCGACACCTTGCACAGCGCCTTCCAAGGCTCGCCTGCCGATGCGTTTTTCGTCTCACGTGACAACGCTGTCGCCAAGGCGCAGGTGATGCTCGATTCATTGGGGCAACTGCACCAATCGCTCATAAGCTGGAACCAATCATTGCAAAATGCACGCGACAGCCACCACCGCGCGATCTTCAACGCGATGGGGTGGTTGCCCACCGAACTGTGGGATCTGCTGGATTGGTATTACGAGCCGGGGGCGTTGCGCGATATTCACCAAAATGGGCCAGGCAATAATGGCGGCATCGGGTGGGCATGGGATGACCGTGTCGCGCCATTCGTCGATCCCACAAATACCAATGCCACTGGCATGAGCGATCAAGAGTTGATGCGTGATTTTGCGCACCGCGGGCATGTCTCGCGGCTGGTGGATTACGTCAACGGTCTGTTGCAACAGGGGTATAGCATCGGTGGTTTGCACGACACTATCTGGCATGTGGATTATTTGCTCTATCAACTCTATTGCGATATCGCCGGCTTGACGAATGCCCAGCTTGCCAGTGCGTATACCCTGCCGGATATCTGTCATATCGCCGATGCACCGCCCAAGGCAGCGCCAGCGACGCAACCCACACTCACGCCCGCCCAGGTGCAACAGACCATAGCGTATATCCATAATAACAGCACATCGGCTGGTGCTGTGGCTGAATATCTCGCCAACAGCCATTTGAATGACGCGGATCGCGCAGCAATCGCCAAAGCCTTCCAGCAAAAATATGGGCAAGATCTCGCCAATTACATCTGGACCATGACTGACGGCAAGCCACAATATACCTATCAATTGATGCAACTGCTTTTTCCGCAGAACGTGCAAGCACAGCAATTTGTTAATTCTACCCAGGCCGGGCCGAACCACGTCATTTTGTCGCCGACGCTGGCACAGGTGGGAGTGGTGCCGCCGGGGACGAGCGTGCCATACCAGCTTTGGTTGCAGCAAGGTGGCAAGGTGGATGAACACCCGTTGATCTTCGCCTATCCCCAAGGGGGCAACCCAAATGATCCGCGCGATTATATCTCACCCCTTCAGTTAGCCTCATCCGGCTTCCCCCATCCAGGAACCTACACCGTCGTGATGGAGATTCCGCCGAGCGTCGGCCACCCATCCCCGCGCTATATCACGTTCACCCAAAAAGTCGTCAGCGCGGATAAGCTTGACCCGGTGTTGCTGGCGATGATGAACGGCGGAGGGGCGCAAGGTGGCGGTTCGCCATGGCCGTCGGCCTCGGATTATCTCAAGAGCGTACAAAAGAATATGCCTGATTGCTATGGCGATGCCAGCAGCAAACTTTCCGGAGATTTCTATCCTGTCCCGGCGCTCTACATTCCCAGCAGCGGCCAGACACAATACGTTCCGATGTCGATCTTCGCGAAGCGCAACAGTGATGGCAGCTACACGATTGTGGACGCCACGAACCCACACGATATTCGTGTGTACACCAACTCGTCATTTGGCGCGGCCTGGCATGACTTTATCCAGAATAATCAACTGCCGGATGGGCAGATCAGCGCCATCGCGCCCAATATTCCCGGCCAACACGTCACCTTCCCAGCGGTGGATGGCACACCGCCCAATGCGCAGATGTGGAACGCAGCCAACAATGACCACAGCTTCGCATATAATGCCCAGCACGCCCTCAATGTCCTTTCGACCATCGCCACGGTCGTCGGCTTTTTCTTCCCGCCGGCTTTCATCGTGGCCGGTGCTGCGGGTGCCATCAGCGGCGGCATGCAGATCTGGGATCAGGTGCAGCACGGCGATTGGAAGTGGGATTGGCAGCACGGCCTGGAGATCGCCGGGGTGGTAATGAACGCTGGCTTCGTGGGAGAGGGCGTCGCGGCTCTGAGCAAATTCGCCGCCGCACGCATGGCCGACGGCGCGGTGCAGATCCAATTGGAAGGTGTTGCTAAAACCAGCGAGATCGCGGGCAAGTGGGTTGTCAATGGCTCGATGGTAAGCATGGGCATCATGATCACTGGCTCCGCCGCTCAGCAAGCCTGGACAATTATCCAGAAGGATGAGGCGGCGGGCAAGAGTAACGATCAGATCTGGCAAGATCTGCAACCCGTGCTGGGGCAGGCCGGCGCGCAACTGACACTGACGGTCGGTTTGCCGTTCCTGTCTTCTGTGGGTGCGGCGGGCCTAAAAATGTTGGCCGATAAATTCGGCATCGACTCGAAAGCCCTCACGGCGTTTTTCCAGCGCGTGGAGGATGGCACCGCCTCAGATGATGAGATGCAGAAGTGGGCGGATCGCATGGGCGTTTCAACCGATCTGCTCAAACAGATCGCACAAGATCCCACTTTGCAAGCAGCAATGCTCCAGGGTGGTCCCCAGGCGATGAAGGATCTGTATGCGCAATACCAGCGCGACGTGCTGCCCCAGGTGGAAGCCGGTGACAGCCAGCAAACCTTCGCCGAATATCTTTTCACGCCGATGAAAAGCGGCGAACTCCCCAATATCTGCCGCTACCAAAAATACCAGCTCGACACGCTCCTCAATAGCCCAAATGACATCCCCAACCAGGCTGATCTTTCGCAGTCACAGATGCGGCAATTCACGACTGAACTGCGCGGCAACCCCAAGATGCAACTGGCACTGGTGGGCGACAACGGCTTCAACCTGAAAAAGCTTGAAGAAGAGTTCAAGGCATGGCGACAAAGTGGCGGGGTAAATTCCTCCTCTGTCGCCGACCGCGATTTCTATATGTACCTCAGCCGTCATGACGGCATCAGCACCGACCTGGGGGTTGGCACGAATTGCGGCCTGACGGCAGCCCAGTATGATGCCACGATGGGCGGCGACGCGAGCAAAAACATCCAACTGGGCGAAGGCTATACCTCGCTGAGCGATCTGGCGACCGCAATGGGCAAATCCCCCTCGGATTGGGTTTATGTGGATAACGCCCAAGATCTGCAAACGATGATGCTGGAAAAAGGGCCAGGGTCGCGCGCTATCGTCTTTGGCTCACGCGGCCCCGGCGAGGTGGGCCACTATTTCAACGTCATCAACGATGACGGCACCATCGAGATCCTCGATGCTCAGACCCACCAGCCGGTGGACCTCAGCGAATTCCACGATTTCAGCGTGCTGCAAACCGCCGACGGCGTGCCGGTGGCCACCTCCACCCTCACTCCCGAAGAGATGCAGCGCCTGCAAGAACTGCGCCTGCGCCGCCTGGAAGCGATGGACGGAGAACTGACGCCGCATATCGACGAGGTGGGAGGAACAGGATCTACATATGACCCTAACTTAGTTCAAGATCTTTTGTCTCGTGGATTTTCTCAAGGTGAGGTGACAGTACTCGAAGCGAACCTCAGTGCGACACAAGCCCAAGATGTGATAAAATTTTTAGACAACTCCAGTTCGCGTTTCACTCCAACTGAAAGATTGCAACAGATGCAGCAATTTGTGCAGGATTTCTCCTTCACAAGCAGGAATCCGGATCCAGCTATTGCTGCTCGGGAAGAAGCCGGTACGCAATATGCCTTGAAAATCTTCATGGATCATGCACTATCTGATTGCGATTCCTACGAGACATATCGAGCAGTACAAACACCGTACGGGAGGGTGAGAAGCAAGCCGGATTTCACTACATCCCAATTTACCTATGAGATCACCGTTCAAGACACAGGTAAAGTCGATCAGGTACTTAGGGATATCACGACTGAACCGATCAATCCAGCTACAGGAAAGAAAAATCCTATCATTCTTGTGGCCCCAAATTACTCAGATGAAGCAATGAAGACGCTTTTGCAAAGAGCGCAAGCACAAGATCCAGGAGCGGTTGTTTACGTGGTTCGTAATTATCACGATGTACAAAGTACCCTCAACATGACGTCGGTTGCCAACACTAACAGTGCAGAACAAAATCTGGCACAATTGTTAGCAACACTAGCTCCTTAAGGAGATCATTAGATGAGCTTCGGATCAGTACTCTACTCACCTGCCGATGTGCAGTGGCCGGATTTCATCGCCTTTATGGCCAGCCTACAACGACCACTAGGCATCATCATTGAAACACAAGGAGGCGACGACCAGGCAATCCACGACGTCATCGTTGAAAAAGATGGCAAACAAGTGCTCTTCGCCTTTAAACGATCAAATTGGGGGGAAGATGACCTGTTTGAGCGGATTGTACAAGAAACAGGGGAAACGCAAAAGGTTTACGTGAACATTGAAGATATGCGGGAATATGATCTCGTCATGTCTATTGTTTATGCGTTTGCCCAACACTGGCCTTGTATGCTTGATTATCTTATTCCAGGCAAGCCACCCATACCGCGTGAAGAGATATTGCGAATGTGGGAGCAACACGCGCACCTTGCATAGATGTGCCAATACTACCCACCCCCCAGCGCCTCGTGCCAGGCGGCCAGGGGGGGGCAGTCGTCCAGATCAGCCGAGGTCCAGGCGAGGTCGAAGAGGGTGAGCGCGTCGGGGCAGCGCGCCCACAGCGCGTCGCGCACAGCGGACCATTTGGGCGTGTCGAGCGCGGCGACCTCGTGGGGCAGGAAGAGCGTTTCGGCCTCTGGGTGCAGTTGCGCTTGCACGGGGGCGGCGGCGCAGACCAGCAGTTCGGTGAGCAGGAGCGCGCCCGCGAAGCGGTCGCCCGCCGCGCACCACTGGCCCTGCGCGCCCAGACGCGGATGCTGGTAGCCGGGCGACCCCAGGCTGAGCCGCGTGGGCATCGGTGCCTGGGGACCGTAGATGCGTTCGAGATCGAGCAGGGCCACACCAGCGAAGTCGGGCGCGATGATGACATTGCCGCCGGCGATATCGGTGTGCGCCAGGTCGGCGGCTTCCCAGGTGGCGAGGAGGCGTGCCGTCTGCTGGGCCAGGCGCAGCATAGGGGCGTGCGGCAACGCGGCGCGAGAGGCCGGCTGGGCCAGCAGGCTGGCCCAGGTCATGCCCGGCAGCCAGGGCGACAGGAGCGCGCCCGCCAGCGCGGGTTGGTCGGCGAGCAGGGCGGGATAGCGCGCCGGCGTCAGCAGGAGCCGTTGCGCCGCGCGCATCCCTGGCAACGCGGCCAGCGGCGCGAGCGCGGCCAGGCTGTACGCGATGTGTGGCCCCTGATAGGGATCTTTCAGGAGCTTGAGCGCCAGCAGTTCACCGGAACGCACATCCTGGATCTGGTAGATGAGCGCCTCGCTGCCTTCGATCACCATGACCTCGGCCAACTCCGGCGGCAGCAGGGGATGTGGCACGAAGCGATAGGTGGCTGTGCCAACAGTGATGAGCATCTCCGGCGTGGGCTGAAAAGCATGCATCAGACACCATCACTTCATCTGCGTGGCGGTCGAAATGGCGAAGGCCATTCGCATCAGCTCGCTGTGCGCGCCGGGGAAGAACAGCGCCGCGCCCGGCGCCAGATGGTAGCCATAGCTGTTGATATTCTCGCGGTAGCTATCAGGGATCGGCGACGAGAGGCGCAACAGAAAGCGTGCATACTCATCCACGAGGTCGCCAGGGCGCAGCACCCCTTGCCACGCCTGCCAATCGTCCACCGGCGTGCGCAGCATATCCTGCGCGACGTAGATATTTTCGATGAGTACCGGTCCGTCGCGCACGCTCAGCGCGCGCAGGCGCTTCACGATGGGCGTGGGGTCCGCCGTGGTGAATTGCCCGTCGGTCAGGTGGCAGATGAGCGGCGCGGGACAGTCCTGCAACGCAGGGAGATGCATATCGATCAGGCGTTCGACGGCAGTGAAGCCGGCAGCGGTATCGGTGACGCCTTCCGGCACGATGGACGGCAACCCCGCTTGCAGCACGTCGGCGAGGTCGCGCACACCCCCCAGCAGATCGTTGACCTCGGCATTGTAAGCCAGCAGCGCGATCTTATAGCGGCGCTGCAAGGTGCCGCCGCGCATCGAACGCCGCGCCATATCTTTCAGCGCGGCAGCTAATGCCTGCTGGACCAGCGCCATCTTGGTTGCCGCGCCCAGCGGCTCATCCATCGAGCCGCTGGCATCGATCAGATAGATGATCAGAGCTGGGGTGATCGCGCTTGCCGCCTGGGTATACATCCTGCCCGCTCCTCTCTCGTACTCGCGCGCATGCGCTCCCACAGTGTACAAGACAACAGCAAGATGCCGCAACCCCAGAAGCCACCATATGGGCGATCCGGCGGGAAGAAGCGATTGACAAACAGAGGGGGCGTCTGTATACTTGGTTTGTAAGGCAGGTGAGGGCTTAAACGCGCCAGTGCTTTATAGGCTGAATACACGGACGACAGCCACAGGGCAAAGGCGCGCAGGCCCAGCGTCGCGGGGCCGTCATCAAGCGAAAGAGGTCGAGTGCCGTCATGTCCTTCCCCCAGCATCGCTATGACGAAGAGCCGGTGAGTGGGTCGCAACCAACATTTCCCAGCGACAAAGCGCCGCCGCTTGCCACGTCGCTCGCCAGGGCCGCCAGCTTCAGCAACCCGATTGTGCAGCGCCTTTCGGAAGCGCGCCTTGGCTCGCAGCGTATGCCGGACGGCGTGCCGACGCTGGCGGGCGGCGGACAAGCCATCGGACGCGCCGTACAACGGTTTTCGGGCAGTGGCGTGGCGCCGCGCATGCTCGTCCATCAGCAAGAGCAGCGCGCCCAGGTGATGACGTTGTGCCTGGTCGGCATTGCCACCATCGTCCTGATGCTCTCGGTCTTTTTATTATTCAATCCCTTCGCGCAGAATCCAGGCTTCGGCTATACCACCGGCGTGCGCTATGTCAAGGTAACGGCCTCCGTCCCTTCCATCATTCACCAGCCGCCGCTGTCACCGACGCCGCATCAGCCGCGCCCGACCGCCACGCCTAAACCAGCCGTGGGACCAGGAAAAGCGCCCACACCGACGCGCGTCGCGACGACCGGAACTCCTGTGCCAGCTACCGCTGTGCCGCCGACGCACGAACCTGCGACGGCCACGCCGGTGCCACCAACAGCCACGCCCGTGCCACCGACGGCGACACCCGTACCGCCAACGGCGACGTCCGTGCCACCGACAGCCACGCCCATACCGCCGACGGCGACGCCGATCCCGCCCACCGCGACACCCATACCGCCAACGGCCACGCCGGTGCCACCGACGCCCACGCCCACGCCCACTCCGCCGCCGACCGCAACGGCCTGTTATAACAATCCCAGTTACAGCAATTGCGATAACGTCGATCCGACATCGCAGACATCAGGGGGCCATAATTGCCTGTCGCCCGCCTATGTGCAGGAGACGACATACTACAGTGGGGGCAACTATTTCAAGAACTGGTACAACACCCAGTGTGAGTCTAACTGGACGCAAGCCTTCGCCGCCGGTGGGGGGACGTATCTCTCCCAGGTCGTGATCGAAGCGGCCAATCACAGCGCCAGCTATTGCAACAGCAATTCCAGCCAGTGCGACAGCCAGGCCTATAAGCTCGTTGAGAACGCGGCGGGCCAGACGAACTGGTACACCAACATGGTATTCTCGCCGCCCGGCACGTCGGCGCGCAGTTGTGCCAGCTATTCGCGCAACGGCGGCTCGCCCGTTTGGGTCTGCGGCAGTTGGCATTAGCGCGTCAAAGCAACCGTCTGGCATCGGATGGAACAGCGAAAGGAGTATCTCGTGGCAACCAGTCAAACGGCAACGCCGAACGACCGCCGCATGACCTGGCCACTCGACATCGTGATCGGGGGGCTGGGGGGCTTGCTGCTCGTGCCAGTGGTGCTGGCGATCCAGGCGTTGCCGTGGGCGCAGACGCTCCCGCGCTGGTACATACCCCTCGCCCTGAGCGGGGGCATCCTCATCGGCGTGATGGCGCTGGTGCCACGCTTGCCCGTGCGCTGGTGGTGGCCGCCGCTGGTGATGGTCCCGCTCCTGGCTGGCGCGGGTGGGTTGGGGGCGGTGTTCGCCAGTCACAACGGCACGCCGGGGAGTACACCTGCACTCGTCACTGATCTGCTTGGTGGCTATCTGGCGTTGTTGGGCGCGACGCTCCCCTGGCTCGTCTTTCGTGGCAAACAGATGTGGCTGGCAATCGGTTTGGTTTGGCTGACGTTGGTTGCATCACTCAACGGCGTTCTCACCCCCGTGCGGATCTGGCAAGTGGTCTGGATGATGGCGCTCTCACTGACCATCCTCGGCCTCTTTCACCTGCGCGGCGAAGTGCGCCTGTGGCGTGCGCGCCACCTCGAACAGATCGGCCCCGTGCTATGGCCCTCGGCCCGCGCCATCGTCACGCTGAGCCTGGTCGTGGCGCTGCTGGGTTTGACCCCGCTGAGCCTGGTTCCCTTGAATCGCTGGTGGGCGCAACTTTTCCATAACGGAGTACTCAACTACGATGCGCCGAATGGTACGCCGGTCGTGCTGCTGAGTTCGCGCCTGCCTTTGAACGCGCCGGATGTCACCAACCAGCAGATCATCCTGACCTACCGGATCACCAGCGGCACCAAGTTCATTCCGCCTTTACTGGGAACGACGCTGGATACCTATGCCGCCGGAGTTTGGTCGCAAGGCCAATCCAGGGATGTGCCGTTGCAAACGGTCACTACGCCGCCCATCACCGCGAATAATACGTTGCGCGCGGCGATCACGATCCAGGCGCTCCCCTCCGCCAGCAATGGCATTCCGTTATTGGGCTTCGATCAACCAGTGGCGTTTTCGGTGCCGGCGCAGGCCCAGGTTATCGGCACAGATCAGCCGGGCGTGTTGTCGGTCGCGGCCTGGCAAGCCGGGGGAACAGTGGGGCCGGGGACGACCTATACAGAGACGGCGGTGGTTATCCCTGACGATGCCGTCGGCGCTGGTTCATTACCGGATGCCATCACGCAGCGAATGCTGGCCACCCCCGCCAGCTTGCAGGCGGAGTTAAGCGCCACGGCGCTCGCCCTCGCCGGCCACGCGACGACCCCGGCGCAACGCGCCCGCGCCATCATCGACGCCATGTATACGCACGGTTTCACGCTGGATGCTAAGGCGGTCCCGCCGGCTAATGTCGATCCGATCCAGTGGTTCTTGCAGGCTAAACGTGGCAATGTCCTGCTTTGGACAACGGCGTATATCCTGATGGGACGCGCCATCGGCCTGCCATTACGCCTGGCGGAAGGCTATCTGCCGGGCAAATATGATGCGCAGCGGCAAAGCTATGTGGTGCGTGCCACCGATGCTACGGTGTGGGCGCAACTGGCGATCCCCGGCATGGGGTGGTTGGACCTGTTCCCGGCCTCGACCGTCCAACAGATCACGGTGCCTGGCACGATCATTTATGATACGACGCCCGCGCCGCCGCAAGCGACGCCCGTCGCCCATCCCACGCCGCAGCCGGTCAACGTCCACCCGGCACCGAACGCGGCCAACGCGGGCAGCGCGGCGGGATGGCTGGTGCTGATCGGCATCTTCTTGTTATTGCTGCTGACGGCGGGCGCGCTGGCATTGGCGCTGCAATGGGCGCGGTTCGGACGGCAACTCACACCGCTGGCACGCCTCTTCGCGCGCATCGCGCTGCTCGCGCAGTTGGCCGGCATTCGTTTGCAGCGCAGCGACACGGCCAGCCAGGCGACGGCAAAGGTGGCGGCTTACGTGCCGGAGCAGCGTGAGACACTGGCCACGCTGAATCGCACGTATGAGCGCTTCGTCTATGGGCCGCCGGACCGGCGCGGCGGATTGCCGCCGGTGGGCGAAGCCTGGCAGCGCCTGAGCCAGCGGCTCTGGCAACTGGTCATCAACCGCCCCTGGCGGCGGAATCACGATATTGCCCAGCATGACACAGCGACGAAAGGGTAGCAGTTTTTTATGAGCGAAGGCAATTTGCAGCAGGTCACACAACAGGTGGCCGCCATCGAGCGCGCATTGCAGGCCGCCGTGATTGATAATGCGCTGGCGATCCGCCATGCGGTGCTGGCGGTGGTGTGCGGCGGGCATGTGTTGATCGAGGATGTCCCCGGCGTGGGCAAAACGACGCTGGCCCGCGCGCTGGCGCAGGTGTTGGGCCTGGAGTTCCGGCGCATCCAGGGGACGCCGGATCGCCTGCCGGCGGAGATCACAGGCGCGTCGATCTGGGATGCACGCACGAGCGAATTTCACTTCGTGCCGGGGCCGATCTTCGGGCAATGCGTCCTTTTCGACGAACTGAACCGCGCGCCGGCCAAAACGCAATCCGCCCTGCTGGAAGCGATGGAAGAGGGGCAGATCACCATTGATGGCGTGGCGCATCCCCTGCCGCGCCCGTTCGTGGTGCTGGCCACCCAGAACCCGATTGAACTGGAAGGCACCTTTCCCCTGCCCGAAGCCGCGCTGGATCGCTTCTTTGTGCGCGTGCATCTGGGCTATCCCTCGCCCGCCGGTGAAAAACAATTGCTGCATACCTGGTCGGCACCCACCTGGCGTATGGATGCGAACGCGCAGAATAGATCCCTCGCGCCGGTGGTGCATGCGCCGGAGATCTTCGCCATGCGCCAGAGCATCGCCCAGGTCTATTTTGGTTCCGAAGCGGAAGACTACCTGATCGCGCTGCTTCAGGCGACGCGCGCCCACCCCGACATCCTGCTGGGCCTCAGCCCGCGCGCTGGGCTGTCGGTGAAGCAAGCCGCACAGGCATGGGCGGTCTTCAACGGCTTCGACCATGTGCGGCCCGATGACATCCAGCAAGTGGTGATCCCGGTGGGCGCGCACCGGCTGGTGCTCCATCCCGAAGCCGACCTGCGGCGCAAGACGGCGGCGAAAATCTTGGAAGAGATCGTCGGCCAGGTGCCGGTGACGGGGTCGTGGGCCGGGTTGGCCGCGCGAGGGGGCCGCTGATGCGCGGGTGGCAGGCGTTCACGCTCGCCGTGCTGGCGGGCGGGCTGGGGTTGGCGCTGGGCAATCGTGTCGCGCTGATCGCCGCCCTCGCGCTGATCGCAGTGTTGCTGATCGGCGGCGTTTATCGCTTCTTTTCGGTCGGTGATGTGCGCAGCACGCGCCAGATGGGCGACGATGTCGTCATGTGGGGCGATGATTATGCGCAACAAGTCACCCTGACCAACCATTCGATCTTGCCGATTCCGGCGATCCGCGTGGTCGATCAGACGACACTGCCGGAGCATCCCGGCGGCTATGTCACCAGCCTCAAAGCGCGCCGTTCGGTGACATGGGATATCGCCGTCCCCTGCCGCCAACGCGGGCGCTATCAGGTCGGTCCCATCGAAGCGACGATGAGCGATCCGCTGGGCCTTTTCCCGGTGACACGGCGCATCGGCGCGGCAGCTTCCATTCTGGTGTTGCCGCGTTGGGTGCCGCTCACTCGTTCCGCCCTGAAGCTCGACGGCTTTTTGCCGGGCGAGGCGCGGGGGCGCATGCGCGGTGAGTCGCCGCCGACGGTGACGAGCGTGCGCGATTATAGCGCTGGCGACAGCATTGCATCGATTCACTGGCCGGCCAGCGCCCGCACGGGCCAACTGATGACCAAGCTCTTTGACCCTGAAGTGCAGACCTCGCTCTGGCTGGCTCTCGATCTGGATGGCGACCTGCCGGCGGATGTGGAAGAACTGCTGGTGACGGCGGCAACCTCATTGGGCATATATAGTTTGCAGCAGGCTAAGCTGCGGGTCGGCCTCATCGCCAGTGGACAAATCCCCGCTGTCCTGGGCTGCGAACGCGGCAAGCCGCAGCAATATCGCCTGCAAGAGACGCTGGCTGAGGTGCATGCAGGGCAGGCTGCGACGCTCCTCACCCAGTTCGGCCCGCTCCAACAGCGCCTGGGGCCAGGGCATGCCGTTGTGCTGCTGACGGCCAGCGGACCGGAGAAATGGGGCGCGTGGCTGGCGCGGCAAGCGCGCCAGGGCGTAGCGGTGCGCATTGTGCAGGTGGTCGCCGCCGAAGCAGCCGCCGTGCAGTGGGGCTTGCCGACCGTCACCATCCCGCTCGCGCTGGGCGATCCGGCCTATCAGGGCGAGCTGATGCAATGCCTGGAAGGCCGCGCCCGCAGCGCCGTCACGGCTTGAAGCGCGCCTGCACGGTGCGCGCGGCTGGGAGTGGTGTTGCAGTGAAACACGCGGGGCAACGCGCGGGAGATGTCACAGCGGCGACTTGACAGACGCGGCACCAGGGCGGGGGTAGCGCGACGCGCTCAGGTGGCGCTGGCGCACACGGATGATGACGCGCCCGTCGGCGAGGTCCGGCACGAGCGCGGTGAGGGCTGCCGGCAGGGGTAGCGCCTCCGGCGGCTCGCCACCCAGGATCTGCGCCGCGTGTGCGCCCTGCGCCAGTTCCGCGCCCAGATCGCCCTTTTTAGCAGCCAGGACGATACCATCCACCTGGGCGAAGGGCTGACACCATTCCAGCAGCGTCGGCAGTGTGGCCAGCGCGCGGGCCGTCACGATATCACACCTGCCGCGCCAGGCGTGATCATGGGCGCGCTCTTCCGCCCGCCCGATGAAGGCATGGGCGTTGGGCAGCCGCAGTGCGGTGATGGCCGCTTCTTGAAAACGTACTTTTTTTCCCGTGGCTTCCAGCGACGTAACTTCCCACTGCGGCAGCGCGATGGCGAGCGCCAGCCCCGGCAGCCCAGCGCCGCTGCCCACATCCAGCACATGCTGCGGCTGGTCGAAAGTGGCGGGATCGCAACCGGCTAGGAATGCCAAGCTATCCACGAAATGGCGCACCAGCACGGCGCGCGGCTCCGTAATCGCCGTCAGGTTCATCCGCGCGTTCCACTCCAGTAGCAGATCGCGGAACGTGAGGAACCGCGCGAGTTGGTCATCGCTGAGCGCCAGGCCCAGGGTGGCAGCGGCAGCGCGCAGCAATTCACGATCATCCATTGGTTCGTTCCTTCATTCTGCTGATTCAGGCGTGTTGCGGGGTGGCGACGCGCAGGCTTTCGAGGAGGGCGACGGTAGCGGTCCATTCGGCCACCAGTTGTTGCGCCCACAGGTTGCCGGTGACGGAGGTGATGGGGCGCGTGGTACGGCCCGGTCCGTTGCGCCCGCTGGCCAGGATGACACGCGCGCGCTCCAATTCGCCGCGCGCCCACGCGATATCGGTGGGCAGGCTGGCGGAGCCAGTCTGTAGCCGGGCGATGGCCGCGATGCCCGTCAGCAGGCCCACATGCCGGTCGTCGATATCCAGCATGTGATGGGGGATCAGGTCGCCTTCGAAGGTGGCGGAAAGCATGTGCAAGCCCAGGGCCAGCGAAGCATGCGTCAGCACGCCGCCCGGTGGCAGGGTGTGCAGCGCATGCAATACCAGATGCAGCGCATCGCTGAGGGCTTCTAGGTGTTCCGTCAGCCCGACGGTGACGACGTGGCGATAAGAATATCCCGCCCGCCGCAGCCAGAAGTCCCACGGCTCGCCAGCCAGCGCGATGTCGCCGCGTTCCGGCCACCACACGTCCGGCGTGGCATCGAATTGCGCCGACCAGGAATCGCGGCTCGCCCCCGCCTGTGCCGTCGGCAGGACGGCTACCTGCCCATCCAGGCGTTCCAGCGCGGTCAGGTAGCTTTGCGCCGCCACCTCATATTCCGCCGACAGACGAATGAGGCGCTGGCACAGCCCGTAACACTGGCGCAGCCAATGGTCGCCCTGGGACTGCGTCGGGCGCGGCAATGTCGCGTTGCTGTGCAGCAGATCGATGCCGTATTCCGCTTCGCACCCCAGCGCCCCCAGCGCCGTCACCAGCGCATCTCCGGTCTCCGGCGCGATGCCCGGCAGCGCCATACCACGCACCAGCCGGCTATCCCACGCACCCAAATCCTGCAAATCCATACGATTCCCTGCTCCTGCTCAACGAGGCTGGCTTGTATCCTAGCGCAGATGTGCCTGCTCTGCAAGAGGAACGGGCAGAAAGTCCTAGAAAGAACACTTATCGGGGGAGTGGATGGCGAGCATGGATGCGGTAGCTAGTACGGTTGTGATCACCCGTCCTGGGCATCACCCGGCAGGAGTCGCCTGTTCCAGGCCGCGCACGAAATGTATCAGCGTCATATTGAAGGCGTCGGGCGCTTCCAGATTGCTCAGGTGAGCGGCGTTGACCATGACTTCCAGGGTGGCGGCGGGGAGCGCCTCGAACATAGCCCGCGCCTCGTGGATGGGGGTCGTCGTATCCAGGTCGCCACAGATGACCAGCGTGGGGCAGGCGATCCGGCCCAGCAGTTCGGTCGAGTCGGGCCGGAGGGCCATCCCGCGTGTCGCTCCCGCGATGCCTTGCGGCTGGTTCGCCGAGATCCAGCCGCGCACGGTGCGGGATAGGTCGGGATTCATCGTACCCGCGCCGGAAAGCAGGCGTGGCACCATCAGTTCAGCCACGGCAGCAGATCCCTCGCGCTCCGCCAGTTGCGCCACGGACTCGCGCCCGGCACGGCCATCGTCGCTATCGGCCCCGGCGCGCGTATCAGCTAGGATCAAGCCACGCAGGCGGTCGCCGGCCAGGCGGACCACGGCGAAGGCGATATAGCCGCCCATCGACATGCCACCCAAGACGAAACGCGGCAAGTTCAGGAGATCCGCCAGCGCCAACACGTCGCGCGCCAGCAGGTCCATCGGATACGGCCCGGCGGGCGCGTCCGTCGCGCCGAAGCCACGCAGATCCGGCACGATCACGCGGCTGCCGATCTCCGTCGCCAGCGCCTGAGCTTGACCCGCCCACAGATCGCCCCGCGTGGGGAACGCATGCAGCAAGATCACCGGCAGCCCCGTCGCCGGCCCGTAATCCGCATAATGCATGGTGATGCCGTTGATCGTCGCATTGGGCATGGTAATTACCTCCTCCGGATACCAATCACCTATCTGGCAACGCTTGTCCGCACATGGCCGGCCAACACGGCGGACAGGAATGTCCGGCCCACGCATGGCAGTGTATGGGCGCGATTATGCCGTTTTACAAAATAAGGCGGATATACCCCGTCGGGGGCAGCGTTCCCATCGTCGCCGGCACACCGGGGGCCGATCACATCATCGCCAGCACACCGGGGGTTAAACCCCCCGGCTCGGAAAAGGAACCCCTCCGGGCTAGGACGAGGTATACCCGTTGCGGGGACAGACGGTGGTCATCAAGGCCGGACAGACAGGAATGTTTGTCCTCCGGGGTGAGGGAGAATGTTTGTCCTCCGGGGAAGGGTGACAGACAGGAATGTCTGTCCTCCAGGTGATCGGGTGACAGACAGGAATGTTTATCCTCCAGAGTTATGGGGAATGTCTGTCCTCCGTTACCCATATTGATTATCCAACAAGGGCCGATTACACCGGGTCGCGCCAGGCGCGCAGGGTGCGGCGCGGCGGATCGACGAACCAGCTCCAGGCGCACTGGGCGACATAGGCGGGGATGGGCAACGGCGTGGGCTTGGCCTCCTGGCCGCCCTGGCGCGTCTGGCGCTCCTCGATGGCGCGGCGCAGGTCGGCGGCGGTGCTGCCGGGGAAGAGCGTGTAGCCCGCGCCGATATGTTGCCAGAAGTGCGCGTCGCTGCTGCCGACGGCGGCGAAACCCCACTGTTGGTTCAGCGCGGCGACCTTAGTACGCTCCGAGGCGTTGGCCGGCGAGGGATTATACAGTTCGATGCCGTCGATGGCGAAGCCGCGATTGAGCAGATCCTCGATCTTGCGGCGGCTCAGGCTGGGGACGAGCCAGCCCAGCGGATGCGGCGCGATGCACAAGCCCCCCTGCTCCTTGATGGCATCGATGGCATATTCCACCGACTTGCCGGCCTTGATGCGCTTTTCCAGGAAGAGGCCGATGAAATGGCCGCTACGCGTCGTCACCTCTGATCCCATGATGAGATCGATGGGCAGTTGCTCGGCGGCCAGGATGTCCGCGACGCGCTTGGCACCGTCCAGGTGGTCGTGATCCGTGACGGCGATGACGCGCAGCCCGCGCCGGGCGGCTTCTTCCACCACGCGACGCGGGC
This sequence comes from Ktedonobacteria bacterium, assembly GCA_027459785.1. Taxonomy (GTDB): domain Bacteria; phylum Chloroflexota; class Ktedonobacteria; order Ktedonobacterales; family JACDGC01; genus JAJPKG01. Next base: position 95,286 of record DAIDGU010000057.1, on the reverse strand, counting down.
CGGCGGTGCCGTCGCCCAGATTGGTGTGAATGTGCAGATCCGCGCGCGACCAGCCTTCCGGCGTGGCAGCGGGGGACGGGGCGATGTGCGGCGTTGTCGATGTATCAGACACGAAGTGTTTCTCTTTCTGGTCGCTATCTGCCGGTTCGCGCCAGCGGATGTGGTGTGCGCGAGTTACCGGGGCGACATCCCATCTGGTCCCTTTGCCCTGATTATAGCAGGAATGCATCCCCCCCTCAATGTGCGAATAATTTAGGGTCTCCATCCTTCCGGGTGGAATTGGTACTACTATCTTTTAGTTGAGTATTGCCAATTGCTTATCTCACATCAGCAGATGCCAAGCAAGATACATTGTCTTTGATTTAAAGGACGGAGAGCCACGATTTATTTTATTCAACTCATCCGCAGGGGCTTTCATCAAAGGGAACTCAGACAGGATGAGCAATTCACTTCTAGCAACGAAAGAGTGAATTGCTTTTCAAAGCGAGCATAGCTGTTCATCGTCGGTGTAGCGAGCACCGGACTTTCATCGGCGTTGGCCACGGAAGAGCATCAGATCCATGATTCGCACGGGCGCGAAGAGATTGCCCGTGATATCGACATCGCCGCACGCGCAGCCAAAGCCGCCCGTGAAGCCAGCGAAGCCGTGACCGGCAGGCCCGTCGTCAGTGCAATCAATGTCATGCCAGCCAGCAACACCCTCTGGGCGCAGTTGCCGGAGCCGGGCGCGGATGACGACCAATAAAAAAGCTCAGCCCAACAGGATGATGCCGGAGGCCGGGGTCAGCGTCAGCGATCCCTGGTACACCTGACCGTAAAGATCGGTATAAAAGGCACTGGGCAACTGCACCGTATAGGTCGTGGTGGCGGAAGGATTGACGAACACCAGGCCATGCGCATACGCGCGCTGATACACACCACCGTCGGCCTGCATCGGTGCCAGCGGCGCGCCGACCGGCGCATAATATTCCGGGAACAGGATCAGGCGTCCGTAGTCTTGCTGCTTCCCACTATTGATCATACCTGAGATATAGGTGTACGTATGGTGGCCTTTGACGAGCAAGTAGTTTGCGAGAATCCATTGGATCTGTGCCGTGGTGATCGCACTGGTGGCTTGCGGCTCCTCGCCGTTTAGAATGACCGCTTTGCCCGCCGCGTCCAGCGTCTGCACTTCCTGCGCCAGCGTCAGCCAGTCAGCACCCGTCACCGGCCCATTGCCCCAATTCGTGAAGCCAGCCTCATTGTAGTCGATGTCAAAATAGGGCGCGAGGAGAGCGAAATCTTCAGGATGCTCATAATCTTCACTCAGATTCATCGTGATAGTGACGCGCGACAGCCCGTGCTGTTGCACATACGTATCGATCTGCTGGCGCATATATTTTGCCCAGGCAAGCACCGTCTGCGCATAAGCGGGATCATGATACTGGCCACTGTATTCCTGGTGCCAGGCGCGAGTGCCGTCGCTCTGTTGCTGCCACACCCCGCAACGCTGCGCGCTGTTGTCGAGGCCGACATTATCAAAGGCGATGCTCGGATAGCCTTTGTTGATGGCAGGGATGATTGCTGTTTGCAACAGATAAGCCAGTACCGCTGGATTGGCGATATCCAGCGGCATGTTCTTATCGCCAAATTCATAGGCCGGCGTCTGCTGGTCGCACTGATACGCGATCCAGTCGGGATGCTGCGTCTGCCACCATGTGAGCGAATGGGTAGCGTCGCCATCACGTTGAAATGGCTGATAAAACGTGTTATAGACGGTGCTGGGCGTCTGGGGATAATTCGAGCCGAAGACGTAATCCACCGGCGCGACCTCATCGGAGGGTGCGATGGCGTAATTGAAAGGCAACCCCAGATGGATACCTGTGGTTGTATCCGCCGGAAAGGCCGGCGTAGATGGCGTCTGCACCGGGCGGACGGCATGCAGCGCCGGCGTCGCGCCGAACGTGAGCGTCGCCAGCGTCGCCCCAACAGTGGTGATGACGATGATCAACGCCTTCATCATGGGCAACAGCCAGTGATATTTCGCCATACTCCACCTCTGCCGTTCGCTACCGTCCTGCCCGTGAGTACATCCAATATAGCTCCCAAAACCTCTGCTACGCAAACAATCATCGTAGCCATCGATCACTCTCTATATACGATAGCAGTAGGGTCAATAGCGTTAGCCTATTTGGCGCGGGCTAGCCACGCAGACGTTCGTAGGCCCGCTGCAAGCCTTCCAGCAGCAGGTTGGGGGCGCGCACGTCGATGATATCCGTGGCGCTGGCGACGACATCCGCCAGGCCACCATGCGCGATGATCGTGGCCCGTTCGCCGCCCGGCATCTCGCGGCGTAGCCGCGCCACAATGCCCTCGACCATCGCCGCATGACCATACACAATGCCAGAACGCATCGTGTGGCTGGTGTTCTTGCCCAGCACCGTCGGCGGCGCGGTCCATTCCACCTGATAGAGCCGCGAGGCCGCGCGTGCCAGCGCTTCCGCCGCGATGCCCAGCCCCGGCGCGATGACCCCGCCGAGGAAGTCGCCTTCCGGCGAGGCGCAGTCGAAGCTCGTCGCCGTGCCGAACTGGATGATCACTGCCGGCACACTGTAGATCTCTTTCGCCGCCAACACGCTCAGGATGCGGTCCGTCCCCGTCTCCCACGGGTTATCCGTCAGCAGTCCCACGCCGAGCGGCGAGCGATGATCCACGATGAGCGCCGTGCGCCCCAGGTAGCCCTGCGCCATCTGCTGCATGACGGGCGTCAGCGGCGGCACCACGCTGGAGATGATCACATCATCGATCGCGTCCAACGCGATGCCCTTGCTCTGGCACAGCGCCAGCAGCAGCATGGCATATTCGTCGGCGGTCTTCTCGCGGACCGTCGCCACGCGCCAGCGGGCGCGCATCGCGCGCCCCTCAAACAGCCCCAGCTTAATGCCCGTATTGCTCACATCGATCGCCAGCAACATCGCTCAGCCCTCCCATTAAAGAAAGACGGGAACACGGAAAACACGGAAACTTGCCCGGAAGACACAGGAAGAAAAGAGAGACGGAACACGAAATAACGCGAGATGATTGCAAGCGTATACATCGCGTCATTTCGCGGGCATTTCGTGTCAACTCGCGTTCCGCCTCACCTCCTTCCGTGGCCTCCGTGCATATTTTCCGTGGCCTCCGTGTTCCCGTCCCTTCGTCCTTTTTTATTCGCTTGTGTCGGTGGCGCGCTCCATGCGGTCCGGCGCGGCCATCCCCAGCAGGGTGAGCACGCGCGCCAGCACCGTGCGCGCGGCCAGCGTCAGCGCGAAACGAGCGTTGCGCACCTCGGCGCTCTCGGCGCGCAGCATCGGACAGCGATCATAGAAGACGTGGAAGGCTGCCGCCACATCCATACCATATTTCGTCAGGTGATGCGGCTCCAGGGAAAGCGCGATGCGCTCGATGATCTCTTCCAGCTTCAGCAATTCGCGGATGAGAGCGAGTTCGGCGGCGAGCTGCTCCGGCGGATCGTTGGTCAGCACAGCCAGATCGGCGCTCAGCGCCTCGCTTTCAGGATGGAAGCCGGCTTCCACCGCTTTGCGCAGCACGCCCGCCACGCGCGCATGCCCATATTGCACCGACAAGCCCGGATTCTCCTCGCCCTGCTTCATCGCCAGGCCCAGATCGAAGTCCAGGTGCGTATCGGCGGAGCGCATCAGGTAGAAGAAGCGCATCACGTCTGGCCCGACGAGGTCGGCCAGGTCGTCGAGGGTGATGACGTTGCCGCGCCGCTTGCTCATCCGCTCCGACTTGCCATCGACCTTCAGGTTCACGTGCTGATAGATCAACACATGCGCCTTGTCGGCGGTGTAGCCAAACATCTGTGCCATCGCCTTCAGCCGCCCCACGTAGCCATGATGATCCGCCCCCAGCACGTAGATCAGGCGGTCGAAACCGCGATTGAGCTTGTTGCGGATATAGGCCACGTCCGAAGCAGCATAGGTGCGCTCGCCATCGGATTTGATCAAGACACGGTCTTTGTCGTCGCCGAAGCGGGTCGTCTCCATCCATGTCGCGCCGTCCTGCGGGAAGAGATAGCCGCCGTCGCGCAACGTCTCGATGCCCGCCAGCACCTCGCCGGTCGTCACCAGCGACGCTTCGTTGAACCACACGTCGAACTGGATGTTCAGGCGCTGCATCGTCGCGCGAATGTTCTGGATGATATGCTGTGCCGCGCGTTTGCCGATCACCGCCGTGCGCGCGTCCACCGGCAGGTCCAGCACCTCCGCGCCCTGGTTGGTTTCAGCCAGCACCAGCCGCGCGACACCCTGATAGAACGTGTCGTCGGGGTCGCCCTCGCTATCGAAATAGCCTTCTTCTTTGCCGTCGGCCCCCAACGGCTTCGTGGCGGGCTGGCCCAGCGCCAGGCGCATGTAATATTCAATCGAGCCGCCCAACTTCTGGATCTGCGCGCCGGCGTCGTTGAAATAGTATTCCTTGGTGACGGCGTAACCGGCAGCACGCAGCACGTTGCCCAGCGTGTCGCCGATGAAGCCGCCGCGCCCGTTGCCGATGTGGACCGGCCCGGTAGGATTGGCGCTGACGAATTCGAGGTTGATGCTGCTGCCGCGCCCCACGTCCACCGCGCCCACGTCCGGTCCGGCCTCGATGAGCGCACGCGCCTGGCGCAGCAACCACTCCGGCTTCAGGCGCACGTTGATGAAGCCTGGCCCCGCCGTCGTGACCGCCTCGACGAGATCATAGGCCGGCACGAGGGGCGCGGTCTCGTTCAGGTACGCGGCGATCTGCGCGGCGATGGCGCGCGACTGCGGGGGCCGCGCCAGTTTGAGCGCGATGGTGGTGGCGTAATCGCCGTGCTGCGCTTGCTGGGGCCGCTCGATCTCCACCAGGGGCAAGCCGGCCTCCGGCAGAGCGAATTCGCCCCGCTCGTGTAACGCCGCGATGGCGGCGGTGATCATGCGTTGGATGGTAGCGCGGATCATAAGGATAGATCGCTCCTTCTCTGCTGTAGCTGACCGAAAATAGCACGCGACCGTCCCACCGTGCGCTGATCGGTTCGGGCCGCGTGCCAGCAGCGAGGGCGAAGGAACCGATCAGTTCTTACGGGCGCGACGGGCGTTATCGACATACGTGCGCAGTAACTCTTCGAGCACCGGCAGATCGGCGAAGCTATTATCTTCCGCGATGGTGATAGGTTTGGCGCTGCGCGTATCGACGAAGGCCAGGGAATCCGGCGTGCGGCGGGCGCGACGCGACTGGGAACCACCCAGCATCTGGCCCAGACCCAAGACGGCGTGGCTCACGTTGCGTTCGTCGATCTGCGTATACGACGCATCGCCGCCAAAGACACCGCGCAGGGTGATATGCTCGATGTCGATCATCGGCACGCTGACGATGTTTGCGCCACGCTGTTGCACATACAACTCTGGTGTCATGACGATGATCTGATGGGCGCGGCCAACATAAAGGCGGACGTATTTGATAACCAACCAGGTGCTGCCGAGACCAATGAAGGCGAGGATCGCCAGGATCAAACCCGATAGCGAGAGCGGCGTCAGCACGTCGCGCACCGCCAGGTAAAGCAGCGCGAACAAGCCATAGCCGACTAGCGCGCCACCGACCCAGCCAAGCAGGTTGCGCCGCACGGTAGCCAGGTTGAGCGGGATAACCGTCCAGCCCTTCGGCAATTCGGCATCCGGCTGTTGCGCGGTGCGTAAAATCTCTGCGGCGTTCTGCCCTTCATCCAGGCTCGTTCCTAAATCTGTCTGCATAATCGCTGGTTCCCCTTGTTGGCAACGACACTCTGCCAAGATTATATCACGCGGACGCGCGGGAGCGCCCATCCCTTTTTACTACTGTTCACAGCAGCAAAAGGATGATGGTCAAGTCGGTTTTCGTCTGTCTTATGCGACCCACGATGCTCGCTGAACAGGACATCCGGCAAGCGATCCAGCCTACGATCAAGGCGCGGGCCGATGGGACCGCACATGGGGGACGATCCGCCCTTCGCAAGCGCCGGTCGCGTGCGGCATACTCCTGATGTACCGTCGCGCGGCACAGCAAATGCCCCAGAAGCGTGGCGGCGCACCCCTGATTTTCGTCCGCGAAAGGAACCTTTCCGCTTATGCAGAAGCGTCGCTCGTTCATCCGCCGGATCCCCGCGCTGCTCGCGCTCGCCGCCGGCGTCGGCGTGGCCGTCATGGCCTCCCGCGAAGATGGCCGTGAGCAATTGGGCCAGTTCGGCACATTCATCGGCCAGCGCGCCGAAGCCCTCGGCACCGTCTTCAACAACGCCCGTCAGTTCGTCGGCGACTATGCCGAACAGCTCCAGTCCCGCAGCACCAGCGGCTACCCCTCCTCACCCAACACCTATCAAGCGCCGCACTACCAGGCGAACGGCAGCCAGCACCAGACCAGCGAATATACCCACAGCCACTAGCTCGATCCATGTTCCTCGCGCCAACACTATAGCTGGTAATATGCACAGGAGACGCGGGCGGTATTGATTGAAACCAATGTGCGCGCCGATGGAGCTATGCGACCACGAAACCCGCCGTCGCAGGCTTGGATCCTAGTCCACGCAGGTGGACTTCGTGGCGGCACGCCCTTAGGCGCGGTTTCAACCGCCCGCCGTCCCCGCCCGCCGTTCCCCATATATCGTGTCCCCCGTCCCCCCTCGCATCACCCACCCGCCCGCCATCCCTTGTAACATCCTTTCCGGTTGCGCGACTGTATCCTAGAATGTATGCAGGGCATCCTGTATGATTAGTAAAGGAGCAGTACAACCGATGGCAACCGAAAAAGCAACATTTGGCGCGGGCTGTTTTTGGCATGTGGAGGCGGCTTTTCGCCAGGTACCGGGCGTCGTGGCCACGCAAGTCGGCTTCGCCGGCGGCACCACCACCGACCCGTCTTACCGCGATGTGTGCGGCCACACCACCGGCCATGCCGAGGTCGTGGAGGTCGAATTCGATCCCCAACAGGTCAGCTACGAACAGCTATTGAACGTCTTCTGGGAAAACCATGATCCCACCCAACTCAATCGCCAGGGGCCGGATGTCGGCGATCAATATCGCTCCGTCATCTTCTATCACACGCCGCAGCAGCAGGCGACGGCGCTGGCATCCAAGGCGCACCTGGAAGCCGCGCATATTTATACCAAGCCGATTGTAACGCAGATCGCTCCCACCCCGACGTTCTATCGCGCCGAGGAATATCACCAGCGTTACTACGAGAAGCATGGCATCGCCAGCTGCCGCATCGGCTAACTCCCGTTCTTTTCCCCCTCTCCATCGGGGGAGGGGGCCGGGGGGTGGGGCTGCGTCATGCCGTAGCGCGCCTTCAGCGCGGTGATGTCACCCGCGCGCACCAATTGCACCTCATCCTGGTTTTGCTCCGGCAACACGCCCGTGGCGATGTCGCGGCGGTGATAGCGACTCCGACGCACCTCCACCGGTCCCGTAAGTGCTGTGAAGGTGATCTGGCAGAAGCGTTCGCCGGGATAGAGGCGCACCACCGCGCTGCGATCATTGTTGCGCACGGGGATGATCAAGTTGCCCTCATAGCCGGCGTCGATGATGCCGCTCAGGTCCACCGCCAGGCCGCGCCGGTTCACCGACGAGCGCGGATACATCTGCCCCACCAGATCGTCCGGCATGCGGATCACCTCCAGCGTGGAGACGAGTACGCCCTCACCCGGCAACAGATCGAAGACCTGGCCTTGTTCCAACTCAATCGTGTCATAGAGCGCCGCGCCGCTTTCCAACTGATCCGACCGCAAGGCGATGCGCCCCAGCTGATTAAAGATCCAGCGCCGCGCCACCAAAAAGGTGAAGCCCAGCCGCAGATCCACCGCGTGCGGCTGAAGCTGAAAGGCGTCCAGTTCCGGCGTGAAGGCCAGCGCCCCCGTCGCAATCACGCTCATGATATCGCGCTTCGTCAGTAAACTCATCGCCACCACCTCGCTCATCCGTGTTCTTCCACCAGCATAGCATGATCTGTGCAGCCTTTCCGGCAGATGCGCGTGCCGGCGGCGTCGCCGGTTTGCTGGCGTACCTCGTCCGGCATGCCCTAGCTCGAATACACCCCCCGATCATACAGCCAGCGCAGGAAGTGCAGATGGGGATCACCGGTGACACGCTCACGCATTTCCGGCACGTCATAAAGGTGTTCGCGCAGAATCAACAATCGCAAACCCTCCTCCCACGTAAAACCCTGGTCGAAGAGGTCGTCCAGCGCCAGTTGGTCGGCCAGGGGCGTATCGACGGGCAGGAGCAGATCGACCGGATCATCCGCCTCGTCGTCGAAGTCAAAGGCACTATCCCAAACGCAATCCTCATCAGATGGATCAGGCACCGGTAAAGGCATGGGCATACTGCACGTCGCCCCTTTCAAGGCCGCGCGGCACGCCGCGCGTTTAGATGTCTGGCGCATCGTGCGCGCGGCGCGGGCTGGCCAACCGACACGTGTGGCGCTCGTGCCATCGGCTGCCTTCGCCGTTGTACCCATGTTCATCGGCGCAGCCAGGATATCTCTTGAGAGTACACAAGTCCACTTGTGCGATAGTCCCTCTGAAAAGAATCCCGCCCTTCATCCCACCCGCTTCGTGACCTTTGCCCCTCTAGAAATCGCCAGCGATGGAGTACACCTGAAAGGGACAATGATGGCGGAGGGACGACACGATGCGACGGATCAGACGACAACGCTGGCTGTGCCTGGGGATTTTTGCCCTGGCCTTGATTTTCGGTGGCTGCTCGCTGGACGCCGCGCCGACGACGGGTAGCGGCACACCCGGCTTGCAGATCACGGTGAACGGGCCGACCGGCACGACGACCACCGCGCCGGCGGGGAACGTTACCACCCCGCCAACCACCTCAGCCAATGATACCAGCGTGCCGCTGGAGGTGCTGGCGCTCATCACCATCCTCAGCCTGGCACCCTCGCTGATCATGATGCTGACCGGCTTCACGCGCATCCTGATCGTGCTGTCGTTTCTGCGCTCCGGCCTGGGCGCGCAGCAGGTGCCGCCGAATCAGGTGATCGTCGGGCTGGCGCTTTTCCTGACGGTGTTCGTCATGGCCCCCACCTGGCAACAGATCAATGCTACCGCGCTCACCCCCTACTCGCAGGGCAAGATCTCGCAGCAAGTCGCGCTGGACCGCGCCCAGGTGCCGCTACGCGCCTTCATGTTCCGTCAGACACGCGAAAAAGACCTCTCGCTCTTCGTTTACCTGGCGAAGATGCCAGCACCGCGCACTCAAGCCGACGTGCCAACGTATGTGCTGATTCCCGCCTTCATCCTCAGCGAGATCAAGACGGCGTTTCAGATGGGCTTCTTGATCCTGCTGCCCTTCATCGTCATCGATCTGGTCGTTTCCACATCGCTGATGTCGGTCGGCATGATGATGCTCTCGCCCACCATCGTCTCCTTGCCTTTCAAGCTGCTGCTCTTCGTGCTGGTGGATGGCTGGGGGCTGGTCGTGCGCTCGCTCGTCCTCAGCTTCCATTAAAAGTGCGTAGAGCGACCATTCCTGTCCGCCAGCAAAGTTATCCACATGATTGTGGAAAAGTGCGTGGACAAAGGGTAGAGAAGTGGTTGGCGGATTGTGGATGCCCTGGGGAGAGCGATCATCCACGCTATCCACAATCAGTTATCCACATGTGGAAGCCATTGGGGATATGCGGAGAAGGTGTGGACCCGTTGGGGACGACTGTGGATGAGTGGGGCATAACTGATCGCTGACGCAGAAGATATCCACGCGCCTCCACATCCTGCCCGCATGCCAACCACACCCTATCCACATACTAGAGCATGCACCATGCCTGGCTGCGCCTGGGGGCGGGCGAGATGTCCACACCGTCCACGGCCCTATTACGACGACGACTATCTTCTATCTATTTAGAATAAAGATCTTTAGTAATACGTAGGGGCTGGGGAAACGTGGATATCTTTCGCCGAAAAGTAAACCGTTGCCGAGCGCGACTTTTTGCCGTGCTAGCAGGGGTGGGATCGTGGACGCCAATTCTAATTGCCAGCCAAGATGATGGTGCAAGAGCGGTGACGCCCTATATTTAGGAAGCTTTATACACCTCGCCGATGTGGTTTAGGTGCGAGAGATCACCAGTACGCAAATGCTGGATAGCAACATCGATGGTGGCAATTGCCGGGGGAGCAAACCAACGTTCGCCACAGTACGAGCAGACGTCGGCTTCGACCGTGACTTGTACGGCATTTGGTCCTACAATTAAAGTCTCTTCAACCACTTCTGGTGCTAACATGCCGATCCCACAGCGTGGACAAGACCCTTTAGGCTGCATACTGTATCCTCCATTACGTACCTAGTTTACGGTCGCCGAGATTTAAAATCAGCCGACCACTTTGCGGCGTGCTTTGGTCCTCCTGGCCGATAACATGTGATCATGAAGGCTAACACCGTATAGCCAAGTTGAGCGGCGGCATTAATACAGGGTTCATTGTTCTGCCTAAGCTTTCAAGCAAAGGACGATGTTTATCTCCCCCTCCCTCTTTGCGGCAGGGGAGGGGACTGTGGACGGTGCTAGCGCGTGAAGGGGGTGAGCGAGAGGTCATCCAGCGCGGTCAGGACGTGTTCGATGTCGGCCACGACCGCTTCCATCAATGGCGGCAGCCAGTCTTCCTGGCCGGTCTCGTCGTCGTCGTCCTGCCAGCGAAAATGTTTGCGCCCGTGGTGGCTGGCTCCGCGCTGGCGCTCGATGGTATCGCGGAAGGCACCCAGCAATTCGGGATTCCACAGGGGCAGCTCGACGTGTTGCTGTAAGGTCACGCTTTCGGCTTCAGGACCGTTTTCGCCATAGATCACGCCGATGCTGGGGCGCGTCTCGATGGCACGGCTGGAGTTTTCCGACGCGCGATATTTCAGGATGCGCACTAATGGTTGCAGATCCAACCGATCCAGCGGGATGTTATTCAGCGCGACGGTGTAGGCGAGATCCAGTGCGAGCGGCGGCACATCTTCCGTGTGCAGGTGCGGACACGTGTCGTTGGGATCGTGGAAGAAATCGCACACGCCTTGCGGCCCATCCAGCGAGAGGGCGGTATCCAACGGACTCCAACTGAAGGAGACGCCACAGGTCGCCTTGTCTTCGGCTTCCTCGCACGGCCCCAGATGGCAGATGCTCTCGAACTCGCGTTCCAGCGTCTCGACATTCAGCCAGCTATCGGGGTGGGTGGTGATGCCGGTGGTTTCGGCGGCGTGCAGAAACAGCCGCGTGACATCCTCGAAGGTGATCATTGGTCGCGCTCCCCGGCGCGCAGCGTTCGCGCGCCATTTTCATGATATCTCTCATCATACAACGCCCGCGCTAGGCGTGGTATGATCAGCGCAGTATGCAGACGCAGGGGAAGGATGGAGGGGGCGCGATGGGCGAACAGGTGGTACGCGCGGTGGCCGTCGGCAATCGCCTGAACGTGGCGGCGTGGCGCGATGATGCCAGCGCCCAGGCGGAGATCACGCGCATCGTCGGGCTGGCCGCGCCGCACCTCGTCTCTGATCGCCCAAACCTGATCGTGCTGGGCGAACTGCTGGGGCTGCCAGGTGTGCTGCTGGGCTTGCGGGCCGCGCCGGCGCGGCGGCAACCGACGGTGCAACGCGCCCTGGCGGCGCTGGGTGCGGCTTACTTGCCGGAGATCCTGGCGTTGCGCCGGCGTTGGCCAGGGATCACGCTGCCGCGCGCCCTGCTGCTGGCGCGTACCGACGCGCTCTATCGCCCGCTGGCGACCGCCCTGCCGCGCCTGGCGGCCCGTTACCATGCCACCATCGTCGCCGGCACCGCTGCCCCCCTGGTGACGCGCGCCCGCGTCACGCACCCGCTCCGCCGGGAACCATCCGGTGGGAATGTGATCTATCTGCCCGCCGGCCCCACGGTGTATAACACTGCCCTGGTGGCGACGCCAGCGGGAGTTATCCACCGTATCAACAAAGTTTTCCCCACGCCAAGTGAACGCGACACGCTTGATATCACCGCCGGGCGGTTGGAGGATGTGCGCGTCATCACGACGCCCGCCGGACGCATCGGCGTCGCCATCAGCCTGGATGCCTTCACGCCGGCGTACCTGCGCCATTTGGACACGCACGGCGCGCAGGTCGTCGTGCAGCCCGACGCCAACGACCAACTCTGGCCCGCGCCCTCCCAGACGTGCGACTGGCAGCCGCAGGAATGGCTTAACGCCGTGCTGGGCAGCGTCCAAAACGACTATCCGCATATCCAGGCGAACGTCTGTGCCATGCAGACGGGCAACTTCTTCGATGTGACGTTCGACGGTCAATCTAGCATCACACATAAGAGCGCGACCAGCCCCCGCGATGTGGATAACTTTGTGGGTAACTCCGGCTTTATCCACACCGTAACGGGGCAAAAGATGACGGGTGAACTGCTGGCTGTCGCGCCGTGGGTGGTTCCCGATCCCGGCGTGACCGATCCCGCGCTGGACCTGGCAGCGCGGCGGGCGCGGCTGCACGCCGTCGGCAAGCAGCTTTTACCCGGCGGGTTGCGCGCCGGCCAATTCCGCGAGGTCGCCATCGCGGCGGATATCCCGCTGGGTGGCTAAAGCGTGCTGCAATGTGCCATGTCCCACGCGCGAAGACGCCGGCCAGGAAGTCCCCCCCCGCAAACGTGTGGATAACTTTGTGGAGATGTGGAACGCCGCTCAGCCGCCTACCGCCGTGATCTCGCTTTTCGGTGCAAGGGGCAGTGTCGGCAGCAAGTGGTGCGCGCCGGCGTCCGCCGCCAGCAGTTTCGCTAAGGTTATTTCAAGCGATTTAGGCGTATTATTCGGGTGTTTTGCCGTTGGGACCGTGCGCGTTGTATGCTGTGAGCAGATGTGGCGCTGCCATGTCGCAAATTTGCCCAGGGCCGTGACCCTGGCACCCGAAGTTTCGCGTTGCACTCGCCGGTCGCCCCAGGTGGGCGGGAAGGTTTTCTCGTCCGGCATGTCATGCCTGGCGCGGCATGTGCGAGGTTGTGTGTTCCATAGGCGTGTCGTCCTGCTTCCCGGAGTGGCGTGGCACGTGGGCGCACGCGGCGGCGGCGCGTGGACCAGCCTGCCCAACGCCGTCGCGCGGATGCTGAATCCGTCGCGCGTGTTGGGTCGGGGCCACCGCCGGCGGGGATGTAGCCGGCAAACTGAGGAACATGCGACGCTGGCACGCCGCGCTTCTTGTTTCGTCGTTCTAACTCTGAGGAGGACGATCTCTCATGGCAATGACGCAAGTGCGGCGCGTGACGCTCGCAGACATGGACCTGAGCATTGGCAAGCGGGCGCGCTTGCATCGGCTGCTGTACGGTGCTGGCCCCGCCAATGGCACCTTGATGTTCCTGCCCATCGACCAGGGCTTGGAGCATGGCCCACGCGACTTTTTCTCCAATCCCCCCGCCAAAGATCCCGACTTCCAATTGCGCCTCGCTAAAGAGGGCGGTTTTTCAGGCATCGTCTTCCAGATCGGCATCGCCAGCAAATATATGGCGAAATATGCCGGCCAGGTGCCGCTGGTGCTGAAGCTCAACGGCAAGACGGAGATCCCCTCGGATAAAACGCCGCTCTCGCCTTGCATCGCCAGCGTCGAAGACGCCGTGCGCCTGGGCGCGGACGCCGTGGGCTATACGCTCTATATCGGTTCGCCGCAGCAAGAAGCCGACTTCATCCAATTCGCCAAGGTACGCGAAGACGCCGAGAAGTTTGGCATGCCGATCATCGTGTGGGCCTACCCGCGCGGCGAAGCCATTGAAGCCAAGGGCGGGCGCGACAGCTTCTATGCCATCGACTACGCTGCCCGCGTGGCCGCCGAACTGGGCGCGGACGTGGTGAAGGTCAACGTGCCGAAGTTCAATCCCGACAAAGACAAAGCCGCCCCCGCGCCGTATAACACGACGCAGTTCACCCCCGCCGACGCGCTGGCGCAGATCGTGCAGTCCGCCGGCAAGACGCTGGTGATCTTTTCCGGCGGCGAGAAGCTGGGTGAAAGCGATGTCGTCGAAAAAGCGCGCCACGGCATGGCCGCTGGCGGCACCGGCGTCATCTTTGGCCGCAACCTGTGGCAGCGCCCGATGGACGAGGCACTCAAGGTCGCCGGCGAGATCCGCACCATGCTGAAAGAGTATGGGGCATAGCAACAGGGCATAAAGAAAATGCTCATTATCCAGCCTATCACGCAACTTGACGGAGGCTTGTTGCGGCGACTCATCACGGGATATACGACCGATGCCGTCTATCACGCCAGCCGAACGGAGACCGATGCCCTGACGGTCTTTGAGCTGCGCCTGACGCCGCTGGCGCAGCCGTACACCAAGGAGTACGGCGCGTTGCTGGATGACGAGGCACAGCGCCGCTATGCCGCGCTGGCGGCGGCAGGGCATGCCTTTGGGGCGTTTGACGGCTCGGCCTGTGTGGGCATCGCGGTCACGGAGCCGCAGCAGTGGAACGGCAGCTTGAACGTGTGGGAGTTCCACATCACCCCAGCATCTCGCGGCCAGGGCATCGGTCGCCGTTTGATGAATGCTGTACTTGCCCGCGCGCGCGAGCTGGCGCTGCGCACCGTCGTGTGCGAGACCCAGACGACCAACGTACCCGCCATCCGCTTCTATCGCGCACTGGGCTTCACGCTCGACGGCCTCGACCTCTCGCTCTATGCCAACGCTGCGTATCCCGACGGCGAGATGGCCGTGTGGCTGAAGCGGGCGGTGGAGTGATATTCCATGACGTTGTTGATCATATCTTTTTCGTGGGGTGGACATTCCTGTCCGCCACGTGAGCGAGAATAGCGTGATCGCATGGGACGCCCAGCCCAGCCGGCGGGTAAACCCACGCTTTCGATCACGAAGCCTCCCTGCGGAGGCTGGAGGGCGAGAGAGGCGATCAGGGCGCGAATGTTGTATATTGTATAGTTGAAGCGATGAAAGTGTTTCCTCGTTGAGGATAAGAGCGCGGGAGGGCAGCGGCGAGGCGGGGAGCAAACGTGCATGTCTTCGTGCATTATGTGTGGGCGACCTGGGATCGGTTGCCATTGTTGACGAAAGACATTCGAGGCGATGTGTATCGGTTGATATTGGCGAAATGCGAGGAGTTCGGGGCGCACCCGCTGGGGTTAGGCGGTGTGGAGGATCATATGCACCTGCTGGTTCGGCTGCCCGCGACCGTTCCGCTCGCCAAACTGATCGGCGAGATCAAAGGCTCCTCCGCCCACGCCATCGTCGCCCGCCCCGGCGTCGATCTCTTCAAATGGCAGGGCGGCTATGGTGCGTTCAGCGTCGGCGAACATCGTTTGCCCAATGTGCAAGACTACATCCGCAATCAGGAAGCCCATCACCACACGCTCGGCACCTGCGCCCACTGGAAAATCATGGAACGAGACGACGTAACCGAACCGCCATCGCCAAACTCCCCCTCAGATTCATCCTCATCTCTGTGATCGTCCCCGCCGACCTCCAGCCTCCGTAGGGAGGCTTGGTGATCGAAGGCGCGGGTTTACCCGCCAGCCGGCCCTCGCCTGCCGGATCGCATTGTTCTTAGTCGATTTGCCCTGCTGGTTGCCCTCGCTCACCAACCGATCTTGTTTTACGCGATCGCCTCCCCGGATGGGCTAGCGTTATCGTCGCCTCGGTCCCAATCTCTGCCATCCATTCAGGCATAGATAGCCTATCTGGGCTATCAAAAATTGGGGGCTAGGCGTTCTTGTGCGCATCGGGTATACTATGACGTACAAAAGTCCACCCACTGAGAAGCGCCACAAGGGAGATCCGCTGCATGGAAACCATTCGCATCATGATCATCGATGAACATCCGCTGTTTCGCGCTGGCGTGCGCTGGGCGATGGAGCAATCCGGCAACTGTACCCTCATCGCTGAAAGCGCGGACGCGACCCAAGGGCTGGAATTGGCGCGCACCCAAACGCCGGATGTCATCCTGGTCGATGCTTATCTGCTCAGCGGGAATTCCCTGGAACTGGCCCGACAATTGCGCCACTTCTCCCCGCAGGTCGCCATCATCATGCTCACCGAACAAGAAGACGAAGAACAATTGTTCCAGAGTATCAAAGTCGGCGCGGCGGCCTATCTGCTGAAAGACATTGAGGCCGAAGACTTGGTGAAGGCGATCTCGAACGTCAGCCAGGGCATCTTCCTCATCAACGATAACGTCCTTTCGCGCCCACACGTGGCCTCGCGCGTGTTGCGCGTCTTCCGCGAGATGGCGACCGAGGATGAGCCGGAGGTGACGCCGCTCTATACGCCGCTCTCCACCCGTGAGGTCGAGATCCTGGATTACATTTCACGTGGCAACAGCAACAAAGAGATCGCCAAGTCGCTCAAGATCAGCGATCAGACCGTCAAGAATCACATCACGTCGATCCTGAAAAAACTCAACGTGAATGACCGCACGGCTGCTGTCGTCCACGCGCTCCGCCACGGCTGGATCAAGATCCACACCGACGACGCTTAGCCCTGTCGATCCCCAGTCCACGCAGGTGGACTTCGTGGCGTAGCCCTTAGGCGCGATTTCAATCGCCCGCAGTCCCTGGAAGGGAAGGTGGCACGGATGCCCATCACCGCCGATTTCGCCGATCGTTCCAGCAGCCAAATCCAGCATCGCCCTGTCCCTGACAGCGGCGAATTGGGGCCATTGGACGACGAGTTTCGCCCCGACGATGAACCTGATTTTGCCCAGAGCGCCACGTTAGACGCCGCGCGGGCGCGGCTGAATGACGAGTGTCGCCGCCTGCAAGCACACCTCCACGAGATCGCCGGCAACCTGACCGAATCCGAGCGGCTGATGAGCGGCCAAGCGGAACGGCGCACGCACGCGACAGCGGCCCTGCGCGCTATCGAGCAGGATCTCAGCCAGCACAGCCGCCAGGCCATCGTCAAAGCCTACCAGGAGTGGGCGCAGGCCGAACTGGCGTATGTCGGCACGCGCGAGGTGTGCGACTATCTGCGCACGGAAGCCGACCACGACCGCCGTTGCCTGGGCGCGCTGGATTTCGCCTTGCAGGCGATGGCCGATGCCGCGTTCCTGCGCGAACCGCCGCCCTATTCCGCGCCGTTGCTGCCCGCGCGCCTGGCCCTTTCAGCCGACTTCGCGGAATCCAACGAATTGAATGCCGGACCACAGCCGGTGACTTCGGCGCAACTGGTGGATCAAGAGGCGCTGCTGGCCGCGCGCGAATATGAGCGCCACAGCGTGGCGCGCAGCATCGACGAGCGCGTGCGCTTCGCGTTATCGGATGCTGTGCTGCAAGCGGAGTTCTGCGAGGCAGCCTTCAAGAGCGATCCGGCGCACGCGCAGCATGTCGTTGGCGATCTGAAGAACCGACTGAACGAGGCATTGCGCGAGGCGGATATGCTCATCTTCGAGCTAGAGCCGATGATGCTGAGCGAATTGGGCCTGGCTGGCACGCTGCAACGCTACCTGCACGACCTGATTGAGACGCGCGGCGCGCCCTTGGGCGTGCGCCTGAGTGGGCGCGAACGGCGCTGCCATGTCGCCATCGAACGCGCGCTCTTCCGCGCGGCGCGCGAGGCCGTGCGTAACGCGCTGCGCCACAGCCAGGCGCGGCACATCCAGGTCGCGCTCACCTACCAGCCCGACACGGTGATCCTCTCGGTGGAAGATGACGGCGTGGGCTTCGCGGTCGATCCTGTGATGGAACGGGCGCGGCAAGGCTTTCATTCCGGTCTGGGCCAGTTGTGCATCGAGGTCGATCTGATCGGGGCGATCCTCGGCATCAAGAGCGCCCCCGGCCACGGCACGCGGCTGGACTACATCGTGAACGAAGCGCGCTAGGGCTGCTGGCGGGGCTGTCTCCCGTGGCGTACGCCGGGCAATTTCTGCTACAATAGCGGTACGTAGCAACGCACACGGAGGCAGCAAGCATGACGAATCAACCCCCGCAAGACGACCGTCGCCCATTGGGGCTGGTGGAATATGCCCTGATTATCGCGCTGGTCGCTGTCGTGGCGATCGGCATTATCATCGTGCTGTTGCCCGCCATCACCAGCATCGTGACCACCCTTAAAGGCACGTAACGCAGCGTTTCAGGTATGCTGCTTGCGCTCGATCCCAGCAGCAAGGGAATGATTCCCACCGGGACTCATGGAGGAGGCTTTTTTGTTATGGCTGCGCCCACGCAACGTCCACGCACATCCGGCGGCGGCACGCCGCTCATCATCCTCGGCATCGTCCTGGCGCTCATCACGGCGGTGCTGGTACTCTTTCTGACTACCAATAATACCGGTGCGGGCAGCGGTGGTCAGGGGGTGGCTGTCGTGGTGGCGGCCCAGCCTTTGAACGCCGGCATCGTCCTTTCCCTCGCGCAGAGCGGTAACGGCTATGCGCGCATCGGTGATGTGTTCCACGTGGAACATCTGCCAGCGAGCGATGTTCCCGCCGACGCTTTCACCTTCACCAATCAGAGCGACCTGAACACGGCGCTGAGCAATCAGATCATCACTGCGCCGTTCTACGCTGGCGACATCTTGCGGCGCAACGACGGGCGCATGACCGCGCTGGGTTCTGGCCCAGCGCACAGCCTCACGAACCATGATCCGGCAGGTCTGCCTGCCGGCGACGTGTTGGTGGCGCTGCCGCTGGGTAGCGCGCCCGGCATGCAGATCGGCGCGCAAGAGGGCGACCACGTGGACATCCTGGCGACGGAGTGCGTGCAGGGGCCGACGGTACGTGGCGGCTGCCAGGTGGCGCAGGAGACGCTGCAAAACCTCACCATCTATATGATCAGCGGTGGTATGCTCTATGTCGCCGTCACCCACCAGGACGCGCTGGTACTCAAGCTGCTCGTCGAAACCGCCAAGCTGGATCTCGTTCTGCGCAAGCCGGGTGATAACGGCCTTGTCACCACCCAGCCCATCGACACCGGCTGGATCATCAGCCACTTCGGCTTCACCCCGCCGTGATGAGATGAAAGCAGAATAGTTTGACAGAGTGGTGAGTTATGGCATAGCATGGAGACATTGAATGTCGCTGAGGCAAAGAGGTGAGCCATGCTTCCTATTTTAACTATCGCAACATTGAAAGTCGAGGCACGTTCCTTCGCCACCGTTCTCACGACGACGGCTATTCCCGATCTATATAACGCAACCTTCCCTTAGATGATGCCGGGCGAATCGCACTAGCCGAGCGCGCTTCATAACCCACCGACGATTGGTTATCTGACTGTATCGAATGCGCTGCAATGGCGGTTGCAATATGGGGGCCATACAACAGCAGTCATTTGTGTGTTATTATCACTCTATGCAACCACTCTGGAAACAGCGTAACTACATGCTAATGTGGGCCGGACAAGGCCTCTCATGGATGGGTACAGAAATCTCGGGCATTGCTATGCCGCTCGTTATCCTATCACTGACCGGCTCATCAGCAATTGCCGGTTCGGTTGTTGCAATGCGAGGAGTGACCTATGTGCTCTTAGCTATACCCGCAGGCTACATTCTCGATAAATGGAATAGACGAAACATAATGCTCGCTGGGAATGCGGGGAGTGGCTTTGCAATGCTCGCCATTGGCCTATTCCTCCATCGGCTTACAGTTGTCGAGCTATTTATTCTTATGGGCATTGAGGGCGGGTGTTTCGTATTTGCAAATATTGGTAGGTTCTCATCCCGTAGATTTCTTGTAGCGAATGAGCAATTACCTCAAGCAGTTGCTCAGGATAGTATGATTGAGCACTTCGCAATGCTCGTAGGACCCTCATTCGGCGGTTTTTTGTATCAAACAGTTGGAGCTGTCTTCTCCTTTGCGACAGACTCTCTGTCGTATTTCTTGAACGTCATAGCCTTAGTACTCATAAATTCTCCCTTATCAGCTCCAGATGCCCTAAAGCAAACGAGCATACGAAAAGGTCTTAAAGAGGCTGGTGCATGGTTCTGGCATAATCGTATGTATAGGGTTTTCATTGCTCTTTCATGGGCCAGAGCATTGGCCACTTCCGCCCTCTCACTGCTGGTGATTGTATTCGCGCGTGACTTACACGCTTCAGCGACTACTATTGGTATCGTTTTGGCGATTAGTGCCGTCGCTGGCATCCTCGGCTCCGCATTCTTCGGTAAAGTAATGCACCAATACGACCGCTATACAATGCTCGTCATCACCAATATACTCTGTGCAGTAACGTTCTCCTTGTATTTGTTTGCATACAATATTACGCTATTAACGGTGGTGACTGCGCTCTTGTTCGCCATACTGCCAGCCTTTTATATTATTTGTGGCAATATTTCAGGCGTAATACCCCATCATATTCAAGGAAGAGTTGCCAGCATTACGCGGTCAGGAGATTTCCTTGCTTACTCTGCTGGTCTTTTCCTCGTGGGGTTTGCTCTACAATTTCTTGGCAATAATTGGACAATCGCTCTGATAGTGTCACTATTAGCATTCTTTAGCTTTGTTGCTGCCGCTAACAAAAAGCTTTTTAAGCCAGTGCTGAGTAGTCAGTAGCCGGTCATAAAGTCTGTGGCTTAATCGCCTGTTGCGTCCAGCCCAAGAAACCCTCATACGGCTTTGAAAGTCGGCTCGCCCTCACTTCCTAGTGCGATAAGGGATCATTCGTTACCAATCATCAATAAGCGGCCAGATCCGCTATAAAGGAACCAGCCGCTTATCGTGGCAGATCTGCTCAGCTTCCTGGCTGCACTTCGACGATCTCATCGGCTTCCAACCCGTGAGCGAGACGGTGAACGGTGGCGGCGGCTTCTTTGCTAGGTGCCTCTACCAAACAAAAGACCGTGCCAGTCTCTTCGTTGAACCAATACTGCAAATACGTGACACCATACTGTTCCTGGATCGCGAGGTCAGCTTCATGCGCTTGCTTCACCCCATCGGTGGTCAGGCCGTCGATGTGATGGTGCTTGTCGAGATACAAGGGCATGGTCCAGATCCTTTCTCCTCCGATCATGTCAAGAGGACGATGCACAGCCAGAGACAACATATCTCTGGACATCATCTATTATACGTGAGATGTGAGCGGAATTCATGTGGTAGATAAAGGACTATCGGACTTATGCTTGGGCTGGCATCCCTCTTGCGCTTGCACAGGCGGGAGGGGCCAAGGATGGCACAGCACTCACCTGAAGGAGCGGGCCAGCCGATCCGCATCCTCATCATCGACGACCTCATCGAAACGGCCCAGGCGGTGCGCCGCTGGCTCAGCACCGTGGCGGATCTGCGCGTCGTCGGCATCGCCACGGATGCCAGGGAGGGCATCGCGCTGGCGCGGCGGCACCAGCCGGATATCATCCTCATGGATATCTACATGCCCGGCATGGACGGGCTGGCAGCGGCGCACGTCCTCAGCATGGAGGTGCCGGCGCAGATCATCCTGATGTCTGTCGAAGATAGCAAGGATCTGATGCAGCAGGCGCTGGACGTGGGGGCGCGTGGTTTTCTGGTGAAGCCCTTGCGCGCCGACGACGTGTTGCGCGCGATCCGCCGGGTGGTGCAGTTGCCGGGGACCAGCCGGGGTTCGGGCGCGCATCCCAGTGTTCCACGTGGAACATCCGCGCGCGGGCAACACCTGGTGGCTGTCTGTGGCGCGAAGGGTGGTGTTGGGCGCAGCATCATCGCGGCGAACCTGGCGGTGGCCTTGCATGCGTGTGCCGAAGAGGTGCTGCTGGTAGATGGCAACCTCGCCGCCGGTGATGACCACGTCTTGCTGAACCTTGATCACATCAACCACTCCCTCGACATGTTGCGCGATCCTGAAGATCTGGACTTCGAGACGTTGCAATCGGTCGCTGTGCGCCATGATTCAGGCATCCGCCTCTTGCGTTCGCCGGATGATCCAGAGGTGGCGCGCGAGTTCCGGCGCGAGACGATGCGTGCGATCCTGGTTGAGGTGCGTGAGCATTGCGATGTGACGGTGGTAGATACTGATGCCACTTTCACCGACGCCAATGAAGCGATCCTGGAGAGCGCCGACCGCCTCTTGATCGTTACGACGCCGGAGATCACTGCCATCAATCGTGTGAAGGGCTTGCTGGAAGGCTTGCGCCGGCGGGGTATCGCTGGCGACCGTTGCTGGCTGATCGGCAATCGTATGGATGGCGGCTATCAGATCGCCCCTAAGCGCGTCGAACAGTCGCTGGGGCGGCGCTTCGCCGCGCAGTTTCCCGACGATGTGCGCACCGTCATCGGGGCCGTCAATCGCGGCGTCCCTTTCGTCACCTATGCGCGCCGTGCGCCCATCAGCCGTGCGATGCACGACCTGGCGCGGCGGCTGTATCAAGATTTGCAAGCGACGAAAAAACCGCGCGCGTGATGTAGGAGGCATGCTTGAATGACACCCCGACGCTATGCTGATATGCCCGCCCACCCGACGACGCCGCGCCCCAGCGGCAGCGGCGATCTGCGCGGCACTGGCCGCACCGGTCCCACCGCGCGCGAACAGGCCTATTACGACTTGCAGCGCAAGATCCAATTGTTGCTGGTGGCGGACCTGGAGACGAGCAAGACCCAGATCGATCAGTTGCCACCGGTGCAGATGCGACGCGAGGTGGAAGAGCGTTTGCAGCGCATCATCGATATTGAGGCGCAGAAGCAGCAGATGCCCCTGAGCAAGAACGAGCGCCTGGCGCTGATTGCGCGTTGCCTGGCCGACATCCTGGGCTATGGTCCCATCGAACCCTTGTTGGCCGACGAGAACGTGACCGAAATCATGGTCAACGGACCATACCGCGTGTGGATTGACCAGCGGCGCGGCGCGATGATGCAGACCGACATCCGGTTCCACGACGAACCGCACCTGATGCGCGTCATCGAGCGCATCGTCTCGCAGATCGGGCGGCGCGTGGATGAGACGACGCCGACGGTGGATGCTCGCCTGAAAGATGGGTCGCGCGTCAACATCGTCATCCGCCCTATCGCGCTCGACGGTCCCATCCTGACGATCCGGAAGTTCGCAGCGAAGGCGTTGCAGCCGCAAGATCTGATCGACAACGGCACGATCTCGCGCGATATGATGCTCTTTTTGCAGCGTTGCGTGGAGGCGCGGATGAACATCATCGTCTCCGGCGGCACCAACACCGGTAAGACGACGATCCTCAACGTTCTGTCGGTCTTCATCCCCCAGGAGCAGCGCATCATCACCATCGAGGATGCGGCGGAATTGCAGTTGCAGCAGGCGCACGTGGTGCGCATGGAAAGCCGCCCGCCCAGTGTTGAGGGCAAGCATCAGGTGACGATTCGCCAGCTCGTAGCTAACGCGCTCAGAATGCGGCCCGACCGTATTATCGTCGGCGAGTGTCGTGGCGGCGAGGCGCTGGACATGTTGCAAGCGATGAATACGGGCCATGAGGGATCGATGACGACGCTGCACGCGAATAGCGCGCCGGACGTGCTGAACCGGCTGGAGATGCTGGTATTGCAAGCTGGCATCGATCTGCCGGACCGCGCCGTGCGCGCGCAAATCCTCAGCGCCATCAACCTGATCGTGCATCTGAACCATTTCGAGGACGGCTCGCGCAAGATCGCTTCCATCGCCGAATTGCGCGCGGGGGCGAACGGCGACGGTGTGGAGGTGGTCGAGATCTTCGAGTTCGAGCGCGCCGGACTGGATGAGCAGGGCCGCGTACACGGTCGATTGCGCGCCAAAGGGACCGTGCCGCGCCTGCTGGACGAGATGGAGCGGCGTGGTTATCCTGTGCCGCCGACGATCTTTCGCCGTGAGGCGCGGCCATGAGCGCGGGTCAGGTGCCGCTGCTGGTGAGCGTGCTGAGCGCGCTGGCGGTCTTCACCATCCTTTTCGGCCTCAGCCGTGAATGGACGCGCCGGCATAACCGCGTGGCAGATCGCTTGCGCCAGCTCGAGATCCAGCGCCAGGGGTTGGCGCGCGATGCCCTGCCGCGCCAGGACGCCGGCCAGCTCGTCGCCGCGCTCAATCGCTTCGCCGGGCGTGTGGGGTTGGACGAACAGCTTTCGCGCGCGGGCGTGCCGCTGACCGCCGGTGAATTCATCCTGCTGGTCGCCATCTTGCTGGGCCTGGGCCTCCTTCTGAGCGTCGTCCTCCATAACATCTTCCTCTTCATGCTGCTCGTCGCCGGCACGTTTTGGGGGCCGCAATGGTGGATTGCCGCCCGCCGTGCGAAGCGGGCGCGCGACTTCGACGCGCAACTGCCCGGCGCGGTGCAACTGATCGCCAGCGCCCTGCGCTCCGGCAGCAGCACCATCGCTCAGGCGCTGGACCTGGCCGCGCGCCAGACCAAGCCGCCGATCTCGAAGGAACTGCAATTGGTGGTGCAGCAGATCACCTATGGCACCGGCGTCAAAGAGGCGCTGACGAACCTGACGGATCGCGTCCCCAGCGTCGATCTGCAATTGCTCGTCACAGCCATCGCCATCCAGACTGAGAGCGGCGGCAATCTGGTGCAGATGCTCGAACGCATCAGCGAGACGATCCGCGAGCGCGTACGCCTGGAAGGTGAGGTGAAGTCGCTGACGGCGCAGCAACGTTATTCCGGCTATGTCGTGGCGCTGATGCCCGTCGCCATCTTGCTTTTGCTGCTCGTCTTCAATCCCCATTACATCCTGGGCGTGTTTCAGACGACGACCTGGTGCGGCTGGACGATGTTCCTGACGGCGGGCATCATGATCGCGCTCGGCGTCGTCGTCATCCGCAAAGTCGTCGATATCCGCGTGTAGCGTGCAGGGAAGGGTCTGAATTGGAAATAGCAGGTGTGATGTTTCTTGAGGCACTCGCCTGTTTCACGGGGAACGGAAGGATTCGTTTATGATAGCCTATTCGCTAGTAGCGGCGTGTTGTGCGGGGATCAGCGTGATCGTGCTAGTCGTGGGCGTGGGACGGCGGGCGCGCGGCGACGCCGTGCAGCAGCGGCTGGATCGCCTTTTGCGCCAGCGGATCGTTATGGTGGATGATGAATTGCGTCGTCCCTTGCTTGAACGTCTGGTGCGCCCGATGTTGAGTAACCTGGGCAAAAGTATCGGGCGGTTGGCACCCGGCAACTCGCTGGATAAGATGCAGCGGGTGATCAATCGGGCCGACCTCGGCGGCAATTTAGACGCCTCGACCTTCATGGCGTTGCGCTTTTTCGCGGGCGTGGGTTTTGGTCTGTGTTTCGCCGCGTTGGCGCTCGTGGCCAGCGGCGGTATGGTGCAGGTGGTGTTGGGTGGGGTGGGCGCGGCGGCGGCGGCGTATATGCTGCCGGTGATGTGGGTGAACGGCAAAGCCAAGACACGCCAGGGCGACATTCGTGCGGCCCTGCCTGACCTGCTGGATATGCTGACGCTTTGCACAGGGGTGATGGCGTTGGAGCGCGCCTTGGCGCGCGTGACGGAGCATGCGCCGCCAGTGATGCGCGCCGAACTGGGGCGCACGCTGCTGGAATTGCGCGCTGGCGTCCACCTGGGCGACGCGCTGCAACACTTCGCCGACCGCGTGGGGCTGGATGAGATCCACACGCTCGTCGCCACCATCAACCAGAGTCGTCAGCTCGGCGCTCCGCTGGAACAGGTGCTGCACGAACAATCCGCTGATATGCGCGTGCGTCGCCGCCAGCGCGCCGAAACCCTCGCCCGCGAAGCGCCGATCAAGATGATGTTCCCCCTCGTCATCCTCGTTTTTCCGCCGCTTTTCATCGTGCTACTGGGGCCATCAATCCCCCAGATCATCCACTCGGTCGCACCGGGGATGCGGCTATGAGGATAACAAGCAGATATGTAGTACGGGAAGGAGCACCGGAGACGCGGGCAATAGTGGGAGTACCGGGGATGCGGGCAATGGCCGGAGCGCGGGGGACGCGGGAGGTTGCGGCGGGCGGCGGGAGGTTGCGGCGGGCGGTTGCCGATACGGGGACGCGGGCGGTTGCCGATACGAGGACGCGGGCGGTTGCCGATACGAGGACGCGGGCGGTTGAAACCGCGCCTAAGCGCCTGGCGGCGACGAAGTCCGCCTTCGCGGACTGGCGTGAACCTGCGCAGGCAGGTTTCGTGGCCGGATGGCCCCAACGGCGCGGTTTCAACCGCCCGCGTCCCCGTCACACCGCCAACCGCCCGCCGATGCCGCGCCCGCCGTCCCCGCACTTCACCTCGCCCCCGCCGTCCCAGCGCCATGTGGGACGTATCCCCGCCCGACACGGCCAGGCGCTCGTCGAGTTCGCGCTGGTGCTGCCGTTGTTTCTGGCACTGCTTTTCGGGTTGATCGAATTAGCACTGATCTATAGCGCGACGGCGCTCTATGACACTGCCGCTCATCAGGGCGCGCGCACGGCGGCGCTGGATGCGACGCGGCTGGGCAATGCGGATGCGCAGACGGAGGCGCTGATTCGGCGCATCGTGCAGCCGCTTTTCGTCGCGCAGATCACGCAGATCATTATCTATCAATCCGATGCCACGGGCGCTGGGCCAACCGGTGGCGCGGAGGATGTCTATGATGGGGCGGGCAACGCTCTCACGTCGCCGTCCTGGCCCGTCGCCAGCCGTGTCAGCACGGTCGCCGCGCCGGTCTACCTGGGCGTGCGCATCACGTATCGGTATACCTGGCTGACCTCGTTCATCGGGGCGACGGGCGCGACGCTGACGCTGAATGCGACGGCGATAATGCCGCTCGCGCCGGAGGGAGGCTGAGGATGTTTCACGGCACCATGTTCCACGTGGAACGCTTGTGTATAAAACCCAGTGGAAAAAGGCGCGGGCAGAGCTTGGTCGAGTTCGTCCTCTTCGTGACCATCCTTTTCGTGATGCTCGCCGGGGTGGTGGACATGGGAGCGCTGCTGAACGCGCACCTCGCGGTGACATATGCCGCGCGCCAGGGCGCGCTCAGCGCGGCGGCGGCAGGGAATGCGGCGGTGGCGGATTGCGATGCGCTGGGGGCGATTGCTGCCGGCCTCGGCCCATATGCCGGCCTCACGATCACGCGCATCAGCATCTACCAGCCGGGGAGCGATGGATTGCCACTTGGTGGCCTGGGCGGCAGCGCCTATGCAGATGTGTATGCCGGCGATCCGGGCTGTGTGAGCCTGGTGAGCGCCCCACCCGCCCAGGCCATGAATTGGTCGCCGGCGCAGCGCACCCCTGCTTTTACGCCGCCTGCCATGCTTGGCGTCGAAATCGACTACACCTACACCTGGCAAACGCCACTGATCGCCACTGGCTCACTCTCTGTGGTCGATCATGTCGTTGTACCGCTCACCCCAGGATGAACCAAATGTCATCATCACCGCCTTTTCATCTCAAAAGCAAAAAACTCGGCTTGCTCGATGTATGGGCGCGCTGGCGCGCGTGCTTGTGTTCGTGGCGCGGCGAAAGCTTGGACCCGTTGTGGCTAGTGTCTCCGGTTTCCTTTCGTGCGTTTCGTAGCCTTGTAGGGTGTGGCTGTTGGTATCCTCGGCCTCCCCGTGCTGCCAAGGGCCAGGCGCTCGTCCTTTTCGCGCTGAGCGTGGTGACGCTGCTGATGCTCGTCGGGTTATCGATCGATGGGTTGCGCGTCTATATCGCGTTCGCCCAGGCGGAACGAGCGGCGGAAGCCGCCGCGCTGGCCGGCGTCGCCTATCTCCCACAATACCCCACGGTGGCCACGCCCGCGCCGGATGGCAGCGACGCGACGAGCCAGGCGCTTCAGGTCGCCGCGCAGAACGGCTTCGGTGACGCCAGCGCGATCTCAGTCACATCGCAGGTGAATCCGGTGCCGGCGCTGACCGTGACCATCCACATCAATGTACCGGTGTCACTGGTGGCGCTCATCGATCCTGCGCCCGCGACGACGCTGGCGACGGCCACGGCGGAGATCCTGCCGCCGGTCGCGCTCGGCGATAGCACTGGAGCTTTCGGTGATAAACCAGAAAACATCGGGCAACAGGTCGCGGCGCTGGCTAGCCCCTATGAGTTGAAGGAGCGTGGCGATCCCTATAGCGTGCAGTGCGAGACGGGCTGGAGCGATGGCGCGGATACCCTGCATGCTGATGCCGCCACCAACATCTACACCACCTCACAACTGAGCATTGGCACGAACGCGCCCCAGTATGCCAGCGGCCCGAATTGTAGTCCGGGGACGCCGGGCAATCCCGACCAGATTCCCAGCGGTTTTGGCGGCCTGGCGACGCGCACGGGACCAGTGCCGACGGGAGCGAGCTATCTCATCACCATTCCGGCGGGTGGCAGCGGCTATTCGGTGTGGGTGTGGAATCCGCGCTTCGTTTATACTGGCACGAACCGTAACGATCAGCTCTTTACCACGGAAAATATCTACTCGACCGGCATGACAGATAATCCGGCGTTCTATCCGCAACTCGCCTATACGCTATTCAGTGTGCCGCTGCTCTATCAGCGCAACGCCGATGTGCCGCTGGCCGCGCTGTGGCCCGCCGCCACGCCGCCAGATACCACGCCGAACGCGCCGTTGCCGCCGACCCAGATCACCACGCTGCCATCATTGGATGCCGCACCCAATGATCTCGCCGCGCATGGCTGCCCATCGGCTGGCACGTGGAACGTGCAGAGCGGCGCGGGCAGCAGCTACCAGCAGCCTATCGCCTATGGGGTTGGTTGCCAGTCTGCATTGCCGCCTGATTACATGCAGTGGGTGCGCGTCGGCTCTAATGTCCCCGCCGCCCCCGCGAACGCCCCCGCTTATTATCGGCTGACGGTCGATACCAGCGCAGGTTACGGCGTACATGGCTACGCCGTCAAGGTCTGTCGCAATGCGACGACGACCGCCGATGACTGCGCGACGGGCGGCGCGACCATCACGCCCTGGAACGCGGCGACGGTGATGCTGCAAGGTGGTTCATCCCAAATGTATCCGCTGGCGAACATCCCCGCCTCTTACGCGGGCCGCCAAATCGCGCTCGGCCTCTTCAATCCAGGGCTAGGGGCCGGCGCGGTGGCGCTGCGCATCGTCCCGCCCGCCGCTGGCGGCAGTGTCACATATCCCACCTGGGCGCGCATGACCACGGTCAGCGGCATGCCCGCGATCCAAACCTCGTTGAACGGCGACGATCTCTATCACGGCAAGTGGGTGCGCCTCACCCTCACCCTGCCGCCCGATTACGCCGGCGGCGAGTGGCAGATCGCCTGGAACGGCACCTATGCGCCGCCCACGACGCTGATGACGGTTTCCGCCGCGTTGATCGGCTCGCCGATCATGTTGGTATCGTGATGTGGTACAGATAATAGGGCTATTAAGCAAGATGTGCTTCAGGAGGAATTTTCACGTGACACCGATACTCGAACAGATCCAGGCCGTGCTGGCGACGACCGCGCCGCGCTGGCAAAACCTGACGGCGACGCTGCCGGACGACTTGCTGACCCGCACGCCCCAGCCGGGTGAATGGTCAGCGGTAGACTGCTTGGGACATCTGACGGATGTGGAGCAATTCGTCTGGCCGGTACGGGTGCGGGCATTGCTGGCCGGCCAGGACTTCCCTGCGTTCGATCCCGATGCCGAGGGGTTGGATTATACGCAGATGACGCCCGCGAAGCTCGCAGCGGAATTCGCGCAACGGCGCGCGGCGAACCTGCCCCTGCTGGCCAGCGTGACGGCAGCCGACCTGGCCCGCACGGCGCGGCACAGCGAACTGGGGCTGGTGACGCTGAGCCAACTCCTCCACGAGTGGGCCGCGCATGATCTGATGCACACCGTGCAGGCAGAACGCGCGCTGATGCAGCCCTTCATCGCTGGCACCGGCCACTGGCGCTTCTACTTCGCCGACCACGATGTCGCGCCGGTTGCCGCACCCCATGAAACCACGGGGAAATAGTTGCTAGCTGCTCTGATACATGCCCAACCGGTTCGCGGCGGGGTTGGCTTCGGTGAACCACACGGCACCGTGCGCGCCCAGGGTCAGCCCGAAAGGGACGCTCTGCGCTTGTGGTAGCGTGATCGCTTGCCAGCCCTGCGTGGTGGGATCAAAGCGGAAGAGCGCGTTCGCGCCGCTGCTGGTCAGCCAGACGATCCCGTGGGCATCCACCGCCACGTCGTAGAGCTGCGCAGTGGGACCGTTCGTTGTAGGGACGGTATAGGTCGTGATCGCATTGGTCGCCGGATCGATTCGTCCCAGCACCCCGTTGGTCATCTCAGTGAACCAGACGGTGCCATCCGGCCCGATGGCGATGGTGTTTGCCTCCGCTTGGGACGAGTTGATGGGTAGCCGCTGGATCGCGCCGGTCTTGGGATTCAGCCGGTCGATGTGATTGCCGACCAGTTCGGTGAACCAGATGGTGCCGTCCGGCGCGGCGGCGATGCCATAGGGGACCACCGGCTGGTTGAGATTGCCTGCGCCGACGCTGTATTCGCTGAGCTTGCCGGTCGCCGGATCGAGTCCGCCGATGCGGTCGTTGCCTTCTTGCGTCACCCAGATCGTCCCATCCGGCGCGATGGCAATGCCATTCGGCGCGGCCAGGTGTGATCCCGCAGCAGGCAGGGGATAGGTGCTGAACTGGCAGGTCGCGGGAATGAAGCGCCCGATGTAATTACCATTCAGTTCGGCGTACCAGATGTTGCCGTGCGCGTCGGCCTGGATGCCCATGATGCCACTCTTGCCCTGCGGTGGCGTCCACTCGGTGATCGTCTGCGTCGCGGGATTCAGTTCGCCCAGCCGGTTGCCACCCATCTCGCCGAACCAGATGTTGCCCTGGGCATCAATCGCTGGCGACATCAGATCGCTTTGGGGATGCGGCGCGGTGAATTCGGTGAAAGGGCCGTGGGGTTGCGCGGGCGCGGCGGCACTGCTGCTGACACACCCACCCGCGTTCGCTGCGTTGCCGCTGTGCGCCATCAGTGCCACGCCCAGGATGATCAGGCCGATGAGACCGACGGCCAACGCGAGGCGTCCTCGGCTGAAAACAAGCTGTTGGTTCATGTCATTATTCTCGCGCTTGGTGCGTTATATGTTGGCGGCATCATGCGCCAGGCGAACATGTTCCCGTGTTCTATAATTGATCATAGCACATCGCTGAGATGCTGATGTGTTTGCTAGAGAGAATTGGAGTAGTCATGCATTTCCTCGTCGCCGTCGCCGCATTGATCATTATCTTCGCCGTCTTGTGGGATGCCTTCGAGACGGTCT
Source organism: Ktedonobacteria bacterium (assembly GCA_027459785.1). Classification (GTDB taxonomy): domain Bacteria; phylum Chloroflexota; class Ktedonobacteria; order Ktedonobacterales; family JACDGC01; genus JAJPKG01. The sequence continues at coordinate 64,251 of DAIDGU010000057.1, read as the reverse complement.
TGTTACCACGGCGTGTCTCGCGGCGCGTGCGTCTGACGCGCCTAGTCTACCGTGTCACGTGGTTCCCCGTCACCTTCATTGCCCGCCGGGTGCATCAGGCGCGCACGCGCGAACGCATCCTTGGCCCATTCGGTCCGCTCTCGCTGATCATCTTGTTGGGGATGTGGACCATGTTGCTGCTCATCGGCTATGCCATGTTACAGTGGTCTGCCGGCTCACGCTTAGCGAACACCACGGGACCGGTTTCGTTCGGCACCGAACTGTATATGAGCGGGACAACGTTTTTCACGCTGGGGTTGGGCGACGTGACGCCGATCTCGCCGCTGGCGCGCTTCCTCACCGTCATCGAGGCGGCGACGGGGTTCGGCTTGCTGGCGCTGGTGATCGGCTATCTGCCGGTCCTCTACCAAGCCTTCTCGCACCGCGAAGTGAATATCTCGCTGCTGGATGCCCGCGCCGGTTCGCCGCCTTCCGCCGTGGAGATGTTGCGTCGCCATTGTGAGCAGGACCGCGAGGGGCTGACGCAATTTTTGCGCGACTGGGAGCGCTGGGCGGCGGAATTGCTGGAAAGCCATCTCTCCTATCCCTTCCTGGCCTATTTTCGCTCGCAACATGAGAATCAGTCCTGGCTGGCGGCAATCACGATGATCATGGACACCTGCGCCCTGGTAATGATCGGCTTGAACGAACTGCCGCCGCAGGCGGCACGGCTGACTTTCGCCATCGCTCGTCACGCCTCGGTCGATCTCAGCCAGATCTTCTTGACCAAACCTGTCCAACCTGTGGATCGCCTGCCCCATGCCGATTTTCAGGCGCTGGTCGCGCTACTGCGCGATGTGGGTATGCGCTTCCACGACGAGGCCACGGCAGAAGCGCGCCTGGCCGAATTGCGCAGTTCCTACGAGCCGTATGTCGCCGCGCTGGGCCACCTCTTGCTCATCGATCTACCGCCCTGGTTGCCAGCAGCAGAGTCCCACGACGACTGGGAGACCAGCGTCTGGGAGAATGGGGCGCGTGAGGTTGTGGGGATCGACTGAGGATAGCCCCTGCGAGCCGAAGGATGTCACCATCATCAGAATAGGCAGCTAGCCGAGTTCGGCTTTCAGCGCCTTGACTTCATCGGGGGGTAGCACGTTGAACATCACCAGCAGCGTTTCCAGATCGTAGTCCTTGCCCGTGGCGAGCAACTCTTGCTTGATGCGCCCCAAGGAGGCGATCTCCTCGGCGGTGACGATGCCGCGACTCACCAGCAGGGCCGCCAGCAACTGATCCGGCGTCAAGAACTTGAAGAGCAAGGCCAGGTCGCCCAGCGAAAAATCCATTCCCACGGCGGCCAACGTCTGCTGGACGGCGCGCAGGGCATCGAGGCGCTTGGGGGCCATGACGGCGCTATCCATCAGGATCGTACTCAGCGCCCGTTCCGTGCGGGCATCGCCCTGGCGTTCCGCTTGATCGAAAACGACGGCGGGGACCACCGACGTATTTTCTTCGATGCGGGGATCGTCGGGTGCCAGCGGCTCATCTTCGTAGCCACGATAAGCGATGCCACGGCGCGGTGGTGCGGCATCCGGCGGCGTCCAGGCATCGTCGATAGCGGGTTTGGGTTTGGCGACGGCATCGACGGTTTTGCCGCTGCCAGCGGGCTGCTGGCCATTGGTGGCGGCGGGGGAACCGGCGGGCGCAAACCCTCTGGCGAAGTCTTCCAGCGAACCACCCAGACCGACGCGATTGCCGGGGCGCGGTGTGGCGGGCGACCATGCGGCACTGCCGTTGCTGTTGGCGGGCGCGACACTCGGCTTTGCCCCTGGCGGCGGGAGGGCTGGCGGCGTGGGCGTTCCACGTCCCCCACTTTTGAAAGGATTATTGCTATAGGGCTGGGCGAAGGGCGAAGACTCATCTTCGACGGGGGGCATAGGGCGAGCCGGCTGACCGTTGCGCGCGCCGGGCGCTTGCGGCGCGAGGGGATTTGACGCAGCGCCGCCAAAGGGCGACCCTGTGGGTGGGCGTTGTGGCGCGAGGGGGGAGGATCCCGCGCCAGAGAAAGGCAGCGCCGGCGTGGCGGGCGGCGGCCCGTTGAACTGCGCCACCGGCACGGCCCCTGGCACGCGCGCCCGTATGGCATCGATCAGTGCGCCGAAGCCTTGCGCGCTCTGAATCTCGACATCCGCCCGCGCCACGCGCAGGCCCGCTTCCAGCTCGCCTGTTTCGCCCGTCGCCATGTAACGGAAGGTCAGCACATGCACAGTGCGCGTGCGCCGCTGGGAATCCAGACCTACCCAGAACTCGCGCCGGTTGGCGGCGGCGTTGCCCAGGTCGATCAGCACCAGATCGATCTTCTCGCGCTGCATCAGGCTGAAGACTTCCACGGGGATACGTGCGGCGCGCACGTCATAACCCGCCATGCGTAACTGCGGGATGAGCGGCACCGCGACGGCGTCGTTGCGCTCGAAGAGCAAGATCAGCGGGGCCTGTGGCGGCAATGGTGTGCTGACGAGCGGATAGCGTTGCATGCCTGATAAAACCCCTTCACTCTGAACTGCCAAATCTAGCGCCACGGTGTGTTTGCCAAAAATTCTTTGCCGCGCCAGTATAGCATATCACGAGGATTCTGGGGAGAGGGCAAATCTTTCGTCATATTGGTAAAATGACGCTGCAACCAGCAGCGGTAGTTGTTCCACGTGGAACATACGCTGTATCTCGCGCAGGGAAGAGAGGAATATCCACCGCTGGATCGTTGCCGTGGATATTCCGCTTTCATCGGCCTCGCTATAGACCGTAGGCGTACATATTGCCGCTCTCGTCGGTCATATAGATATGGCCATTGACGACGATGGGACTTTCCCAGTGAATGCTGCCGATGGTGCCGACGGCTGCTGCGGTGGAGCTATCCCACACGGTCTTGCCGGACTGGGGATCGAGCGCCAGCAACTTGCCGTTGGTGGGCAAGATCAGCACGCCATGCGCCATCACCATTGAGTTGCCACCCTGGTTGATGATCCATGCCTGGTGGAGCGTCGTTTTGCCGGAACCGTCCGTCTGCACCTGATAGCCGGCGGTGCCGAGGCTATCCGCGACAAAGACCCAGATCGTGCCAGATGCATCGGTCCACACCGTCGGCTGGGTAAACACCAAATCTTTGCCGCCGGGACCAGGGACGCCGGTGGTGGCGACCTCGCCGCCCACGTGACCGGGACCGCCCTGCCCGCTGAGGTTTTGCCGGTTCAACAAGCGCAAGATGCCGTCTTTGCCGCCCTGCACGGCCAGCAGCGGGGTATTGCTGTTCGGGATGCGCGGCAACAGTGCCGGCGACGTGCTGCCGAGATCGACATCTGTCTTATTCAAGAATGTATGGTTCGTCGGCGTATACGAATCGACGACATGGCTGAGGTCGGCGCTGAGCGCGATGACGCTGTCGCCCCAACTCACGCCGCCGCTGGTGTTCGCCGTGTATGGCCCGTTGCCCGTCACGACATACACGCTGCCTGTGGCGGGATCGGCCACCGTGCCGGCCCGCGACCAAATGCCCGCTTGTCGATCACCACAATAGTTCTCCTGGCCTTGCGTCCGGCCCAGCAATTCATGCTTGTTGCTGCACAGCGCATTCCAGACGGCAGGTGTGCCACCGCTGAGCGGCATGGAGACGACATGGCCGATGTAATGGCCGAAATCGCCATTGTAGCCGCTCATCGTCACATAGATCCGCCCGTTGGCGATGGTCAACGCCGATGATTCCTTTTCGACATCCGTCATCAACGTCGTGGTGAGTGGCCAGCCATTCCCCGTCTCCTCGTTGCCGTTCGTCGCAGCATACTTATGCACCTTGCCATCCAACCCGTAGCTATAGACGTACTGCTTGTTAGGATCGATAGCAGGCGAAGAGTTCGTCAACTTCTGTCCCTGCGTCGTCTTTTGCCAGAGTTGCGCGCCGGTCGCGGCATCCAGCGCGACGAGCGATCCATTCGTGGTGGTGACGTAGATCACGGCACCCTGCTTGCCATTCGGCTCCTTGATTGAGCCAATAAGCACAGGAGTGGAATCTGCCTTCGCCGGCAGCTTTACGGCCCACAGGCGATGCAAGCCACTGACATTGCTCAGGCTCAATTGTGTCTCGTTGGGATTTGCGCCGGAATGCTGGCCGTCGTCACCGAATTGCAGCCAATCTTGCGCGCCTGTCATGGGATTCGGCGTGATCGTTGTCGCCCCTGGTGCCGCAACACTGGACGAACCACAGCCGGCGGCAAGTAGCGCCAAACAGACTAATATGATCGCACGTCGCATAGCGATGCGATGCCTCCTCGTTCGCTTTGTTCGCCATCACAGGCGCAAGAAGATAACCAAAGTCTACCATACAAGCTGCAATGTAAGCCATTAATATGTCGGTTGCTTTTCTTTCCTATTGCCAGAAACCGCCAGCAGCCCCGCCGTTTGCGGTATAATAAAGCTGAGAGCGTGTGGCCTCACACTCTGCCGCACGCGATGGAAGCTATGCTGACTGAATCACACCTTTCGGTGGCGCGCACAGCGCGGGATATCATCGCGCGTTTATTGCGCTTCCCACTGTTCTACAAACTTCTCATCGCCAATTCGCTGTTGGTGACGCTGGGAGCTTTCGCCGGCACGGCGCTCACCTTGCGCTTCGGCGGCCATTTTGAGGGCAGCGGCGCGACCTTGGCGCTGGCGTTCACCGTGACCGGCGTGGCGCTGACGATCACGCTGAATACGCTGCTGCTGCGCGCGGCCATGCGCCCGCTGCGCGATCTGCGTGGCACCGTCGCCGCTCTGGATCGTGGTGAACTGAACGCGCGCGTGCCAGCCTCGCCGTTGGCAGATGCTGACCTCGCCAGCGTTGCTGGAACGCTGAACGAGATGCTCGACCACGTGCAACGGTATCAAGATCGCGTGCAGGATCTTTCCGCTGGCGTCTTGCGGGCGCAAGAAGACGAGCGGGCGCGCATTGCCCGCGAACTGCACGACCAGATCGGGCAGGCGCTGACCTTCCTGCTGGTGCGGCTCAAGATTATCGAGGCAGCGCCCCAGGCCGTCGCCGTCCAAAGTGATTTGCAGGATCTGCGCGCCGCAGTCTCGGATGCCATCGACCAAGTGCGGCGGCTGGCCCTGGATTTGCGCCCTCCCGCGCTGGAGCAGCTTGGCCTTTTGCCGGCGCTCCGGGCGCTGGCGCGCGATTACGCCGAGCGCACGCGCATCGCCGTCCAGACCGATCTGCCGGAGGAGGCACCGGATCTGCCGGTGGACCGCGCGATGGCAGTCTATCGGGTCGTCCAGGAATCGCTGACGAACATCGCCAAACATGCCGAGGCGCAGAGCGTGAGTATTACGCTGCGGCACACGGGCGGCCTGATCGACTTGAGCATCGCGGACGATGGCTGCGGCTTCGATCTACGGGCGACGCGACTCAGCGAACGGCGCAAAGAGGGGCCGGGCCTGGGCCTTTTCGGCATGGAGGAGCGTGTGCGCCTGCTGGGTGGCACGCTGGCGATTACCTCACAGCCGGGAAGCGGCACGATCATCCATGCTGCTATCCCGTTGAATCCTTTGGAGCAACCCCATTATGGAGCATTCGACTACGAACCCATCACCCGCACCGCTGCCGATTCGCATCTTGCTCGCCGATGACCACCCGATCCTGCGCGCGGGCCTGCGCACGCTGATCGACGCGCAGCCGGATATGCACGTGGTCGGCGAGGCCGGCGACGGCGCGGAAGCCATCGAGCGTGCGCAAGCCCTCAAGCCCGACGTGATCATCATGGATATCGCCATGCCCAAGATGGACGGCCTGGAAGCCATGCGGCGCATCCGCGACCTGGGACTGCCTTGCAAGATGTTGGCGCTGACCATGCATGCCGAGGCGGAGTATCTTTTCAAGGTGCTGGAAGACGGCGGCAGTGGCTACGTACTCAAGCAGGGGGTGGATTCCGACCTCTTCGAGGCGATTCGCACGATCATCGCGGGCAACGTCTTCCTCTACCCTTCAGCGACGCGCCTCTTGCTTTCGCGTTACCTGGAAGGCAACACCGACGAGGAGCGCGATGAATATGGCAAGCTGAGCGAGCGTGAGCGCGAGGTTCTTAAGCTGACGGCGGAAGGCTATTCCAGCCAGGAGATCGCCGACCAACTTATCCTCAGCCCCAAGACGATTGAAACCTATCGCTCGCGGCTGATGCAGAAGCTGAACCTGCACCACCGCTCCGAATTGGTGCGCTTCGCGCTGCGGCGGGGGCTGCTGAAGGCGAACGGGGGGTAGACGGCCCCATCCCGTCGCGGCACGGGAACCCTGCCCCCTGCCCCCTCCCCATCTGCGGATGGAGAGGGGGTGATAATCTCCTGATGGATGGGTGAACACGAAGGCCACGAAATGATCACGAAGGACACGAATTAGAGATGAGCGATACGCCGCTGCTCGCGTTTGAGGGCGTGACGTTCGGCTATCAGGCTGGGCGGCCTTTGTTCCGCGATGTGTCGTTTGCGGTGGCGCGCGGCGAGATGGTGGCGCTGCTGGGGCCGAACGGCGCGGGTAAAACATCGCTCGTGCGGCTGGCGGATGGCGTGGTGCGCCCCCAGGTTGGGCGCGTGTTGTTCGCCGGGCGCGATCTGGCGACGTTGCCGCGCCGCGAAGTTGCACGGGCGCTGGCGGTGGTGCCGCAAGACCTGACCATGCCCTTCGCCTATACCGCGCGCCAGATGATCGAGATGGGGCGCACGCCGCATTTGCCGCCGCTGGGTTGGGGCATGCTGGCGCACCAGGATCACCGCGCCGTGGCGGATGCCATCCAGACGACGGGTGTGGGCGACCTGGCGGAGCGGCAGTTCAACGAACTGAGCGGGGGCGAACGCCAGCGCGTGTTGGTGGCGATGGCGCTCGCCCAAGCGCCGCAGGTGCTGTTGCTCGACGAGCCGACGGCCCATCTGGACATTCGCCACCAGATCGCGGTGCTGGAATTGGTCGCGCAATTGAACCGCGAGACCGGCATCACCGTGCTGGCGACCCTGCACGATCTGAACCTGGCGGCGCGCTACTTCCCGCGCCTGATCCTTTTCCAGCGAGGCATCGTCGCCGATGGCCCGCCTTCCACTACGCTCGACCCCGACCTGCTGGCGCGCGTCTACGGGATTCCGGTGCGCGTGGGCATCCTGCGCGGGGCGCAGCACCTGAGCGTGCTGCCGCCAGGCAGCGCAACGGTCGCGCCAGCGATGGCGGGCAGCGTCTCGATGCACGTGATCGCGGGGGGTGGCACGGGTGATCTGGTGATGCGGGCGCTGGCAGAGGCCCAGATCACCTTCACTGCCGGCGTACTCAACGTCGGCGACAGTGATTACGCCCTGGCCCAGCAACTGGCCGTGCAAGTCATCGCGGAACCTCCCTTTGCGCCGGTGAGCGACCTGGGGCGCTCGGCAACCTTTCTGGCGCTGCGCGACGCCGGGCGCGCGATTATATGTCCTGTCCCCATCGGGCCGGGCAATGTAGCCTTGTTGCACGTGGCACGTGAGGCACATGCCGCGGGCGTGCGTGTGTGGCTCTTCGAGCCGGGGTTGCCAGAACCGGGCGACGCGCCGTTAGCCAACGCACTAGCTGCCCATGTCGCTGCGCGAGATTACGCCGACGGCGCGGGCGCGGCGGCTTATGTGGATCTGCTGCGGGAGGGCGCACGCATCGTCCGTAGCCTGCCGGAACTGGCGGCTACCTTCGCTTAGCGTAGCCCGACGCAAGCTTTGAATGAGCCGACGATTACACTCGCACCTGCCGCCTGGTTCTATCAAACAGCGAGCGCACACGATCATATGATCGCATGCGCTCGCTGTGCTTGATGATGAGCTAGTTCAACTAGACCGCTGCCGAGCGGTTCTGGAAGGCGTGGACGATGGCCGTCAGAATGACCGCACCGATCACGGCGATGATCAGCGTGCCAATGAAGCCATAGCTGGCGCTGATGAAGAAACCGGCGATGAAGGCACCCAGGAAAGCACCGACCAGCCCCACGATGATATCACCGAGGAAGCCGAAGCCGCCACCCATCAAGCGCCCGGCAATCCAGCCGGCGAGACCGCCCGCGATGAGCCAAACTAGCCAGTTACCCGGCGCGAGGGCAACGGCACCAAGAATCAGTGTATGCAACATAGCGTACTCCTTTCGGAATCAAACCGTGAGGCGAAGCACTCCTTCGCTCGTCCTCTTTTATAGGCAAGATGTGTGCCATGTCGTTGCATTATATTCTTGATGATTTAGAATAGCGCCAGATAGCGCCGCAACTCCCATGCGCTGATTGCAGCGCGATAGTCGTCCCATTCCTGCCATTTCGCGTCCAGAAATTCGTCGGTGATGGTGGCGCCGAGTGCGTCGCGCAGTAGGGGATCGCCTTCCAGCGCGGTCAGAGCTTCGGCCAGGGATTCCGGCAGGTGTGGTCCCACGGCTTCGCGCCGCCGGTGTGCCGCCGGCTTGCGGGTGCGCCGGTCGGCGGGCGCGGGGCATTCCAGCGCGCGATCGATGCCGTCCAGGCCGGCAGCCAGCAGCACGGTGAAGGCGAGATAGGGATTGCAACTGGGATCGGGGCTGCGGATCTCGATCTGCACGTCGCTCTGGCGGCGCGTCGCCAGGCGTGGCACACGCACCAACATATCCTGGTTGTGGTGGCCCCAGGTGAGTTCCACCGGCGCTTCATAGGTGGGGATCAGGCGTTTATAGGAATTAACCAGCGGCGAAAGCACGGCGGACATCGCCTGGGCGTGGTCCAGCAGCCCCGCGATGAAGTGGAGGCCCGTTTCGGAAAGACCATAGTCGCGGTTATCGGGGTCGGCGCAGACGTTGCGCCCACTGGTGATCTCGATCAGCCGTTGGTGAATATGCATGCCGGAGCCGTTGACGCCGGCGATGGGCTTGGGCATGAAGGTTGCCGTCAGTCCATGATGCGCCGCGACAGCTTTGATCGCTAGCTTACAGGTCATCGTCGCATCGGCGGCGGATAGCGCATCATCCAGCGCCAGATCGATCTCGTGCTGGCCATCGGCGACCTCGTGGTGACTCGATTCCACCCGCACGCCCAGCGCTTCCAGCGCAGCCATCAGTTCGCGCCACACGCGCGCCGTCGCCTCGTTCGTCAGATCAAAATAGCTGCCTCGGTCGAAGGGGATCGCCTGGGGGGGATCGGTCGTCGGCTGGCGGAGCAGGAAAAACTCGATCTCCGGCGCGACCTCATAGCGCATGCCCTGCCGTGCCGCGCGTGCCAGCAGCAGGCGCAGCCGCGCGCGGGGGTCGCCGGCGAAGGGTGTGCCGTCGGGCTGCACCACATCGCAGATGACGCGCGCCCGCGTCGTTTCCCACGGGATGACGGCGAAGGTCGCGGGATCGGGCCGCAGGTACATGTCGCTCTCGATCTCGCGCGCGAAGCCCTCGATGGCTGAGCCGTCGAACCAACGCCCCTCCGCCAGCGACGCCGGCAACTCCTCGATGGGAATTGTCACCGCTTTCGCCATCCCCACGATATCAGTGAATTCCAGGTTACAGAAGCGCACGCCCCGCGTCGTTGCTTCCGCCAGCATATCTTGCGCCGCCATGCTTTCGCTCCCGCCAAGTGATGTAGAGATAGCATATCACTTGGCGGCAAAAGGCGATTGGGCGGATCGCACGAAAAGCAGAAGTGGGGAAACTATTTGCTTCCCCACACTGACGGGGCTTACTTGGTGGCTTGCGCGCCGAAGGCATCCAGCATGCGCGCGAAAGCGTGGACGCCGCGATAGACGGTTGGCAGGTGGGTGCGCTCGTTGGCCGCGTGGGCGCGGTCACCGGGCAGCCCGAAGCCGACCACCAGCACGTCCGCCTTCAGCACCTCTTGCAGCGTCGCGGAGATCGGGACCGATCCCCCGCCACGTGCCAGCCACGGCTGCACGCCGAACTCCTCGGCCAGCGCGGCGGCCACGGCGGTGAAGGCCGGCGACGACGGATCGGTGAAAAACGGCATACCCTCGCCGATCACCTGAACCTCGGTGGTGATGCCGGGCGGCGTCAGTTCGGCCACGCGCGCTTGCAGCAGCGGCAGCACGTTCTGTGGGGTTTGGTTCGGCACCAGGCGCAGGCTCACCTTCACCTTCGCTTCCGCCGGGATGACCGTCTTCGATCCTTCGCCCTGAAAGCCGCCGATGAAGCCGTGGACCTCCAGCGTCGGTTGCGACCAAGCCCGTTCCAGCGGCGTCGCACTGGGATCACCGATGGGCGGATTGCCGGTCGCGTCCTGCACATCTTCCAGGAATGTCGCCTCCTGGTCGCGCCACGAGGCCAATTCCGCCGGCGTTGGTGGCTGCACCAGTTCATAGAGGCCGGGGATGGTGATGTGGCCGTCGGCGTCTTTCAGGCCGGTGATGATCTGCGCCAGCGCGAAAAGTGGGTTCGCCGCGTTGCCGCCATAGCCGCCGGAATGCAGGTCGCGCTGCGCGCCACGTGCCACGATCTCGGTATACAGCAGGCCACGGCAGCTATAGTGCAGGGCAGGCTGGGACTGCGTGGGCATGCCACCGTCCGCGATCACCACGATGTCGCTCGCCAGCCGTTCCGGATTGGCGCGCACGAATGTCTCGATGGCCTCGCCGCTGGACTCCTCTTCGCCCTCAATCAAAAAGCGCACGTTCACCGGCAGCGTGCCGCGCGCGGCCAGGTGCGCGCCGACGGCGTGGATCGTTGTCGTCAACTGGCTTTTGTCGTCTGTCACGCCGCGCCCAAAGATGTACTCGCCTTTGATCGTTGGCTCGAAAGGCGGCGTTTCCCACTCGTTTTCGGGATCGACCGGCTGCACGTCGTAATGGGCATAGAGCAAGACAGTGGGCTTGCCGGGCGCATGCAGCCAATCGGCATAAACGAGTGGCGCACCCGCTGAGGGGATGACCTCGATGTGTTCGAGCTGATTGGCGCGCAACATGTGCGCGACCACCTCCGCGCCGCGCCGGGTGTCGCCGTCGAATGCGCTGAGCGCGCTGATGCTGGGGACGCGCAGGATCGCCTGGTAATCCGCCAGGACGTTATCCCGATGCGCGTCGATATACTCGTGCAGATCACTTGCCATGCCGACCTCCCTTGATAGTGGCGACGTGTTCTAGATAGCGCACGGTGCCGTGAATGCCGTGATAAAAATTGTCAAGGTTGAAATGCTCGTTGGGCGCGTGCAAGCCTTCATCCGCCAGACCGTAGCCAGCGAAAACGATGGGCGCGTGCAAGCGTTCCATGAAAAGCGGCGCGATGGGAATCGAGCCACCCTCGCGCAGAAAATACGTTGGGTGGTTATACTCTTCGCTGAGCGCCGCGCTGGCCGCCTCGATGTACGGGTTATGCACATCGACAACCATGCCCAGGCCACCATGCACGAGTTGCACGTCGGTCTGGACGCCCGGCGGGGTAAGCTTGGCGACCTGTTTGCGCAGCAGGGGCAGCACATTGTCCGGCGTCTGATCCGGCACCAGGCGCAGGCTCACTTTCACCTTGGCCTCCGCCGGAATAACCGTCTTCGCGCCTTCGTCCTGAAAGCCGCCGACAAAGCCGTGGACCTCGAAGGTCGCCCGCGCCGCCATCCGCTCAGTCGGCGCAAACTCCTGCTCGCCGGGGAAAACGCCCACGCCCATCTCACGCTGCAAGCGCTCTTCCACCGAGCCGGGATGTTGCGCCCACCAGCCGCGCTCCTCGTCCGTCACCGGTTTGGCCAGTTTTTCGAGGCCGGGCAGCTTGATCGCGCCGTCCTTGCCTTTCAGTCCGGCGATGATCAGTGCCAGCGCGTGCAGCGGATTCGGCGCGACGCCACCATACGTGCCGGAATGCAGGTCGTGGGCCGCGCCCCGCGCCACGATCTCGGCGAATAGAATGCCGCGTGTGCCATAGACGATGGAGGGCAGGCCGGGGCCGAGCATGTGCGTGTCGGCGATCAGCACGGCGTCGCAGGGGATCTCCTCCGCGCGCTCGGTCACGTACTTTTCGATGCCCGCGCCACCGTACTCTTCTTCGCCCTCGATCAAAAAGCGCACGTTGACGGGCAGCTTGCCCGCCGCTGCCATCAGCGCCTTCACGCCTTCGATCATCGCCAGCACCTGGCCCTTGTCGTCCGTCGCGCCGCGCGCATAGATCTTGCCGTCGCGGATCGTCGGCTCGAAGGGCTTCGACTCCCACAGGTGTTCGGGATCGACCGGTTGCACGTCGTAATGCCCATAGATCAGGATCGTCGGTTTGCCGGCGGCATGCAGCCATTCGCCGGCGACGAGCGGCGCACCGCCCATGTCGATCAACCGCACGTTCTCCATGCGGGCAGCCGTCAGTTGTTGCTGAACGAACTCCGCCGCCCGCTGCATGTCCTTTTTATGCTTGGGCAAGGTACTGATGCTGGGGATGCGCAGAAAAGTTTTGAGGTCGTTCAGGTAATCGTCGCGGTGCTGATCGATATACGCATGAACGGCCTGTGTTTGGGATGAAACGGCCATGCTCTGCTACCTCATCGCTGTGTGATCGAGCGGCATACGCGCCACCAGAGGGGTGATAGCCATCATACGCCATGCACAGTGTACCACGCCCTATGTTCCACGTGGAACACTTTACACAAGGATGGAGGATCACGGAGCAGACAGCGCGGGATGCGAGGGTTGTCGGGAGCCGTGTTGGTCGTCGGGAGCCGCATTGGTTGCCAGGAGCCGTGTTGGTCGTTGGGAGGCGCATCGGTTGCCGGTCGCCGTATTGCGGCTGCGTGAGCGCCAGCGCGGATTACCGGCCCGCCGTTGTATGGGCGTGGTTGTGGTCGTGCGCGTGTTCCTGGCCGTGATCGTGTTCATGTTCCGGCAGGGCGCAGTAAAGGTCACCTTGCGCGCATCCCGCTCGTTCCAGTTGCAGCGTCGTGTGCTGGATGCCGTACTGTTCGCACATCAGGCAGTGGATGCGTTCAATCAAGGCGTCACATTCGGCGAGGGGGCGATTGTCAGCCACCAGCACGTGCGCGGAGAGCAGCCGCATGCCGCCCGCGATGGACCAGATATGCAGGTCATGCACGTCGTTGACGCCAGGAACCTTCACCACATCGCGCACCAGTTGCGCCACGTTGAGGTCGCGCGGCGTCGCTTCCATCAGGATGTCCACCGTCTCCGCCAGCAGATCCCATGCGCCCTTGGCGATCAGGAGCGCGATGAGGAGCGAGATGATCGGGTCGGCATATTGCCAGCCAGTCAGCAGGATTACCAAACCACCCACGATGACGCCGGCGGATGCGCCGATATCGCCTAGCGCGTGCAGCATCGCCGCGCGCACGTTCAGGTTCGTGCCGCCCTCCGCGCGCAAGCCCAGCGCGATGAAGAGGTTCACGGCGATGCCCACGGCGGCGGACGCGAACATGATCCACGGCGTCACGGCGGCGGGATGGCGCAAGCGCCCGATGGCCTCATACGCGATCCACGCGACGATGAGGATCAGCGTGCCGGCGTTGAGGAGCGCGGCGAGGATGCCCGTCCGGTGGTAGCCGAAGGTGTTGCGCGCATCCGCAGGTTTCGCGGCGCGCACGGTGGCGAACCAGGCCAGGCCCAGCGCGACGATGTCTGTCAGCACATGGCCGGCATCCGAGAGCAACGCGAGGGAATGCGAGGCGATGCCGCCGACAAGTTCCACCACCAGGATGAGGATGGTCAGCAGGAATGCGGTACGCAGCCTGGTCCCCGCCATCCCGTGGGCATGGTTGTGGCCTTGCTCATGGTGGATGGTCATGTGCGTCTCCTCTGCTCCCTGTCGGCTCGATATTCCCTTCCTTTTCATTGTAGCACGAGCGGGCATGCGAGGCAAGGCGAAGCGACGGTTCAGACGACAGGTTCCAGCCGTGCAGTTGGCACCTCTTCCACGTGCAACAGGGTGGGATTCACCATCTGCGACGCGCAATACAGCAGCATGATTCCGGCCAGCACGGCGAAGATTTTGTATATGCAACAAACATTACGCCAGCCGTTTGCGCAGCCCCACTTTGCCTAGAATGCGGCCAAAGATGCGGTTGATGGGCAGGGTGTCGTCGATGTGCAGAAAGCGTGCGCCCAGGTAGTAGACGCCGCCGCCAACGATGGCCGCCGCCGTCAGTTGGCCTGCCAGCGCCAGGTTATTGAGCGTCGTCGATTCGTAATGGGGGATGGCGACTTCCAGCAGCGTATACGTCAGCAGCGCGGCCAGCGTCGCCACCAGGCTCGCGGCCACCACGCCCGCCAGGAAGTTGAAGAGCGGGCGCAACGAGAACCAGCCCAGGCGCGGACGCAACAGTAACAGCAGCACCACGGCTTCGCCGGTGGACCCGATGCTGGTGGCCAGTGCCACGCCGCCGACGCCCAGTGGTTGCAGCAGCAACACGCTCAGGCCGATCATGAAAAACAACTCGACCACGCCCACTTCGACCGCCGTGCGCGAGTCTTGCAGGGCATAGTAGGAGCGCACCAGGATCTCGATCAGCGCCAGGCCGGGGATGCCGAGCGCGAAATAGATCATTGGCACATAGACCAGCGATTCCTGGCTCAAAGCGAATTGGCCATGGACGAAGAGCAGCCGTGTGATCGGCTCCGCCAGCACCATCATCCCCAGGCTCGCCGGGATCGCCAGGAACAGGATGATACGCACCGTCGAGAACACGATCTGGCGCATGCGCTCCCAATCCTTCGCCACCACCAGCGTCGCCAGCGTCGGGAAGGCCGCCTGGCCCACCGCCATGCCGAAGATGCCAATCGGCAGCAAGATCAACTGGAATGCCTGCTGGTAGCCGTAATACGCTGCGTCGGCGGAATTGGCCAGTGAGATCAGGCCGCTGACGACGAAGGTCGAAGCGTAGAGCGCGATGGAATTGACGAAGCGCGGAGCCATCAGCTTATACATCTGGCGCACGCCGGGATGCAGAATGTCCAAGGTCAACGAGTAGTGCATCCCGCCGGTGATCAGGCCGGGGATCTGGATGACAAGCTGCAAGAAGGCCGCGATGACCACGCCCCACGTGGGACCAAGGATGCCCAGATTGCCACCGAAGATATGGTACTTGTTGTCGATGACGGTCGCCGCGATGCCGCCGATCAGGCCGACATTGTAGAGTACCGAGCCAATCGCGGGCAGCAGGAAGCGTTGGCGCGCTTGCAGCACGGAGGTGGTGATCACCGAGATGCCCAGCAGCACCGGCTGGATCAGCATGATGCGCGAGAGCAGGATCACCTGTTGGGCTTCCTGCGCTTGTTCTGGCGTAGGGTGCGCGGGAAAGAGGCCCGTCGCGTAAAGATGCGCGAGCTGTGGCGTGAAATAGGCCGCGATGGCCGCGAATATCGCCAATGCGAAGACAGAAGTATTCAGCGCCGCGCTGGTGATATGCCAGGCGGTCTTTTTCTCGTTGCGCTCGATGAAGTAGTCGGCGAAGATCGGAATGAAGGCCGAACTGAGTGCGCCGCCAGCGACGATGTTATACACCGTGTTTGGCAAGACGAATGCGAACGTGTACGCATTGGCGGCGGTGGTCGCGCCGAAGACGCTGGCGAAGAAGGTTGTACGTGCCACGCCTAAGATGCGGCTGATGATGAACGAGCCGGTGATGATGGAGGTCGCCAGCGCCATTTGGCCCTTACGATAGGCACGCACCTTGGCAGATGCCGGTCCCTCTTCCGGCAGGGCCGGCATGCGATAGGCGCGTACCTGTGCGGAGGCTTGGTCATCGATACCCAGCGTACCAGGGATGTTGAGCGATTGCACCTCGATGGGCATGCTGTCGGGGCCGACGAGCGAGTCACTCGGCGAGCCGGTGAGCGAGGGACGGCGATACCGGCGCACTGTCTGGGGCGTCGGCTCAGGGGCATAATTCCCATAGGGATTCGTCATGGGATGTACCGGCTGGTCTGGCATCCATCGCTCGCTTTCATCTCCCGGCGGCATGTGCAACCTGGAATGGAGGGTATCGGTGATGTTCCGTCGTGGTCGCCATCATTGTACCATAGTCGCCGCATGTGGCATAGCCTTTTCGGCGCGATGTGGTGCCTGTCACTTGTTTCCCGCACCCACGGAGGCGTATGATACAGAGGACACCTTATACCGATCATTCCTACAGGAGCAGACGCTTCATGCAACGAACCATGTGCAAATCGAAAATCCACCGGGCGACCTTGACTCAAACTGATCTCAATTATGAGGGCAGCATCACAATCGACGCCGAATTGATGGCGAGCGCAGATCTCTTGCCCTATGAGCAAGTGCAGATCGTCAATATCAATACCGGCGGGCGCTTCGAGACGTATGTCATTCCCGGCTCGGCCCATTCTGGTGTCATCGGGCTGAATGGGGCGGCGGCGCGACTGGGTGCGGTAGGCGATTTGGTCATTATCATCAGCTATGGACACTATACCGCAGACGAGATCCGTGACCTCGCGCCGATCAAGGTTTTCGTTGATAGCGCGAACCATATCACTGAACGGGTGCAGACGCTTATCAGGCCCAAAGTGGCGGTTGGCTGATGGAGCGTAAGCAGAGGAAGGGGCTGGGGCCGGATGCGCAATAAAGGGATCGCGCCTGCAAGCAACGAATTCGCACGTGACTTCGCCTATGAGGAGAAGCCGCGCCTTTCACCGACCTGGCAATTGCTGATCGATATCGGCGAGACATTGGTGCTGACCGTCCTCATGTTTCTGGTCATTCGTTTCGCCGTGCAAGATTTTCAGGTCGATGGCACCAGCATGTTACCGACCCTGCAAAATAGTCAGTTCGTCCTGGTGGATAAGCTTACCTATGATTTCAGTCAGCCACAGCGCGGCGATATCATCGTCTTCGAGTATCCGCTCGACCGTACCAAGAACTATATCAAACGTATCATCGGCCTCCCCGGCGATCACGTGGAAGTCGATGAGGCGGGCAAAGTCAGCGTCAACGGCACGACCCTTAACGAACCCTATGTCAACGATCTCGATAATTTTTATGGCCCGCGCAGCATCACATTGGGCGCGAATCAATACTACGTTCTCGGTGATAACCGGGGCGGTAGCTCAGATTCGCGCGAATGGGGGCCGGTGGATCGCAGCGAGATCATCGGCAAAGCGACCCTCGTTTATTGGCCTTTCTCCGCCTTCCACTTCTTGCCGAATGAGCATGGCATCTTCAGCCAGGTGCCGCAAGCCGTGGGTAATCCTTCACCCAACTGGGATCTCAGCGCCATCGCCAGCGCCATCCCGCCCGGCGTGCGCTCGCTGTATGCCGACACGCAGCCTTTTTCGCTGCTGGTCGTGTTGGGCGTCCCCGCGCTGGCCGGAGCCACCGCCATCGCCTGGCGCGGCAATCGCAACCCTCAGCGGCACTAGCGTCCCCAGGTGCGGCCCGCGTCGCGCCAGCGGCTACCGGACGTGACGGGCGCGTTGCCATTCGTGGTCGTTGCCGAGGTGACGCTGCCACCGGCGGCTTGCAGGGCGGCGGCCAGCGCGGGCGCACTCGCGTTCGTGGGCGCAGTTGCACCATCCGCTATTGGCATCTCCGGCTGCGCTTGCAACTCTTGGAGGGCGGCGTCCCAGGTCTGGGCGATGAAGTCCAGCGAGAGATCGCCGGCGATGAAGCGCGGATGGGCCAGCGCGAATTGGGCGAAAGGGATCGTCGTCTTCGTGCCGGTGATCACGTATTCCCGCAGGGCGCGCAGGGAGCGCGCGATGGCCGTGGCGCGATCTGGTCCCCAGACGATGAGTTTAGCCAGCAGCGAATCGTAGAAGAGCGAGAGTTCCATGCCGGGATAGAGCGCGCTATCCACGCGCACGCCTGGCCCGCTGGGTTCGCGCAGATGGGCGACGGTGCCGGTCGCGGGCAGGAAGCGATTGTAGGAATCTTCCGCTGTGATGCGGCACTCGATGGCATGGCCGCGAAAGACGACATCCTCTTGCTGGACGGTGAGCGGCAAGCCCGCCGCAACGCGCAACTGCTCGCGCACCAGATCCAGCCCGGTACACCATTCGGTGACGGGATGTTCCACCTGCAAGCGCGTGTTGACTTCCATGAAGTAAAACTGCCCGTTTGGGCCTAACAAAAACTCGACCGTGCCGGCGCTGACATAGCCACAGCGTTGCGCCAGCCGCACCGCCGCGCCGGTGATCGCCGCGCGCAGGGCGGGGTCCAGCGCGACGGAGGGCGATTCTTCGACCAGCTTCTGGTGGCGGCGCTGCAACGAGCATTCGCGCTCGCCCAGGTGAATGACGTTGCCATGTGTATCGGCCATGATCTGCACTTCGATATGCCGCGCGGGATGAATGGCTTTTTCCAGATAGACGGTGCTGTCGCCAAAGGCGGCGAGCGCCTCGGCCCGCGCCTGGCCCAGCGCTGCTTCCATCTCGTCCGGTTGATAGATGAAGCGGATACCCTTGCCGCCACCGCCCGCCGCCGCCTTCAGCAAGACGGGATAGCCGATCTCCTCGGCCAGGGTGCGCGCCTCAGCGGCATCCGTGATGTCTTTGTTCACGCCTGGCGCGATTGGCACGTTGGCCTCGATGGCGATGCGCCGCGCGGAGGTCTTTTCGCCCAGCGCCGTCTGCACTGCCGCCGGCGGGCCGACGAAGATGATGCCGGCATCCGCACACGCCTGCGCGAAGTGCGCGTTCTCCGACAGAAAGCCATAGCCGGGGTGGATCGCGCCCGCACCGGTCTGTTGGGCCGCCTCGATGATGCGTGGGATGTTGAGGTAGCTGGCACTGGCGACGGCGGGACCGATGTAGACGGCCAGATCGGCCAGGCGCACATGCGTCGCCAGCCGGTCAGCATCGCTATACACGGCCACACTGCGCAGCCCCAGGTCGCGGCAGGCGCGGATAATGCGCACGGCGATCTCGCCGCGATTAGCGATCAGGACGGTATCGAACGGGAACGTGGCGGTTTCGCCGGCCAGGGGATTCGGCATCGGATCTTCTATTCTCCTCATGGTGAATGCACGCTCTCATGGTATCCACTGGAAGGCACGGACTGCAAGTGTTCCACGTGGAACATTCCCAATGTGTTAGAGTGAAATGAGCAAAGGAGACGGTTTCATGCCACTTACAGAGCAAGCGGACCAGCGGGCGGCGATTGCGGCGCTGCGCCAAGACGCCCTGGCCCAGGCGGGCGATGCCTTGCGCGCCAGTCGGGAGCCGATTCAGATGCTCAGTCGCATCGTCACCGGCTTGACGGCGGAATGTCGCGCGCGTGGCTTTCCTGATGACCTCATCAGCGCGGAGATCGTCAACCGCACCATCGGCGATATCGATCTGCGCCGTATCGTCGAACAGGATAGCCAGTATGATTATCGCACCTTGGCGGACGAACTGGGCGTGGCGCTGCCAGGTGAGTTGATCGCCGGCCAGCGCGCCACGGGAGCGCGCTACCAAGAATTGCGGCAGCGCATGGCGGCGCTCGAACGAGATCTGCTGGCGCGTGGCAGCGATCTCCAGATGTACGATCTGGGCGGCGTGGGCAATCCCGTTTTGCGCGCATGGCTCAGCGCGGATGTGGCGCAGTGGGGGCTGGCGGTGCCACCCGCCCAGATCCTCCTTGCCATCGGCTCGCTGGATGCGCTCGATAAAACCTTGCGTGGCCTGCGCATGACCGCATGGCATGATGTGGTGCGGCCTGGGATGCTCTTTCCCACGCCCGGCTATGCCGTGATGGTGTGGCAGGCCCAGAGCATCGGAATGGAGGTCGTGCCGGTGCGCACCACGCCGGAGGCCGGCTATCGTCTGTCGCCGGCGCAGCTCGCCGCCACGTTGGCCGAGCATCCCGATGTGCGGGCGCTCTACCTCACGCTCAGCAATAATCCCACCGCGTGCGCCTACACGCCGGACGAGTTGCGCGCGTTGCTGGCCGTGTTGGCGGACCACCCGGACGTGCTGTTGCTGGCCGACATGGCGTATGTCGGCACCGGCGATCCAGCGGTGGAGCAGGCGCGCGTGCAGGCGCTGGCGGACTACGCGCATCCGGCGCAAATCATGACCTTTTGGAGCTTCTCGAAGATCCTTTCGATGACCGGCAGCCGTTTCGGTTGGGTCGCCGTCGGTGATCCTGCTTTGGCCCAGCGATTGCCCGTGGCATGGATGAACACGCTGGCAGCGTTGCCGGCAGAATGGCAATTGCGCTTTATGGCCTTTTACGAATTGGTGCGCGACCATCCTGAACTGCGCGCCAAACTGCGCGCGCTCTATCGCTTGCGCCGGCGTGCGCTGATCCGCCAGCTTGACGCGCTCAACCGCCAAACGTCGCTTTTCGCGCAGACGCACGCCCAGGATGACGGCACGGTTTACGTTTGGGCGCGGCTGGCACCGGGGGAAAGTATTTTGTCGCTCTTTGCCCAAACGGGGATCGCCGGTGTGCCGGGATCAGCCTTCGGCTACGACGATGACCATGTGCGCCTGTCCGTGGGAATCGTCCCCGTGCCAGGCTGGGAAGCGGTGGCGGAATGAGCCAGGCAGCAGAAGATCACGCGCTTGTGGGGCGTGTCGCCATCGTGACGGGCGCGAGCCAGGGCATCGGCGCGGCGGTGGCACGACGGCTGGCGGGGGCGGGCGCGCGGGTCGCGCTGGTGGCGCGCTCGGCAGATCTGCTGGCGCGCGAGGCGGGCGCGATCCACGCGGCGGGTGGCGACGCTCTGGCGCTGCCGGCGGATATCAGCGATCCCGCCCAGGTGCAGGGTGTGTTCGATCAGGTTGCGGCGACGTATGGCCCATGCGCCATCCTGATTAACGCTGCCGGCCTCGTCGTCAACGTCCCTTTCATCGACCTGCCGCTGGCAGAATGGGATCGCGTGCTGAACACGAATCTGCGTGGGCTGATGCTGTGTTGCCAGGTGGCGTTTCGCCAGATGGCCGCGCATGGTGGCGGCACGATCATCAATTTCTCGTCGCTTTCCGGCGTGAAGAACGTGGAGAAGTTCCCCGGCCTGAGCGCGTATGTCGCCTCGAAGTTCGGCGTGGCTGGTTTGACGGAGGCGCTGGCGGTGGAAGGCAAACCACTGGGCATCCGCGTGCTGGCCGTCAGCCCCGGCGCGGTCGCTACCCCGATGCTACGCGCCGCCGCACCGCACCTGCGCCCCGGCATGACGCCGGACGATATGGCCGCGATCGTCGCCTTCCTGGTCAGTGATGCCGGACGCTTCTTCCACGGCTCGAATCTGGAGATCTTCTCCAACGATTGAGCTAATATTGAATGGGGGGACAGACGGTGGCCATCGGGGCCAGACAGACAAGAATGTCTGTCCTCCGGGGTTATGGGGAAGGTCTGTTCTCCGTTACCTATCCTGCTCGCATACAAGGTGTATGGGACGTTCCACGTGGAACACTATCTTGTATTGGTACTTAATGGCTAGCCTTCTCGGCATCTTGCTGACGAAAGAAATTACGAGGAAAATGACCGCTGCGCATGGCTGGCAACAACCTAGAGAGACGAAATAGGCCGAAGTGGGTCTGCTACAATAAGGGATAGCACAAGCTCCACAGGAGCAACCTCCCGCGCCGGGTAATGCCGAGGAGGGTCTTCCCTATGATCGGTACCAGAACTGCCACCAAGGTCATTTATATCATCGAGGACGATCTGCCTTCAGCGGTGATGATCCGCGAAGCCCTTGAGTTAGAAGGCGAACCTTCATGGCGCGTGCGCATCATCACGGATGGGACCATCGCCCTACAAACCATCGAAGCCTTCCCGCCGGATCTCGTGCTGCTAGATCTGCGGATGCCTGGCACGGATGGCAGCGCCATCTTTCATCGTTTGCGTGAAAAAGCGGAGACGATGCACCTGCCCGTCATCTTCATTTCCGGCGCGACGGCCTATGAACTGCACGACAGCGGCATCGAAGAGGGCGTGTTGCTGCGCAAGCCGGTGAACTTGACGATCCTGCTGCATGTCGTGCGCAAGCACCTGGGCAATCACGATTGAGTTGACATACAGCCCGCCCCGCACGCCAGGTGTGAGACGGGCCGCAACGCTGAATTGGATGGTAGCATCAGCCTTCGACGTTCGCCACGGCATCGTTCAGTTCTTTGCCAGGGGCAAACTTCACGCGCATTTTCTCTGGCACTTCCATCTTCTCGCGCGTTTTGGGATTGACGCCGGGACGGGCGGCGCTCTTTTTCACGGAAAAGACACCGAAGTTGATCAGGCGGACCTCTTCACCGGCTTCCAGGCACTCACGGATGGCGTCGAGCGTGGAGGTCATGATCTCGGTCACGTCTTTGTTCGTCTTGCCTGTTTTGGCAACGACGCGCTTGATCAGGTCGTTCTTGGTCACAGAAGCCATGTCAGTCTCCTTGGTGTGAACTGGTTAGCGCACGAGGCGCTAGAGGGGATCTCCGTTGTCCCTTTTCTATTGCGAGTATAGCATACGCCTATGCTCGTCATGCATGCTTCTCACAAACCCAGGCTACGCCTAAAAAAGCTACAAATCAAGCACAAAAATCCCTGCGAGGCCGCTCTGGGCCTAGGATTTTTGCGCTACTATGTTTGCTTACTACAGTCAATGGAACAACCGCTCAATCGCGCGAAGCTGCTCACAATATGGGGGACCATTGGGCTATGTATTGTTGGTGATGAGCGTGATCGCGGGGCAACGGAGGTGGGCAGGGGACATCTTGCCAACAGGGCAGACATACGCTAGGATAGAGAGCGTGTGCAACTGCACCTGAAGGAAATATCATGAACGCCGACGCCCCGCCCACCACCCTTTCCTTGGAGCGCCAGCAGGAATTGCGCGCCGCTCGCGCGGCGAACGAGGCGGCGGAACGCCCGCCGTATGCCTGGACGCGGCTGGCTGCCGACGATGTCGCCTGGCTGGTGCAGGAGCATGGCTGGGCGACGGGCGACGCTCCCGGCCCGCGCGTGGATCTGCAACGGGCGAACCTGGCGCATATCGACCTCGCCGGCCAGCAGATGCGGTTCGCGCGCTTCGAGGGCGCGGTGCTGTACGGTGCCGACTTGCATGGTGCCGATTTGTTCTATGCCCACTTCACGGATGCCGATTTGCGTGAGGTTCAGGCGGCGGGCGCGCACCTGGCGATGGCGCGTATGCGCGGGGCGCGGCTGAATGGGGCGCACCTCGATCAGGTGAACCTGGGGCAGTGTTGGCTGCCGCAAGCTGATCTCACCGGCGCGCGGCTTGATGGTGCCGACCTCACCTCGGCGCAAATGGAACATGCCGACCTGCATGAAGCGTCATTGGTTGGCACGCGCCTCACCTGGGCGCGGCTGGAAGATGCCGATCTGCGCGCGGCGCACCTGGCCGGGGCCGATCTGCGCGGCGCGCATCTGGAACGCGCGCAATGCGATAGCGCCGATCTGCGGCAGGCCAGCCTACGCGGAGCCTGGCTCGACGGTGCCGCGCTCTATGCCGCCCACCTGGAAGGCGCGGACCTGCGTGGCGCACGCCTCGCGGATGCCCAACTGGCGGGTGCCTATCTGGCTGGCGCACGCTGGGCGCAGGCCGATCTCGCGCATACCGACCTGACGCGCATCGCCGATCTGGATGCGCTCCGGCATGATCTGATCGGAGACGAGATCGCCGCGCACGGCCTGCAAAAACCAGCGCCGGAGCGGTCCGCTGCCATGGCAGAGGCCGCCGATGGACTGGCACGCATCTATGCCGCGCTGGACCAGCGCCAGGCGCTCGCGCCGGCGGACGCGCGCCGGTTGCGCCGGCGCATCCGCGCGCTCCGTCGCGCCGCTAATCATGCGTAAATGGTCGTAGCGCGCAGAAGGCGGCGGACAGGAATGTCCGCCCCACGTCTGCGCTCCCCTCTCCATCCGCCGATGGGGAGGGGCTGGGGGTGGGGCCATCTCGTCCTCCCCTCTCCATCCGCAGATGGGGAGGGGTTGGGGGTGGGGCCAAGAAAGGATAATCGCTGATGACATCGCTGCCGGGGGGCATCTTTCCCCCCATCCCGACGTTTTTCGATGACCAGGGTGAAGTGGATCTGCCGACACTGACGCGCCATGTTACCTGGCTGTTGGAGTTTCCGCTGGCCGGCATTTTGGCGCTGGGGTCGAATGGCGAGGCCATGCATCTGAACGATGTGGAGCGCGTGGCCGTCATCCGCACCGTGCGGGAAGCTATCGGCACAAACCAGGGTCCGGCGCGGCGCGTGTTGCTGGCGGGGACGGCGGATTTCGCCACGCGGGGAACCATCGCGCGCTGTCGGGCCGCCGCCGAGGCGGGCGCGGATGCCGCTGTGGTGCTGCCGCCCTTCGCGTTTCCCACGCAGATGTCACCGGCGGCGCTCCGCACCCACTTCCTGGCTGTTGCCGACGCCAGTCCGCTGCCGCTGCTGATCTACAACATGCCGGCCAACGCCGCGAACCTGGATCTGAGCGCGGAACTGATCATCGAATTGGCGCGGCACCCCAATATCATCGGCGTGAAGGATAGCAGTGGCCAGGTGGCGAAAATGGCGCGCATCGCGGCGGAGACGCCGCCCGGCTTCGCTGTGCTGGCCGGCAGCGGGAGCTTTCTGGTGCCGGCGCTCAGCGTCGGGGGGACGGGCGCGATCGCGGCTGTGGCGAATGTCATACCCGATCTCACGTGCGGCGTGTATGATCTATGGCAACGGCGTTTCAGCGCGGCGACAGTGGCCGCGGCCCAGGCACACGAGGTGGCGGCGCAACGGCTGCAAGCACAGATCATTCCGCTGAACCAGTTCGTGACGGCAACGTATGGGGTTGCGGGACTGAAGGCGGCATTGCGCGAGGTCCGTGGCTATGGCGGCGAGCCGCGTCCGCCGCTCTTGCCGTTGCGCGAGGCCGAGGCGCATGCCGCGCACGATCTGTATGCCGCTGTGCGGGCCACATCAGCGGAACAGATGGCACAACAATAATGTTCCACGTGGAACATAGGGGATGATGCTGTATGTATGCTGACTCAATGCGCCGCCGGATCATCAGTAGTCTCGTGCGACGCAATATTCGGGGCTGGGGTCGCCCGCTGGACTATACCGTGCAGCGTTTGCGCCTGGGGAGCATGTTCGGCATCACCGCGCTGGTGGTTGCCGCCCTCGACGCGCTGCTGAATGGGCCGCAAGGCGCGCTGCACGGCCAGGGTTCGACGGCTTTTTTCCTGGGCTTAGTGTTTCTGCTGACTTTTATGTTCTTTGTGAGCGTGGTGTGGTCGTACCTGCCCGCGTATCTCAAAGCGACGCACCAGCCGCCGGAGCGCGTGTCCGGGCGCATCGACGCCGCGATCTGCAATCCCCAGGAAATCGTGCCGGTCGCGCGCGATCCCTACCACTTCATCACCTTGCGGCTGCCGAATGGGACGCTGCGCCCCTTCGCCATCGACGCCGCCCTGCACGAGCAGGTTTGCCATGCCGGCCAGCAAGTGACGCTGGATGTCATTCCCGGCATCGAGCGCGTGACGGCGGTCGAATGAACATCAGGCGGTCCGCAGCGCGGCGATGACCCGCTGCATGCGCGCTTGGGCTTCACGGGCAATCGCTGCGAGTGCCGGCTGTTGGGCGGCACCTAACATCACCACGGGATCGATGGCGGCAACGCGGGTACCGTCGGCGGTGGCCTGGACGACGACATTGCAGGGCAAGAGCAATCCTACCTGGGGATCGATAAGCAAGGCTTCGTGCGCCAACTTGGGATTGCAGGCACCCAGAATCGTGTAAGGGGCAACGTCTTCGTTCAGCTTG
The DNA here is from genome assembly GCA_027459785.1 of Ktedonobacteria bacterium. Classification (GTDB taxonomy): domain Bacteria; phylum Chloroflexota; class Ktedonobacteria; order Ktedonobacterales; family JACDGC01; genus JAJPKG01. Next base: position 38,613 of record DAIDGU010000057.1, on the reverse strand, counting down.
GCTTTGAGGGTGGCTTGCACGTCGATTGTGGTTAAGACGCCGAATCCTTCCGCTTGCAAGGCGGTGGTAACGCGCTGAAGCGCGGCATCGAAGGCGAGCGGCAGTGTGACGCTGATGTCCAGTGGTTGTGAGACGGTTGACATGGCGATCCCTCTTTCTGTTGCCATTCTGGCAGTGGCATAACCAGTTCCCCGCATAAGTCTTACCAGCGCGGATCGCCCCACTGATAGGTCGTTTGGTCGAGGAGGGCGGTGAAGCCCAAGCTTTGGTAAAGGCGTTCTGCTGGGTTGCCGAGGGCGACGTATAGGCACGACCAGGCGAAGCCCAGCGCCAGCGTCTCGCGCACCAGATAGCGCAGCACATGGCCGGCGACGCCGTGTTGGCGGGCGGTGGGGATGGTAGCGACACCATAGATTGTCGGCACGCGCTCCCACAGCGAAACGTATGCGCCGCTCACCGGATCGCCGCGCCAGCGACCCAGATAATATTGATACCAACGCGCCTGCTGCTCGTCCCAGCGTTCGCGCCCGCGTCCCAACACGTGGTCCAGCGTGGGATTCTGCTGATGGTTGAAGCTCCAACTGCTGATGCGCTCATAGGTCTGCATCTCTTGCAACGTGGCGACGGGCGCGACGGTGATCTCCGGCGCGGGCTGGCCGGCCTCAATGAGTGCGCCGAGGCGGCCCATCAGCCGCAGCGTCTCGCGGGCGAAGTATTGGTGCTGGATGAGCGCGGCCTCAAGTTGCAGGTCGTCGCGCCCGTGGGTGAAGGTCCATTGCACGGCCAGCCAGCGTTCCCGCGCGAAGCGGTTGACGCGCTCGACCAGCTCTTCCGCCTTGTTCGCGCGTGGTTGCGCGCTACCCACAATGAGCGTGCCACCGTTGATCTGAAAATGCGCCGTCCCGATACCGCGCAGCGACGGGCCGGAATCGTTCATGCGCTCACGTCGTTGGGTCAGCACCGCTTCGGTCAACGCCGTCAGATTCACTGCCTTTTCCCCTTCGCTGTCATTCATCGCGTCCGCCGCGCTGCCGTTGCTGCACAGTGATCTTATTATAGGATCAGGGTGTCGCGCGCGTGTGTTTGCTCGCTCACACTTGTCCTCGCCCTCCTGTTGCCGAGGATATCGTTGCATGCCCACCAGCCACGGCTCACCGCCGCGCCCGGAATCGCCGGATATTTCGGCCCGCGCCGTCCGATTCCGGCATTGTCCATCACCACGTGGAACCTGATATACTGTAGCAGTCAGCTATGGTCAAGCCCGGCGCAACGCTACGAGTTGTGCCACCGAGAGCATCGCTGTTCTCATGTACAACGACGTACACAACCTGAGTGAGATGTACTGTCCCGCTGCCAGGCGGCGGGCCGAATGAGGAGGATACCCAGCATGGTAACGCGCGTAGGCATCAACGGTTTCGGGCGCATTGGCCGTCAGTCCCTCAAAGCGATCTTGGAACGCCATCCGCGTGAACTCGAAGTGGTGGCGATCAATGATCTGGCTGATACCCAGACCAACGCCCATCTGTTCCGTTATGACTCGACCTATGGCCGCTTCGGAGGTGACGTGCAGGTCAGCGGCGCGGATCTCGTCGTCGATGGCAAGACGATCAAAGTCTTTTCGGAGAAAGATCCCGGCCAGATCCCGTGGGGCAGCGTGAAGGCGGATATCGTCATCGAATCGACCGGCTTTTTCACGGACGCGACCAAGGCGGCGGCGCACCGGCGTGATTCAGTCAAGAAGGTGATCATCTCAGCGCCGGCCAAAAATGAGGATATCACTATCGTCCTGGGCGTCAACCAGGATCAATATGATCCGGCCAAGGATAACATCATCTCCAACGCTTCCTGCACGACGAACGGCCTGGCACCGCTGGTGAAGGTCATTAATGATGCGTTCGGCATCGAATATGGCCTGATGAGTACGATCCACAGTTACACGAACTCCCAGGCGCTGCTGGACGTGGTGAAAAAAGACATCCGCGAGGCGCGTGCGGCGGCGATGAACATCGTGCCGGCGACGACGGGCGCGGCGCGGGCCGTGGTGCTAGTCATCCCCGAACTGAAAGGCCGCCTGAATGGCATCGCCATGCGCGTCCCCACACCCACCGTTTCCATCGTGGACTTCACGTGCCTGATCAAGACCGATCTGGGCGAGGACGGCGCGGCCAAGATCAATGCCGCACTGAAAACCGCCGCCGAGGGGCCGCTGAAGGGCATTCTGGGCTATACCGAGGAAGAACTGGTGTCGATGGACTTCAAGGGCGACGAGCGTTCCTCCATCGTCGATAGCAAACTGACGACGGTACTGGGCGGCAAGTTTGTCAAAGCTTGCTCGTGGTATGACAACGAGTGGGGTTATTCCTGCCGGGTGGCCGATCTCACCGCCTTCATCGGCGAGCGGCTGTAGAGACACGAATCACGGAGAACACGGAGGAGGTCCACGGAATACCACGGAAGATAGAGGATCATGCTTGCTAACCACCTCAACTGTTTTCCGTGCCTTCCGTGCAAAGTTTCTGTGGCCTCCGTGATTCGTCGTTTGATGCATCCCATAGCAAAGAAAGGCTGAGGATGATGGAGAAAGCGACGATCCGCGATGTCGATCTGGCGGGCCAGCGCGTGCTGATGCGCGCGGACTTCAACGTCCCGCTGGACGGCGACGGGCGGATCACCGATGATATGCGTATACGCGCGGCGCTGCCGACCATTCGCTACATACTGGACCACGGCGCGGCGCTGGTGCTGATGTCGCACCTGGGGCGACCCAAGGGACCGGACCCCAAGGAGTCGTTGCGCCCCGTGGCGGCGCGACTGAGCGAGTTGCTGGGCCAACCTGTGCCGCTGGCACCGGACTGCGTGGGGACTGAGGTGGAGCGGCTGGCACACGCGCTGCGCCCCGGCCAGGTGTTGCTGCTGGAAAACGTGCGCTTCCACCCCGAAGAGGAAAAGAATGATCCGGCGTTCGCCGCGCAGTTAGCCAAACTGGGAGACATCTATGTGAATGATGCTTTCGGCACGGCGCATCGCGCGCACGCTTCCACCGAGGGCGTGGCGCATCTGCTGCCGGCTTATAGCGGCTTCCTGATGGAAAAGGAACTTAACTTCTTGGGATCGGCGCTCGAACAGCCCCAGCGTCCGCTCGTCGCCATCGTCGGCGGCGCGAAAGTGTCGGATAAGATCGCGGTGCTGGAACGGCTGATCACCCTGGCCGATGCGATCCTCATCGGCGGGGGCATGGCGAACACGTTCTTCAAGGCCGAAGGGCTGCGCGTCGGCGATTCGCTGGTGGAAGACGGCAAGTTGGCTGAGGCGCGGCGCATCAAGGATCTGGCGCAGCAGCGCGGCGTGCGCTTCGTGCTGCCGGTAGACGCCGTCATCGCTGATGCCTTTCCCAAAGATGCGCAGACCATTGTCCATACCCAGGTCGTGCCGGTCGATCAAGTGCCGGATGGCTGGCGCATCCTGGATATTGGCCCCCAGACGATCAGCGCCTTCGCCGCTGTGCTGGCTGGCGCGCAGACGGTCGTTTTCAACGGCACGATGGGCGTCGCCGAGGTGCCGGCCTTCGCCAAAGGGACGGATTCCGTCATCGCGGCGCTCGTCCAGCGCACCCAGGCCGGCGCGACGGTGATCATCGGTGGCGGCGACAGCGCGGCGGCGGTCGAAAAGGCCGGCGCGGCGGATAAGGTCACGCACGTTTCCACCGGCGGCGGCGCGTCGCTGGAGTTCCTCGAAGGCAAGATCCTCCCAGGCGTCGCGGCCCTCCGCGACAAAGGAGCGTGACCACCATGCGCACCCCCATCGCCGCCGGCAACTGGAAGATGAACTTTGGCCCGCGCCAGGCACAACAATTCGCGGGCATCGTGCGCGATCCGCTGAATGCCGTCACCGGTGCCGAAGTCGTGCTGTTCCCGCCCTTCATCGCCATCCCCACGGTCTACAACGTCCTCTATGGTACGCATATCGGCCTGGGCGCACAGAATCTCAGCGATCAACTCGGCGGCGCGTATACCGGCGAGGTCGCGGCCAGCATGATCGCCGAACTGTGCCGCTGGGTGATCGTCGGCCATTCCGAGCGCCGCCACTATTATGGCGAGACGGACGCGACGGTGAACACGAAGACGCGCGTGGCGCTGGACGCTGATCTGACGCCCATTGTCTGCGTCGGCGAACACCTGGCAGACCGCGAGGCGAATCTGACGGAGCGCGTCATCACCACGCAGGTGCGCGGTAGCCTGGGCGGCCTGCCCGCCGAGCAGATCGGGCGCGTCGTCGTCGCCTATGAGCCGGTGTGGGCCATCGGCACGGGCCGCGCTGCCACCCGCCAGGACGCCGAAGACGTGATCGCCCTCATCCGCGCGCTGGTCAGCGAACTGTATGGTCAGCCGGTCGCCGACGCGCTGCGCATCCTCTACGGTGGCAGCGTCACGGCGGCGAATGTCGGCGAGTTCATGGCGTCGCCGCAGATCGACGGCGCGCTGGTCGGCGGCGCAAGCCTCAAGCCGGAGTTCGTCGATATCGCGCAGATCATCGCCTCGGCGAAAGCGAGCAGTTGATGGAAGGACGAGACACGAAGGTCACGAAGGAAAAGAAGGACACGAAAAGGGAAAAGCGTGCAAAACGTTTCGTGGCCTTCATGTTCGATCTCTTTTCAGTTGAAACTGTCTCTTAACAGTGCATCCGGCAAGTCTTGCGGACACCCATGTCGATGGGTGTTGTGGCGGAACGCCCCTCCGGCGCGGTTTCAACCGCCCGCGTCCAATAAGGAGAGCTTGTGATGGACGATCTCGCACTCGCGCACTGGTTCGCGGACAATAAGACGCTGCTCGAAACGGCGTATCTCGACGGGGAGCAGCCGTGGCAGCAGTCGGGGGTGGGATTGCACACGCCGCGCACGGCGGCGGACTGGGCGGCGCTGCGCCGGCCCATCGCCGATGGCATCACCCACGATGGCACATGGCTGGATATAGGCTGCGCCAACGGCTATCTCATCGAGTGCATGGTGCGGTGGACGGCGGAACATGGCATCGCGCTCGCGCCCTATGGCCTCGACATCTCCGCGAAGCTGATCGATCTGGCGCGGCAGCGGCTGCCGCAGTACGCCGATCAGCTCTTTGTCGGCAATGCCTGGGACTGGTCGCCGCCGCGTCGGTTCGACTACGTCAGCACCTTGCCGGAACTGGTGCCGGAACACCTGCGCCAACCCTTTATCGCGCGATTGCTGGCGGAGTTCCTCGCGCTAGGCGGCACGCTGCTGGTCGCCGAATATGCCAGCAGCCGCGATCCGCGCGCCCACCTGACCATCGATCAGGATCTGCAAGAGATGGGCTTCGCCGTCACAGGCTGCCACTCCGGCTATCTCAACGGCAAGGAGATGACGCGCGTGGCACTGATCGAGCAACAGGTGTGAAATTATACCACCTGCATTTTCCTTTCTCTCACGTTGATCTCAGTACGAAACTTGGTTTTCGTTGAAAAGAAAGGAAAAGTTTCCATGCGCTACGGTCTTTGCGCCCTCTTCCTGTCCCTGGCACTTTTGGCCGGTTGTGCCAACGGTACTGTCACCGTCACGACCAGTGGCAGCGCCACTACAATTTCATCATCAACCGTGTCCTCTTCTGTTGCCGCAACAGCTACACCTACAGCGACAAGTCTCGACTCGATTGACTGGTTGAATACGAGCTATCCCGACCTGTGTCAGATGAATGGTGGCGCGAAGGTCACGGTGGTGAACGGCTACGGCCCCCTCAGCAGCAACGGCGTGCGTCTGCATGTGTTTGATCCCCTCTTTGGGTACATCACGCGCACGAATGCGTTGGATGTCATTGTTCCCTATGGCTGCATCGGCCACATGGATACCGGCACGACCATTCTGGTCTATTCCGGCAACGCCAGCAATCCAACGATGGTTGGGCAGTTACCCTTAGCGGCTCCCAAAGTTCCGCTGGTAAGTGTACTTACCGAGGGTATTCTGGGGCAAAAGCTGGAACTGAGCGGTTATGGCTTTTCTTCCCCTGCTGTTCCAGAATGCTGCCCAGATGCTTGGGTCACAGACACCTACACGTGGAACGGCAGCGCATTCACGCTGAGCGCGCATCAGGCGACGAAGCTCGGCGCGCAACTCTATCCGTAACGCCGGGAGAAGCGCAACAGCCGGCATGCTATACAGGGGTGGATCGATCAAGCAGTGGGATCGTAGAAGCGAACGGCAACGGCGTATGCAATCAAAAGAGCGTCATCTGCACCGTTTGGGGTTCATATGCCGGCGGCCCGTCCGGCAGGCCCAACGCGGTGCGGATCGTCGCCATGCGGCTGTGCAGGCGCTCGCGGTAGTAGGCCGGTGCTTCGGTCCAGCGATACCAGTCGGTGTAACGGTCCACCAGGTCGGGCCGCTCACGCGCCAGCCAGGCCAGGAAGACGGGGCGCACATCGGGGTGCAGCCGCAGCGTGCCGGAACTGAGCCATTGCGCCTGATGGCGGTGCGCGGCCAGCGCCAGGGCTTCCAGTTCGCCACGCCCGTCGGTGAGCCACGGCAGGATCGGCGCGAGCATCACGCCCGCCGGCACGCCGTGCGCCACCAACGTGCGCACCGCCGCCAGGCGCTTCAGCGGCGGCGGAGTGGCCGGCTCCAGCCGGCGGGCCAGGTCGGCATCCAGCGTGGTGATGCTGATGAAGACGGCGCAGTGGTTGTGCCGCGCGATCTCGGCCAGGAGGTCGGCGTCGCGCATGACCATCGTATTCTTGGTGATGATCTGCACCGGCGCACGGGCAATGCGCAGTTCTTCCAGAATCCCGCGCGTCACGCGCCAGGAGCCTTCCACCGGCTGATAGGGATCGACGGCGGTGCCGATGACGACGGGCGCGTGCCACGTGCCGCGCCGCCGCGCCCGCAACTCTTGCCGCAAAATCTCCGCCGCGCCCGCCTTCACGAAGATCTCGCGCTCGAAATCCGCCGCGCCGTTCATGTCGAAGTCGGTGTGCGTGCGGCGGGCATAGCAATAGGCGCAACCGTGCTGGCAGCCACGATAGGGATTGATACTCCACTCCGCGATCTGCACCGCCGCGCTGTTCTGCTGGCGGAAGGGGCGCATGCGGTTCAGCACGGCCTTCGCCTGGATGACATGCACCGCCAGGGGCCGGGCGGCGGCAGGGTCCGGCACCGGCTCCCGCGCTGGTAACTGCGTGTTCGTCGCCATATACCGTGCCTCCACGCCTTGCTTCATCGAACAAATATTCTATTGCCAGTGTACCGCAAGAGAACGCCGAATTGCAAGGATCTCGTGCGCGTACCCTTGATTTTTCGGCGTTTCCTCCTACCATTTCATAATAGAATGAACCACTATCCAAAGGAGCTACTTCCAATGCAGATGTATCACTTTCGCGTTGCGGGCCTCATTCAAGCGCCGCCCGCCGTCGTGTGGGATATTCTGGCGGATTACCAGAACGGGCATTGGCTGATCGTACCCAAACGCGCGTTCTCGCAGTATGTCGTCGAGGCCGGCGGTTATGGCGCGGGAACGGTCATCCGCTTCACGATCAAAATTGCAGGTACAACCCGCCATTATCACCAGCGGGTTCTGGTGCCTGAGCCGGGGCGCACGCTCATCGAGCGCGACATCGCGGGCGTGGGGCAAACCTCCTTCACCTTGACCCCGCGCGCCGACGGAACCAGCAACCAGGTGGATATCTTGACCGACGTTCCTTCCCGTGACGGGCTTGCCGGCGTCATCGAACGCGCGCTGGCGCGGCTCATCGCCCCTACCATGCACAACCTCTATAGCGAAGAACTCGCCAACCTCAATCACCTCGCCCAGACATGGACCGTTGGGGCATCCCATAAGGAGACCCAGCCATGAAAGTACCTGGCCGCGCCTGGTTAGGTATGGATACGACGATCGTCGTGTGGCATCCCTGCCCGCCAGGCATGCAGCAGGAGGAGTTTGCATGTGGCTGATCGTGATGAAAGGCTTTGCCGGCAGCGGGAAAAGCACGTTGGGTCGCGCGTTGAGCAAACGATTCGGCTGGCCACTCGTAGATAAAGACGATATCAGAGATCTCTTGGGTGATCATGCTCCAAACGCAGGACCGCTGGCCTATATGATCATGTTCAACATCGCGCGCCGCCAACTGCAACATGATCTCAGCGTCATCTGCGACAGCCCCCTCACCGGAAAGATCGCGTATGAACGTGCTTGTGCCGTTGCCACAGAAACCCAGGCGTCCCTGGCCGTTCTGGAATGCCGGTGTTCCGACGAGGCGCTTTGGCAACAACGGATCGATGGCCGCAAGGCGCTTCAGCTTCCACAGCATCATCAGACGGATTGGGAAGCGTATCAGGCGTTCCTTCGGCAACCCGCAATTCAAGAACAGTACCCGATCACCCACCCCTATCTCATCGTGGATACCGCCCGTCCACTACGCGAGTGCCTGAATGCGGCCAGCGAATGGCTGGAACACCTTCAACACGCCGAACATGAGTAACCTATGCCGCTCTCGCGCAGTGAGCCAGGCGACAGTTTTTTTCCGCCCGATGGGCTATACTTTGAAGTGAGGATTGGCTCATCAAGGACGATGAACATAGATTGGGGCTACCGCATTCGTGCGATAGCCCCTTCGCATTGATCCTAACCACGGCATCGCTGCCGATCACGATCCGCTCACAATGGCACGCGCAACGCGCGCCGTCTCTCGCGCAATCCCCCGCTTATGTCCTATAGTGATAGATAAGAGAACTCCTGATGGGGAATGATGCTAGATGACCTCGATTCGATTGCCGGTGCTGCCGGCGCAGCCGGAGTACGCGCGCCAGCAGCCTTTCGCGCGCGTCGCGCCGGTGCTGGGGGCGGCGCTGTGGGTGGGGGCGAGCGGCGGCTTCGTGCTGGCGACGATCCTCACGCTGACGGCGCTTTTTGACGTGCCGTTGGGCGCGTGGTGGGAGGCGCTGGCCCAGGCGCACGGTCATCTGCAACTCTTTGGCTGGGTGGGCCTCTTCATGCTGGGCGTGCTGTGCTATATGCTGCCGCGCCTGCGTGGCACGCCACTGGTGGGGGCGCGCTGGGTGCTGTGGGCGGTCGGCGGTCAGGTGACGGCGCTGGTCTTGCGGGCGTTATGCCAGCCGCTGGCGGCGCTGAGCCGGGCGGGCATCTGGCGCGCGGGCCTGGTGCTAAGCGGCATGATCGAAGTGGCGGCGTTGGGGATGATCCTGAGTATGTTGGTGCTCACCCTCCGCCACGGTCCGCCGTTGCGCCAGCGCCCGGCGTTAGCCCATCTGCTACCGCTGTTCCTCTGCGCCTTCACGTCGCTGAGCTTGGCCGCACTGGTGAACCTGGCAGATATGGTCGTGGCGGCACGAGCGATGACAGGTATTGTCCCCGCAACCGGCGACACGTTTCAGATCACGCTGGGGCTGCTGGGCTTCCTCGTGCCGGTGGCGCTGGCGATGTCCGCGCAAGCCCTGCCGATGTATGCCGGCCTGGATGCCTTCCCCCAGCGCCCGCTGTGGCTGATCGCCGGCGCGTATATCGGCGGGCTGGCGCTCTATCTCGTAAGCATTGTAGCCAATGGGTCACTGGATCCGGTGATGGGCCTGGGCCTGCTGGCGCTGGGCGGCGCGCTGGGGAGCTTCATCGTCATCTGTCTGCGCATGATGCGCCGACGCGGCAAACTGCCCAAGCGCGTCGCCGATCTCGCGCCCGCGCCCGCCCGTGCGGCACAGCACTATCGCGCCAAAGTGGCGACGGAACGCCAGTCGTTCGGCCCCTTCGTGCCGCTGATCGCCAGCGCGTTCAGTTGGGCGCTGCTCGCCGGCGTGCTGCTGGTGATCGATGGTATGGCGCTGTTGGTGGGGGCCGATCTGCCCGTCGCAATGGATGCCGTCCGGCATAGCGTGGCTATCGGGTTCCTCGCCCTGCTGCTCTGCGGCATCTCCGTGCGCATGATCCCAGGCTTTTCCGGCGGGCGCATCCGTTCGGCACATCTCGTGGCGGCGACGCTGTGGCTGGGCAACACGGCGGCGCTGTTGCGTGTGGGATCGATCATCCTGACGCCCTGGCTCGCCGGCTTTGGTCACGGTGGCCTCGTCGCCGCGCAGGTGCTTTTCGGTTTATCGGGTCCGTTTGGCCTGGCGCTGGCGATCTGTCTGCTGATCAATCTCCAGCCGGCACTGTGGCCACCAGCACGGCAGAAACGCTAGCACCAGATAGCAGTATCCAATGGGAGGTTTTGCTCCAGAAGATCGCAGCCTTGGCTGTTCACCATCTTGCCTAAATTATCCCCCGTTTTTCCCATCATTCTTGTGGATAAGACGGGGGATATGTGGACAAGTGGCCCGTGGCGGATTGGCAATTTATCCTTGCACGGTGGCTTCGACGGGCGGATCAAACTTGGCGAAGAGCGGCGTCGGCACCGGCAACGCCTGGCCCGCTGGCACAGGGACGTAGGCCCATGCCTCCGTTGCCACGTCGCCGGTGAAGCCGAGCAGTTCGTGCAGCTTCTGGCTGGCATGGGGGAGGTAGGGCGCGAGCAGCAAGCGCAGCGCCGCCAGCGCCTGAATCACCACATGCAGCGCCGTGCCGGCACGGTCGCGGTCGGTCTTGATCGCCTTCCACGGTGCCTGGTCGTCCAGATATTTGTTCACCGAACGGGCGAGCGTCATTGCCTCGTTTAGCCCGTCGCGCAACCGCACGGCGTTGATCGCCGCGCCAGCGGCGTCGAAGGTCGCTCGCGTCGCCGCCAGCAGCGCCTCGTCCTCCGCCGTCAGCGCGCCGGCTGCTGGCACCTGGCCCGCGAAGTGCTTTTGCAGGAAGGTCAGCGTGCGATGCGCCGCGTTGCCGAAGGTCGCCACCAGCTCGTCATTGTTGCGCCGCACCAGATCTTCATAGCTGAAGTTGGTGTCGCGCTGCTCCGGCATGATCGCCGCCAGATAGTAGCGTAGCGCGTCGGGACCGTAGCGATCCAGCGCGTCCGGCGTCCACACCACGTTGCCCTCGCTGGACGACGCCTTCATCCCGCCCATCTGCATGAATTCGTTGGCCGGCACGTCGTAAGGCAACACCAGCCCGCCGTGGCCCAGCAACAGCCCCGGCCAGATGATTGTATGGAAGGTGATGTTGTCCTTGCCGATGAAGTAATAGGACTTCGACGGCTGAGGATTCGCCTCTGTCGTCACCCACCAGTCGCGCCAGGCGTCCGGCGTCCCCTGGTGCTTGGCCCACTCCATCGACGCCGTCAGGTAGCCCATCACGGCGTCATACCAGACGTAGATGCGCTTGTTTTCGAAGCCCGGCACCGGCACCGGCACGCCCCAGTCGATGTCGCGCGTGAAGGCGCGCGGCTTCAGCCCCTCGCGCAGCCAGCCATTCACCACGCCCACCACGTGGGGGCGCCAGTGTGTCATCGCCGTCTTAGCCCATTCTTCCAGCGGTGCCTGCAATTTCGGCAGATCCCAGAAGTAATGCTCGGTCGGGCGGAACTCGATTTTGCTGGTCGTGCTGTGACAGATCCGGCAATAGGGATCGATCAGTTGTTCGGGATCGAGCAGGTTGCCGCATTGTTCGCACTGGTCGCCGCGCGCCCGTGGAAAGCCACAGTGCGGGCAGGTTCCCAGGATGTAGCGATCTTGCAAGAAGCGCCTATCCGTCGGGCAATAGGGCGAGCGCATCGTCTCCTTAAACAGATAGCCCTTTTCCAGCAGTGTCAAAAAGAACGCCTGCACGGCTTCATAATGATTTTCCGTGGTCGTTTTCGTATAGAGATCCCACGAGATGCCCAGCCGCTCCCAGACTTTCAGGATCTGTGAGTGGTAGCGTTCCACCACGTCTGCCGGACTGATGCCCTCGGCGTCGGCCTCCACGGTGATGGGCGTACCGTGCGCATCGCTGCCGGAGACCATCAGCACCTCGTTCCCGGCCATGCGCTGGTAGCGCGCGAAGATGTCGCCCGGCAACACCGAGCCGACGATCTGGCCGACATGCGTCACGCTCTTGGCATATGGCCAGGCGATGCACACGAGAATACGTTCTCCCATAAAACCCACCTCCGAGTCGCCGCGCGGCAGCGCGGTCCTGACAACCAATCGGCCACCTATTCCCTCATCAGAAAATCGCCCCCTCGCCATCCGTAGACGGCGAGGGGGATGGGCCGCTCGTGCAAAAACCTACCTGTTGTAGTATAGCACAAGCGGCATGAACGCAGTATCTTGTGCTGAGCCACGCATGTGCTATACTGCTGGATGAAACGATCTTCGCGCCGCCAACCATTAGCAGCAGAGCCAGCGGCGCGGCACCCAACCAGCGATGCGCTACACCTAGAGGAGCTTCAACCATGTCGTTGATCAATATGGCGAAACGCGAGATCACATGCAAGATCGTATATTACGGTATTGGTTTGAGCGGTAAAACGACCAATCTCCATTACATCCACAAAGTCGTCAATCCACGCGATGTCGGCGATATGGTCTCGATTGATACGGAAACCGAGCGCACCCTGTATTTCGATCTGCTGCCGCTGGATATGGGCCATGTCCACGGCTTTCACCTGAAGTTCCAACTCTATACCGTCCCCGGCCAGGTGTTATATCAGCAGACGCGCGTTTCCGTGCTGAAAGGCGCGGATGGTGTGATCTTTGTCGCCGACTCGCAGGCGAATAAGCTCAAGGAAAATATCGAGAGCTGGAACGAGTTGCTGGACCAACTGCGTCGGCAGAACCGCACCCCCGGCGACTTTCCCATCATCATGCAGTGGAATAAGCGCGATCTGCCTGACGTGCTGCCCATCCCGATCTTGCAACAGTACCTCAACCCGTTCCGCATGCCCTCATTCGAGGCGGTCGCCGTCAGCGGCCAGGGCGTGGTCGAGGCGTTACGCATGACCATCAACAACACCTTGCGCACGCTGGAACATTTATAACCATCATCTATAGCTGGGGAGCGGAGATCGAGCACGAAGGTCACGAAAGGTCCACGAAGACCACGAAAAGGTGCTGATTTTGGGAGCTGTTCTGATTTCAGGTTGTATTAGGGCGTCGGCGTGGGGGCTGGCTGGGTCCACCCCAGGCGCTGAGCAGCGGCGGTGATGGCGGCGGGAGTGGTGTGGGCGCGTGTTTGGGCCGCCACCTGGGTGAGTTGTAGCTGCAAGGATACGTTTATCTGCTGAGTCTGGTTGACCTGGGCTTCCAGGCGTTGCGCGGCGAGGGTCTCGCTGACCGCGCTGCACAGCAAGATCACCGCGACAGCCAGCGCCAGCGCCAGCAGCGGGCGACGCAGCAGCCCCAGTGCCACGCGCCACAGCGCGCCAGGCACCGCAACACTGGCCCGCGCACGCGGCAGCCGGAGCGCGCTGGGAGCCGCGACCAGGCGCGTGTGATACGTGCCGCGACGTGCCATCGGCGCGCGACGAACCGCGTGCTGCATCCCTGCGCATCCTTCTTTGATGTATTGCGCTCGTCGGAGGGCGGACTTTCCTATTCCGCCGGGCAGGGGTGAGAGAGTGCGGCGGCGTCCCTGCGCCGCACCCCCGCTCCCATTGCCAAACAACCCGTGTCGCCAGCGGCCTCCTGCCATCCCTGGCGCTGGCCCCCAGGCATCGCGCCTGAGTTCCGACGACAGGCATCCTCTAACGCACAAGCTGTGCCATTTCTACCAGTGTATACAGCATTGTCCTGCTTTCGCGCCCCACCTCATAAGCACGCCGGTCAAGTAGGTTGGCCTCTTGGTCCTATGCTGTTTACGCGCCCCAGGCAGGCACTATACAATTGAGAAGTTGTCATTTGGGCGCGACGGTGTGGTGGTGCGCATCGGTAAAAAAAGACAAAGATGCTATACTATCCAAGATGGGGTGGGGGAAAGCGGAGGGCGAGTATGCACGAAGCGGATGGACATGCGCCGCATCCGGTGCCACGCCGGCGGACGATCAGCGCCGCGAAGACGGCACGCCTCGCCCAGCGCGGGTGGGAACAGCCTTCCTGGCCTGTCATGCCGCCCGTTGGGCGCGGCAGCCAGCCGCCTCGGCCCATCACGCGGCCTGCGCGCCCGTTGCTCGTGCCGCTTCCAGCGGCGGAGCCGCCCGTGCGGCGCGGCCCGCGCGTGTTGCTCATCATCGTCTGCCTTATCGTCGGCATGACGGCGCTGGCGCTGGTGGCCGAAGGCATCTTGCTGGCGACGGGGCGTTCGCCGTTCTGAGACAGGTAGGAACCACGTGCATTGTCCATTTTGTGGCGCGGCTGATTCCAGCGTACTCGACACGCGTGACGCTGCCGAGGGCATCCAGCGCCGCCGGCGCTGCCGCAATTGCCACAAGATCTACAAGACGGTCGAGCGCGTCGAGATCGGCCACCCACCGCTGATCATCAAGCGCGACGGGCGGCGTGAACCCTTTGACCGCGATAAGCTCATCCGCAACGTGCGCAAAGCCGCTGATAAGCGTCCCTTGCCCGTCGGCGACATCGAACGCCTGGTGGACGACATCGAGCAAGATCTCATCCAGCAGGGGCGGCTGGAAGTGCCAAGCAAGACAATCGGCGACATGGCGATGGATCGCTTGCTGAAACTCGACCGCATCGCCTACGTCCGCTTCGCCAGCGTCTATCTCAACCTGGCCGATCTCGACGATCTGCTGGGCGTCATTGAACGCATCCGCCATGAAGACGCGGACGGTGCATAACCCATTTGTCTCTATCCAAACGCCCCCGCGATCTGGTACAATGCCCGATAGATGCCGCATCGTGGCGGCGATTTTTGGTGGTGGAGCGTGGAGCGTGTCAGATACCCCATAGCTCAAGCTAGGGGCTTGTGAGAGCGAGCCTGGATCTGACCAGTCTCAGCCCTGAGAAGGGCTACGTTAGGGGCGAATACAACGATAGGCACCGTGGGGTGGCACCTCAGCCCCACGCTCTGCGGCCAGCAGTTAAACAGCCGGACGGGGTACGAGTCAGTGCTGTTGGCAAACAAACCGCCTCATAACCTTGACGAGGGGAACTTTACCCGCGCAAGCGGAGATTCTTAGGAGTTGGTCATGTCGTTTGTCTTCGTCGTCGATCAGGACCGCAAGCCGCTCAATCCAGTGCATCCGGGGCGAGCGCGGTTCCTGTTGCGTGCGGGTCATGCCGCCGTGCTGCGGCGCTATCCCTTCACGATCATCCTGAAAGAACCCAAGCCGGATGAGGCATCGTCGCCGTTGCGGGTGAAGCTCGATCCCGGCAGCAAGACGACGGGCGTGGCCGTCGTGAGTGATGCCACCGGCCAGGTGGTATGGGCGGCGGAACTGACCCATCGCGGCGATCAGGTAAAGGCGAAATTGGATGATCGGCGTGCGCAACGGCGCGGGCGGCGGCAGCGCCACACGCGCTATCGCCAGCCCCGCTTCGACAACCGCACGCGCCCGACAGGCTGGTTGCCACCGTCGTTGCGCAGCCGCATCGACAACCTGCTGACGTGGGTGGCGCGGCTGCGCAAGTGGTGTCCCATCGGGGCTATCAGCATGGAACTGGTGCGATTTGACACCCATTTGATGCAGAATGCGGAAATCAGCGGTGTTGAGTACCAGCAAGGGGAATTGCAGGGCTACGAGGTGCGGGAATACCTGCTAGAGAAGTGGCAGCGTGCCTGTGCCTATTGTGGGGTGCAAGGCGTCCCCTTGGAAGTGGAACACATCGTCCCACGCGCGCGGCATGGCTCAGATCGGGTGAGCAACCTCACTCTGGCCTGTGAACCGTGCAATCGCGCCAAGGGGACACAGACCGCCGCAGAGTTCGGCTTCCCGGAGATCCAGACACAGGCCAAGCAGCCCTTGCGCGATGCGGCGGCGGTGAATACGACCCGTTGGGCGCTGTACGCACGGTTGCAAGCCACGGGACTTCCCGTAGAAACGGGGACGGGCGGCCGAACGAAGTGGAATCGTACCCAGCGTGACTTACCAAAAACGCACTGGTTGGATGCGGCCTGTGTGGGAGCGTCCACACCGGAGACGTTATTCGTACAGCAGCTCGTCCCCCTCGCCATTCAGGCAATGGGACGGCATAGTCGGCAGATGTGCCGCACGAACGCCTACGGCTTCCCAGATAAAGCCCCTAAAGCTACTAGCACGGTGGGTGGGTTCCGTACCGGAGACATCGTGAGGGCAGTGGTGCCAGCCAGCAGTACGAAAGCCGGGGTGTATGTGGGACGGATTGCCATCCGTGCGACAGGTTCCAGCAACCTCAAGACGGCGCATGGAACGATCCAGCATATCCATGTCCGTTATTGCCAGCCGCTCCATCAGGGCGACGGCTATACCTATCAGAAAGGACGGTCCGCCTAACGGCGGGCGGCGTTTCCACCCCATAGCTCAAACTAGGGGTAGCCACGCCGTGATCTTTGATGCGCAAACGGATCGTGGCGGCGCTGGGGGTGGCCGCCGGTGTGGTGGGCGCGCTGGGCGTGCGCGAGGGCATGCAGCGGCGGGCGGATGCCCAGCACTTTGAGCAAGGGCGCGATTACTGGCAACTCAACTTTCCGCCGGAGTACGTGCGCTGGGCGCAGGAGCATCTGGTCGCCTACCGCATCCCGTCCAGCACGATCGGTATCAATCTGGATGTCTATGCGCAACCGGACCGCACCGCGCCGGTCGTCATCATCGTTCACGGCCTGCTGACCTATGGCCGCCTCTTCTTGCCGCTGGTGCGCGGCTTCTATGAGCGTGGCTACACCGTCATTTGTCCCGATCTGATGGGCAATGGCTTTTCCGGTGGTGTGCGCGGGGATTCGCCCGTCGGTCCCGCCGCTGCATCGCTGGTGGATGTCGCCCTGTGGGCGCGGCAGCGGTATGATGGCTCGCTCTTCATGCTGGGCGTCAGCCTGGGTAGCGCCGTGGTCTATGCCTCCGCCGCTGCTGGCGCGCCCCTCGCCGCCATCTCGTGCCTGGATCTCTTTACCTTCGATGACCACGAGGCGTTGCGCCAGAATACCATGACGCCGCAACTCATCAATCTGTTGCCGTTGCTGCGCGTGCTGGCGATCCCCTTCGGCTGGGTGCGCGTCCCCACGCGCTGGATCAACTCGATGGAGTACGTGGTTGGCCCGGAAGAAGCGCATCGCGTGCAGACGTGGTTCAATGATCCCCTCTTGCCGCGCGGCATGACGCTGCGCACGCTCGTCAGCGCCGGCTACACGCCCCCCGCTGTGCCGTTGGAGCAAAACACCGTGCCGACCCTCGTGCTGAACCAGGAGCGTGATCTGGTCCTTTCACCCATCGTCACGCGCGACGCTTACCAACGCCTGGGTGGTCCCAAAAAGTATGTGGAGTTCGCCAACAGCCCGCACTGGTCCTTCGAGCAAAGCTTCACGGACCGCATTGTCGCTGAGAGCGATGCCTGGTTCGCTGCCCACGGCACGCCCACCCTGGCACAGCAGCCGGCGGCGCGACACGAGCAACGGTAGGGGTGCCAGCAGCGCCTAACGGTTTCGTCTGGCATAAGTCCAAGAAAGGATGCTCAGAGATGAACTCTCCTGATCATATTCAGTTTCTTTCGCCAGCGATGTTGGCAGCCCTTCCAGGGTTTTCACAAGTTGTGGCTGTGAGCGGCGGGCGGACAATCTATGTGGCCGGCCAGATCGCCCTGGACTCGTCGGGTAATCTGATCGGGCGCGGAGATTTTCAGGCACAAGCACAGCAGGTCTTTGAAAACATCAAAACAGCCCTTGCGGCAGTGGGTGCGGACTTTAATCATGTTGTGAAGTTGACGGTGTATATGCGCGACCGAGCGCATCTGCCGCTTCTGCGTGAGGTGCGCGACCGCTATGTGAACACACAAACGCCGCCGGCCAGCACACTTATCATAGTACAAAGCCTGGCACAAGAAGACTTCTTGCTCGAAATTGAGGCGATTGCAAGTCTTCCGGCATAAACCAGCCTCTTATGATTTCCCTGGCCAAGCAACGCACGCCACCAGCGCAATGATCACGCACTACCCATCGCCGCCCAGTAGGGACAAGAAAGGCAACAGGTATGACCGAGTCGCAGCCGCCCAAGGTCTATTACGTCGTCTTCTGCACCACGTCGTATGCTTCGTTTGACGAGGCGCGGACCCAAGATCCTGCCGCCATCGCAGCGCACATCGCGCGGTCACAGGAATTACATGCCCAAGGTGTGCTGGTGATGTCCGGTGCCTTCCTGGATCAGCCCCAGGAACCACTCAGCACGATGGGCGTCCTCACCTCGCGCGCGGCTGCCGAAGACTACATCCGCAACGATCCGTTTGTCCTCAAGGGCAAGGTCAGTTCGTGGTCCATCCGCGAGTGGGCCAACATGTTCGCGTGACGCAAGTGCGCCGATGGTGATCGGGCGAGGCCGGCATGCCTGCAATCGCCCGTATGCTTAACTCGTAGGGCGCTGGCCGTATGCCAGATAATAGGGCCAAACGTAACGCCCGGTTGCAATCTCGGCTTTGGCCTGTTGCAGCGTGGCATCGAATTGCTCCGGGGTGGTCAGCCCTTGCGCGATGGCGACGCCGCGAATGCCATCGTGCAGCGAAAAATAGTTGGTTTCCATCATCTGGCCCACGCGACCACCAGCTTTGCCCAATTGCACGTTCAATTCACGATAGGCGATCTCGCGCGCACCAGCGGCTTCCAGATACTGGCCGATCTGGTGGGTCGTGCGGATATCGACGCCGCGCGGCAGCCCGACTCCCACCAGCCATTCGCGCAATTGATTCATTGCGGGGCCACCGGAGGCGGGGATCGCTTCCACGAGTTCGATCCAGCCGCCGGGGCGGGTCACGCGCACCAAGTCGCGCACCTCAGCCGGCCAGCGTGCCACCGGAATGCCGGCCACCAGCAGGCGCTGATGTACGAAATCGAAGGTGCGATCGGGAAAGGGGAGGCCATCCAGCGCATTACCCTGCATGTAGAGATAGTTCTCTGGGCGGCGATCATGCTCAGGGAGCTGGTTGAGTTGTTCTTCAGAGGGTGGCGGCAAAAGATCGAGGCCGATCACGTTCGCCTCTGGATAGGTGCGGGCCATCTCCATCGCCCAGCGCCCGGTGCCACAGCCGACATCCAATATGCTGCTGGGTTGGCCAATCGGGGCCGCGAAATTGCCCTGCAAAGCATAGCGCAGCAGATAATGCTGAAAATCCAGCCGGTTGATCTCGCCGTTATCTTTAGGGAGAAAATAGGAGGCATTGTTCAGGTAACGCCGTCCGCCAAATACATTGAAGCCCCCGCGTGCCACATCCGCTCCCTGGCGCTTGCCCTTGCGCCATCTGCTGAACCATCCCATCTAGATTCCTCCTATTGTCTCCTCATCCCGCGAAAAGATATAGAGATAGCATGCGAACGTTTGCGTGGATTGTTGGTCTATTGTAGAGCATTTTTGCGTGCTTGTCAAGTCGGTGGCGCGCTTGCACCACGGCCAGATAAAAAAAGCGAGGAAGCATCTTACTCCCTCGCGCGCTGGAATGGTGCGGGTGCGAATTACTGCGCGTGTTCGTCGATATAGTCGAGGGCCGCGCCGACCGTCTTGATGTTGCGCGCGTCGTCGTCGGAGATCTTGACGTTGAATTTTTCTTCCAAAGCCATGATCAGTTCGACGAGATCGAGCGAATCGGCGTTGAGATCCTCGGTGAAAGAAGCGTCCGGCTTCACTTCGCTAGGATCAACGTCGAGCTGTTCAACGATGACGGACTTGAGCGCTTCCCAATGGGGGCTGGTGGACATTATGGTGTCTCCTCGCTTTCGAAATCGGGTTGGAATGATGACGGCGCATCCGTCTGGGAAAAGATCGTGCCAAGGACTCCGTTGACGAAGCGCGCCGAATGTTCCCCGCCATATTCTTTGGCGAGTTCGACGGCTTCGTTGATCGCAGCCCGTGCGGGTACGGCAGCATTATTCAACAATATTTCGGAGATTGCAAGTCGCAAGATCGCCTTTTCGACGCGGGCCATCTGCGCCAGGGGGCGACGGGAGGCCGCGGCAGCCAGGCGCGCATCGATCTGCGGCAGATGTTCGACCACCTGGGCGACCAATTCGCGGGCGAAGCTGACGGCCCGGCTGGGCGCGTTGCGCTCCTCGGCGCGCTGTTCGAGCGCGTCGAAGACATCATGCCCGGCGGCATCCCATTCATAGAGCGCCTGCATCGCCAGGATGCGCGCCTGATGGCGGAGCGACATAGCCATATGGGTTACGCGATGTCCTGGATGAACACGTTGATCTCGCCCGGCTCCATATTCAAGATCTCCTCGATAGCTTTGGCGACCGACTCTTGCACGGCGCGGCCCACCTGGGGCATGTTCACGCCCGGTCGCAGGATGAGGTACAGATCGACGGCCAGCACCTTGCCGCGCGCGTTCACGGCGATGCCACGCTGCGGCTCGGCGCGGAAGACCCGTGGCCACGGGCTGGAAACGGGGGCCAGGCGGGCCACACCATCCACATCCAGCGCGGCCAGCTCGATGATCGATGCCAGCACGTGCTTGGTGATGCGCACCGTGCCGTGCGCGTCCGCCGGAGCGCCGGAGGTGGCCGCGGTTTGCATGTCGCGCAGGTTTTGCATCGTCTGTTCCTCTTCCTTCATGCCAGGCCGCCATCCACGACCAGCACTTGCCCGGTGATGTATGATGCCGCTGGCGAGGCCAGGAAGGCGACGGCGGCGGCGACCTCTGCCGGTTGGCCGAAGCGCCCGACAGGGATCATCTCGTCAGCTTTTTGTTTGAGATCGGCGGGCAGGTCCGCCGTCATGTCCGTGGCGACGAAGCCTGGCGCGACAGCGTTCACCGTGATGTTGCGCGAGGCGATCTCGCGCGCGACGCTCTTGGTGAAGGCGATCAGCCCCGCCTTGGCGGCGGCGTAGTTCGCCTGGCCCGGATTCGGGTTCAGCCCGGCGACGGAGGCGACGGTGATGACGCGCCCCCACTTCGCGCGTAGCATGCCGCGCAACGCCGCTTTGGTGCAGAGGAAGGCCGATTTCAGATTCGTCGTCACCACGGCATCCCAATCCTCTTCCGTCATGCGCAGCAGCAGCGTGTCGCGTGTGATGCCAGCATTGTTGACGAGGATCTCCACCGGCCCCAGCGCGGCGCTGACCTCAGCGAAAAGGCGCTCGACCTCGTGCGCCTGGCTCACGTCCGCCTGGACGGCATGGGCCTGGCCACCCAGCGCCACGATCTCTTCCACCAGCGTGCGCGCCGCGCCCTCACTGCCGCGATAGTTCACCGCGACCCGCGCGCCGGCCTCCGCCAGCGCCAGCGCACATGCGCGTCCGATGCCGCGCCCCGCGCCCGTCACCAGCGCCACGCGCCCGCTTAATCCTGCATCCGCCATCGACTCTCCTCCACAAAACTCAGGCCATGTCGCCGAAGCCGAGATCGCGCAGTGCCTGGGCCGTCGCGGCGATCTCCGCCGGCGTGCCGGCGCTGAGGATCGTCGCGCCTTTGGCGCTGCGCTTGATGAGGCCGCTGAGTACCTGGCCCGCGCCCAGTTCGACGAACGTTGTCACGCCGCCCTCGGTCGCCAGCCATTGCACCGACCGCACCCACTGCACCGGCGACGCGATCTGCGCCGCCAGTTCGGCACGCAGGTCCACCGCCGCCGTGAGCGGCTGCGCGGTGATGTTCGAGATGAGCGGCACCTGGGCGGCGTGGATATTGGCCGCGTCGATGGCCTGGGCCAGCGCGGGCGCGGCGGGGGCCATCACCGGCGAGTGGAACGCGCCGCTCACCGTCAGAGGAATGACGCGCTTCGCGCCGGCCTCCCGCGCCAGTTGCATCGCGCGCTCCAGCGCCGTCTGTTCGCCGGAAAGCACGATCTGCCCCGGCGCGTTATCGTTGGCGACGACGACCTTGCCCGCGCCCGGATGGGCCGGCAGATGGGGATCGCCCGCCACATCGGCCTCCGCCTGTGCACAGATCGCCTGCAATTGGTCGGCGTCTAGCCCCAGCACCGCCGCCATGCCGCTGGCACAGGCCGTGCCTTCGGTATGCATCAGCCGTCCGCGTTCGCGCACCAGCCGCAAGCCTTCCGCGAACGTGACCGCGCCCGCCGCGATCAGCGCCGTATACTCGCCGACGCTATGCCCCGCCACGAAGGCCGGCCACGGCGGTCCTAAGACATCCACCGTCTGCCGGACAGGAATGTCCGCCCCACTTTGAGAGACTTGGCGGACAGGAATGTCCGCCCCACGTTCGCTCTCCCCCTCTCCATCACCGATGGGGAGGGGGTCGGGGGGCAGGGTTCCCGTGCCGCGACGGGATGGGGCCGCTAGCGCGGCGCGCAACGCGGCCAGCGCGGCCAGGCTCACCGTGGTGATGGCCGGCTGCGTGTTGATCGTCTCGCGGAGGTGGTCTTCGGGACCGTGGAAGCAGAGATCGCTGAGGGCGAAGCCCAGCGCGGCATCCGCCGCCGCGAAAACGGCACGCGCGGCGGCGCTCTGGGCGGCGAGTTCGGCCCCCATACCCACCGCCTGGCTGCCCTGCCCAGGGAAAACGAATGCGATGCGTGCGCTCATCCCGCCTCCGGTGTTATTCGCCCGTCGCGGCGTCGTTCACCCGCAGGATCTGCCGGCCACGATACGTCCCGCATTCAGGGCAGACGTGGTGCGTTTGTTTCTTCGTCTTGCAGGTCGGGCAGACTTCCAACTGCGGCAGTTCCAGGTGCAGATGGCTGCGGCGCTTTCCTTTGCGCGCCTTCGAGGTTTTCTGTTTAGGCAATGCGCCCATGTCGGTATGGCTCCTCTTGTATGAAATCAAGGTCGTTGCGTGAAGTGAGACACCGCATTGTACCACAAAATGTTCAGGATTGCCGCATGCCCACGCAAAATTCTCATTGGTCCTTCGGGACTCTGGCGAACACACTGGCCCAATGTATAAATATCGTCAAAAACGCGGGTGGATGGACGGCATTCCCTGTCGAAATTCTTCCGCCCGGCGTGTCTTATCCGTTGAGTGGCCCTTGTCGATAGATGCATCTATAGGATACGATAGGGCCAGCCGACTAACTCTGCTGCAAGAGGCGATGCATGCTGCTGTACCAGATCATCATTACCGGCATCGTCGCTATATTGGCAGTGAATCTGGGGCTGAGCCTGGTGGCGCTGCGCCCGCTGGACGGTTTCACGCCCGCCCCGCGCCCGGCGCATGCCTGGCCGCGCGTCTCCGTACTCATTCCCGCGCGCGACGAAGCCCAGCGCATCGGCCCCTGCGTGGCATCACTGCTGGCGCAGGAGTATCCCAACCTGGAGATCCTCGTCTTGGATGACGAATCCCAGGACGACACGGCGCGCATCGTGGATGAGGCGGCGATGCATGATCCACGCGGGCGCGTGCGGCTGCTGCACGGCGCGGCGCTGCCCGCCGGCTGGCTGGGCAAGTGCCATGCCTGCGCGCAACTCGCCGCCGTCGCCAGCGGGGATTATCTGCTGTTCACCGACGCTGATACGCTGCACGGGCCGACCTCCATCGCCAGCGCCCTCGCGGCGGCGGAACAGCGCCACCTGGGCCTCGTCTCCGTGCTGCCACGCCAGCGCGCCCACACCTGGGCCGAAACGTTGCTGCTGCCGCTGTTGCCTTTCAACATCCTGACGCTGTTGCCCGTCGGCCTGGTGCGCCGGCGTCCGAATCCCAGCCTCTCCGCCGGCATCGGACAATTCCTCTTTTTCCGCCGCAGCGCGTACCTGGCTACCGGCGGCCATGCCGCCGTGCGCGACCGCGTGCTGGACGATGTGGAACTGGCGCGGCGCGTCAAAGCCGCCGGCTGGCAGGAAGATTTGCTGGATGGTGGCCGTGCCGTCGCCTGCCGGATGTATGACTCGTTCGGCGCGATCTGGCGCGGCTTCTCGAAGAATCTCTACGACTTTTATGGTCGTGCGCCCGTCTTCACGATCCTCGCCGTACTCGTGCAACTCGCGTTGTATGGCGCGCCGCTGCCCCTGGCGCTGTTGGCCGCGCTGCTGCGTCAGCCGCCGGCGCTGGTGGCGTTGCCCCTCGCGGCATATGCCCTGGCCCTGGGGATGCGCCTGGCGCTGGCCGCGCGCGTCGGTGCCGCTGGCACGGATCTGCGCCGCCCGGCGGGCTGGCTGAGCGCGCTGCTGCATCCCGTCGGGGTCGCGCTGCAATGCGCCGTCACGCTCAACGCGATGCGCTGGGGGCTGACGGGGCGGATGGCGTGGAAGGGGCGGGCATATCCCAAAACCTGACCTGCCAGCCCTGGCCCTGGATCGCCAGCGTCGCCACGAAGCCCGCTGCCGGCACGAAGGGATGCAGCGCCCAGTCCCGCGCGGCCCGCGCCTCGCCGACTAAGCTGTCTAAGTGCGGCGGCGCGAGGGTGACGGCGATGGCTGCCGGCGGCAGCGACACGCCCGTGCCAAGCGCCTTCATCACCGCCTCTTTCATCGTCCAGCGTTGCGCGAAGGCCAATGGTTGCGCGGCGGGCGCGATCTGCTGCCAGGCGGCGTACTCAGCCGGCGTTGCGATGCGTTGCGCGACGGCCGGCGCGATCTGCTCCGGCACCCGTTCGAGGTCGATGCCCACCGGCGCGGGCGCGACGGCGTACAGCGCGAGGTGGTCGGCATGCGTCACATTGAAGTGGAGCGCGCCATCATCCAGCGCCGGCTTGCCATACGCGCCGGCCACGAAACGCAGCGCGGCGGGATCGCGCTGAAGATAGCTCCCCAGCAACCACCGCAACAGCCCGCGCGAGGCAACGGCGCGGGCGCGGCCCTGGGCCGCCACAAAGCGCGCCGCGTGGTCACGCTCCTCCCCCGTCAGCCATTCCGCCAGCCGTGCCAGCGCCGCTGGCGCGCAGTCAAGGTGCGCACGCCAGATATGCACCGCACTTCGCTCTAGTAGAGGAGGTGTGGTGGCTGGCGACCAGACGGCATCGAGCATCGACGCATTCCTCCCTGTATAGCCAATCTGGGGGAAGCAGGTTGACAGGGCCACCCTTATCTTGTATCCTTATCTTGTAAGGACCAGCGCCACATGAAGCTGCGCTGATCAACATTATACCTTATTGACCAGCCAAAATTACGACTTTGTACGGGCGCGATGCATCGCGTCCCTTGTATGGGGTACGAGCGCAATCACGCGCATTCCTCTTGTACGAGCGCGATTGTACACCCACCCTCGCGTATAACCTAAAAAAACTATGGGGCATCTTATGACACAGCTACATTCCTCCCTGCGCGTGCTGATGGTGACGCCGCGTTACTTTCCCATGATGGGCGGCGTCGAAACGCATGTTTATGAAGTGGGGCGGCGGCTGGCGGCGGCTGGCGTCGATCTCACCATCCTGACGACTGATCCGACCGGCGACCTGGCCACGACCGAAACCGTCGAGGGCATGCACATTCGCCGCGTGCGGGCTTATCCGTCGCGCTTGGACCTGTATATCGCGCCGGAGATCACGCGCGTGATCGCCGAGGGCGGCTGGGATCTGATCCATTGTCAGGGCTATCACACCTTCGTCCCGCCGCTGACGATGACGGCCGCGTTGCGCCACGACATCCCGTATGTACTCACCTTTCACAGCGGGGGCCATTCGTCGCCGCTGCGCAACGCCGTCCGCCACACGCAATGGCAGATGTTGCGGCCTTTGCTGGCCCGCGCCCAGCGGCTCATCGGCGTCTCCGCGTTCGAGGCCGCTGCCTTCCGCGACACGCTGCACCTGCCCGCTACGCAATTCATGGTCATCCCCAATGGTGGCAAGCTGCCGGATGTCACGGACGTGCCGCCGCGTGATCCCGCCGATCCGCACAAGTTGATCCTGGCCGTCGGGCGGCTGGAACAGTACAAGGGCCACCAGCGCGTCATCGCGGCGCTGCCCGGCGTCTTGCAGCGTTTCCCCCAGGCGCAGTTGATCATCGTCGGCGGCGGACCCTATGAGGCCGCGTTGCGCCAGCAGATCGCTGATCTGGACCTGGGCGCGCACGTGACCATCCAGGCGATCCCGCCCGGCGAGCGGCAGACGATGGCGAACCTGCTGGCCCGCGCTGACCTGATCACGCTCTTCAGCGACTACGAGGCCCACCCCATCGCCATGATGGAGGCTATCGCGCTGGGCAAGCCCGTGCTGGCGACGCGCACTTCCGGTCTGCAAGAACTGGGCGAGAAAGGGTGGATACGCACCATCCCGCTGAACGCCACGCCGGCGGAGGCTAGCGCCGCGCTCTGCGCGCAACTGATCGATCCGCTCATTCCGCCGCCGGTCCACGTGCCGACCTGGGAAGATTGCACCGTTGCTTTGCTAGATGTCTATCACGCAGTTCGCGCGCCCGTCGCTGTCGTCTGATCGCTATATATCAGCGCGTTTGTATCTACTTTACTTGGCACTTTACATGGAACTGGAAATCGAGAGTATCATTATGAATGCACAAAGATCTTGGCGGATGGCCATCGCCGCGCCAGGTATGGCGTGGGATATGCCGACGGTCCCGATGATGCGAGCTATCTCTTACAAGCAAGTCGGTTGGTGGCAGCGGCTCGTCGCCACCTCGTGGGGCGCGTTGGCCCCCCTCGCCTTGCTCAGCAGTGTGGCGTTCATGTTGGTCGCCGTCAGTGGCAATCTGGGGCGGGCGAACAACCCTAATGCCGTCACCGTCTTTTGGTACGCGAGCGCCTTGCTCTTTGTCCCCAGCGCGTGGCGCTTGCTATCCGCCAGCACACCGCGCCGCGAGCGCCTGGGCCTGGTGGTGATGTTTGGTCTGGCGCTGGATGCCATCGCGCGGCTCTTCAGCCCGTCATATTTCGACCAGCACGATGAGTTCATCCATCTGCGCACGGCCAGCGACATCGCCGCGACGGGGCATCTCTTCACGACGAACCCGCTCATCCCCGTCAGCCCGCTCTTTCCGGGGCTGGAGATCGTGACGCAGCAACTCAGCCATCTGAGCGGCCTCTCGCTCTATGCCAGCGGATCGGTGCTGATCGCCGTGGTGCGCGTGCTGCTGATGGTCACGCTGTTCTTGATCTTCGAGCGGGCGAGCCAGTCGGCGCGTTTCGCCGGCATCGCCACGCTGATCTACGCGACGAACCCGCACCTGCTCTTCTTCGATTCGGCCTTCAGCTATGAATCGCTGGCCTTGCCGCTGAGCATGCTAATCGTCCTGCTCGCGCTCCGCCGCGAGATCGGCCAGCCGGCACGGCTGCGCCTGTTGCTGCTGGGGATGGTGATCATGCTGGCGCTGGGTGTGACACACCATGCCACCACCTATCTGCTGATCGCGTTCTTGCTGCTGTGGGCGCTCGTCGCCTTCGTGGTCGGCAAGGCCGATGCGCGGCGCACTCAGCCGCTTTTCCTGGCGCTCTTTGGGGCCGCCTTCGCCACGTTTTGGTTGGTATGCTTCGCGCAACCGGTCATCGGCTATCTCGCGCCCTTCGTCAGCGGCAGCCTGGCGCAGCTCAGCCAGATCGTGACCGGGCATGGCGGCCAGCGCCAGTTATTCACCGATTATGCTGGCACCGTCACGCCGCTGTGGGATCGTATCACGATGGCCGCGACGGTGGGTTTGCTGACGTTCGGCTGCTTGTTCGGCGGATGGTTGATCTGGCGACAGCGCCGCCAGCAGGTCTTCGCCGTCACGCTGGGCCTTGCCGCGCTGCTTTACCCCGCTAGCCAACTGCTGCGCCTGACGCCGGCGGGCGCGGAGGCGACCGACCGCCTGGCCTCGTTCCTGTATGTCGCGGTCGCTTTCACCGCGACGCTGGTGATCATGTGGGTGCTGACGCGCCTGCATACGCCGACACAGCGGATGGTCGGGCGCGGAGCCATCCTGGCGGTGCTGCTGGTGGTGTTCCTCGGCGGCGTGATGCTCGGCTCGGACCCCACCTGGAGCCTGCTGCCCGGTCCCTATCTCGTTTCCGCCGACTCGCGTTCGATTGAGCCGGAAGGCATTATGTCGGCCTACTGGGCGCAAGCTCATCTGGCACCGAACCAACTGATCTTCGCGGATCGTACCAACCGCTTGCTCTTGGCCGCGTATGGCGACCAGGCTGTCTATACGCATCTCTATGACCAACTCGATCTCTCGTCGATCTATTACTCGAACCAATGGACGCCGGCGGAGATCGCGCTCCTGCGCCAGTCCCACGTGCAATACCTCGTGGTCGATACGCGCCTGAGCCAGCAATTGCCGCGCCTGGGCATCTATTTCGAGGATGGCGAAACGGGCGCGTTGCAGCATACCACGCCGATCAGCAGCGCCGCGCTGGCGAAATTCGGCCAGGTACCATTTTTACAATGTGTGTATGACAGCGGCAATATTCATATCTATCAGGTGGTGTGGCCCAGCGGCTTGTCCGGGATCGGCTCCGGCGGCATCGGCGCGGCCATGGCGGCGCGGTAAGCCAGGCTGGTACTAGTAAGAAAGATGTGCATTTCGTCAGGAAATACGGTGGAAAGTATGTTTACATGGTTACGCCATTATCGCTATGACATCGCGCGCTACCAGGCGATTCGCCCCAACGATCCGATGTTGTATATCATTATGACCGAACAGGGATTGTGGGCATTGTTTTTCTACCGGCTGGGCGCGGCGATCCAACGTTGGCGCGTGCCGTTCGCGGTGAAGCTGCCCTTCCTGGCGCTCACGGTGGTCTGGGGCAAGCTGATGGAGGTGCTGACCGGCATCTCGCTGCCCTCGCGCGCCACGGTCGGCCCCGGCCTGTATATCGCGCATTTCGGGCCGACGCTCATCCACCACGACGCCGTGATCGGCAGCGATTGTACGATCATGCAAGGCGTCACCATCGGGATGTCTGGGCGCGGCGACAAGCGCGGTGTCCCGACCATCGGCAACCGGGTCTATCTCGGCGTGAACGCGGTGATCGTCGGCAACATCGCCATCGGCGACGATGCGCTGGTCTCGCCCTGTTCCCTGGTCTCGCGCGACGTAGCCCCGCACACGACCGTGATGGGCGTGCCGGCGACCGTCGTCAACTCACATGGTTCCGGCGGCTATATTATGCCCAATCTTATGCCAGTTTATCATGAACGTGAGGCGTTTTCCTATGCAGCATCGTAATTTGCATCCCATTGACCTCTCTATTGTCATCGGCCTGGCGCTGCTTAGCGGCGTGCTGGCGTTCGTCACGGTGCCGGTGCTGAGCGCCGTCGTCGCCGTGCCGGCCATCCTGTGCGCGCCGGGCTACGCCTTGCTGCGCCTGTTGTTGCCGGCGGATCGCTTCAGCCTGCCGGAGCGCGGCATCTTCGCCGTCGGCCTGAGCATCGCGCTGACGATCCTCACCGGCCTGGTGCTGAACACGACGCCGTGGGGGCTGCGCGTCGTGCCGTTCACCCTGGCGCTGAGCGCCATCACGCTCGCCATCGCCGGCCTCGCGCTCCTGCTCGGCACGCCGGCCCCCGCGCGGCCCAAGCTGGATCTGCGCCGCAACCACCTCGTCTTATTCGTCGGCGCGGCGCTCCTGGTGATCGTGGCGCTCGTCATCTCGGTGCAGGGCGTGCAGACGTACCAAACCGCGCAGTTCACCCAGACCTGGCTGTTGTCCGCAGATAGCACCCATCTGACCTTTGGCTTGCAGAATGAAGAGGGCCATGCCGACACCTATAAAGTCGTGGTCATGGTCAATGGCGTGGTCGTGCAGCACTGGGACGCCGTCACCCTCGCCGATCAGCAGCAGTGGCAGCAGGTGCTTGCCAAGCCGACGCGAGCCGGCGCGCACCTCACCGTCACGATCTATCGCAGCGAAGCCCCGAAGACGGTCTATCGCACGGTGACGTTCAATGTGCCGGCGACCACGGCGCGTCAGGGGGCGGTCGTCGTGTCGGCGGCGGCGACCACTCGCACGTAACTGACCTGAAAGTGGCGTGGGCTGAAATGCTGATCATTCGGCGTGCCGCCCAGGCCACCCACCGCCATGTTGATATACATGAACATCGGCACATCCGGGATGTGTGCGGTTTCGGTTTTCACCACCACATTATCCAGCAACCACTGTAATTTGTTGGGCTGCCAGATGAGCGTCACCGTATGTGCGCTGGTCGTCAGGTCGTGCCGGCTGGTATAGGTCGTCGCCACAAAGTGCTGTTGTCCATGAGCATCCTTATAATGGTTTGTGAATAATAAAGTATGAATGTTATTGCTATAAAACTCCATCGCGTCGATCTCATAGCGGTTCGAACCGTCCGCCGGCAGCAGCCAGATCGCCGGCCACACGCCCGCCGGGCCACTGGGCAATGCGAAGCGCCAACTGATGGTGCCATAGCGCAACGCGAATTTCCCCTTGCTGGAAATGCCCCCCGATGTGTAGGCGAAGCCGGTGTGCTGGTCGCTGCTGTGGGCGGCGGTGATGGTCAAGCCTTGTTGATTCACCTGCAACGCGCT
The DNA here is from genome assembly GCA_027459785.1 of Ktedonobacteria bacterium. Taxonomy (GTDB): domain Bacteria; phylum Chloroflexota; class Ktedonobacteria; order Ktedonobacterales; family JACDGC01; genus JAJPKG01. The sequence goes on along the minus strand of DAIDGU010000057.1, from coordinate 8,307 downwards.
GGTCGTGTAGTATTCGAGCGTCGGTGGCGTATAAAAGTTGCCGCCTTGCAGCGGCGTCCACTTGCGCGGATCCAGGTGGCCCAGCGAAAAGTTGTCCTGCCACAGATAGTGGATGGTGGACGCTTGCTGTACGCGACTGGCCACCGCGCCGACCACCACGACGACGAGGAAAACGCTCACGACGCTGGCGATGCGCCAATTCGCCCGGATATTGCGCAGGATGGTCATGAGGACGGGGCTTTGCACGAGCTTCGCCAAAGCTGGTGGTGGGAACTGCGAGGTCGTTGGCATCGTGATTTCATACTTTCTCTTGCGTGGGGCAGATATGCTTCTCCGCTCCACATTTCCCCGGAGGACGGACATTCTTGTCTGTCAAAGGAGGACGGACATTCTTGTCTGTCAAAGGAAAACGGACACGCCTATCCGCTCCACATTTGCTGGACTGGGACATCAATCATCCGCCATGATTGTGTCTTGTTATGGCGCACCTGTCAAGTCACTGGGCCTTTGCCGCTTTGGCAGATGTGTGGCAGAACAGTATCGCGTATGGCTGATAGCCCCAATGTCCCACAACCTTGCATCTGGGATAAATATTGGGTATCATTCTTCCATAGGAGCTTGCGCCTGTCTCTCTCTTCGCAAGCGTTATAGAGCTTGGATGTGAACACGCTGCACCGTCGCAGTCTAACAACGTTGTTGCTGATTATTCGCGCATGACCACTATCTATGAGGATGTCTTATGAAAACGCACATGGCGTATGGCCCCATGGTCCCGCCCCAAACATGGAACGCAACTGAGCATCCCTTCCCCGCCGATGAGCGTGTGGCGGCGTTGCTCGAAGCCCAGGTGACACGCACGCCCCATGCGACAGCGGTGATCTGCGGTGCGACCACCCTGACGTATCAGCAATTGAATGCGCAAGCCAACCAGTTCGCCCATTACTTGCGGGCGCAAGGCGTCGGCCCCGGCGACCACGTGGGCCTTTTCCTGGAGCGCACGCCGCTCCTGCTCGTCGCGCTGTGGGGCATCCTGAAGGCCGGCGCGGCGTATGTGCCGCTGGACCCCGACTATCCGCAGGCGCGCATGCGCTACATCCTGGAAAACGCGCAGGTGCAGCGGATCGTGACGGAGGGCGCGCTGCGCGCCGCCCTGCCGGATGACGCGCCGGGCGCGCTGTGCCTGGACGAACTGGCCGACGACCTGCGCGAGCTGCCGGAGGAGAATCCCGCTGTCCTTGGCACGCCGGACGACCTGGCGTATATCCTGTATACCTCCGGCTCGACCGGCCAGCCCAAAGGCGTGCAGATCCCTCACCGCGCAGTAGTGAATCTGCTGTGCGCCATGCACGAAACGCCAGGCATCACGGTGGGCGACACGTTGCTGGCACACACGACCCCGACCTTCGACATCTCGGTGCTGGAACTGTATCTGCCGTTGGTGGTGGGCGCGCGCATCGTCCTCAGCACCCGCGCCCAGGCGCTCAACGCGGCAGATGTGGCGGCGCTGGTGGCCCAGCATCACGTGACCGTGCTGCAAGCGACGCCGACGCACTGGAATCTGTTGCTCAGCCAGGGCTGGACGGGCGACCCGAACCTGCGCGCCTGGCTCGGCGGCGAGCCGCTGACACCGCACCTGGCCCACACGCTGCTCCCCCACGTGCGCGAACTCTGGAACCTTTACGGCCCCACGGAAACGACCGTGTGGAGCGCCGTCGCCCCGATCACCGACCCCGACGAGATCACGGTGGGCCGCCCCATCGCTAACACGCGCATCTACATTTTGGATGAGGCGCGGCAGCCGGTCCCCGTCGGCACGGCGGGCGAGCTTTACATCGGCGGGGTGGGTCTGGCGCGCGGCTATCAAGGCCACCCCGACCTCACCGCCAACGCCTTCCTGGCCGATCCTTTCTGTGACGCACCGGACGCGCGGATGTATAAGACAGGCGACCGCGCCCGCTACCTGCCCGACGGGCGCATCGTGTGCCTGGGCCGGCTGGACGCGCAGGTGAAGCTGAACGGCTATCGCATCGAACTGGGCGAGGTCGAAGGCGCGCTGGCGCGGCACCCCGCGCTGGCCCTGGCCGCCGTTGCCGTGCAGCCGGACGACGCTGGCGTGCAGCACCTCGTCGCGTATTATCAGGTGCGCCCCGGTCTGGCGGTGGAACGCAGCGACCTGGTCGCCTTCAGCCGCGCTGCGCTGCCGACCTACATGGTGCCGACGCGCTGGGTGCTGATGGAGAATTTTCCGCGCACCGTCAGTGGCAAGATCGACCGCCGCGCCCTGGCCGCAACCGCGCTCCCCCCGCTGGATAGCGCGCCGGTTGATGCTGCCGCCGACCTGGTCGCGTGCCTCATCACGCTCTGGCAAGAAGTCTTGCAGGTGGATGCGATCAACGCCGACAGTCATTTCTTCTATCTCGGCGGCAATTCGCTGATGGCCGTCACGCTGGCCGACCGCATCGCGCGCGAGTTCGGCGTCACGCTCACGCTGGCGGAGATCTTCCGGTACCCCACCGTGACGGAGATGGCCGATGCTATCGCCGCGCCGACCACGGAAGAGTTGGCCCCGGTGCAGGGGCCGCAGGTAACGCGGCTGAACGAACACGGCACGAAGCGCCCGATCTTCTATCTGCCTGGTGGCTGGGCCGAGAGCGCCTTTTATTGCTACACGCTGGCTCAAATCTTGGGTGCCGATCAGCCCTTCTATATCGTCGATACGATGATCTTCGACCAGGACAACGCAACGCCGACGATCAGCGCGCTTGCCCAGCAATACGTGACGACGTTGCGCGCCATTCAGCCGCAGGGGCCGTATCAGATCGCTGGTTTCTGCAACGGAGCGCTCTTCGCCCTGGAGATCGCGCGGCTCTTGGAAGCGGCAGGCGAAATGGTCGATCCGCTGATCTTGATCGAGCCGATGGAGCCGACGCAGGGGGCCAGCCTACTGCGGTTGGGGGATCGCGTCTGTGCCGCGCTGCACGTCAGCGACGCCACGCAACTCGCGGCATATCTGCGCCTGCGCCATCTCTGGAAGTTCGTTCAACCCTCGCGGCGGAAGCGCCTGCTGGATCGCATCTATCTGCGCTCGCGCGACGCGCGCCTTGACCAGCCCTTCCCCCCGCAGCACCTGTTGCGCAAAGATTACATCGGCGTCTTGTCATGGCTGTGTGGCCGTTTCACGCAGCAACGCTTCGCCGGCCACGTCACGGTCCTGTGGGATAGCGCCGATGCGTTCTATCAGGTCAAATGGCGGCAAGCCGCCGCGCGCCTGGCCAGCCAGGTCGATATCGCCTTCATCAAAGGCACCTATGTCACCAGTCGCGTCGAATATATTCATGATTTCGCGCGCCACTTGCGCCAGGTCTTAGACCAGGCCGAGCAGCGTCGCACCGAACGGAAAATCGCCTGAGTCTAGTCCACGTCGGTGGACTTCGTGGCGTAGCCCTTAGGCGCGGTTTGAACCGCCCGCTATACGATTGACCAAATATATGCAGAAGTATGAATAAGAGGAAATAAGGGAGGATGATGGTACGATGCAACCGCAATCAGTCATCACCGCAGCACACACGCAGGTCGTGAAGCCGCGCATCAGCGTGGTCATTCCCACCTATAATGAAGCGCGCAATCTCGAACACGTTTTGCCCAAGATTCCCGCCATCGTCGATGAGGTGATCCTCGTCGATGGCAACTCGAAGGACGACACCGTCGCTGTCGCCCAGGCATTGATGCCCGACATCAAGGTCGTGATGCAATACGAAAAGAAGGGTAAGGGCGATGCCTTGCGGCTGGGCTTCGAGGCCGCCACCGGCGATATCATCGTCATGATCGACGCCGACGGCTCGACCGATCCGACGGAGATCCCCGCCTATGTGCAGCCGTTGCTGGAAGGCTACGACTTCGCCAAGGGATCGCGCTTCGCGCGCGGCGGCGGATCGTTTGACATCACGCCGCTGCGTCGCCTGGGCAACCTGGGCCTGTGCGGCATCGTCAATCTGCTCTACTGGCGCAAATTCAGCGATCTCTGCTATGGCTACAATGCCTTCTGGCGCTATTGTCTCGACTATATCGAAATCGATTGCACCGGCTTCGAGATCGAAACCATGATCGCGTTGCGCATCATTAAAGCGAATTATCGTATCGCCGAAGTTCCCAGCTATGAATATCCGCGCATTCACGGCGAAAGCAACCTGCGCACGTTCCGCGACGGCTGGCGCGTCTTGCAAACGATCATGCGCGAGTTCGTGCGGCGGGTCAACCCCGAACCGCAAGTGCGCCATCTGTTTGGATAAAACTTTTTTATCAAAAAATATATTCAGGGTCTAGGAGTCTGTGTCATGAATCCGGTTGTCACGCCCCGCACGATCAGCGTCGTCATCTGCGCTTTCACCGAGCGCCGCATGGCGCACCTGTGCGCGGCGATCCGTTCCGTCCAGCAGCAAACGCTGCCCTCTCAGGCGATCATCGTGGTGATCGACCATAATCCTGAACTGTTCCAGCGGGTGCGCGCGCAATTCCCCGATATCGAGGTCATCGCCAGCACCGAACCGCGCGGCCTTTCCGGGGCGCGCAACTGTGGTGTCGCCCACGCGACCAGCGATATCGTCGCGTTTCTGGATGACGACGCCGAGGCTGACCCGGCGTGGCTGGCACAGATCCAGGCAGCTTTCACCGATCCCCAGGTGATGGGCGTCGGCGGGCGCGTCATGCCCCAGTGGGAAAGCACGGCACCCGCCTGGTTCCCCCGCGAATTCCTCTGGGTGGTCGGCTGCTCCTATCAGGGCTTGCCCACCGCACCCCGCACGATCCGCAACCCCATCGGCGCGAACATGGCCTTCCGCCGTGAAGTTTTCGAGACCATCGGCGGCTTCCGCACCGAGATCGGGCGCGTCGGCACCCTGCCTTTGGGCTGCGAAGAGACCGAATTGTCGATTCGCGCGCACCAGCAGTGGCCCGACCACACCATCCTTTACCTGCCGGACGCAGTGGTGCGCCATCACGTGCCGCAGGGCCGCGCCCGCTGGCGCTACTACGCTTCCCGCTGCTACGCGGAGGGCGTGTCGAAGGCAGCCGTGGCGCGGCTGGTGGGCGCACAGCCCAGCCTGGCCAGCGAGCGCGCCTACACGACGCGCACCCTCCCGGCAGGCGTCGCGCGCGGTCTGGGAGACACTCTGCGCGGCGACCTCAGCGGCATCGCCCGTGCCTGGGCGATCATGCTGGGCCTGTGCCTGACGGTGTGGGGCTACCTGCGCGGTTCGCTGCGCCGCCCCCGCCCGATCACGCCGCCAGCGGACGTCACCGTCACCGCGACGCCCGATTTCTATCCGCGCCGCATGATCGAAACCGATCTCGCGGCCCCGCTACCGGACCTGTCGGCGTTCGATCCCGAAACCGGCCAGCGTTATGCTTTCGCGCTCTGTCTGTTGCGCCTGCACGGCCACGTGCTGGGGCTGGTCGAAGTCGCCCTGGGCGAGGACGGCGTCAGCGCCGAGGAGTACGCCGAGCAGATCTGGTACGCCGTGCAACAGCCGATCAACGAACATTTGAGCGCGGACGGCCTAGCTCCGCTCGGACGGCTCACGTCCGCCGGCATCCGTTCCGCTGGCACGCTGTTGTGCGAGGAGGCGCAGCGCCGCCGCCTGGTGCGCGCCCCCTATGCCAGCGTCATCGTGACGGCGCACGGCGACGAGGAGGTGCTACGGCGCAGCCTGAGCGCGCTCATCGCCCAGAACTATCCCCTCTTCGAGATCATCATCATCGACAGCAATGGGTCGGTGGCTCTGCGCGAGCTGGTGGACGCGCTAGACATCCTGACACCGCCGATCCGCTACATCTCCTGCGAGACGCCGGGGCAGTGCGCCGGGCTGCGTAATCGCGCTGTGACGCTGGCCATCGGCGACATCCTCGCCTTCACCGACGACACGGCCATCCCCGACCCGGAGTGGTTGGCGCAGTTGGCACAGCCCTTCGCTGCTAAAGAGGTCGCCTGTGTGACGGGCCTGGCGCTGCCGCGCGAGCTGGAAACGCCGGCGCAGCAATGGTTCGAGGAATATGGCGGCTTCAGCAAAGGCTTCGTGCGCCGCACCTTCACGCTGGCGGAGCATGGCCCGCTATATCCTTTTAACGCCGGCCATTTCGGCACGAGCATCAACATGGCGGTCCGCGCAGCCTTCCTGCGCGCCCACGGCGGCTTCGACGCCGTGCTGGATGCCAGCTTCGATCTGGCGCTCTTCCGCACGGTCATCCTGGCGGGCCAGACCATTGTCTACACGCCGGATGCCCTGGTGCGCTATGATATGCCGCGCAGCTACAGCGCCCTCTATCGGCGCATCAAAGGCTTCGGGCGTGGCCTGGGCGCGTATATCGCGCAGACCTTCCTCGCCCAGCCCCGCGTGGCCCTGCGCGGGCTGAGCAAGATCCTGCCCGGCGTCTATTATCTGCTGAGTCCGTGGTCCGACAAGAACCGCAAGCGCTCGCAGTGGTATCCGCGCGAACTGGCACGGGTGGAACGCCGAGGCATCGTGCGGGGCGCGTGGGGCTACCTGGGCGCGCGGCTGCGCCACGTGCCGGAGTTCCGCGCCACCTATGCGACGATCACGCCGCCGGAACACGAGACGACGCGCATCATGCCAGCGGTCGCGCTGGTCCCGGCCACCGTGCCGGTACACCCGGCCCGCGCGCTGGTGCGCCGTCTGGGCGAGCAGCGTTCGCTGTTGCTCAATGGCTTCTCGATGATCGGCACGACGGGTGTCACGTCGCTGCTCGGCTTCCTCTACTGGTGGGCTGCCGCGCGCCGCTTCACGCCGGAAGCCGTCGGCTTTGCCTCCGCGCTGGTGTCGGTCATCAGCCTCTTAGGCTTGCTCTGCATGTTCGGCTTCGGCACGTTGCTGATGGCGGAATTGAAGCGCGAACCGGAACGGCGCGAGGCGCTGCTTGCCGCCGCGCTGCTCTTCGTCGCCGGCGCTGCCGGTGCCGCCGGCCTGGCCTTCGCCGCGTTGGCCCCCCTGGTTTCGCCCAGCTTCGCGCCACTGGGCGCGAACATCGGCGTGATGCTCTTCTTCGCGCTGGCCGTCAGCCTGAGCGCCGTCACCCTGGTGCTGGATCAAGCTCTCGTTGGCTTGCTGCTCGGCGGCCAGCAATTGTGGCGCAACACGGTCTTCGCCGTCGTCAAGCTCGCGCTGCTGGTGGGGGTGGCCCTGCTCGTCGCGCCGCTGGGCGGCCTGGCGATCTTCGCCACATGGGTCGCTGGCTTCGTCATCTCGTTGGCTGTGCTGGTGGGCTATGGCATCGCCAAGGGCGGCATCACCCGCGAGAGCTTGCGGCCAGACTGGCCGCGCCTGCGCCGGCTGTGGGCAACGGCCTTGCAGCACCATCTGGTCAATACGATTCAAGTGACCGTGAACCAGTTGTTGCCGATCATCGTCACCATCAGCCTATCGGTGCGGGCGAATGCCTGGTTCTACCTCTCGTTCAGCCTGGCGAATCTCGTTTTCATGATCGCCTATTCGCTCTCGACGGCGCTCTATGCTGTCAACGCGGCGGATACGAACGGGCTGACGCAGCGGTTGCGCATCACGGCGGGCGTTTCGGCGGCTGCCTGTGTTGTCGCCAACATCGTCGTCCTCTTCAGCGCCTCCTACCTGCTGGGCATCTACGGCCCGGCGTATGCCCTGATGGGCGCGTGGAGCCTGCGCATCCTCTGCCTGGGCGCGTTCCCAGAGATCATCCGCATGCACTACGTCGCCTTGCAGCGCATCCGTGGCACGTTGAACCGTGCGCTGGTGCCGCTGGCCATCGGAGCCGTCGCCGAAATCGTCTGCGCCAGCGTCGGCGCGCACATGGGTGGCCTGACGGGCCTGTGCCTGGGCTGGATCATCGCCCTCACCGGCGAGGCGCTCTACATGGCTCCCACGGTCTTCCGCGCCCTGCGCGCCGAAAGCCGCCAGCCGCAGGTTCGCCTAGTCGCACCTGCCCGCCGCCTGGCCGAACAGCCCACGCTGCCCATGCCGGCGCTACGCCATTCCGCCGCCGTTTAATACCCGTTTCGGGTGATGAGTATGGATACCGGAGGACAGACATTCTCCCTAACCCCGGATGACAGACATTCTTGTCGGTCTTTCCGCTCCCCGGAGAACCGCCATTCTCCCTAACCCCGGAGGACAGACATTCTTGAGGGCGTTTCATAACCCATCGCCCTCCCAATAATGGGCAAGAACCCGGCGAGGCGAACGCAAGAGATCCGGGCGACCGGCGTCAGTGGCCGCGAGGGCAATGATCCAGGTGGCCGCATAGGTCAAGGCCACGCGGCAC
>DAIDGU010000056.1 GCA_027459785.1 Ktedonobacteria bacterium | reverse complement strand
TACCAGGCGGCCTTGTATGCCAGTTGCCGGATCAGTTCCCCCCAGCCCACATCGGCAATCGCCTTGGCGAGACTGTGGTTACGGAGCATATTCTTCACGGCCAACGACTCGACACAGATCACTTGGTTCTCGTTGATCAGCCGCGTCGTCAGTTTATGCAGGAAGTCGTTCCGCCGATCCGCAATGGTCGCATGGATACGTGCGACCTTGCGCTTCTGCTTGGTACGGTTCTTACTCCCCGGCTGTTTGCGGGCCAGGTCACGCTGGGCATGGGCCAGCTTCTTTTCGTCTTTATGGAAGAAGCGTTCATTACCGACTTTCTCGCCGGTGCTGAGGGTTACGGTGTCATGGATGCCCAGGTCCAGGCCGACCATTTTAGGCGTGACGGGCTGGGGGCGGATGTCCTCTTCAATGAGGATACTCACGAAATAGCGGCCCGCCGCATCGCGCGTCACCGTCACCGTGCTGGGCTTGGCATCCTTGGGCATCTGGCGCGACCACACGATAGTGAGTGGCTCGTCCATTTTCGCCAATTGCAGGGTACGGGTCGCCCCGTCCCAGGTAAAGGCAGAACTGGCATAGGTCGCCGCTTGCCGGTTGCGTTTCTTCTTGAAGACGGGGTACTTCGCACGGCCTTCAAAGAAGTTGCGGAAGGCGCGGTCCAGATGGCGCAAGGCTTGTTGCAGAGGAACACTGGACACCTCGTTGAGCCAGTGCGTCGCCTCCTCTTTTTTCAGCGCCGTCAGAGCCGCCGAGGTGGCCTCATAGTTGACCCGCTCTTGTCGGTCATACCAGGCATCCGTGCGCAGGCGCAAGGCCCAGTTATACACGAAGCGCGTACAGCCAAACGTCCGGCTCAGAATCGCATCCTGTTCCGGTGTGGGGTACAACCGATAGCGGTACGCACGTTCATGTTTCATGCGTACCGTATACCACACACTACAGTAAGGATGCAAGGGGAATATACAAACGGGGCGCGGTGTCGCGTCCTGCGACGGCGCTTCTATCCCCGGCCTAAAGGCGCGGGGTTTTACGCGCCCTTCTATAATCGTACAATACGCATATGGATACACCAAAAGAGCCGATGAAAAACATAGGGGGTACGGTTTCCCCTCATGTTTTTCCAGCGCATCCAAGCCTTGGCAAAACAAGAAAACCGCTCGTTTAACAGCCAGGTTATCCAGATGTTGCAAGACTATCTCGCCCGAAAGGCAAAGTACCCCATGCTCACCTACGAATGCAAACTGGATGGCACCCCAGCGCAGTATACTGCCATCGAAGAGGGTATTCGGGTGGGGCAATTTCTCCGCAACAAGTGCCTCCGAGCGTGGATGGATCGTGCTGAGGACGGCAAGAACTTTGCTGCCATGAGTGCCTACACGGCGGTTCTCGCAGGGCAGTTCGCCTTTGCCGCCAAGTTGGGTTCCCAAGCGCGTCAGGCAGCGGCAGAACGAGCGTGGAAAGCCGTACAGCGGTTCTATGAGAACTGCAAACAGCAGAAGCCAGGCAAGAAAGGCTATCCACGTTTCAAGCATGATAGCCGCAGCATTGAGTACAAGGTTGCTGGCTGGACACGAGATGCGGATGGCAGGCATATCACCTTCACGGATGGCCTGGGTATCGGGCGCGTGCGTCTCATCGGCACACGGGCGATTGAGACATTCCCTGAGAAGCAGATCAAACGGGTCCGTCTCATTCGCCGTGCCGATGGCTACTACTGCCAATTCTGTGTGGATGCGGTGCGTCAAGTTGAACATGTTCCCACTGGCAAACAGACGGGCATTGATGTGGGGCTGAACGCTTTCTACACCGACAGCGATGGCACCACGGTAGACAACCCGCGCTATTATCGCCAGGCAGAGATGAAGTTAAAAAAGCTTCAGCGAGAAGTCAGCCGCAAGAGCAATCGGCACAAGGATACCAAGAAACCGAAAGCAGCAAAGGGACGGAACAAATATCCACGACAGACCTCCTTGCCACCAGCACAACCCAAAGACGTTAAACGTCCCCAATCGCACACCTATCAGAAAGCCCGCAAGGCTTTGTCCAAGCAGCATTTGCATGTCCAAAGGCAGCGTGAAGATTATGCCCGCAAAGTGGCATACGCGCTCGTCATGTCTAGCGACCTGATTGCCTTTGAAGATCTCCAGGTGCGCAACATGGTGAAAAACCATCATCTCGCCAAGAGTATCAGTGATGCCGGATGGTCCCTTTTCCTGGGTGCGCTATTATGCGGGCCTGGCCGGTATCGAATGCGTGGCCGTTCCACCGGCCTATACCAGCCAGAAGTGTAGTGGCTGTGGGGCCATCGTCAAGAAAAGCCTGAGCGTGCGCACCCATTGCTGTCCCCACTGTGGACTGATTGTGGATCGGGATCACAACGCGGCACTGAACATCTTGCAGGAAGCGATCCGTATCCTAGGGCATGGGACAACGGCTACGGCTGGACCGTAGGCAACGCTTGGGGACAGAGGGGCCGCTACCGCTGGGGCGTGAGTCTCACCGGCAAGTCCACTGGCTGAACCAAGAATCCGCTACGGCTTTAGCCTATGCGGAGTGTCAACGATAAACATCCGTGGCCCTCAGAGATGGTCATCGAAGATCGTGGGCCGCGTTAATGGCAGGTTATTTCTTCATGCACATCCCTGAGCGAAAGAGCCACCTCATTCCAGCGGTTCCGTTGAATACCAGTCGCGCCCGGCCTTGACCTCGACCTTGAGCGGCACGCTGAGTTGCATGGCGTTTTCCATGTGGGCGCGCACCAGGCTGGCCGCGAGGTCCATCTCGTCGTCCGGCACCTCGAAGACCAGCTCGTCGTGGACTTGCAGGATCATGCGCGTCCCCAGCTTGAGGTCAGTCAGCGCGGCATCCAGCCCGATCATCGCCAGCTTGATGACATCGGCGTTAGTCCCCTGGATCGGCATATTGATCGCCTCGCGCTCCGCCGCCTCGCGCTGCATGCGCGGCAGATTCAGCAGATTGGGGATGAACCGTTTGCGGCCCAGGAGCGTCTGCACGTACCCCGCCGTGCGCACGTGATGCAGCGTTGTGCGGACGTAGTCTTTGACGCGCGGGAAGCTCGCCTCGAAGGTCTGGATGAAGTGCCGCGCTTCGTCCTGCGCCATCCCCGCCGTGCGCGCCAGGCCAAAGGGCGACTGGCCGTAGATGATGGCATACGTCACCGTCTTCGCCATCCGCCGCTGATCCTTCGTCACGTCCTCCGGCGGCACGCCATAGAGTCGGCTGGCGGTGACGCGGTGGATATCCTCGTCGGCGTCGAACGCGGCCAGCAGCGCCGGTTCGCGCGTGATGTGCGCCAGAATGCGCAGTTCCACCTGGGCATAGTCCGCCGCCAGCAGCATGCAGCCCGGCGCGGCGACGAAGGCGCGGCGAATGCGCCGCCCGACCTCCGTGCGGATCGGGATGTTTTGCAGGTTCGGGTTCGACGAACTCAGCCGCCCGCTGCTCGCCACCGTCTGGTTGAAGGACGTGTGGATGCGGTGATCCAGCGGGTTGATCAGCTCGCGCAACCCATCGACATAGGTGCTTTTGAGCTTGAGCAGCGTGCGATACTCCAGCAAGTTATCCAGCGCCGGATGCGCCCCGCGCAGGTTTTCCAGCACCTCGGCATCCACCGAATAGCCCGTCTTGGTCTTGCGCCCCGTCGGCAGCTTGAGTTCACCGAACAGCACTTCACCCAATTGCTTCGTCGAATTGATGTTGAACTGATGCCCCACGGCGTCATAGATCGCCAGTTCCAGCGCGGCGATCTGCTCCGCCAGCGTGCCGGCCATGTCGTGCAGCACGGCGGGATTCACCAGGATGCCGGCCACCTCCATGCGCATCAGCACCGGCACCAGCGGCATCTCGACCTCGGTGAACAGCCGCCACAGGTCCAGTTCGTGGAGCTTCTGCTGGAGCGGCTCGACCAAGCGCCAGGTCATATCAGCGTCTGCGCCGGCATAGTTCGCCGCCACGCGCGGTGCCACCTGCGCCATGGTGATCTGCTTCGATCCGGTGCCGATCAGCTCCGTGATCGGCGTCATCACGATGCCCAGGATCTCGAATGCCTGCTCCTTCAGCCCCAGCCCGCGCCGCCCCGGATCGGTCAGGTACGCCGCCACCATCGTGTCGCAGGTCAGGTTGGCGACGGGCATGCCGTGGCGTCCCAGCACCAGCATGTCATACTTGCCGTTATGCGCGACTTTGGTGAGCGTGGCATCCGCGAAGATGGGAGCCAGGTGTTCCTGCACCGTCGCCAGGTCCAGTTGCCGCCCTGGCGGCTCACCCGCTGGCGTTGCCACGTGGCCGACGGGGATGTAAAACGCCTCGCCCTGGCCCATCGCCAGCGAGATGCCGACCAGGCCCGCCTGCGTCGGATCGGTCGCGTCCGTCTCCACATCAAAGGCGAAGCTGCCCGCGCGGGCCAGGCTGCGCGCCAGCACGGCCAAGGTCGTCTCGTCCGTGACCAACGTCGTGTGCGTATCCGGCGCGCCGGCCAGCATCGCGGGTGCCGGCAACCCATCTTCTTCCGGCAACGGCTCCAACGCGAAGAGCGCCAGCTGCATCTCCCCCGTCGGCTCCTCGTCCATCGCCGCTGCTGCCCCCGCCGTCGTCATGCCCCGCTCAGGTTCGCCACCGATCACCTGATCGGCTACCCAATTTTCGTGATCTTCGTCTCCTTTCGTGGCCTTCGTGTTCTCGTCACTCGTGTTCCCGTCGCTCTTCCCCGGCAGATTTGTCAGCCGATCAACCAAGCTATGGAACTCTAGTTCGCGGAAGATCTCACGTACATGGGCGCGGTCGAAATCATGGGTGCGCGCGGCAGACAGATCCAGCGTGACGGGCGCGTCGGTGACGATGGTCGCCAGCCATTTGCTCTTGCGCGCCTGGTCGGCATTCTCGGTCAACATCTGGCGCTGGCGTGGCGGCAACTCCGCCGCGTGTGCCAGCACGCCTTCCAGCGTGTCGTAGGTTTGCAGGAGCTTGGTCGCCGTCTTCGCGCCGATGCCCGGCACGCCAGGAATGTTATCCGACGTGTCGCCGGTCAGCGCCTTCCAGTCGGGGATGCGCGTCGGTTCGACGCCATAGCGCGTCAGCACCGCGTCTTCATCATACAGTGAGATGTCGCTGATGCCCTTGCGCGCCGCCAGCACGCGCACGTGCGGCCCCACGAGCTGCATGGTATCCAGGTCGCCGGTGACGATCAGCGTCTGCAAGTGGCGTTCCGCCGCCTGGCGGGCCAGCGTCCCCAGCACATCATCCGCCTCGAAGCCGTCCACCTCATAGATCGGGATGTTGAAGGCGGCGACCACCTCGCGGATGCGCCGAAACTGCGGGCGCATGAGATCCGGCATGGAAGGCCGCTGCGCCTTGTATGCCTGGAACTCGACATGGCGAAAGGTCGGGGTAGGCCGGTCGAAGGCCACGGCGATGAAGTGAGGCTGCTGGTCGGCCAGGATCTTCAGCAGCATCGACGTGAAGCCCAGCGTCGCGTTGACCGCCTCGCCCGACTTGGTCGTCAGATCCTCCGGCAAGGCGTGGAACGCGCGATGCACCATCGCGTTGCCATCGATCAGCACCAGCGTATGGTCAGGATCGGGATTGTAATCGGGCGCAGCCATCGCAAAAACCCCTTCAGCCGCAAATAGCGTTCACCAAGATCATTCCACACGCGGCACGCCCAACCGGCAACGTTCGGTTGACCACACCACCGCCGCTACCTGTAGTGTACAACGTCGCGGGTATAGCCGATCTGGTATATCGTGAACGCGGATGATAGGCAGATGGCACATTGTATGGTATAGTCTGGGGGATCGGTTGAGGTCGCATCATTATAGGCTCTCTATGCCAACATCACACATTATCCCACACGGGATAACACAAGCGGGAGGCAGTCGGGATGGGTAACGGCAATTGGGATGAAGATCTCCCACCACGCCGCGAGCAAAGTTCGCGCTCAGGTTCCCGTGGCGGCAATCGTCCGGGTGGCGCGGATGACGACCGCCGTGGGCCGCCCAGCCGTCCACGGCGCGATGACCACGACGAGCCGCCGCGCAGTTCAAGCAGTCGCCGCGACGAATTCGAGGAGTCGCAGATGGGGCCACCGCCCCCACGGCGGCGCGACGACACCGATGATCCGCGTGGTGGTTCACGGTCGCGCCGCGACGAAGATGCGCGTGGTGCGCCGCCCAGCCGCGCGCGCCGCGATGCCCCAGCGGATGCCCGTGGTGGCTCCCGCGACCGCGCGCCCCGTGACGAATTCGAAGAATCGCGCATGGGCGCGCCACCGCCCCGTCGCCGCGATGATGACCGCAGCGCACCGCCCAGCCGTCCACGCCGCGCGGAAATCGAGGAATCGCGCCCCGCACCTGCCATCCGCGACGAGTTCGAGGAGTCGCAGATGGGGCCACCGCCCCCACGGCGGCGCGATGATGATGTGCGCGGCGGCTCGCGGTCCCGCCGTGATGATGCGGAGGGTTCGCGGGGCGGCACGCCTCGTCGGCGCGACGACTATGATGATCCCCGTGGCGGCTCGCGGTCGCGCCGTGATGAGTTCGAGGAGTCGCGCCTGGCACCACCACCTCGCCAGCACGACGAGTATGATGATCCGCGTGGCGGCTCGCGGTCCCGCCGCGACGAGTATGATGATCCGCGTGGTGGTTCGCGGTCGCGCCGTGACGAGTATGATGATCCGCGTGGTGGTTCGCGGTCGCGCCGTGATGAGTTCGAGGAGTCGCGCCTGGGGCCACCACCCCGCCGGCGCGACGAGTATGACGAGCCGCCGCGCGGCGCGCGAGGCCGACGCTATGACGACGACGAGCCGCGCCCCCGTCGCCGGCGACCCCCGCCCTGGGAAGACGAGGCGTTTGGGGCCAGCATGGGCGAGCGCATGGTCAATATGCTCACTGGCCGCCGTCCGGCCCTGCGCCCCGATCTGCCGGGCGCGGCGGAAGCTGCTGCGCCGCCCGCTGCGGAAGCCAAGAGCGGCGCGGGCAAGGTGCAGTTGACCATCTTCGGCCTGGTCGTGCTGGCCTGGCTCATCGGCGCGGGCCTGGGCTACATGACGAACCGCCCCGTGGCGCTGGCAGGAACATCGGTCAGTGGCAGCGGCACGCCGGCCCCGTCCCTGACGGCCAGCCCGGCGACCACGCCCTCGCCCGCCCCCAAAACGACGCCGACCCCATCGCACTAAAGCAGATGCTCGATTGCGATCTCCGGCCAGGCCGCGGCCAGCCGCTCCGCCACCAGGCGGCGATGGCAATGCTCCGGCGTGGCCTCGCTGCACAACAAACAGCACGGCTCGCGCGTAAAGAGATCGCGGTCAAGCGACGCGGGAATAGCACGTGCATCCATCAGCGCCGCGAAGCCGCGCGCATAGGCCGGCCAATCGTGCGTTTTCTGATACGTCGCCAGCAAATCGTCCGTCGGTGCCAGGTCCAGCCGATGCAGATAATCACATGCCGCCAGGCGTTTGAGGAAATAGGCCAGGTCGCTTTGCTTGGCGAAGCCCGCGAGCTGCCCCTGCGGGTGCAGGCGAATGTCGATCAGCCGCGCGACACCATGCGCGTGCAATGTCGTAAAAAAATGTTCAGCGGTCTTTTTCGTGAAACCAATGGTATAAAGTTTCAAGCCCAAACTCCTATAATGCGAAGCGGATGAATGGGACCGCCCGCTCGACCCCCCGATATGATTCAACCGCCTGCTCGTCCCTACCACGCTGCCCAACCGCCCGCTTGCCTAAGTCATCCTGCCAGCCACCAGATCGCTTGCCTGTCTGGTTCGCGTCAAACACGCACCTGCGCGGGCGCGCCGATCTCGCGCAAACGTGCATAGCGTTGGTCCAGCAGGGTTGGGATGGGGAGGTTGAGCAGGTGCGCCAGTTCTTCCTGGAGCGCCGTGCGCACCGTTTCGGCGACGGCGCGATGGTCGCGGTGTGCGCCGCCCAGCGGCTCGTCCACCACCCGGTCGATCAGTCCCAATTCCAGCAGCGCGGGCGCGATGATGCGCATCGCCTCGGCAGCCTGGGGGGCAAACGACGTACTCTTCCAGAGGATCGAGGCGGCGGCTTCCGGTGAGGCGACCGAATAGATGCTGTTTTCGAGCATGATGATGCGATCTGCCACGCCGATGCCCAGCGCGCCGCCGCTGCCGCCTTCACCGATGACGGTGGCGATGATCGGCACGCGCAAGGTAGACATGCGCAACAGGTTCTCGGCGATGGCCTCGGCGATGCCGCGCTCTTCGGCAGCCAGGTTCAGATAGGCTCCCGGCGTGTCGATGAAGGTAAAGACCGGGAAGCCGAACTTTTCCGCGTGCTCGAAAAGGCGCAGCGCCTTGCGGTAGCCTTCGGGATGGGCCATGCCGAAGTTGCAGTCCAGCCGCTCCTTCGTGTCGCGGCCCTTCTGGTGGCCGACGATCAGCACCGTGCGCCCCGCGAAGGTGGCGACGCCCCCCAGGATGGCGCGATCATCCGCGAAGCGCCGGTCGCCGCGCAACTCGAAGAAGTCGGGGAAGAGGTAGCGAATATAATCTGCCGTGTAAGGGCGATCCTTATGCCGCGCGACCTGCACGCGCTGCCACGGCGTCAGGTTGCGATACAGTTCCGCTGTCGCCTGGGCCAGTTCGCGCTCCAGCGCGGCCAGTTCATCGGCCCGCGCCTTGTCGTTGCGTTTGCGCAGGCTTTGGATGCGCTTATCAAGCTCCGCCAGCGGCTTCTCGAAATCCAGATCGTAACTCATCAAACATCTCTCCCACGTTTTCCAGTCCGCATCAATTTGCAGTCCGCGCCAGCGGACCTCGTACCGTTAGGCGCTTAGGCGCGGTTTATGCCCCTTTACCATGTATCCTGGACACGCTCGCTTCTAGCCCGGAGGGGTTCCTGTTCCGAGCCGGGGGGTTGAACCCCCGGCGGGCGTGCGGCACTGGGATCTGGCCCCCGCGACCACTTGGTCTTTCTCCCGGCGTGCCGGCGACCACTTGGTCTCGTTCCCATCGACCGTGCGACCGCTGGCACCCTCCTGGCGACCCGGCGTTGCATATCCCTTCTGATTTGTAAAACATCATCAACCACCGGCTTGTTCACCGGTGGCATACAGGCGCAGCAGGTGCGCGAGGGTCGAGCGTAGCGAGCGGCGGTCCACGATCATGTCGATCATGCCGTGCGCCAGGGCGAATTCGGAGGTATCGGTGCCGGGGGGCAGCTTCTGGTGCATCGATTGTTCGATGACGATGGGGCCGGCGAAGCCGATCAGCGCGCCCGGTTCGGCCAGAATAATGTCGCCCAGTGAGGCGAAACTGGCGGTGACGCCGCCGGTCGTGGGGTCCGTCAGCACGGAGATGAAGGGTTGCCCCACTGTCGTGAGCTTGGCCAGCGCGGCGGAGGTTTTGGCCATCTGAAAGAGCGAAAAGAGATTTTCTTGCATGCGCGCCCCGCCCGAAGCAGCGAAGATGACCACCGGGCAGCGCCCCTGTACGCCGCGTTCGATGGCGCGTGTCAATCGCTCGCCAACGACCGTCCCCATCGAGCCGCCGATGAAAGCGAAATCCATCACAGCCAGCGACAGGGGTAGCCCCTCGACGGTCCCCATGCCGGTGACGACTGCCTCGGAAACGTGCGCCTTTTCCTGATATTCATCCAGCTTGGCCGCGTAGGCTTGGGATCGGCTGACGAAGCGCAGCGGATCCGTCGAACGCAGGTCGTCATCGAATATCTGGAAGGCGTCCATGTCATCGACGATCAACTCGATGCGCTCTTGCGCCCCCAAGCGAAAGTGATGGCCACAACGCGGGCAGACCCGCATATTCTTTTTGAGATCGCCCTCGAAGATCAATTCGCGGCACGTGTCGCACTTGGCGAACTGCGCGACCGCCGTGACCCCCGATGCCGCGCCGTTGAGATGGCCGTTGCTCTTTGGATCGTTCATCGTCACTCCCATTACCACCCGTGGCGTGCATTTAGATGTTGCCAGATAACACTCTCACATCATATTCGCTGATCCAGCGCGATTCGTCAAGAGGAAAAAACAACGGAAACTTCCGCCGGGGCGGCTGAGGCGACATAATAGGCGACGCCCGCCGTATCTGCGCGCGCAACCTGGCCCTCGGCGCGCAGGTGTTCCAGGTGCGCCAGCGTCTCGCCCAGCGCCAGCCAGCGATCTTCTGGTGTGTGTAGCCGCCCGCGAAAGATGGCCTCGGTGATGGTCAGCGCGGTGGCAGGGCCAGTTTGCGCGCGCAGCGCCGCCAGGGCGTGCGCCGACCGGCGCGCGTGACCGGCGCGCAGTTGGTCGATGCGCGTCGCCAGCCCGATGAACTCCGCGCCGTGGCCGGGCAGCGCCAGCGTGGCCGGCGTCGCCAGCGCGGTGATGCGCGCCAGACTGGCCAGGTGTTCGCCGATGGGGTCGGGGTGATCCAGCGAAGTGAGGCTGACGTTGGGCGAGATCTGCGGCAGAATGTGGTCGCCGGTGATGACGAGGCCGTCATGCGCCAGGCAAAGATGCCCCACCGCGTGGCCGGGCGTCCAGATGACCTGCCACGTGCGGCCCGCCAGCGGCAGCGCATCGCCGTCGCGCACCACGTGGAGGCGCTCCGGCGGGGGAACGCGAACGCGCGCCACCAGCGCGCGGATCGACTGCAAGCCCAATTCGGCCTCGGTGCGGCTCAGGCCGCCCAGCATTTGTAGCGTGGCGATGCGGTCGAAGTCTTGTCCGCTGGTCCCGGCCCACAGGGCGCGCAGGTGTTCGGCTTCGTGGTCCAGCAGGATGACCGGAGCCGTGGCGGGCATCGCGGCGGCGATGGCGGCGGCGGAGCCGATGTGGTCCACGTGGCTGTGCGTCAGCACCAGCGCGCTCAGGTCAACCGCGCTGATGCCCAGGGCGCGCAGCGCGTCATCCAGGGCGGTCTGGCTGGCGTGTGTCCCCAGGCCGGTGTCGATCAGGCACCACTGGCCCGCGCCGTGCAGCAGATACGCATTCGTGCCGTTGGGTGGAAACGGCACCGGCAGGCGCACGCGCCATACGCCCGGCGCGATGGGCAGCGGCACGCCGGGCTGCGCGGGGTCGGCGGCCTGGGACGCACGCGATGGTTCAGCAAAAGAGCCGGTCTGCATAAAGATGATCCTTTGTCCATATCTATGCGAATTGTACCTCTATTGTACCGCAAAAGAACCGCCCTGTCCTTGTAGCGGGGGATAGAGTTCGCGTCGTTGTGAAAACAACTGAAATAACCAGCGGTCAATCCTTTTTCGGTATGGGCATTGCGGCGCAAGGGCGCTTGCGCGCAGATGCGCAGCATCCTTCTGAGCGTGCAGGACGGGTGCGTGTGGCAGTGAAAGCTGAGGAATCACAGAAAGAGATGACCGTGAAAAGCTCACCAACCTTTATCATGCGGTGGGGGCCAAAACTGGTACTCGCCAGTCTGTTGCTGCTCCCCGCGCCGTTGCTGATGGGTGCCAGCCAGCCTAATCCCCCGACGTACCAACTCATGAACACCAGCATCGGCCTCTATCACGTGCCGTATGGCACGGCGTCGCTGACCTGGCGCGCGGCCACCAAGACGCTGATCGTCACCATTCAACTGACCGGTCTGGCACCGTATAGCATCCACCCGGCGCATATTCACCAGGGCTACAACTGCAACAGCAATGGACCGGTGAAATACGCGCTGAATTCGCTGTATGCCGACGCTTCCGGCAACGCGACCAGCCTGACGCTGATTACTAACGTCATGTACGGCATCCCGTCGAGCGGTTGGTATGTCAATGTCCACAACGGCCCCGGCTTGACCATGACCACTTCCGGAGCGACGAACCAGTTTGGTGCCATCGCCTGCGGCGAGGTCTCTGGCAGTGGCATGTCGTATTATGGCGATGAAAATACCTTCTTGCCCATGCATCCCACGTCGGATGCCAATGAGGCGGCGAGTGGGTACGCCAACATGTGGGTGCAGAATAACACGCTGTATGTCGAGGTGTTCGTGAGCAATCTGGTGCCGTTCAGTGACCATGCTGCACACATCCACTACGGCTCATGCCAGAGCCAGGGCGGCATCGCGCACATGCTGCATGATGTCGTGGCGAACGCCAATGGCTATGGCACCAGCTACACGATGATCTCCGGCGTCTCGTCCATCCCCGCGTCGGGCTGGTACCTGAATGTCCATCAGGGTATGGGTATGGAGCTTGCCAACCAGACCGGCTTCGATCCCATCGTCTGCGGCGATATTCAATAAGCCGACCAACGCCGGCGGATGGGGATATGCATAATCTCCATCCGCCGGTTTCGCCTTTTTTGTAATTTTTATATTTTTGTATTGTAAAAATCGGTATTACAACAAAAAACTTCCAAACGTTTACGGTTGAGGTCTTGGCCTGGATATTGCTGCAAACAGTCAACCTGGCGAGGTCTTGCCTCTTATGTTGCTTCCTGTGATACTAGACGGCAGGCAAAAGGATCTCGCCTGAACATATGGAGTTAGCCGCCGGAAAAGGAGCCGCCCCATGACGAATCCTGATGAACCGACACCCTATAAAACTCAACCAGAGCCGGAACAAGCGCCACAGCCGGAACCGCAACCGTGGGAGCAGCCTGCGCTCAACTCACAGCCGGATCCCGCGGCCTTCGCCCATGTCGCACCGCCAAGTGGTTTCACCGAAGGCGCACTGACCTCGCCCTTCGTGGAAGGTGCCGCCGCGCCGTCACTCTATCCCGATGAACCGTCGGCCCCACCGCCGCCACCGCTCGTGCCGTCCGAGCCAAGCTATTATCCGTTATTGTACCCGACGCACCCGCGCCAGGGGCTTTTCGGCTGGGCCGGCACGTCCGTCGGTCTGGCGACCGGCGTCATCATCGGCATGTTGCTCGTCGTCCTCTTCGCGTGGTGGGGCATCCAGAGTGGCATCTTCAAGGATGCCTTCGCGCGGCCTGCCGGCACGGTCACGACGATCATCTCGGTGAACGGCGCACCGACAGCCACGCCGGTGCTGGGCGTGGGGACGGGCGCGGCCACGGCCACGCCCCTACCCGTGGTGACGACGACACCTGGCGTGTACGTGACGGCCACACCCGCGCCGCACCCGACGCCGGTTCCCGGCACAACACCCGCCCCGCAAGCCACGTCCACGCCTCAACCCACCATCCCGCCCACCGCGACGCCCAGCCCCCCAACGGCAACCCCGCCGCCGCTGCCGCTCACCGTCACCCTCAATTACGATCATAAACGCATGACGATGACCGTACACGTGCAATCTGCGCCAAACGCGACGCTGAGCATCAGCGTAATGGATTGTGACGGCGTGACTGATCCCCAAGCTCCCACCAGTGGGATGACCGACCCTAACGGCAATTATCAATCGTATCCGTGGAAGGCGCGTATCCCGCAAAGCTGTAACACCGTCACCGCCACTGTCACCGCGACGCACGGCAGTCAACAAGGGACGGGCAGCACGACATTCGCTTTTGGACCTTAAGCGCGTTCGAGCTTGACGAGCGGCACCAGGCGCATCAGGCGTGTGGCCAGGCGCGCCATGGCATCGAGATACAGTTGGTGTGGTTCGGGGAGCGTGGTGCCAGCGGTGACGAGATCATCGCTGGTCGCCAGGCGATAGTCCGCCGGCCAATAGCCCAGGATGGGCAAAAGATCGTCAGTTTGCTCCGGCAATTCGCCGATCTCTTCGGGGGCGATGCGCGCGAAAGCCAGGCCGAAGCGATTGCGGTCGCGCAGCGCCTGAAAGCGCGTCGCCAGCCGGTCGGCGGCTTTTTCGCCATCGGCGGTGTAATCCGTCGCCAGCAGCAGATAGTCGATAGCGCGCACCTCCTCATCGGCGGCGGCGATGGCGTCTAGCGCGGTCAGGTCGGCATCTAGCAGGATGACGGCGGCCTTGCCTGTGACTTCACTGCGCGCCTTGCGCAGCAGCGCCGGCAGGTCGCGCATCGTGGGAGCGGGCGGCGTCCACAGCACCAGATTCCGCGTGGGAAAATGTTTCTGTAACACGGGCAGGCGGTCGTGCCGCCCGGTGAGGTCGGTCAGCAACACCGGCACCTGGCGCTGGGCCAGCGATTGGCAGAGAAAATAGGCGGCAGTGGTGATGCCGTGGCCGCGATGTTCCTGGGTGAGAGCGACGATTTTGACGACAGGCATGGCGGGGCGCTCCTTGGCGGTGACGTGGGGGATCGGTGACACCTTCATTATCTGCGATCACCCCTCTCTGACACAAGCTTAACTATTGACTGAGTACGGTAACGGAGGAGTGGAGCGCGAATAGTCTGTGCCGCTGTGACAGCCAGCCGTGTTCCTTCGTCTTGCTTGCAAGCCCTTGCGTGTCCTTCGTGGCCCATCCTCGATGCCCGCGCCATCTGCTAACACCCTTTGCAGATGAGCCTATTTGCAGATGAGCCTATATAGGTACCGGCGGACAGCCATTCGCCCTCACCTCGGCGGACAGTCATTCCTGTCGGTCCGGCCCCGCTGACCACCGCTTTTTCCGCCAGTTGAAAGGATCAGTCTCATGACACTGTTCGTCCGCGTGAGCGCGCTGCTCGGTGGCCTCGCCCACGGGTTCGGGTGCCTGGTTTTCAGCTTTGCCCTGAGCTTAACCTGTTTCGATTATTGTCCCTCCAATATCGCGCAGTCGGTTCAACACTACTTGTGGCCACCCACACACATCGCCGCGCTCTTGGTGGAACTCGGTTTCGTCCTCGCCGTGGTGGCCTGGGTCGTCCGGCTGACACAGTTCGACTGGCGTACGCAGCCGCGCACGGGCGTGATCGTCCTGGTGGTGCCGCTCATGGCAATCATCGGTATGGCGCTGCTCTGGTTCTCGGCGACGCAGGGGCAGCCGTTCCCCACGACCGAGGATCAGGTTGCCGCGCTGGGCCAACGGGCGCTACTGTTCTTGCTCCTGGGGGCGGGGTGGCCGCTGGTTGTGTTCACCAGCACGTTCTGGCACAAACAAGCGTCTCCCTCCGCCGCTTGATGCGCCGCCACATGGCCCCCTGCGCGGCAAGCACGTCATGCGCGGCCCGTCAGTTGGTGTGCCAGGGCGCGCAGGTTGCGCGCGGCCTCATGCGCGTCGAAGGGTAAGTGCGGACTGAGGACGGGGTCGCGGGCGATGGTATCGAAGGCGCGGGCGATGCGCGCGATAGTGGTGGGATCGGTGATGCGTCGCTCGCGCACGGCGGCATAAGCGTCGGCCAGGGCTTCGGGGACGGGGACGCCGGCGCGCATGGCGGGCGGCAGCGGCAAAAGCGCGCCGGGCGTGAGGCCGCGCACCACCGCGACATCCGGCGGGGGGGCCACAGCGGCAGTGCCGGGCGTGGCGACGCCAGGGCGGCGCAGAGCGGCGATGGCGGCATGCGGACCGGAGGCCACATCCGGCGTGGAGCCGACACGGGACTGATCCGGCGCGGTGGCGACGGGCGCGAGGGTGTGGGCGCGCACCCAGGTGACGCTGATGCCCCAGCCGCCGACGATCTGCTGCAAGCGCCCCCGCAGCCGCACGTTCAGCGCGTCGCCGGGCAACGATCCATCAGTTGGGCAGATCTCCTCCGGCTCCATCTCGCTCAGCGTCTCGCGCAGGGTCAGTTCCAGGCAACGGCGCACGTGGTCCACCCACTCGTGGGCATGGGGCGCGGTCAGGTGGGCGCGTTCTGGCATGGCGCGGCAAGCGGTGGTCGCGCTGATATGGAGGCGCGTGCCGCCCAGCAGCGTGACCTCGCGGGCGGCGACTTCCACCGTCACTTCAGCGGTGTTGATGATGGCCCAGACTTGCTCGAAGGGCCAGCGCAGATTGAAACCGGGCCGCAAAATGCGATTGTGCTTGCCGAAAAGGACCATCACATGCACGGTGTCTTCCAGCACGGTATGCATCTGGCGGCGCACGACCACGGCGAGCAGGGCGCTCAGGCCCAGCAACAGCGTCAGGGCGACCAGGGGACCGAATATCGCCCAGGTGGTGATCGCCCCAAACGCGATGAGGCCGACGATCATCGCCAGCGCCCAGATGGCATCGCTGGGGGCATAGGCCAGCGCGGCGGCCAGCACGACGCCGACGGCGGCATACACGAAAAAGATCGGCCCCAGCCCCTCGACGCCAATCGCCAGCGGCAGGGCATCCGGCGCGGCCAGGCCCAGCAGCACCAGGATGGCGAAGCACACGCTGCCCAGCATGAACGGCACCAGCACCGGCGCGATCAGCCGAAAGGCGCGCACCGGGCCGGCCCCATCCCGTCGCGGCACGGGAACCCTGCCCCCCGGCCCCCTCCCCCTCGCTGATGGAGCAGGGGTGACGCTTGGCGTCCGTGTCCGTTGCGGGATGGGAACCCTGTTCCCCACCGGGGGATGGTGCGGGGGGACGATGCGGCGGGCGGGCGCGGGCGGGATTTGCCGCGTAGTCCAGAGATCACGGCGCGCGGCAAGGCGATCCTTCCCCATAGTGAGTTCTTCCTCCACTCGTGCGAACGACGCGAAACGAAACGGGCAACCGGCATTGGGCCGGAGCGATCCAGGTGCCAGCACGGTCGCTGGATCAGCCGAAACTATACAGTTCTGTTATCGGCGTCAACGGCGCGACGCGCCAGGGCCGAACGGGGCAGGAATCGGCGACCCCAGTGGGCCAAGGGGGACGGTGGCTCCGGCAAGGGGCTGGGCGCTTTGGCGCGCTCGCTATACTGAATACAAGACCCGGCATCCTGTCCACGCAGCCCCCTGCACCTGCTGGATGCTATTTGCCAAGGAAGGACTCATATGGCTCTAGAGCGAACCACCACTCCCCATCCCTATAGCGCCGATGCCGTGACTGAAAGCGATCTGGCGCGTGACCTGGAACAGTTGGCACAAACGCACGCCGACCGCGCGGCGGTGCAGGGCGGTGCACGCGAGTTAGCCGCCGCGCAAGCGCAGTTCGCCGGCCTGGTGACGCAGTACGATGAACACATCTCGCGGCTGGCCGGCCTGGAAGACGCCGCCCACGCCGCCATCGACGCCGTCGCCACGGATGCCGGCAATCGGCTGAACCAGACGGTGGACCGCGCCGAGACGCGCGTGATGGAGGCGCTGGCCGTGCTGGACCAGCAGCAGCGCGACGCCGCCCGCTGGCGCGATGACCTGGACGAACGCTTGCGCGCGCAACTGCGCGACCTGGGCGAATGGGATGACACGCTGACCGAGATGCGCCACGAGGTGAGCGGGCTGCGCGAGATGGCCGAAGCCTCCATCGCCCTCGCCAGCGGCGATTTCGACCGACGGTGGGAGGCCATGCGCCGTGAACTGCGCGACATCCTGGGGACGGCGGAAAGCGACGAGCGCGCCCGCTGGGAAGCCTTCATGGCCGGCGCGGCGGAGACCCTGGCCGCCCATTCTGGGATCGATCCGGCGGAACTGGCCGCCGTGCGCAGCGATCTGGCGACCTTGCGCGAGGCCGCGACGGGGACGATCAACCAGATGCAACAGGCACAACGCGAGCAACTGGCGGCGCTGCGCAGCGAGCTGCACGCGCTGGTGGAAAGCGAGCGCGGGCGCATTGCGGCGGGCGTGGATCAGCGCCTCGAAGAGGCGCGCACGGTGTTTGTGACCCAGACGCACGCTCTGGAAGACTGGCAAACCCAGGTGGGGCGCGATGTGGCCGCGCTCAAAGCAACGGCGACCACCGCCGAAGCCGGCGTGCACGAGGCCCGCGCAACACTGCACGCGGAGGTTCAGGGCGCGCGGGCGGCGCTGCGCACAGAACTTGACCAGGGCGTCGCCCAGGCGCGCGTGGTGGCGCAAAACGAAGTGAGCATGCTACGCGCAGACACGGAACGCTTGGTGCGCCGCACCCAAAGCCACGTGCAAGGTCGCCAATCCCTGAGCCTGCTCGTCGCCCTCCTGGCGCTGCTGGTGGCCGTCGGCGCGCTGGCCCTGCCCTTCATCCTCCACGCACACTGAGCAAGCCAATGAAGCCTTCCCTTGCTCGTGGGGCGACTTCCCTGTCCGCCAGGTGACAGACAAGAATGTCTGTCCTCCGGGTGGTCTGCCAGCGAACGGTGCGGGCGGTTGAAACCGCGCCTAAGCGCCTAACGGCGACGAAGTCCGCCTGCGCGGACTAAACTCCAGTCCACGTAGGTGGACTTTGTGGCGGAACGCCCTTAGGCGCGGTTTCAACCGCCCGCCGTCCTTACCCGCCCCTCCGCCCCGCCGTTCCTCGTGGGATTGCAACCGCCCGCTCTCTTCCGCTGCTCACCCGATTGGTGCATCGCTGTCTCTTAATCGCCCACCGCTGGCATTGCCGGCGTTTGTTGGGCGAGCAGACGTTTTTGCTCCCAGGTGAAAACCCATTTGATGAGGGTGCGCAGGGCGAAGATGATCGTGAAGAACGCCAGTTCTTGCCAGGTGTGGATCACGATGGTTTTCAGCAGCGTGGCGGCAACCTTGAAGTTCAGCCCCCACAGCGCGCCTTCGGCCACCAGCAACCGCGCTGGCAGCAGGCCGCGCCTGCGCAACAACACGACGAGCGCGGCGACGATATAGCCGATGATCAGCAAACTGCCGATAAAATCAGTGATGGCAATAGCCGCCGTGTAGATTGCGGGGGTGCTGAGGCCCATCACGCCGCCTCGCGCTGTGTCACCGGATGCTGCGTGGGATTGCGACCGCCTTGCGCCGCCGCCGCGCGCTGAATCTCCTGCTCCAGGAAGTAGTTCAGCAGCGTCCGCAGGGCGGCGATGGCGGCGAGCTGGCCGATCTGGTTCCACGACGGCGCGATGGCGGTACGCAGGATGTCCGCGCCCAACTCGAACTCCAGCGCCACCGCCAGCCAGCGGCCCAGCCGCAGCCGCACGTTCTCCTTCGCCTCCGGCGCGGGGTGGCGCACGAAAAAGACCTTCACGGTGCTGAGGGTCGCCTCGATGACGGCGACGCCGATGATGATGGCGGCGATGCCCTCGACATAATTGGCGAGTTGCATCGTCGCGTTTTTCAGAAAGATTTCGAGCATGTATAGGACTCCTGCTGGGGACTGTGATCACCTTCTCGCACGCTCCATGCCCAAAACCAAGCCTTAACAAATACAGAACATATACACGGGAGCGGGCGACGCTTCATGGAGGTGCATGAAGGTCCACTTCGCCCTTGACTTCCCCCCTTTAATGATGTTTAATCTCCCTATCAGGAGGAATGCTGAATGTTCGACGACATTGATCTACGAATCATGAATATCCTTCAGGGCGATGCGCGGACGAGTAACGCGGATATCGCGCGCCAACTCGGCATGGCTCCCTCGGCGATCTTCGAGCGCATCCGCAAGCTGGAAGCGCGTGGCACCCTGCGCGGTTACGAGGCGCGCATCGATGCGCGCCAGTTAGACCTGGGGCTACTGGCCTTCATCTTCGTGCAGGCGGATGAGCGTGTCGGCACCATGACCACCGGCGCGCAGTTGGCGGCGATCCCCGCTGTGCAAGAGGTGCATCACATCGCTGGCGAAGACTGCTATCTGGTGAAGGTGCGCGTGGCGGATACCGAGGCGTTGGGTCGCTTGCTGCGCGAGTGCTTCGGCGCGATTCCGGCGATTCGTTCGACGCGCACGACCATCGTGCTTTCCACGCTTAAAGAGAGCGCGACCTTATGCTTACCCGGCGAAGAACGCGAGGTGGCGCATGACTGAAACCAAACCAGCGTCACGCGCCGCCGTGCTGGCGGCCTTGCTGGCGGTCTACATCATCTGGGGATCGACCTACCTGGCGATCCGGTTCGCCGTGGCCACGCTGCCGCCGTTCCTGATGGCGGGCGTGCGCTTCCTCATCGCCGGTGTGCTGCTCTACGTCTTCATGCGCCTGCGCGGCGCGCCGCGCCCGACCCTGGCACAGTGGCGCGCCGCGGCGATCATCGGCGCATGCCTGCTGCTGGCGGGCAACGGCTTCGTCGCCTGGGCGGAGGGCCACGGCGTGCCGTCCAGCCTGACGGCGCTCCTGATCTCCCTGACGCCGATCTGGATGGCGCTGATCAATTGGCTGCGCCCGCAGGGACACCGGCCCAGCGTGCCGGTGATCATCGGTTTGCTGCTGGGCTTCGGCGGCGTGGCGCTCTTGATCAGCCCACAATTGACCGGCGGCATCCACATGGCGAGCCTGGCCGGCTTCCTGATCATCCCACTCGCCTCGCTCTGCTGGTCCATCGGCTCGATCTACTCGCGCACCGCCGCTGTGCCGGCTTCGCCATTGATGGGAACCGCCATCGAGATGCTGCTGGGAGGCGTGTTGCTGAGCCTGGCGGGCGTGGCGACGGGCGAGGTCGGCGCGGTTCACCTCGCGGCGATCACCGGCTCATCGCTGCTGGCGCTGCTGTATCTGATCGTCTTCGGCTCGCTGGTCGCCTTCACAGCCTATGTGTGGCTGCTGCGCAACACGCCGCTGAGCATCGCCTCGACCTATGCGTATGTCAATCCCGTCGTCGCCGTCTTCCTGGGCTGGGCGCTGGGCGGCGAACACCTGACGCCGCTGACGCTGGTCGCTGCCGCCATCATCATTGCGGCGGTCGTGGTCATCACCACCTTCCGGCGCGCGGAACCGGCTCCTGTGCCAGCGCAGGAACAGCCTGAACAGCCCGCGCTGGCGGCTTCGTCCAGCACCTGATCCTCATGCCGCAATTTTGCCGTGTCCGCCGTTTCTATAAGGTGGGCTACTCTATTGAAAGGAAACCGATCATTTATGGGACTGTTCGGTTCGGCACGGCAACGCACACCGCAAGGGTTGCCTTTTGGCCGCGAGTTGCGGCACGAAGATCATCGCGGCCATCGCAAGCTGGTGCTCGTTCGCCACGGGCAAACGGATTTCAACGTGAAACATTTGTTGCCAGGGCAACTGCCCGGCATTCCCCTCAATGCCGAGGGGCTGCAAGAAGCTCAGGCGACGGGGCAGGCCATTGCGACGTTACCGCTCACGGCGATCATCGCGTCGCCCCTCGAACGCACGATGCAGACGGCGGAGTGTGTCAATGCGGGACGCGGCCTGACCATCCAACAGGACCGCGATTTGCTGGATACGAATTATGGGCCGTTCAGCGGCCAGTGCTACGACGATCTAGATCAGCAGAATGCTCAGTGGCGGCGCTTCACAACGGATGCGACCTACGCGCCCCAGGGCGTGGAATCGTTCGCGGCGGTGCAACGGCGCGCGGTGCGCGCGGCGGAACGCTGGCGCGTCGCGCCCGACGTGGGCGAGTGGGTGGCGTTGGTGACGCACGCCGATGTGGTCAAGCTGATCATCGGCCACTACCTGGGCATCCCCATCGGCAACACTCCGCTCATCAATATGGACAATGCTGCCGTCTCGCTGCTGACCTTTCATCCTGAAATCCAGCGCGCCCCCACGCTGTTGTGCTTCAACTGGACCTCGCCCGCGCTCTGGCTGCACGCCGCCCAGCGTCAATGACAGGCAAAAGAAGCGGCACCAGGCTTTCACCTGATGCCGCTTCGCGCAGAGAGGGAACCACGCACAGAGGAGGAAAGGAGGGTGCTAGGCGCGAGCTACCGCGTTATTACCGCGCGGTGCCGCGAAGAAAACGGCCAGCGAGGCGATGGCGATGGCAGCGTGCAGGAGGTTATCGGCCAGGTTGACGCTGATCAGCCCCAGGACCGTGTTGCCCTGGATGAAGCCGACGATGGTCACGAGCGCATACACCGCGCCGAAAACGCCAGCATACAGCCGCGCATATGCGCCGCCCGCCGTGTTCGCCGCCGCCAGGCCAATGATGCCGGAGGCCAGGTGGATGACATTATGCAGCGGATCGATGGCGAAGATGCTCAGCAGCGCGCCGTGGGGGGCCGATGCCGTCATCGGCGTGAGCGGTGAAACGAAACCGAGGATACCGACCAGGGTGAGAACCGCACCCAGGACGTTCGCGTACATTTTTGCGAGGTTTGACGTAGCCATGATCGTGTGAACCTTTCTAGTTGTCTGTCGTCTTCCCTGACTGAAATGGTCCCTTGCTTAAAGGGCGACAAAGAGTTCCTATGCTCAGCAGCACTGAGCCTGTCTGGTTGCTTAGGTTGGGCGATGAATCAGTGCCAGCGGACGCTGACTTGAAAGGTGGCGCGCTGTTCAGGCTGACCGGCCTGGGTGATCACCACCGTCACATTCCAGATACCCGCCATGCCGAAGATCGGATGCGCGGCGTAGGTGCCATTGCCCTGTGGTGTCGCGGCGACGGTGGGGGCATACATCGCCATCGTCGCCATCGCCAGGCTGGCATGCACCGTCGCCCCGGCCACCGGCTGCCCGGCGACGTTTTGAAGCGTGAAGGTGATACTGTTCGGCCCGTTCGCCGTCAACTGCCCCGAAACCGCGTCGAACGCGACATGGTACGGTCCCGCGACTGCCGCCTGGTGGCTGGCGCTGGGCGCGGGCGGGAAGAGCCACGCGCCCAACCCCAGGTGGCCCCAGACCAGCAGTGCCAGCACGAACGCTCCGCCGCCGAAGATGAGGCCGCGCATGAGGCGGTCAATAAGGGGTGAGGGCTGCACCCGCGCGGATACCTGCTCGTGGGTGATCGCTTGGCTCATCATGTATCTCCTCATGCGCGTGTCTTATGAATCGATACACACGTTGGAGAGGAATGGATGATCGCGTGGGCTGGCTATCATTATGTTTTTGAGAGGACAGCATTCCTGTCGGTCTGACCCTGAAAGACGCTATCTTCTCTGGAGCAACTGACCTTGCCATTGAGCATGCGCGCGGTAGCGTTTGCAACCAATGTGCGCGCCTATACGCCTGGCGGCGACGCTGGCGGGGTAGGGCAAGCACAAGGCATTGCTCCTACCGGTGGTCGCCCCCAATGAGGCCATTATCGCAGCAGATCGCGCGCGATGACGACGCGCTGGATCTGGTTGGTCCCCTCATAGATCTGGCAGATCTTAGCGTCGCGCATCATGCGCTCGACGGGGAACTCCTTCATGTAGCCGTAGCCGCCGAGGATCTGCACGGCGTCGCCCGTCACCTTCATGGCGATATCAGAGCAATACATCTTCGCCATCGCGGAAAAGCGCCCGAAATTCGGCGCACCTGCGTCGATCAGGTCGGCGGCATGGTAGAGCAACTGGCGCGCGGCCTCGACCTCCGTTGCCATATCGGCCAGCATGAACTGGATGCCCTGATTCTCCGCGATGGGCTTGCCGAACTGCACGCGCTCCTTGGCATACTTGACGGCGACATCCAGCGCGCCCTGCGCGATGCCCAGCGCCTGCGCCGCCACGCCGGGACGGGTGCGGTCCAGGGTCATCATGGCGATCTTGAAGCCCTCGCCCTCGCGGCCCAGCAGGTTCGCCGCCGGGATGACGCAGTCCTCCATCACCAGTTCGCCCGTCTGGGAGCCACGAATGCCCATCTTGTTTTCGACGCGCCCCAAGCGGAAGCCGGGTCGGTCGCTTTCCACGATGAAGGCGCTGATGCCGCGCGTGCCGGGCGCGCTGGTATCCGTCTTGGCGAAGATGACGTTGACATGTGCCAGGCCAGCATTGGTGATGAAATGTTTGAGGCCGTTCAGCACATACGTGTCGCCCTGCTTGTCGGCGCGCGTCTTCATCGCGCCCGCGTCCGAGCCGGAGCCGGGTTCCGTCAGCCCATACGCCGCCAGCCACTCGCCCGCCGCCAACTTCGGGAAGTAGCGTTCTTTCTGCTCCGGCGAGCCGGCCAGCATGATCGGCAGCGAGCCAAGCTGCTGTACCGCCAGCAAGAGGCCCGTCGTCGCGTCCGCCTTGGATAGCTCCTCGATCACTTTCAGGATCGTCAGCTCGCTCGCGCCGATGCCGCCATACTCCTCCGCGAAAGGCAGGCCCAGAATGCCGTTTTCCGCCAGCAGGTCTTTCATATCCCACGGGAACTCGCCCGTCGCGTCGATCTCCGCCGCCCGCGGGGCCACGCGCTCCTGCGCCAGCTTGCGGACGGTATCGAGGATCATGCGCTCTTCTTCCACGTGTGTCGCCGTCGTCATCTCTCTACGCTCCTTTGCGAATATATGACAAAGGGTGGGAGCACTTACAAGAAGAAAGGACGGAACGCGAAATGCCACGAAATGAGCGCGAGAAAACGCGAAATACTGGCAAGTTGCCGTGTGATTTCGCGCCAATCTCGCGCTATTTCGCGTTCCGTCCCTCCCTGCCACTCTCTCTTCTGGGGAGATTGTAGCATAACTAGCCAAAGGCGCGCATGAGCGCGAAGACGGAATTGACGTACCACCAGTTGAAGATGCCGTAGGTGCGCACGCCGCGCTCGCCCTCGTTATAGGCGCTGATGATATCCGGCAGGTAGCCGCGGAAGTCGCGCCAGAGGATGGCGAGGTACGACACGCCCAACTCGATGTTGTCATAGAGCCGGTCGGGATTGTACTGTGTCCCCAGATAGCCATTCAGCCAGGCGGTGGTGTAAGACATCAGTTGCATCGTCCCCACGCCGCCATCCCACGAGATGACGTGCTGCACCCACGAACTCTCGCGCCAGCCGATGGCCAGCACCAGGTTGCGCGGCAACCCGTGCCGGTCGGCGGCGGCGATGAGCATCGCCCGCACTTCGGGCCGGTTGCTCCATTGCAGCGGATCGCTATACGTCGGCTGCGGCTGATAGTTGGGTGTCGCGGCGACACAGATCGTTTGGCCAGCGATGATCAGGTTCGGGTTAGCGATGTGGTTCAGCCGCGCCAGGGTCCAGGTGTCGGTGTGGAAGCGCGCCGCGATCTGCCACATCGTATCCCCCCAGCGGATGGTATACGTCGGGCAGCCGGCATGTGCCGGCGCGAGCGCCCGCCAGAGGCCGACGCCGCCCCCCGCCAGCGTGGCGACGAGCACGAGGGCGCAGATCGCCTGCCGCCAGCCGGGCTGCGCCAGCCACCACCAACGCGGGGGGCGCGGGGGGGGTGCCACGCGCGGCAACGCAGCGACGGCGATGGGCCGCTGCCAGCTATAATCATTTCCCACGAGATGCGAACGCTGCATCATGAGTGAATCTCCCTTTCCGGTGGCGGCGCGTTTGCCAAGATGTCGCCGATCCTGTCACCCATGCACATCGGCAAGCATGGGGGAGATCTGAAGGGGGAGTACCACGATTTGCTACAACACCTACCTCGATCCTATCGTCACTTACGGCGAGCAGTGTGACGGCGCGCCCACGCTGGGCTACGTGGCCGTGCAGAACAATCACAGCCTCAGCGCCTGGATCGGCATCGATCCCACCCACCACATGCATGTATGTGGCGACCTTCATCGTGTCAGTGGTCATCCCTTCATGAGCCGGGCAGGGAAGTCTGCTACAATGAACCTATACAAGAGGCTCTCCACCTTCATAATGATCCCGAATATATCGAAGACTTGACTCAACTAGATCTTTTGCCATGCGGACTTTTTCAAATAACAGTGTTGCCACTTGTTGTATTTCCTGATTCTCAGGAAGCTTGTTCAATTCAACCCATGCATGCTGAAAAATTTCTTGAGACCAAGTTAACGGTACGAGGCTTAAACTTATAGAGTGATAGCCGTTCTGAACAGTAATTGCAGCTTTTTCTTGACTATTAGCCAGAATCCATCCAAGCACCCAGAAATCATCTAGCCACATTTGTGCTTCCTCTTGGCCAACGGTCATAGAGATTCTTTCAACTCGCTCGTACCAATCGTCCTTCTCGACTCTTATCCTCGTTCCAACTTCATTCTGTTGTTGCCATTCCCGATATTCAGAACTATTCTTGATACCTTCGGTAGCTGAGACAAGATATGGTTGCAGGATTTCGCAGTTTCGCGTCAGTGCTTGAACAACAGCTTTATTATATGTAGCCGCAAGTTTTTGAACCTCATTGAATAGCTGATAAGCCCCTTTAGTAAACTGATCGAGATAATGACTATCCTTAAATTCTGGCCAACATTTGAAAGTTGTACCCACTTTATAAGGGGGGACAAGACCGAGTGGAGATGGCACATTTCCTACTCCAAAAATCCAATGAGGATATGGGGACAGGCCTCGACTTGCCTGATCAAATCGCTCCCACAGTTGCTTGAGTTCTGTGTAAAGTGGTCCATAGAGGATTTCTTTCCGCCGAACATTCGCCTCCTTAGCATACTGTTGTCGAACTGCCTCCTTGCTGATTGCTGTAGATATAGTTAATGAGAGACCGGCAACAAATAATGTCCCCCCTGCATCATGCAGCCAGACGATTTTCAATGCCGTTGCGAGTACAAGCAAAAGCAATCCACTTATAAATAAAATACCCCCAACCAAAGAAAAACCATCAAAAAAACGCCTTAAAACTGCTTCCCACTTTCTGGTTTTGCTCATTCGCTTTGTTCCTTACTTTCTTCGGTTCATATCAGCGGTACACCGCCCACTTTAAAGATAATACTCTTAAAAAAAAGTAAAAGCTGCGCAGACCTTAACGTATGTTTCTCTTGGGCTGCGGGCTTATGATGCCGTACAGCTAGCTAGCGTGCTTTATTGCGAGGAAAGGCAACTAGCGCAAAATCTTCCTTCGCCAATCTTCGTCACTGCCGATACGAGCCTGCGTGATGTAGCCCAGCTTGCAGGGTTGATAGTAGTCGGTCCTGCCGATCCGCCATAAATTCCCCACCACCCCACCAGAAACGCCTTTTGGCAACATGATATACTGGGGGGGACATCCCCGGCCCGGTGCCAGCTCCGCGTGTGCGACGGCGCACCGCCGCCGCGTAGTGTTACGAGGAGCCTGTTCGATGGCGAGCGCATCGGCGATGACCGCCCCGACCGTCTATCAAAACTTTATCGGGGGTGAGTGGCGCGACTCCGTCAGCGGCACCACCTTCCTGGATACGAACCCGGCCCACGAAAGCGAAGTGCTTGGCGCGTTTCAGCGATCCACCGTCGCGGATCTCGATGGCGCCATCACCGCCGCGCAAAAAGCTTTCCCCGCCTGGCGGGCCACTCCCGCGCCGGAACGCGGCGAAGTCATCTTGCGCGCCGCGCTGTTGCTGGAACAGCACCGCGAGGAACTCTCGCGGCTGCTGACGCGCGAGATGGGCAAAGTCCTCAAAGAAGCGCGTGGCGATCTTCAGACCGCCATCGACTTCGGCAAATTCGTCGCCGCCGCTGGGCGGCAGGCCGAGGGCCGCACGGTGCCATCCGCGCTGCGCGACAAAATGTGCCTGACGCTGCGCGAGCCGCTGGGCGTCGTCGGCATCATCACCCCCTGGAACTTTCCCCTGGCGATCCCTGCCTGGAAGACCTTCCCCGCGCTCGTCGCCGGCAACGCCGTCATCCTCAAGCCGGCCAGCGACACACCGCTGCTCTCCCTCAAACTGGTGGAGATCCTGCATGAGGCCGGCCTACCGCCCGGCGTGCTGAACCTCATCACTGGCCCCGGCGGCACGCTGGGCGATGCCCTGGCCAGCGACCAGCGCGTCAGCATGATCTCGCTGACCGGTTCGACCGAGGTAGGCCAGCACGTCGCCGAGATCTGCGGGCGCGATCTGCGCCGTGTGACGCTGGAACTGGGCGGCAAGAATGCCATCATCGTGATGGACGATGCCAACCTGGACGAAGCCGCCGCCGCTGTGGCCTGGGCCGGCTTCGGCACCACCGGCCAACGTTGCACCGCGACCAGCCGCGTCATCGTCCACCGCGCCGTGGTGGATGCCTTCAACGAGCGCCTGGTGGCGCTGGCGCAGAAACAGAAGCTGGGCGACGGCCTCGACACCGCCGTGGACATGGGGCCGCTCGTGAATCGGGGCCGCGTGCAAGCGGTGGATGCCTACATCGACATCGGCAAAGGCGAGGGCGCGAAGCTCATCACCGGCGGCGGACCGGCGCGCGGCGGCGAGTTGGACCAGGGTGCCTTCTTCCAGCCGACCGTCTTCACCGATGTCACGCCGGAAATGCGCATCGCCCGCGAAGAGATCTTCGGCCCCGTCGTCGCCGTTTTGCCGGTCGATAGCTATGACCAGGCCATCGCCGTCGCCAACAGCACGGAATATGGCCTTTCCTGCGCGATCTTCACCGAAGATATGCGCAACGCCTTCCGCGCGATGCACGACATCCAGGCCGGCCTGATCTATCTCAACGCTGGCACGACCGGCGCGGAGCCGCACCTGCCCTTCGGCGGTGTCAAGCACAGTGGCAACGGCCACCGCGAACTCGGCCCCGACGCCATCGACGAGTGGAGCGAGGTCAAGACGGTCTTCGTCTCGTACCCCAAGGTGTAAGGCCGTCTCCTTGTGCTTATCCGGTGGCCAGGTATGGCCACCGGCAGAGAGCCGTGATCCAACGATACCCGTTTACGATATGATGGGGTCTGCCGAACTCTAGTTCGCACAGGTTAAGGCAGCGTTCACGATCACCTCGCTGGTCGTCCAACAGTGACAGCGCGCGAATATTCCCCCTCGCCAGGGCCGGCCCGTCATGCTACAATGAGAGCCGAACCCCCAAGGTCTCAGATCCCCGATCACGCCCTGGCTGAAGGAGGCCGTCTGTCCATATGTTTCGCCGTTTTCGCCGTCGTCAAACACCCCCTTCGCCACCGCCATCGGTTCACCCGATGTTGCCGCCGCCGAACGAAGTCGAGGTCATCCATATCGGCGGCCATCATCAGCCGCTGACCGAACCGGATGCTGGCCCGTCCACCATGCCGTTGCGCGCCGTGCCGGCCCCGCAACCTGCCGAGTTGCCGCGCCTGACCCCCGCCGACCGCGAGCGCCTGGCCGGTGCCGGCGTCTATCAGCCGTATGCCGGCGCGCGGCCCAATTCGCGTCCATTCGCGCCACCGCGTCCCCCCGGCGCGCCGGTCGATCCCGAAGAGGTCGCTCGCGCCCTGGAAGAATTCGTCAATGCGCCGGACTGGGAGGCCTCGCGCGCCGTCGTCGAGGCGCATCCCGAACTGCTGACGAACACCGCCCTGATGCTGCTGCGCGCCAACGTCAGCCGCGTGGCGGAACGAGTCGGCCCAGCGGCGTCGCAAGTGCTGGCGCGCTATCTGCAAACGCTGGAAGTCGCGCAGCGCGAGGGCGTCGCCTTCGCCTTTGAGCGTATGCCCTGGCCCCATGCCGCGCCCGCCGCCGACCTGGATGCCCTGCTGGCGCAGTTGGAAGCGCCGGATGCCGCCGTCAACCTGGAGCAGCGCGTCGCCTTGATCGAAGCGGCGAGCTACCTGGCGTCACGCGAACAAGACGATCTGCTGTGGGCGGCGTTGCAGCGCGAACTGGGCTTGATCTTGCCGCGTGTGCCGACGGGCGACCATACACAGAATGTCGAGCAAGCCATCGAGGCGCTGGATTCGTCATTGCAGATCTTCACGAAGCTGGAATATCCCAGCGATTGGGCGCTGGCGCAGCATTACCTGGGGCTGGCATTTATGGCCCGCGAGTTGGGCGACCACGCGCTGAACGTGGAACAGGGCATCGAGGCGCTGCAA
The DNA here is from genome assembly GCA_027459785.1 of Ktedonobacteria bacterium. Taxonomy (GTDB): domain Bacteria; phylum Chloroflexota; class Ktedonobacteria; order Ktedonobacterales; family JACDGC01; genus JAJPKG01. The sequence continues at coordinate 74,847 of DAIDGU010000056.1, read as the reverse complement.
GCCGCGCTGGAAGTGCGCACGCGCGAAACGTCTCCTATCGAGTGGGCGGCGACCCAAGAGGCGCTGGGCAGCGCGTATTATCTGCGTGGCGTCGGCACGCGTGCCGAGAATCTGGACCGCGCCATCGCCGCCTTCGAGGCTGCCATGACCGTGCGCACGCGCGAAAAAGCCCCCTTCGAGTGGGCGACCGATCAGCTCAGCCTGGGCAATGCGTATGGGCAGCGCGTCAATGGCACGCGCATGGGCAATATCGAGCAGGCGATCACCGGCTTCGAGGCCGCCCTCACTTACTTCACCCAGGCCAACGCGCCCGACCAATGGGGCTTGATCTGCCACAATCTGGGCGTGGCCTACACCGAACGCCTTTTCGGCAACCACGCCGATAATGTTGAACAAGCCATCGCCTATTACGAGCAATCCATGCTGGTGCAGACGCGCGAGCGGTCGCCGCTGGAATGGGCCGACACGCGCAACAACCTTGGCAACGCCTACCGCGAACGGGTGGTGGGCGACCAGGCGGAAAATCAGAACAAAGCCATCGTCTGCTATCAGGAAGCCCTGCGCATTCGCACGCGCGACGCCTTCCCGAACGAACATCGCCGCACGGCGCGCAACCTGGCCCTTTTGTTCTGCGAGTTGGGACGCTGGGCCGAGGCGCACGAGATGTTTGCCAGCGCGCTGGCCGCTTCTGCAACACTCTATATGCTGAGCATCGGCATGGATGGGCCGTCGCCGCGCCTGCGCGAACACGGCGAGATGGTCGCACACGACGCCTTTTGCCTGCTGAAGCTGAATCGCCCGCGCGACGCCGCCCAGCGGCTGGAAGCGGGCCGCGCCCGCGCGCTGGATGAGATGCTGGAGCGCGACCGCCTGACGCTGCTGGCCGTGCCGGTGACGGCGCGCGTGGCCTTCGAGCGCGCCCAGGCACAGTTGGCGGCAATGTATGAAAGCGCGCAGCGCATCACCAGCGCGGGCGGCGACCTCACCAGCGAGAATCTGCGGCTGAGCCAGGACGACCGGCCCTCGACCTTACAGCGCAGCCTGGACGACCTGGCCTTCGAGCGCCGCAATGCCCAGGCGGCTTTCGACGCCGCTGTCGCCGCCATCCGCAAAAGCCGCGCGGATTTCCTGCATCCCGCCTTGAGCTTCCGCCAGATCGCGGGTGCGGCGGGCGGCAAGGGCCAGGCATTGGTCTACCTGGCCACGACCACGCAGGGAACTCTGGCGCTGATCATCCCCGGCGGCGCGGGCGATTTGCGCGCTGATCACATCCTCTTCGCGCCGGACCTGACGACCGCCGCCATCGACAAGCTAGCCCCCCAGGCTGAAGATGCTGAATCGGTGGTGAAGACGCAGCTAGGCAACCTGCCGCGTCCGACCAACCTGGACGGCTGGTTGGCGGAGCTGGGCCAGCAGGTGATGGCGCCCCTCGCGGCGCGGCTACACGCGCTGACGCTCACCAGCGTCGCGCTCATCCCCGCCGGACGCCTGGCGACTTTACCTTTGCATGCCGCGCCCATCGGCACGGCGGCTCCCGTGCGCGACGAGGAGGCCGAGGAGCCGGCGACGCGCGACGATGCGGTTTTTTTGGATGCTTTCGATGTGACCTGCGCGCCCTCTGCCCAACGGCTGGGCCTGGCCCGCGCGGCTTCCGCCGTGGTACTCCGGTCCGGCGTCGCCGCCATCGGCAATCCTCAGCCGGCCAGCGTGGCGCTGGAATGGGCCGAACACGAGGCCGAGGCTGTCGCGCAGGTCGCCAGTCGTTCCAGCCAGTCCTGCACGCTGCTCATTCGCCGCAAAGCCAATGCCGATGCGGTGCAGAAAGCACTGGCCGAACGCGCCTACATCCACCTCGCCTGTGCCAGTGCGTACTACCCCGAACGCCCGGTTGAATCGTACCTGGAACTGGCTGAAGGCAGCGCGCTCAAAATCGTGGATGTGCTGACGGGCGCGGTGCGGCTGCGCGGCGTGCGCGTGCTGGTGCTGAGCGCGGGGCAGTCAGCGATGTCGGCGGCCAATGCACCGGACGAGAGCATCGGCCCGGCGGCGGCGATGCTGGCCGGCGGTGTGGGTGGCGTGGCGGCGTGCCTCTGGCCCGCAAGCGATCTCGCCACGCTGTTGCTGATGCGCCGTTTCGCCGAACTCTATCTGGGACAGGACCAGAAGCCGGCCCAGGCATTGCGCAACGCCCAACGCTGGCTGCGCAACATGTCGCAGGCCGAACTGGCGCGCGATTACGGCAACGACATCGCCCGCGATCCGGACCTCACCCTGGCCGACTTCGCGCTGCCAGAAGACAAGCCGTTCGCCCATCCGCTCTACTGGGCCAGCTTCGTGTATTACGGGGCGTAATATCCTATGCGGGTCATCACTCTATCATCCGGAGGATAGACATTCCTGTCTGTCTTGTCCTGATTGATCTGGACCTTCAGCGCCCCAGGGCTATCACCCGGAGGACAGACATTCTTGTCTGTCCGGCCTTGATGGCCACTCTCTTTACCCGAAAGGGGCATAATCCGTTGCTGCAATGACCGCTGGGAGCTAAACCTCCCAGCTTGGAACTGCCACCTTCTTTTGGGGCTGCATGGCAGGATTTCAGCGCAGCGCAACAGGGGTGGCGGTTTGAGCTGAAGAGCCGATAAGGCAAGCCTTTACCACCACTTTTTACGACTTTCGATACACAATCAAGGTTCCTTCTGTAGAGATCACCTGGTTGTAATCGAGGACATCTTCGATGCGCAGAATCAACCACGGTTGTTCCCAGCTTTGCCCCATTTTATTGAAGACGTATCCAGGTGCCACACAAAAAGACGCATGGACGATGTGGCCGTCCCCGTTTGCCCAGATCAGGACATCTAGAGCCTTGATTGCATCGATCGTGTCTCCGTGGTGGATCTCCTGTACCGGATGATACCCCGCCGCTCGCAGCGAACGCAGAAACGGTTCCTGGTGCAGCCAGACATGAATGATATGCTCTGTTTTGGCAAGCGTACCCATCGCCATCGCCAGCGTCGCAGCAAAACAATTGGCCCCGCTCGCATCCGCAAAGCGCCCGCTATACTTCATCACCAACGGTCGATGTGAATCGGGGACGGGGACATCACACGGATTGATCGGCACTACCGCATCGTCCACTAATTGATCGTTGAGCCATGCGAGGATCCAGGCTTCTTGCACACCCTGGGGTAAAGCGGTCCACAAATCGTGAGTGAGGATGAAATGAGTTGACCCATCATACACCTGATACCGCTGAAAAAGCTGTTGCCAACTCCTTTCCTGCAGGCCATACATTTTTGCCTCGTCCTGTATGCGGAGACACCACGTGTGATCATACACCTGACCTCGGTGCAATCGCACCTGATCTCGCAGGATGTCCTGCAAAAGATCCGCATCGAGGTATAACCGTTGGGTTGCATCAGCCATCCATACATAGGTATCCTGCGGAACATCCCAGAGATGGTAGGTACATCCATACGCTAAGGCAAACTGAGGAAAACTCGCGTGAAATTCAGGCCGCGTATAGACAATCAATCCTGCCTTAAGCAAACGGTTGACCAATTGTTCTCCTTGAAAGAAAAAGGGTTCGTAGCGTGGCAGAAAGGAATTGATCCATGTGCCTTGTTGTCCTTCCGCAACATGGCAGGCAGCCAAGGGCCTCGCGGTTGTATCTGTCATGCTTTCCTCCAACTAGAATGCGCATGAACAGTATATCGTGGAACTGATCCCCAAAACAATGCGAGGAATCCTCTCACCTGCGGTCATCCCGCTAACCGGCAAGACCGCAGCAAGGCCAAGCACTTTTGCCGCTTCACCTATGACGACCCGCTCAAGCGTGATAAAGTGAGTCTGGTATCTTCTAGTTGCGGGATGATAGCATAGAAGGTGCCGATGATTTGCCCTCGCCGGATGTGCTGGCGCGCAGCATCTATAATGAGCTGCAAGCCGCCCTGGAACAACTCGCCCCGTCGCCAACGACCTGGGCGCAGATGAGGAAACCAACTGATGGCCGCCATAACCTATCGCCAAGCCCTTGATTATATCTATAGCTTCTCCGATTTCGAGCGCACCGGCACCTTCGCCCGTGACCCCGATCCGGCGAGCGGGCTGCGACGCATGCGGGCGCTGCTCTCGGCGCTGGGCGATCCACAGCTCGCCTACCCGACGACGCATATCGCGGGGACGAAAGGCAAGGGATCGACGGCGCGGCTGATCGCGTCCGCGCTCACCGCCAGCGGCCTCCACACAGGGCTGTATACCCAGCCGGACCTGCACACCTTCCGCGAGCGCATCCAGATCGACGGGGAGCCGATCATCGCGGGCGAAGTCGCGGCGCTCGTGCCGGAGATCCAGGCTGCCGTCGCGCGCCTCACGCCAACGGATGCCGCGCGGCTGATCACGTTTGAGATCGGCACGGCCTTGGCGTTCCTGGCCTTCGCGCGGGCTGGCGTGGCGCATGCCGTCATCGAGGTCGGCCTGGGCGGGCGGCTGGACCCCACCAATGTCATCGCGCCGCTCGTCGGCGTCATCACTTCGATCAGCCTGGACCACACCGCCATCCTGGGCGACACCGTCGCGGCCATCGCTGGCGAGAAAGCCGGCATCATCAAGCCCGGCATGGCCGTCGTGTCCGCCGCGCAACAACCAGACGCACTGGCCGTCATACAGGATGCTTGCACTACCCATGCGGTACCCCTCACCCGTGTCGGTCCGGAGGGCAGCGACGCGACATATACTTATGACACGTCCTTACCGCCGCCGATCAGCGATCCGGCGCAATTGATGCCGCCACCCTTCGTCATCCACACGCCCACGGGCGACCGCCCGGTGCAGATCGCGCTGTTGGGGCGGCATCAGCGCCAGAATGCCGCCGCCGCGCTGGCCGCGCTCGATCTGCTGCGGGCGCGCGGCGTGCCGGTGACGGCGGCAGGCATCCAGGTCGGTTTCCCTGCGGCACTATGGCCGGCGCGTATGCAGGCCGTCGGGTCGCGCCCCTGGCTGGTGGTGGATGGCGCACACAACGCCGATTCGCTGGCGGCGTTACTGGACGGTCTGGAACAGACTTTTGTTTTCGCCAAGCTGTTGCTCGTCTTCGGCACGATGCAAGATAAGGATCTCGCGGGTATGCGCGCGGCGATCCTGGCCCACCGTCGCCGGCTCGTCGCCGTTATCGGCACGCAGGCGCAGTCCCCCCGCGCCATGTCGTCGAACTACATCATGGGCCACTTTCCGATGGAAACCATGCTGCTCAACGTTGCCTTCGCCAATGTTGGCGATGCGCTGGCCTTCGCCCGTGCCAACGCCGCCCCCAACGATCTGATCTGCCTCACCGGCTCGCTGCACCTGGCCGGCGAGGGGCTGCGCTGGATCGCCGCGCACGTGGACGACCCGTTGGCGCAGGCGATCACCATCGCCGGCGACGACCATTGATGAAGCACGTGTTGCGCCACATACCGATGGTTTCCGGCAATAAAAAACCCGCTGCGAGAGCGGGCTTGAGGGATGGGCGGAGAGGGAGAGATTCGAACTCTCGGAAGGGTTGCCCCTTCAGCGGTTTAGCAATAAAGTTACTTTTTTGTAGAGAGTCGTACTAGTTCGGAAAGGCAGGTCGCTTCAAGTGCAACGACTTGACGTTTTTTTGAAAGCGAGTGGGCCAAATTCAGAGGGTATGGGCGGTGAGCTTCGTATTTGCCCTACAGTGATTGCGAGCCGCCCCATGATCAGGGAGTTGTCGGAGGAAAGTAGTTGGCACAGATGATGGACCTGGACGAGTTGGTGGCGGCGGTGGGGGCGAGCGCGAAATATCGTGGTATTGATGCCGCGCTGGTGCGGCGTATCGGGCAGGAGGAACTGGCGAAACGGCGCACGCTGAAAGAGGCGATCAAGGCGACAAAGGACCGGCTGCATCAGGTCGGGGGCGCGTTTCTGGCGCAAACGATGCCATATGATCATTGGCTGGCGGAATTGCAGGAAGCCGCCGTAGCGGGCGACTTGCGACCTGCATGCCGGGCGATCATGGCGCACCATGCCTCGATGCGCGAGCGACTGCCGTTTCTGGATGACTTTTATGCCGCAATCTTCGCCGATCTGCCACCCATCGCGTCGGTGCTGGATCTGGCGTGTGGGCTGCATCCGCTGGCCCTGCCCTGGCTGCCGCTCGCGCCGGCGGCGCGGTACCACGCCTGCGACATCTATGCCGAGATGATGGCGTTCATCGGCGCGTTCCTGCCGCTGACGGGCGTGCAAGGCCGGGCGACGACCGGCGACGTGACCCAGGCGATCCCACCGGAGCCGGTGGACCTCGCTTTTCTACTGAAAGCGATCCCTTGTCTGGAACAACTGGACCGTGACGCTGGACGCCGCCTGCTGACCGCGACTCCTGCGCGCTGGCTGGTGGTCTCGTTCCCCAGCCAAAGCCTGGGCGGGCGGCGCAAAGGCATGCCGACATTTTACGAGGCGCATTTCGACGACTTAATCGCGGGGCAGGATTGGGCGATCCGGCGCATCGCCTTCCCGACGGAACTGGTCTTCGTCATCGACACGGGCCGGCACCGCTGATCGTTCAGCCACGTATGCCTGCTGGGTACGAGCCAGGCATGGCTTAGGCGGCCATCTCGCGCAGGGCCAGGTGAATCTCGATGATGCCGCAGACGGTGGTGAGGGGCAGCGCCAGGCGGGGGATATCCAGCGTGCCGATGGTGGTGTGCTTGCCGGTGATGAGCGTGGGCGGCGTGATGTTGCAGATGTAGCCGGTCTCGGAGAGGCCACGACTGGCGAGGCCGGTGATGACGTTGCCCATCTCGGCGATGCCGCTCTGCGCCAGCGCATCGAATTCCTCGAAGGGCTGGCCCATCATCTTGCCGACAATGTTTTTCGCCGTCTCGCTCGCCATGCTATACAGCACGAAACCCTGCGCGGCACCGGTGACGCCGATCATCACGTTCACATCCTGGTTGCTGCTGGCGCTGGCATCCACACGCAATCGCCCGCGCTCAATCTCGGACCCGATCTCCGATTTGAGTACATCGATGGCGGCTTTGACGAAGGGATTGATAAACTCAACTTTCATGGTGCTTCCTCCTGGAAATCCTGGCGCGGCCTCGTCTTATTCATCATATCGGCAGCCCCACGCTGCATCGTAGGGGGTATAGCACGCATCCATTGGGGTTCGCCCCGTGCATCGACAAGAGGGCGTGAATATGGTATGCTTTCAGCAACGAGAGGAGTACGCTCATGGCCGCGCAACCACAACCGCCGCAGCAACCGATTTACCCTGATCAGCTTACGATGGCGCTTGATCGTCTGTTCCTGCGCATCACCACCTTTGTCAACGGTCAAACCGACGAGATTAAGACGCAAATGCGGGTGGATCGGCAAGAAGCGATCGCCCGCGATGAAGCCCTCCGACGGGAGTCGTTGACCCGCGATAATGAACTTAGGAACGATATCAAGGCACTGGCTGACGTTGTCATCGTGCTGACACAAAAGGTCAGTAATATCGAGGCGACACAGCAAGAGATGCTGAAAGAAATGCGCGAGGGGTTCGCGGCACAGGCAGAGCGCCATAATGAGCTTATGGTGCGGGTGGAGCGATTAGAGCGCGGCAATACTCCGCCGGCAACCGAAGCGTGACGGCGCTGTGGGCGTGACTTCTGGCAGGCAGTTGGGTGGAACGCTGGTACGCTTGCCGCAGGGTATGTGTGCTAGCGGTTGTGATAGATAATGTGTGGCTCATCCTGGCGCTTGACGGCGCGCATGATCGGCCCGATATGCGAGAGTTCCCATACTAAGATGGCCAGCATCCCCAATAAACCCGAAGCGATGAAGAGGCCAAGGACTAATCCCCATTCGCCGCCACGCGGCAAACGATGAACAGCCAGGCTGAACCATGCGGTTGCGACGAATGTGATCACCGCGCCCCACAGGACGAACGCGCGCACCATACGACGCAAGACATCTTCCATCGTATGCAGAAAATCTTGAAACCAGGTTTGCATCGTATCCCACCTCCTTCAGCTTAACCGTTTGCGACGCATAGGCTCTGCCAAACGTGCCGAGGAAACGCATGAGACGTTTTTTTTTCGGAGCCATACCAGTTTTTCTAGAACAAAATAGACCTCCGTCAGCGGATCAAGGATAAGGAGCAGCGCATCGAAACGTTGCAATAGCCATTGCAGGAAACAGCGCACGCGCTGCATAGTGAAGTAGAGATGGTGACGGCATAGCAATCCTTTCGCCATCCGCTGGAATACCGTTTGCGGGTAATTACGCTATCATCCAGAGGACAGCCACCTGAGCCAGACTGGTCAATTCGGTGATATAGTATCAATACCTAGCCAATACACACGACTATTATGCGCGCTGGGGTCATTGAGGCCACTGCGCCGCTCGGCATGACGTGCCGGAATCTTCAGAAAGAGCAGACCCACCATGATCGCCATCTTCGACTTCGGCTCCCAATACACGCGCCTGATCGCTCGGCGCGTGCGCGAGGCGCGGGTGTATAGCGAGATCGTCCCGAACACGACGACGTTGGAGGATTTGCGGGCGCGTGGTTGCCAGGGCGTGATCCTTTCCGGTGGGCCGAATAGCGTCTATGATGCCGGTGCGCCGCAGTGCGACGCGGCGATCTTCACCAGCAACTTGCCGGTGTTGGGGATCTGCTACGGCATGCAGGTGATGGCGCAGGCGCTGGGCGGCAAGGTGCAGTTGGCGACGGGGCGGCGCGAATATGGTCCGGCCACGATCACACTGACGGACGAGCATCCCGCGCCGCAGGACGCGATCTTCGCCGGGCTGGACGCTTCGACCTCGCTGCACGTGTGGATGAGCCACGGTGATTCCGTCACCGAGCTGCCGGAAGGCTTCACGCTGCTGGCGACCTCCGACAGCAATCCGGTGGCGGCAATGGGACACGCGCGCGGACTGGTAGGCCTGCAATTCCATCCCGAAGTGGCGCATACGCCGCAGGGCGCGCAGGTGCTGGAAAACTTCCTCTTCGGCATCTGTGGCTGCGCGCCGGAGTGGACGACGGAAAACGTGATCGAGGCAACGGTGGCGCGCATCAAAGCCCAGGTGGGCGACAGGCGTGTGATCTGCGGCCTCTCCGGCGGCGTGGATTCCGCCGTGGCTGCGCTCTTGATCCATCGCGCCGTCGGCGATCAACTCACGTGCGTTTTCGTGGATACGGGCCTGTTGCGCCAGGGTGAAGGCGAACAGGTGGCGGCGACCTTCCGCGACCACATGCACATCCCGCTGATCGTGGCCGATGCTCGCGCTCGCTTCCTGGAACGCCTGGCGGGGGTGGAAGATCCCGAAGAGAAGCGCAAGCGCATCGGCGCGGAGTTCATCCGCGTTTTCGAGGGCGAAGCGGCCAAGCTGGGCGATGTGCCGTTCCTGGCGCAAGGGACGCTCTACCCCGACGTGATCGAGAGTACTAGCCACGACACCGCCGCCGCGCAGACGATCAAGACCCACCACAACGTCGGCGGGCTGCCCAGCGACCTAAAGTTCCAGTTGGTCGAGCCGCTGCGCTATCTCTTCAAGGACGAGGTACGTGCGGTCGGCGCGGAACTGGGCCTCCCCGAAGACTGGGTCTGGCGACATCCCTTCCCCGGCCCCGGCCTGGCGATCCGCGTCATCGGCGCGGTGACGGAAGAGCGGCTGGCGACGTTGCGCGCGGCGGATGCGATCTTCATCGAGGAACTGCGCGCCGCCGATCTCTATCGCCCCACAGGGCAAGCCTTCGCCGTGCTGACGCCCGTGCGTAGCGTGGGCGTGATGGGCGATTACCGCACGTATGCCAACGTCGTCGCGCTGCGTGCCGTCACCACCGGCGACTTCATGACGGCGGACTGGGCGCGGCTGCCCTATGACCTGCTGGCCCGCGTGGCGAACCGCATCGTCAACGAAGTCCCCGCCGTGAACCGCGTCGTCTTCGACATCACCTCTAAGCCGCCGGCGACGATTGAGTGGGAGTGAAGGTAGTAGCGTGATCACTGTGGTGGTTGCCGGATGCGCACCGCGCCTAGTGTGATAACCGAGAAAGCGCGCAGAAGCCTGGTATCGTATTGAGCAAGAACACGAACAATGGTTCCGGCTTTCACGGCATTGCTCAATTTCGCTAAACGCACGAGCACAACGCCAAGAGTTTGATGATGCTGACGGTATACCAGTTCGCCGAAGTCTTTATCATCTGTAAGCAAAAGGGCATCGCCTTGATTTGCCGCATCGAGGACAGCATCATCAAGGATAGCTGGTGATATTTCAGCAATATATATAACTTCATGCCCTTCCTGGCGCAATCGGGTAACAATTGGTTGGGCAATATTTTCATCAGCGACCAGCTTCATGATGCCTGATCCAGTGGATAGACGACCTCAGAGCGTAGCGCGTCAGCGGCGTAGACCAATGCTGCCAGAATACCTTCGCGTGTCAAGCGCGGATGCGCTTCCAGCAGTTCATCGAAGGAGCGCCCACCACCTAGTTCATCTAGAATATGTTCGACGGTAATGCGTGTGCCGGCCACCACTGGCTTACCGAGCATTATGTTTGGATTGGATGTAATTAGGGGATGTTGCATCGCTTGCTACCTCCAAGAATATGTGCTAAGCAATACTGTATCACATGGAGTGAGTAAAAGTGCTTAAGGGGCGTGCGGCCACGCCCCCCTGATCGCTTGCCAGCCGTGGGTCATGGTGTGAGGCGCGCGAGGTAGCTGCGGAGGTCGTTGGTCGTGCGGCCAGGGCCGGTGAATTGGAAGTCCGCCAGCCAGAGCTTGCCATCGGGGCCGATGCCTAGATTGCCAGAAAAGTTCGTGCCGGGCAGCGTTACCTGGCGAATCGCGCCGCTGGTAGTAAAGGTATACAAGTGCCGGTCAGCAGGATAGGTAGCTGGCAGGCCAGGATCTTGCAGCGTCGCCCACACATCGCCATTCGGCCCAGCTTGTAAACCGAATGCCGTGTAAAGTTGGGGTAAGGCGGTATACGTAATGGTGCGAGCGATGGGATCAAGCCGCCCCATGCGGTTGCCGTCGAAGAACCACAGTTTGCCAGTTCCATCAAAGGCCACAAAATTTGTTGAACCGGTGATGGGAATATACGTCGCCGAGCCGTCCTGTGCCATGCGACCGATGGTGTTGCCGTCGGCGAACCACACATGCTTATCTGGTCCGGTAACGATGCCGACGGGGATCGCGTGGCCGGGGAGTGGGAAGAGGGTAATCGCGCCGGTGGTCGTGATGCGCCCAATCAGGCCGTTGGTGGTTTTGCCTTGCTCATAGCTGGCGGTGAACCAGAGATTGTTATCAGGTCCGACCGTGAGATCACCAAGACCGGCATTGGTCGCCTGCGTGGGCAGATCGGGTGTGAGCGCGAAAAATGTCATCTTGCCCGCTGGCGTGATGCGCCCGATCGCGCCTGTAAAGTTCATGTTGGTCGGCGGATTATTATCCTGGCGTTGGGCGGTTCCCACGCTATAGGTGAACCAGAGATTGCCGTCCGGTCCCCTAATGATTGAATCAGCGAAGGAGTTACGTAGGAGATCATGTGTTTTGGGATCGAAGACATACGACGAGTTGGGGATGGGATAGGTAGTGAGCGCACCAGCGGTCGTCATGCGTCCGATCATGCTGCTGGCAATCGCGGCGGTGGGGGCATCGGTGCCAGTGAACCAGAGCGCGCCGTCCGGTCCGGTGGTGAGCGACGACGCTTCGTTCGCGCCGGTGGCATAGCGGTCGAGCGCCTGGGCAGCGACGGTGGCGATGGTCGGCGTGATCGTGGTGCTGGTATAGGGGCGCGCGCTCGTTGCTGGGCGGTGCGCGAAGGCAGCGAAGACGGCGACGTTCAGCACGGCCACCAGCAAGGCGGCGGCAGTGGGGATCATGAGCCAGCGGCGGCGAACGGCTTTGGGTGCCGTAGCGACCGGCGGAGTAGCGGTAGCTTGCATCAAAACAAATTCCTCTTGAAGCGCGTAGGCAGATGATGGGGACCGGCCAGTGGCGGCAAGATCGCGCACGTGATCGGCGAGCGGCGCGGTGGTGAGGGGACGCGCCCGCCACGCTACACCGAGATCGATCAGGCGTTGTTCCGTCGCGTGCAGCGTGGGATCGGCGTCAGGAAAAATGTCTTCTCCTGCATGATTGCCAAAGGTATCATCAAGCATGTGCATCTCCCTCGCTGTGGGGCGCGGTCAGGCTCACGTCCGGCTGAAGGCGGTCGCGCAGGTGCAGCAAGGCGCGGCGGAGCCGGGTGCGCACGGTGGCCGGCGGCAGGCCCAGCGCCGCGCCGATCGCGCTGGCATCCAGCCCCACGAAGTAGCGCAGCGCCACCACCACGCGCAGGTCGGCATCCAAATGGGCCATTGCTTGATGCAGATCCAGCGCGCCGGTATGGTCGCTGTTGCCGGGATCGCTGCCGGGCAGGGCGAGTTGGCGCACGAGATCACCTTCCAGTGGCGTGGTGCGGTCGCGGTGCGTGCCGAAATGGCCGTTGAGCCAATTGCGACACACGTTCACGACGATGCGCAACAGCCAGGTGCGCACGGCCTCCGCCGCCCGCAACTCCGGCCAGCCTTGCCAGGCGCGCACGCACGCCTCTTGCACGGCGTCTTCCGCTTCCGCCGGCCCGACCAGCACGGCGGCGACGCGCAGCATCTCCGCCAAGTGGGGCGTAACGCGCGCGACGAAGCTCCCATCATCCATTCAAACGATCATCCTTCGACTTGCCAGCCATCACACATGTGCTAGAGATCAAGACAGAATGACGAGGGCGAAGTGTTTCACGAGTTCTTTCTAGCAAACAAAAAAAGAATGGCGGGCGCTCACCGGTACGCGCCGGCAGCGACCAGCGCCAGCGTGGCGGGCGGGACGAGATCGGCGATGGGCTGATTATGAGCGATGCGGTCGCGGATCTCCGTGGCGGAAAGCGTGCGCCAGTGGGGAGCGAGCGGGATGAAGCGGACACGGTCGGCGTAGGGCCGGTTCGCGGGCTGGGCCAGCAGCGCGGCCAGGTCGGCGGCGTCATCGTCGTTGCGCGGGGCCACCAGCACCTCTGCCAGCCCGAAAAGTTCGTCCAGCGCGGCGGTGCGGTCGGCGTAATAATGGGGATCGAAGATCTGTACGATCTTGTCGTAGCCAGTGATGATGGCGAGGTCGCGCAGATCGGGTAGGGCGGCGCGCATGGCCTGGGCCTGGTCGGCGTACAGGCCGCGATTGATGAGGGCGACGGCGTCGCCGGGGCGCGCAGCGACCAGTGCGGCGAGGGTTGCCAGGCGGGCGTCGAGCGGTGCGCGCGTCACCCGTTCTTTATCCACCGTCACGCGGCTGATCGCCCACACCACGCCGTCCAGCGCGGCATGGGCGCGGGCGCTGTCGGCCAGCGCCAGGTGCGCCAGCGTCGGCGGATTGAACGATCCGGCCAGCAAGCCGAGCCGGCGCGTACCCGCTAGGTGCGGTGCGCCGGCAATTAGCGCCACGGCTGGCGCTGGCGCGACATCCAACGCGGCGATCTGCGCGTCAATGTGCGCCATCAGGCCGGGTTCGCCCAGCAGCGCCGCCGCGTGGGCCTGGCGGGCCGCATCTGCATCTGGCATGCACACTGCCCTCGGAACTGAGCCTACAGAATGCCGCCGATGAATGCGCCGATGATCACGCCCGCCAGGTGGAAGAGCGCGACCACAAACGCCACCACGCCGGCGAAAATGAAGAGAACGGGGTGAAAGATGCCGATGACCGCCGCCCCGATGGCGAGGATGATGGCCGGGATGAGCGCGGCGATGAGCGCGTTGCGCACCGAACCGGCGATCTTGCCGCCCACGATGCCGGCGATCAAACCGCCGAAGAAGGGGATGAACCCCAGGATGAGCGAGCCGAAAAACATCACCACCGCGCCCCAGAGGATCGATCCCTTCTTGGGCCGGGTGTACGTGGTGGGTGCGTTATAGGTTGACATCGGTTCCATTGCTTGCCTCCATATGTTGGCCGGGTGCGGTCGGCGCTGCCCGTGATGATCGGGTGTCTCTCTTGATCGTAGCACATCCCATGTAGGTGTGGGTGCGAGGTTGCTCACACATCGCTCAGCAACAGATGAAAGCGCATCTCCGGGCGGGGCCGCGCGCTTTTCCCGTCCTTCATTCGTCCTATACTTGAAACCAAGAGATGCCACGGTACGGTGAACAGCAGCAGGAGCGAGCGATGCGCGACGAGCAGGCGATAACAGCGCTGCTAGGCGAAAACTGGCGGGGATGGCGCACGCATCTGCCGGCGCTCGGCGTGATCGCGCTGGCCGTCGCCCTCGGCGCGGCGATCTGGTTGCACGCCGCCGGTCCGGGAGCGCACGCGGGGACGGACTTCGCCGCGTACCTGGCGGGGGCGCGGGCGGTCGCCACCGGCCATAATCCCTATCATGATCTGATCAGCCAGGGCAACGGCACAAACGCCGCTGGCATTCAGGCGCACGGCTATGTTTATCCGCCGCTGCTGGCGTTGGTGCTGGCCGTGCCGGTGGTGCTGGGGCTGCCGGCCCGCGCCATCTGGCTGCTGTGGACCGCGCTGAATGTCGCTGCCGTCGTGTGGATGGGCTGGGAACTGCAACGGAACCTGCTGCCGGAGGGCGGGAAAACGCGGGCGGATGCCGGAGCAACGGGAGTGGTGGGCGACGCGAAGGGACGGCGGGCGCATGTCGGAGCAACGGGGATGCGGGCGGTTGAAACCGCGCCTAAGGGCGTGCCGCCACGAAGTCCGCCGTCGCGGACTGGGATCGAGCGGTGGGCGGCGGCGCTGGCATTTGCGGCGGCGTGTTTGTTGCCGGCGGTGGTGACGTATGATCTGTGGCTGGGGCAGGCGGATCTGCTAATGGCGGCGCTGGCGGTGGGGGCGTGCAGCCTGTGGCAACGGGGACACGGCTGGCCGGCGGCGCTGGTGCTGGCGCTGGCCATCGCGGTGAAGCCGCCCCTGGCGCTGGTGTTGCTGGTGTGGCTGTGGCAGGGAGATTGGCGCACGGCGGTGCGCGGCGGGCTGGCGGCGGTGGCGCTGGTGGCGCTCGCGTTCGTCCCCGTCGGCCTGGGGGCGCTGCATGACTATATCGTCTTCTTTACCCAATGGAACGCTTTCCATGCCGATGCGGAATATATCAATCAGTCGCCGTATGGGATGCTGCTGCGCATGTTTACCGTCAACCACTATACGCGCCCGCTGGTCGTGGCACCGTGGTTGGTGCTGCCGCTGCGGCTTGGCGCGCTGGTGGGTGCAGTGGCGCTGTGGCTGCGCGCGACCCCTGCCAGCTTGGGCGAGGTGAGGACGAGCCACGAAGATCACGCAGAGAAAGCAGGAGTACGAAGGGTTATTGAGGGAAATGCGGTGGGCATGTCTGTGCTTCGCGCCTATACGGCTTTCGTGAAGCGATTGTCAGCACCCTCACCTGCGCGAGAAAAAGCTGATCCGGCGTTGACGCTGGGGACGCAACTGCTGGCGCTGCCGCTGATCGTGCTGCTCAGCCCGCTGGCGGAGGATATTCATTTTTGCTTGATCGTGCCGGCGCTGGTCGCGCTGGCGTACCTGGCCTGGCAGCGCGGGCTGGCGCGCACGCCCTCCGCCTGGGCGCTGTGGCTGGCGCTGACGCTCTTCTGCCTCCCGCGCGTGCAAGAGATCATCTATCCCACGCGCTTCGTGCCGCTGCCGGGCCAAAGCGACCCCCACGTCGGCCCGCTGATCGCGCTGCTGCGCACCGGTGGGCTGCTCGCCGTCGCCATCGTCGCGCTCGCGGCGGGCGGGCAGATCCTGCGACGGGCGCGCGAAGTCCAGCCGGAAAAGATGACATAATGACAGCATGATCATCGACATGCATACCCACATCTTTCCGCCGGAGGTGATCGCCGACCGAGCGGGCTTCGCGGCGCGCGACCCGTGGTTCGCGCAACTGTACGGCGACCCCACGGCGCGGATGGCGACGGCGGAAGATCTGGTGGCGTCGCTCGCGGCCAACGGCATCGACCATGCGGTGACGTTCGGCTTCGGCTGGCGCGACGCCGGCTTGATCACGCTGGCGAACGATTACGTCATCGATGCGGTGCGGCGCTATCCCGACCATCTCACCGGCTTCGCGGTGGTGCAGCCGGCGGGCGATTCACGCGCAGCAGTGGCGGAAGCCGACCGCTGCGCGCGGGCGGGCCTGCGCGGCCTGGGCGAATTGATGCCGCACGGCCAGGGTTATCGGCTGAGCGACATCGCGCTGCTCACGCCGCTGGCCGAAGTCGCCGAGGCGCTGGACCTGATCGTGCTGACGCATGCCAGCGAGCCGGTGGGGCATCGCTATCCAGGCAAGGGCGATGTGACGGTGGCCGATCTGCTGGCCTGCGTGACGGCCTTCCCCCGCCTGCGCGTGGTGGCGGCGCACTGGGGCGGCGGCCTGCCCTTTTACGCGCTGATGCCCGAAGTGGCAACGGCCCTCGCTAACTGCTGGTTCGATACCGCCGCCTCGCCCTTCCTTTACGCGCCCACCATCTTCCCCACCGTCGCCATGAGCGCGGGCGCAGCAAAGATCCTCTGGGCCAGCGACTTCCCCCTCATCCGCCACACGCGCATGCTGCGCTACATCCGTCAAGCCGGGCTGGACGATGCCACGCTGGCGCTGGCGCTAGGGGGCAACGCGGCATGGTTATTGGGCATCGGCGGATGATCTGCTATGCCTGGGGCGCGACGAGCTTATGCACCACCTGATCCAGACCGACGGCGTGGGAGGCTTTCACCAGCAGTACGTCGTGCGGTTGCAGGGCGGCAGCGCAGTCCAGCACGGCCTCGTAGGGGTCGGCGAAGACGCGGATATCGGTCAGGCCACCGGCGTGCGCGCCTTGGGCGATGGCTGCGCGCTCCTCGCCCGTCACCCACAGCGCCTGGCAGCGCCATGCCGCCCGCCGGCCCAGCCGGTGATGTTCGCGCGCGGCGCGCGGTCCCAGTTCGCGCATCGTCCCCAGCAGCGCCAGCCGCCGCCCGCCAACCTCGCGCGGCCAGTCCGCCAGCAGATCCAGCGCGGCCAGCATACTTTCGGGCGAGGCGTTATACGTGTCGTCGATGATCGTGCTGCCCTGCGCGCCGGGCAGAAAGCGCATGCGCTGCGGCACCTGCACGCGGCTGAGGGCCGCCGCCGCCTCGGCCAGCGGCCAGCCGTCGGCCAGCGCCGTGCTGAGCGCGGCGAGCGCGCTGGTGATCAAGTGCCGTCCGGTGAGGGTCGTTTGCACTGGTACGGCCTCGTCGCCGCGCCGCGCGACGAAGCTCAGGCCGGCGGTTCCCCGGCTGCTGACGCGGATCGCGCGCAGATCAACATCCGGCAGCGTGCCGAAGCGGAAGGTCGGGCAGGTGGCGAAGGGAATCATGCCACGTACCAGGCGATCATTCTCGTTGAGGATCGCCAGCCCGTCGGGCGGTAATGCTTCCACCATGCCGCGTTCGGTGGCGACGAGATCGTTCATGCTGGGGAAAAATTCGAGATGCGTCGCGCTGACCGAGGTGACGATGCCCCAGCGGGGCTGCCCGACATTGGCGAGCTGCGCCACCTCGCCGGGGCGATCCATCCCCATCTCTAGCACCGCGCGCTGGTGATGGGCGCGCAGGCCCAACAGCGTGAGGCTGATGCCGCGCAGGTCGTTCCAGTTTGCGGGCGTCTTGAGGATGTGCGCCGCGCCGTACTTTTGGGCCAGCAGCGCCGCGATGGTCTCTTTGGTCGTCGTTTTGCCCACGCCGCCACCGATGCCCACCGCTGGGATGGCGTAGCGCCCCCGCCACCAGCGCGCCAGGCGCACCAGCGCGGCGTCTACGTCGCGCACCACCAGGATGCCCTGATCTGGCGCGAGATCCACCGGCAGCGGCCACTGGCTGACGATGGCGAAGCGCGCCCCCCGCGCCAGCGCATCGCTGACATAAAGATGCCCATCACGCTGCGGGCTGCTGAGCGCGACGAAAATATCCCCCGGCTGCAAGATGCGACTGTCGTTGCAGATGCGCTCGCCGGTGGCGGAGGCTGGCCCGAAGGCTGAATGCAGCAGCGAGCCACAGACCGTCGCCGCCTCCGCCAGAGACAGACCCATGCCGGGGTCCGCCAGCCAGGGCGGTGGTGAAGCGATGCTGTGATAGGGCTGAGTCATGCTTAATCTCCTGCGGCAAGCTCATAATCGCCGTTCCTAGTATACGACAACGACAGGCCATTTGGCTCAAGCATTTCATGGCAATCGCTATGCTAGAAAAGAGGGGCAAGACCCCCAAAACCGTGTGGCAGACCGGCAAGGAGGCCGGGCAGGCCGTTTCAGGAGGAAGAGCAGCAATGTACCTATCACTTTCACCGCGCACGCTGGCGCTGCTGGGGATGTTCGCCGCGCTCAATATCGGCGATTTGGTCAGCACCTGGCTGGATCTGCACGCGGGGCTGCGTGAGGGCAACCCGTTTATGAGCATGTTATTGGCGCAGCATGGGTTTGGCGCGCTGATCTGCTATAAAGTCCTGGTCGTCTCGGTGGTGGGTGTCATCACCGCTCTGCTGTGGAACGCGCGCCCGCGCCTGGTGGGCGTGACGCTGCTGGTATGC
Organism: Ktedonobacteria bacterium; assembly: GCA_027459785.1. GTDB lineage: Bacteria > Chloroflexota > Ktedonobacteria > Ktedonobacterales > JACDGC01 > JAJPKG01. The sequence goes on along the minus strand of DAIDGU010000056.1, from coordinate 56,278 downwards.
GATCTCCTTGTTTTCGCCGCGATCACCATCAACATTTTGCAATTCCCCCCCCTGACAGGCAGCTTTTGATCTCGACACCGCGCCCCAAATGGTGATACACTGTCAGGTATGCAGCGCACATGCCTGACAGGCAGCCATCGGGGAGGAGCAGCATTTTGGCAACGTATGTCAATCAAACATCCTTTGATGAACATCGTGAGATGACCGAGGCACGGCTCGACATCCATCAAGAGCGCCTCGACACGCTCGAAGAGCAGACCACCGACCACAGCATTCGCCTCAGCCGCGAAGAGACCCAAACACAGGTGATGCGAATCGATATTCCACGTCTCGAAGCAAAGATCGACGCGGTTGATCGTAAGATCGATGGGACCAAAACAGATTTACAAACTGAGATGCGTGCAGGTTTTGCGAAGATCGAGGCGCAGTTGCGCGAGATCAGGCATATCCTGATGTTTTTGGTCAAAGAGAATCGCGTGCCTCTGCCACCCATGCCACCGGAAGAGCAGTCCTAGTGTGTTTCTGTTTCCCTAGCCTGAAGGAGCTATTATCATGAGTAAGCGCGTGCAAGCATCCGCGAGTCTGGAATCGGCGCGGCTGCAAGATATCGTCGCGTTGTGCAAACGGCGCGGCTTCGCCTTCCCCGGCAGCGAGATCTATGGTGGCCTTCAGGCGGCGTGGGATTACGGTCCGTTGGGTGTGGAGTTGCGCAACAACATCAAGCGTGCCTGGTGGGAGGCCATGACCTATCAGCGCGAGGATGTCGTCGGCATCGACGCGGCGATCTTGATGGCCCGCCAGGTATGGCAGGCATCCGGTCATGAGGCTGGCTTCAACGATCCGCTGGTAGACTGCAAGAATTGCAAGAACCGCTTCCGTGCCGACATCCTGGTAGAAGATCAGGATAAGCTGGGCCTGGCGCACGATGTCTGCATCATCTGCGGCAAGCAAGGCACGCTGACCGAGCCGCGCCAATTCAACTTGATGTTCAAGATGAACTTTGGCCCCGTTGCGGATGACGCCAGCATCGTCTATCTGCGCCCAGAGACGGCGCAGGGCATCTATGTCAACTTCGTCAACGTGCAGCAGGCGATGCGCCGCAAGCTCCCCTTCGGCATCGCGCAGATCGGTAAAGCGTTCCGCAACGAGATCGTCACCGCCAACTTCATCTTCCGTTTGCGCGAATTCGAGCAGATGGAGATGCAGTTCTTCGTCGAGCCTGGCAGCGAGGACCGCTGGTTCCAGGAGTGGCGCCAGACGCGCTGGGAGTGGTATCGCACCGTCGGCATGACGATGGAGCACCTCCATTGGCACCAGCACGGCCCCGACGAACTGGCGCATTACGCCAAGGAAGCGTGGGACATCTATTACGACTTCCCCTTCGGCTCGAAAGAGATGGAGGGCATCCACAACCGCACGGATTTCGATCTGCGCCGCCATGCCGAGTTTTCGGGCAAGGATCTGACCTACCTGGATGAGCAAAACGGCAACAAACGCTACCTGCCCTATGTCGTCGAAACCTCCGTCGGCGCGGATCGCCTGACGCTGGCGCTGCTGTGCGACGCTTATAACGAAGACATCGTGGACGGCGAGAAGCGGGTGGTCATGCGCTTCCACAAGCGCATCGCGCCGGTCAAGGTTGCCGTGATGCCCCTCTCGAAAAAAGAGCCGCTGGTGAAACTGGCCAAAGACGTGCGCGCCTCGCTGATGCACCTGGGCCTGACGCAGTATGACGACACGGGCGGCAACATCGGCAGGCGCTACCGCCGGCAGGATGAGATCGGCACGCCTTTCTGTGTGACGGTCGATTTCCAGAGCCTGGAAGACAACCAGGTGACGGTGCGCGACCGCGACACAACCGAGCAGCGCCGCGTCCCCATCGCCGATCTGCCCGACATCCTCGCCCGCGACCTGCGCAGCTAACAGCGAGAAAAGAGAAAAAGATGAACGGAACGCGAGATGACACGAGATCGGGCGCGAGATAACGCGAAATGTTGGAGGGAATTATTTCGTGTCATCTCGCGGCAATTTCGTGTCATTTCGCGTTCCGTTCACTGTTCTTTAACATTGCTCATGATGACCAGAGGTGATCGGCATGACGATTGAGTTGACCGACGCACGCATCACCCTGACGAGCGTGGGGATGGAGGCGGCGGAAGAGTTGCTGCCGGCCTTCAATGGCGACGCGCAGTTCAATGCCTGGAGCGGCACGCCGGAGATGACGCTGGACGCCGTGCGCGCCGACATGCTGGAGACGCAGAGCCTGCCGGGCGGGCAGATCTGGCGCATCAGCCTGGCCGATGGCACGCTGATCGGCGCGGCGGAAACGGCGCTGGTGCCGCCGCCCCACGGCGGGTGGATCGCGCTGCTGATCATCATGCAACCGTATCAGCGGCGGGGCAATGGCACGGCAGCGGCGGACCTGTTGGAAGCGTATCTCTTCGATCAGCCGGGGATCACGCGCATCGGCCTGGGGGTGTTGGCACAGAACGCGCCCGCGCTGGCATTCTGGGAGGGGCGCGGCTATCAGCGCGGCCTGTTGCGACGCGACACCCACGGCAACGAGGTCTTTACGCTGCGGCGCGACAAACCGGGGCTGGCGGATGCCGCGCAGGTGGCGCGGGTGCAGCAGCAGTTCGGCGCGACGGCGGCAGGCTATGCCACGAGCGCGGGCCACGCGCGCGGCGACGAGCTGGCGCGCATCCGGGAACTCGTCGCGGCGGAGCAGGCACAGAATGGTCGCGGACTGGATATCGCTACGGGCGCGGGGCATACCGCCTTCGCCATCGCACCGTATGTCGCCGAGGTCATCGCCTCCGATGTGACGCCGGAGATGCTGTTGCAGGTGGAAGCGGGCGCGATCACGCGCGGCATCGATAATCTCGTCACGGCGCAGGCCGACGCCCACGCGCTACCCTGGCCCGACGCCAGCTTCGCCGTCGTCACCTCGCGCATTGCGCCGCACCATTTCAGCGCGTTGCCGCTGGCCATGCGCGAGATCGCGCGCGTCACCCAGCCGGGCGGCCTCGTCATCATCGTCGATAGCGTCGTCCCCGACGATCCCGCGCTGGCTGCCTTCATGAACCGCGTCGAACTCATGCGCGATCCCTCGCATGTGCGCTCCTATACTGAAGCCGAGTGGCGGCAACTCTTCGAGGATAGTGGGCTGGATGTTTTCACCAGCGAACACTTTGCGCGCCGCCATCCCTATGACGAGTGGGTGGCGCGGGCGCTCGTCCCACGAGAAGAACAGCCAGCCCTTGCTGCCGCCTTCCGCAACTCCAGCCCTGCCGCGCAGGCCGCCTTCCATATCGAGATCGCCGACGACCAGATCCTCGCCTTCACCGATGAGAAGCTGCTCATCGCCGGGCGCAAAATAGACGTATGAAACCTAATCCGAGTCATCACTCTACCATCCGGAGGACAGACATTCCTGTCTGTCCGGCCCCGCTGACCACCGTCTTATCCCGAAATGGGTATAAACTCCTTGTTTTCCCCTGGTCTTGTTCTTGCGGTTTGCATGGCGATGGAAGATACCGTTATGCTCATCGCATTGCACAAGAAAGGTAGAGTTATGAAAGATCCATTGTTCATCTGGGAGACGGCGCTCAGTGAAGCGGAGGCGCGACACTTTGCCAAGGGAACGCCGGTGTACGACGCGCGTGGGGTGAAGCTGGGGACAGTCAGCCCCTTTCATAACCAGGGCGAGCAGGGGGCAATGTTGCTCGTACGCTGGGGGCGCTTTTTCCCGCACGATGTCGCCATTCCCCTGGCCGCCGTGGCGGCGGTAGACGCACAGGGCATTCGCCTGCGCTATACCAAGGTTGAGGTGGAACGGCAGGCATGGGCTGCGCCATCGGCGGCGGAGGCCGCCCCGCCCTTGCTGGCACTGGGCGGCATGGAGCCGAACGGCACGCCCGCCGCCGGCATCGCGCCGCTGGTCGCTGAGGATGCCGCGCTAGATGATACCAGCACTGCTGCCCCAACCGATGCCTGAAGATTGATGGCTTGCCAGTAACGCGCCGTTCACCGCCGGCCTTCACGTGCTGCGTACACCTGCGTTGGCCTGCGTGTCTGGCCGTGCTGCTTTTACGGTTGCGCGCTGGGGATGGCTGCCGTGAAGATATCTTGCTTGCCGGTGCGCGTGTCGTTCCAGAAAGGATGGACGAATTGATTGTCGGCGGCTAACCCTTGATAATCGCCGATGAAGCCCTGATTATTGGGATCGGTTGGTTCATCGACACGCGGATCCCAGGATTGCGTGGTGACGCGCATTGCCGGCTGAAACGTCACGCCGTGATCGGTCGATTGCGCCAGGAAGGTGTCGATCAGCTTATGCTGCGGATCGACTTGCGTGGAGAAGTAGGTGACGCTGACCACGCCGTTTGGCGCGACGGCGAGTTGCTGCTGGAAGTGCTGCGCGCCGGTACCGGTGGGGTCGTCATTCACCTTGATGGGCGCGGACCATGTGTGGCCCTTGTTCGTTGAAGTCGCCAGCAAGATGTCGGACTCGTTGTGTTGCTCGTCGGACCACGCCACATACAATTGGCCGGTCTGCGGATCGGCGGCGAAGGCGGGTAGCGGGGCCGTGCGGAAATTCTCGCCGGGGAAATCGTCTGGGATATCATGCACCGTGGCGACGCGCACGGGCGCGGACCAGGTGGCACCGCCGTTCGCCGAGGTGACGACGAGGATGCGCGTGGCGATATTCTCTAGATTGCTGAGGTCGATGTAGGCATACATCACGGCGATGGTGCCGTCGGGCAGCACCACGGGGGTCGCGCCCAGCGCGGCGTCGCACTGATGGGAGCTTTTGGGGCGATCCAGCGTGGGATTAGTGCAGAAGGGGGCGCTGCCCTCGATGAGCTTCACCGGCGCGAAGGTCTTGCCGCCATCGGTCGATTTCACGAAGCCGACTTCCTGCGGGCAGCCAATCGTATTGGAGTTACAGGAGTGGCCACGATAGGTATTGTAATCATACGACCAGACGACGTACACGGAGCCGCTATAGGGACTGGCGGTGTCATCCACGGCGATCCACGGTTTGTCGCTGAAGACCGCGCCGGTCGTGTCGTTATACGCCGCCACAGGATTGCCGAACGTCTTACCGCCATCGGTGGAGGTCGAAACGGTCAGGCCGCTCTGATTCCTGTTATCGGTATCCAGCACGGAGGCGTAGACGGTATTCTGAGAGCCGTAACCGAAGGAGATATCCGACGTGATTTCCTGACTGCTGAAACCGGGCAAAACACCGCCATCCGTCCAGGTGCAGCCGCCATCGAACGAGGCATAGGTGCCGATCTGAAACTCATAGTGCTGGATGTTGGTAAAAAACTTCGAGCCGCCGACGAGATTCAAGGGATTATGTGGGTTTTCGGCCAGCTCTGGCTCGCTGTGTGCCAATGCGCTATCATGGCTCACCTGCACGTTCGCAAAGGGTGGCTGAGGCGCGCGGCCCAATTGCACGCACGCGCCACCACCAGGCAAGGTATACAGGGCGGGCGGGGCTGATGTGGTCGCCGTACTGCTGCTGGTGCCGCTGAGGGCGCAGCCACCAAGGAACAGCGTGAGCAGCGCGAATAAGCTGGCATGATGCAAACGCAACATAGGGTCAATGGTATCCTTCGTTCAGAATGTGCTTGAGTGCGCGAATGGCTCGTCCGATGTATTGTAGCAAGTTCTGGCGCGCTTGACCAGGGGATGATCCCACCCCAGGGACGGCGGGCGGTTGATGATGTGCCAGGGACGGGGGCAGGGACGGCGGGCGGTTGAAACCGCGCCTAAGGGCCGTGGGCCACGAAGTCCGCCTGCGCGGACTGGCGATCTCCCCTCTCCATCCGCAGATGGGGAGGGGCCGGGGGTGGGGCCGTGCGCTAGCCGGGGACGGGGGCGTCTTGTGCCAGGCGGGCGAGGAGTTGGGCTTTGTGGTCGGCGAACATCTGGCGATAGTCCGGCAGGGTGATCTCGTCGGTCCACATGATATAGGCGTCCTCGTTGTTGTCGCTGTAATAGCGCGGGCGGGTGCTGACGATCTTGAAGCCGTATTTGTGATAGAGCGCCTTGGCCGGCTCGTTGCTCACGCGCACCTCCAACGTCATCCAGCGCGCGCCGATCTCATAGCCGATGTCGATGAGCGCGACAAGCAGCAATTCGCCCAGGCCGCGCCGCCGCACGGCGGGATGGGTGGCGATGGTCGTGACGTGCGCTTCATCCACCATCAGCCACAGGCCGGCATAGCCGACGATGGAACGCAGGTGCGCTTCGCTGGCAACGGGGGACGGCTGGCGGAAACCGAAAGGAAAGCCCCGGCGCGGTAATTCGTTCACCTGCGCCTGTTGTTGGTAGCGCGCGGCGATGGTCGTGTCGCGCACGACGATATAGTGCGCCCAGGTGTTTTCCTGCAATTCGCGTCGATAGGCGCTGGTCGGCCATTGCGAGGTCGGGTAGGCGAGCTTCTCGATCTCAGTGATGCGCGGCAAATCCGCCAGGGTCATTTTCTCTATCGCGTAACGCACGGATGCAAACCTCTCGAAAAATCATTCCTACCCGTTGCCCGGCACCGGATGTCGCGTGCTGGTGGAGATGTTGGGCCGACGCACATAGGTCGGCTCCAACGCCAGCGGATCGTCCTTTTCGCCTGCCAGCAAACGCGCTTGCGCCAGCAAGCCGATTCCCTCGGCGCACATGTCGCTGGCAACACGCGCAGTGCTGCTAGCCAGCAGTTGCGCGCCGAAACCAGCGTGCAGCGTGTTACGGTGCGCATCGCTCATTTCACCGGCCAGCGCGATTACCCCTGCCGGTGCTGATGCCACGATCTCATCCACTTTGGCAAGTGTGATGGTGCCTCGCGGGCGAACGAACACCACTGGCGAGGCGCGTTCGGGAACGGAGCGTACATCCAGATCATACCAGCATGAGTACAGTTCGTCACGACCCGCTTCCAGCAGTGCCACAATGGACACCCCCCGCTCGATCAAGGCCAATTCGTCGTCTGGCGAGGCAGCGTAAGCCTGGGCGATGCCGTGGAGGGTTGGCACGCCAATCAGCGGCACCTGCCAGACAAAGGCCAGCGTCTTAGCGACCGTTACCGCGACTCGCGTGCCATTAAAGGAGCCTGGGCCGGTGGCGACGGCAACCGCTTGGATCGGTTGCGGCGCATGGGCGTGTCCATTGGTAAGTAGCGCATCCATTTCCGCAAAAATTTCCACACTGTGCCGCTGGCCTACCAGCCAAGCATGGCATCGTTCAAGGCGAAAGCCTTCCAGCAGCGCCAGGCTGGCGTAACTGGTGGAAGTATCAATGGCAAGCAACATAGCGGATTCACCTCGCAGCGCACTGTGTCAGCAAGAATTGCCCGCGTGCGCCGCGTGCGCAGCAATCGATGCGCCGCGTGGATGTGCCGGTCACACTGAGCGCCAGCCACAGCCAGTCAGCCGGCCAGGCAGCGGGAGCGCGCTCGGCCCATTCCACCACGCTCAGCCCCGCGCCACTGAAATAATCCTCGAAGCCCAGCGCCCAGATCTCAGCGGGATCCTCCAGGCGATAGAGATCGAAGTGGTAGAGCGGGATACGTCCGTTCGGATGCTCTTTGAGCAGGGTGAATGTGGGGCTATTGATCACATCGGCGCAATCCAGCCCGGCGGCGATGCCTTGCGTCAGCGCCGTTTTACCGCTGCCCAGCGGCCCGGTGAGCAGGATGAGATCACCCGGCGCGGCGGCATGGCCCAGGCGTTCGCCCAGGGCGCGTGTCTGGCGCAGGCCGTTGATGTCTAAGCGCGCTGCATGCTCGCAAGGGAACGGGAACACGGGCGTCACCGCGCGGCGGGCGCGTGCGCCGCCAGCAGGGAGTCGCAGATGAAACGGCCATCCGTGCCGCCGAGTTCCGCCTCGCAGCAGCGTTCGGGGTGCGGCATCAACGCCAGCACATTGCCGCGTGCGTTGATGATGCCGGCGATGTTGTTGCGCGAGCCGTTGGGGTTGGCGGATGGTGTCACATTGCCCGCCGCATCGCAATAGCGGAAGACCACGCCGCCGCGCGCTTCCAGCGCCGCCAGGTCAGCATCCTCCATATAGAAATTGCCATCGCCGTGCGAGATGGGGATGCGCAAGACCTGGCCCGGCGCGCAGGCATTGGTGAAAGGCGTGTCGGTGCGCTCCACGCGCACATGCACCCATTCACAGCGGAAGGCCAAGCTGGCGTTGCGCAGCAGCGCGCCCGGCAGCAACCCCGCCTCCGTCAGGATCTGGAAGCCATTGCAACTGCCCAGGATCAAGCCACCCGCCTCAGCGAAGCGCGCAACCGCCGCCATGATCGGCGAAAAGCGCGCGATGGCACCCACGCGCAAATAATCGCCGTGAGCGAAGCCGCCGGGGACGATCAGCGCGTCGCAGCCGTGCAGGTCCGTGTCGTCGTGCCAAATATATTCCGCCGTCTGCCCTAGCGTGCGCGTCAACACATGGTGCCAGTCGCGGTCGCTCCACGTGCCAGGGAAAACGAGAATGCCGAACTTCATCGCAAAATGTCTCCTTGGGGCCGCTGAGTATCTCTAGCGTATTATACAACATCTTCTGTCAGCGACAGGATCGTTTCGTAGACCATCTGTGGCACCGTCTGGAAGCTATAGGGCATGTAGACGCGCTCGCCGCGCTGGTGGCCACCATAGCCATAGACGCCGATGTTGACGACGCCCGCGATTTGCGCGTCGTGGATCGTGGCGAAGGGCAGGGAGTAGCCGGCGACGGTGGGATCGGGAGTGCCATCGGTCCAGAGCGGCATGTTGGCGATCAGCGCCTCGGTGCGGTTCGCGGCATCCAGCCGCATATAGCTCAGGTCGGAGAGCAGCGGGAAAAACTCGCGCAGGACGACGCCCTGGTCCGCGTGGCGCGCGGCGACGGCGCGCACGGCCTCCAGCAGGGGACCGGGCTGCTGGGCGATGTGGGGATAGTAGGGTGGGGCGAAGGCGATGACCACAGCGGGCGCGGGCCGCGCCGAGAGTTGCCAGAGCGCCGCCACCAGGCGCAGCGTGGCTTCACGGCTGTCCATGCGCGCCGGACACTCCTGGCGCACCGCCGCCAGTTCGCGGGCCACGGTCGCCGCGCCCACGCGCTCTTCCGCCAGGCGGCGGACATCCTGGTAGGTATACGCCGCGCCGCTGAGCAGGTGGGGCGGCAGGGGCGCGGCGAGGTCGCGCCGCAGGGCGCGATAATCTTTGCCCAGGCGGCCCAGCACGCGATTCAGGGACCGTTGCGCCGTGCGCTGCACGGTGGCCAGCAGGTGTTCCGGGGTGGTCGAAAGCGTCAGCACGTTCAGGTAAAACCATGCCGCGAAGGCCGTCTGCACGTTATAGCTCGTCTTCAGGTCGGCCAGGTGCAGGGTCACGGGCGGGGGCGTCTGTTCGCCGCGCACGTGGTCCACCAGCAACGGATTCATGCTCAGGTCGCGCACCATCTCGGCGCTGAGCAGGTTGGCGTCGACGCCGTCATAGGGATCGCCCACGTGAGTCGCCTTGCCCACGACGTAAAAGAGCGGGAGCAGCTTGCCGACGCTGCCGGTGTAGATCGGGCGCTCCGGGTCGCCGGGGTAGCGCGGCGCGACGTAATCCGTGTTGATCAGCCCGACATAGCGCAGGTCGTGCTGCCGGCGGAAGTCCGCCAGCCAGCCGGTCGCGGCCAGCGCACCAGCGGATTGCGTCTCTTCGTCCGGCGTCGCCAGCAGGATCAGGCTGACGGGCGGCGGGGTGCCGGCCAGGGCTTGGCGGGCGAAATGGCGCATGACGGCGATATTCACTGCGACGCCGCTCTTCATATCCAGCGCGCCCCGGCCAAAGAGCCAGTCTGCCGGCTCCGCCACGCTGTCGTCGCCGATGAGGTCGTGCGCGTGTGCCGCCAGCGCCGCCGGGTCGGTTGCCAGCGACTCCAGCGCGCCATAATCCTCCGTTCCCACGGTGTCGGTATGCCCCAGCAGCACAACGGTCGCGCGCTGTTGGCCCGGCAAGTATGCCACGGCATTGCATCGCCCGAAGGGATCGCCCGGAATGGCGACGTGATCGCAGACCGCATACGCCGCACCCAGACCGTCGCGCCGCAGCAACTCGCCGACCGTCTGGACGACAGCGGACTCGTCAGCACTGGGGCTGACGCTGCGCACGTTCACCAACGCTTCAGTGCAAGCGCGCACCTCGGCGAACCAATCCAGCGATCCGGTCGTCATCGTTTACTCCCTAACATAGTTTTCCGAACACGAAAGCCACGAAAGGTTCACGAAAAACACGAAAGGTAAGCGATGCAAGCCCAAAGGATTGTTGTGCGATAGCCAAATCAGGCTTTCAATTTTTTCGTGGCCTTCGTGCGATTTCGTGGCTTTCGTGTTCCCGTCCCATCTCCCTCAGAATCGCTGGTTTTGCCAGATGTCGCGGGGGCGGTGCAGCTTATAGGCGGTGGTCAGGATGCCGTCGATCAAGTAAGCTAGCGTGCGCAGCATATCCACCCGTTCCGGAGTGAAGGCCGCGCCGGGGCGGGACGGATCGGCATCGATGATATCGACGTTCAGCGCGCCCAATTCGCGCAGACGCGGCGCGTAGCCCGCCGTGGTGCGCAACGGCACCGGCACGGAGATGAACGAGACGAAGCGCGTCTGCGGCACGCCCGTGGGCCACGGCTGAAAGATGTCATTCATCGCCAGGGTGCCGGCTTCCAGTTTGGTACGCAGGTCGTTTAGGCGCGCGTTGCCGGGGGTGCGCTGGGCCGCCTCGCGCAGGGCGCGCACGACGGCGTCATACTTGCCGCTACGGCGCAGCCAATCATAGTTGATCGGCGTCGTCACGCCGCGCACCTGCGTCGGATAGATGATCGGCTCGCCCATGATCAGCGACCAGGCCGCCACCGTGTCGGGATAGGTGAACGGGTGAATATACTGATCGTCCACCTGGATGTCGGGCAGGATGTACTTGTTCGCCAGCACCGTGCTGCCGTCCAACTGGCGCTGCACCAGCGCCAGGCCGATGCGCGTTTCGATGCCGGCGAAAACGATATCTTTGATCGCCTCCTTGATCGTCGCCAACGGGCGCATGGGGATATCCTGCACGGCGTCGTTCTCGACCTCCTCGGCCAGCATGCGCAGCGCCACGCGCAGGCTGCTCTCGAACTTGGCGCGCGTTTCGGCGGCGGGGTCGTCTTGGCGGACGGGGGCGGGCGTCCCCATGCCGGCGATGTTATAGAGCGGGAACGTATAATATGCTGGCTTGCGAGTGGGATCGTAGCTCAGCAGGTTGATCGGCGCGTAATTCAGCGTCCAGCGACCTGTGGTGCGGTTACGGACGGCGACGAGTTCGTTGAAAGCCGGCGAATCCAAGGGGCCGCCGCTCAGGGTTCCCGCGCCGATCTGGTGCAGTGGCACATCGCCGCCGCCCAGGCCCACCGCGTCGATGGCCTGGTCGGTGAGGACGTGGGGTTCGTGGGTATGGCCGTGCAAGGCAATCTGGAAGTTGAAGCGCCGCGCCGCCTGGACCAGCGCACCGGCATCCTGCGCGGCCCCATAAGCGCGCCCGCTCCGCCCGGTGAAGCCGATCAGCGGGTGGTGCGTCACCAGGATCTTCAGCAAGCCCGCCTGCTCGTCCGCCGGATACGAGGTGGCGAAGGTCGTGTCATCGACGCGGATGCCCGGCAGCGTGGTCAGGAAGCGGTTGACATCATCGGTGCGTACCACGCCGCGATCCGGTATGATCAACTCTTCCGTCGCTTTCAGGAATTGGCGATTGCTCTCCTCGTCGGACTGGCCCTGCGGGCGCGTGTTCGCCCTGGCGCGATCTCTCCAGAGCGTGCGGTAACGTTTCACGAGGTCATCCAGCGGCTTGGGTAGCGGCTGCGGCAGCGTTTCGGGTGTATAGCACGTGTTGACGAGATAGATCAAGTAGCGCTCATTGCCGGGCTGGGCATAGGGTTCCCCGCTGGTCAGCACCTGCCCCTGTTGTTTCAGCAAAACGGGAATGCAGAAGCTGTAGAATTCTTGCACAAAGGCTTCCAGGCTGGGGCTGCGGTCGGAGGTATTCGCCCAATCGATGTCGTGGGGACCGGGGACGACGAAGACGCGCTGGCGGCGGGCGAGGTCATCCCAGCGCCGCGCCAGATTGCGAATCTCGTTCGCCACTTCGCGCATTTCGTCGCGGGTGCCGGCCAACGTCAGATCGCCGGTGATGATGATAACGTTCGGTTGCTGTTCCTGCGGCACATATTGCATGCGTTGCGCATAGGCATCCAGCGCGCTGCGCCCGGCGGCGGCACGGCTGCGATGCAGATCAGAGATATGATGGATGATGAGCGTCTCATCCGCCGGTGCGCCGGGTTGGGCTGGGATGGGCTGGGGCGCTTGATTGTAGGCGGGATTCTGGCCGAACGCGGGATTCTGATACATGCTGGCACCTCTTGAATAGGCAAATAGCGAACGATTCACACGACACGTTGATGGGCGAGCGGGCGGTTAAAACCGCGCCTAGGGGCTACGCCACAAAGTCCGCCGACGCGGACTGGAGGGTACTTCTCGGCACTGTGGTCAGTCGTCCTCCTGCGCGGGTAAAACACATGTCCTCATGGTACTATTCTCAAACAGTGGTCGTAAGATGGTGGAGGGTCTGGCGCAACACCATCAGATTCGTCAGGGGGCCGATGCCGCCAGGCACCGGCGTGATCGCACCAGCGATATCATAGACGCTATCGAAATCGACATCGCCCACCACCTGGCCGTCCGGCAGCACGTTGATCCCGACGTCGATGACGATCGCGCCGGGCCGCACCATATCGGCCTTGATGAGCTTGGGGACGCCAGCCGCCGCGACCAGGATATCCGCCTGGCGTGTGAAGCTGGGTAGGTCTTGGGTGTAAATATGGCAGACGGTGACGGTGGCGTTGCGATGCAGCAGCATCAGCGCCAGGGGCCGGCCCACGACGGCGCTGGCGCCGACGATCACCGCGCGCTGGCCGTCGAGGTCGATCTCCGCGCGGTCCAGCAATTCCATGACCGCGGCGCAGGTGGCGGGGACGAGCGCGGGCAAGTTCAGAAACAAGTTGCCGGCGTTGGTGGCGCTGATACCGTCCACGTCCTTCGCCGGGCTGATGGCATCGAGCAACACGTCGCGCCCGATGTGCGGCGGCAGCGGCAATTGCACGATGATGCCGTGAACGGTCTCGTCGTCGTTGAGCCGCGCGAGGAGCGCCAGCAGTTCAGCGGCGTCGGCGGAGGTCGGCAATTCGAGGACGCGGCTGCTGAGGCCGACCTGGCGTGCGGTGCGCCGCAACTGGCGCACATACACGTCCGACGCGCTCTCGCCGATGTGATCGCGGATGACGACGATGGCCAGGGAGGGCTGAAAGCCCAGTTCCACGCGCCGCGCGGCAGCGCGATCCTGCAATTCGCGCTGGATCTCGGCGGCGAAGACTCGACCATCCAGAATGGCGGCGCTCACTGGTACTTCCCCTTCGCGTCAGCCCTGGCCCTGCGTGCGCATGGCGATGATCTCCAAGGTTTCATTGACCAGTTCGGCCACGCCGTCGGTCGCCGCCGCAAGGCGTTTTTGCAGCGCATGGCCATGCACCTCGTCGTGCAGGGTGCGCAAATTTTCGTGTACATTCAGCGCGGCGGCGTTGATCGTCGCCATGCCCAGGTATGCGGCGGTGCCAGCATCCACCAGCACGCTGCGGTTGCCGATCTGCGCGATGAGTTGCGCCATCGTGAGCACTTCACGCGCGATCTCGGCGACCATCACCGGCACGTCGGTGGCGCTGGTGAGCGCCTGCTGGATCAGGTCGTCGCGTTGCGCCCGTTCTTCCTCGGTACTCTTGGGCATTTTGTAGGCCAGCGCCACCATCCTGAAGGCCCGCGCGTCGGCCTCGATCAGCTCCACCAACATCTTGCGCGCCCGCTCGCTACTATTCAGAATCGTCTGGACGTGCTTTTGCACATCGGCATATTTGGGCCGGCCCTCGGTGAAACGCGCCACCATGCTCACCAGCGCCGCCGCCAGCGCGCCACACAGCGCCGCCGCCGCGCCGCCCCCCGGCGCGGGATCGCCGCTCGCCAAGGCATCCAGCCATGTGCCTACCATGTCATCAGTGATCGCCATCGCCCTTGCCCCCACCATTTGAAGCTCAATTCATTGTATCACGTGGCTCGATCATGCTGCATCACATGCTTGCGCGTGGCAACGGCGGCTGGTGGGTGGGAGGTAGCTAGGTTTTCCCCTGCCGCTGTCGCAGGTCTCATACCCATTGCGGATAATCAATATGGGTAAGGGAGGACAGCCATGCTTGTCTGTTATAACGATCACATGGAGGACAGCCATTCTCCACAACCACGGAGGACAGACATTCCTGTCTGACCGGCCTCGATGGCCACTGTCTTTACCCGAAATTGGTCTCATACCCTTTCAGGCTAGCGCAGGATGGGTGTGTTGACTTTCAGCAGCAGGTGGGGTATACTAGCAATGTCCAATCGATTTGTGCCGATGTAGCTCAGTTGGCCAGAGCAGCTGTTTCGTAAACAGCAGGTCGTGGGTTCGAGTCCCACCATCGGCTCCCTTTTTCATGCCGCTCGTAGAGAGCGGCTTTTTTGGTACCGCGAATGGGGTGCATACAAAAAGTGGGGGCGCAGGCTGAGCCTGCGTCCCCACCATCTTTTGGCGTTACGGTGATGTGTTTAGTAGCGCGAAGAGCGGCGGCTGCCGCCACCCTGCTGCTCGTAGCACTCGCTGCAATACACCGGGCGGTCGCCGCGCGGCTGGAACGGCACACGAGTGGGCCGGCCACAGCTCGCACAGACGGCGTCGAACATCTGGCGCTCGCCGCGCTGGTGCATGCCACCACCGCCGCCGCCACCATAGCTCCCACCGCTGGATGCTTTGCGCGCCGCGCGGCATTCGGGACACCGCGAGGGGGGATTGTTCAAACCGCGACTCGCATAAAATTCTTGTTCGCCGGCGGTGAATACAAAGTCCTGTCCACAATCGCGGCAGCGCAGCGTCTGATCCTGATACAAGGGGAAAAACCAGTCTTTCTAGCAGATGATCCCATCCGCTAAGGTACCCTCAAAGGGAAGTTGGGAACGCCAAAAGAGGTCTTCTTCGCCGAGGGAGAACAACAACCTAGCCTTTGAGCGGCTCCTATGGTACGTTCCTTACGTACCTTTCCTCAGTATACCATAGCTAGATGCAGATTTCAATAGGGAGGCGTCGAATTTAGAGCGCTACACGAAAAAGCTATCTGCGGTATGCAGATAGCTGTGATATATGCGCGAACAGCGGCGGCTTCAGTCCTGGACGGAGATGCCCATGCTGCGCGCGGTGCCGGCGATGAGGCGCTCGGCGGCCTCCACGCTGTTGACGTTGAGATCTTTCATCTTCGTCTCAGCGATCTTGCGCAATTGCGCCTTCGAGATCGCGCCGACCTTCGCCTTATTCGGCGTGGCGCTGCCCTTTTCGACCTTGGCCTCTTTGCGCAACAGATCGGCGGCGGGCGGGGTTTTGGTGACGAAGGTGAAGGAGCGGTCCTCGAAGATGGTGATTTCGACGGGGACCACCGAGCCAGCCATCGGAGCCGTACGCTCGTTATATTCTTTGCAGAACATCACCAGATTGATACCCTGGGGACCGAGCACGGTGCCGATAGGGGGCGCGGGCGTCGCTTTGCCCGCCTGAATTTGCAGCTTGACAACCGCTTTAACGCGCTTGGCCATGACGACAACTACTCCTCAAGAGGTCATATGGGCGTTGCCCGCCCTGCCTCATCTGTGTTTAATTTAGACCTTTTCGACCTGGAGATAATCCAGTTCGACGGGGGTTTCGCGGTTGAAGAACGAGACCAACACCGTCAGTTTGGTATGTTCGGGATGGACTTCGCTGACCTGACCGATGAAGTCGGCGAACGGGCCTTCGATGATATGCACCGACTCGCCGATTTTGAACTTTGGCATGACGGTTTGCGGTTTCGCGCCCTCGTCCACCTTCTTGACCTGCTTGAGGATCGCGTCGATCTCATGCTCTTGCAGGGGGATCGGCTCCATATTATTGTTGCCGCCGACGAAGTTGGTGACGCCGGGCGTCCCCTTGACGCAGTGCCACGACTCATCATCCAGGATCATATCGACCAGCACATAGCTGGGGAAGACTTTGCGCTTGACGGTGCGGCGTTCGCCGTTGCGGATCTCGGTGACTTCCTCGATGGGGACGAGCACCTGGAAGATCCGGTCAGCAACGTGCATCGTCTGGACGCGCGCCTCCATCTGGGCCTTCACCTTATTCTCATAGCCGGAATAGGTGTGAACAGCATACCAGCGGCGATTAGACATATCGGCATTCGGAGCAGGGGGATCCGTTGCGGCACTCGCCGAGGTCTCGGTCTGCTCCTCGGCTTCCGCATCATCGGCGGCGCGGCGTTTAGTCGCCATGCTGATTGCTCCTTCTGGTGAACGCCAGGCGTTAGGGATTGATCTTCGAGACGAATGCTTGCAACAACGTGGTCAGGCCGAGGTCGATGGCGAAGAAGACGGCGGCGAAAAGAAGGGCAAACACAATGACGATGGTCGTCATATTCAGCGCCTCTTTGTTCGTCGGCCACGTCACCTTGCTCAATTCCAGGATGGAATCGCGCAGGTACTTCGGAATCCAGCGCGGCAAGTTTTCCACGAAAGGACGCCGCGCGGCGGCGATGGAAGCCGCGGCGGCGACATTTTGCGTATTGATAGCGACGGGCAGATTGCCCATGTCTTCCTCAGCGGCGATCTCGTCGCTCTCGAAAGCTTGGTCTTCGTTCATGGCGTCCTCCGGCGCGGCATCGTTGCGGACGGGGCGGGCGCGATTGGGAATGCGGCTGGCCACAGTAGTGTCCCCCTTTGGTTACTTCGTTTCACGGTGCTCGCGGTGGGCGCGGCATCGCGGGCAGAACTTCCGCAGGGTGAGGCGCTCTGGATCATTCTTACGATTCTTCATCGTCCAGTAGTTGCGCTCTTTGCATTCCGAACAAGCCAGTGCCACAAGAATCCGGTTTTCTTTTGCTTTGGCGGCCATTTGGTACAACTCCTCATGGGATGGTATCGCATTCATTGTATCGCATGGGACAACAAATGTCTACGTTTCCAACGAATAGCGACAGTATTGGGCTATTAGGATCGGGCGGCGAACAGGAGTGTCCGCCCCACGAAGACCCGGAGGACAGCCATTCCTGTCTGTCAGGATCTGGAGGACAGCCATTCCTGTCTGTCTGTGACGCGGCGGTGCGGCCCGCTGATCGGGCAAAAGGGGAACCGCCGCAAGGACGATTCCCCCGTAACCGCTGGTGTTTGGGCTTAGTCGAGCTTGACGACGACGCCGGAACCCACCGTGCGGCCACCCTCGCGGATGGCGAAGCGGCTGCCCTGTTCCAGCGCGACGGGCGTGATCAGTTCGACTTGCATCGTGATGTTGTCGCCCGGCATGGCGATTTCCACACCCTCTGGCAACTGGATCGCGCCGGTCACGTCCGTGGTGCGGATGTAGAACTGCGGGCGATAGCCGTTGGTGAAGGGGCTGTGGCGGCCACCCTCTTCTTTCGAGAGGATGTAGACCTCAGCGGAGAACTTCGTCTTCGGCTTGATGCTGCCGGGCTTCGCCAGCACCTGGCCGCGCTCCACGTCCGTGCGCTCCACGCCGCGCAGCAGGCAGCCCACGTTGTCGCCAGCCTCGCCCTGGTCCAGGGTCTTCTGGAACATTTCGACGCCGGTGCAGACGACCTTGCGCGAGGTCTCGTTGAAGCCAATGATCTCGACTTCCTCGCCGACCTTGACGACGCCGCGCTCGATGCGCCCCGTGACGACGGTGCCACGGCCCTTGATGCCGAAGACATCTTCGATGGGCATCAGGAACGGCTTGTCGGTCGGGCGGGGGGGCGTGGGGATGTAGCTATCCACCGCGTCCATCAGCTCCCAGATCGGCTTGGCCCCTTCGTCGTTGCGCGACAGATCGCCCGTGCTTTCCAGCGCCTTCAGCGCCGAACCACGCACGATCGGCACGTCGTCACCGGGGAAGTTGTTCTTGGTGAGCAACTCGCGCACTTCCAGTTCGACCAGTTCCAGCAATTCTTCGTCGTCCATCATATCGACTTTGTTCAGGAAAACGACCATCGCCGGCACTTCCACCTGGCGGGCGAGCAGGATGTGTTCGCGCGTCTGAGGCATGGGGCCGTCGGGCGCGGAGACGACGAGGATCGCGCCGTCCATCTGCGCCGCGCCGGTGATCATGTTCTTGATGTAGTCGGCGTGACCGGGGCAGTCCACGTGTGCGTAGTGGCGCTTCTCCGTCTCATACTCCACGTGGGCGATGGAGATCGTGATGCCGCGCTCGCGCTCTTCGGGTGCCTTGTCGATCTGGTCGAAGGCGATATACTTGTTAGCATTGCTCGCCTTAGCCATCACCTTCGTGATCGCCGCCGTCAGGGTCGTCTTGCCGTGGTCGATGTGGCCGATGGTGCCGACATTGACATGGGGCTTGTTGCGGACAAATTTCTGCTTGGCCATAATGCCTCTTGGGAGTCCTCCTCATGGTCCGCATCGCTGCGGGCCGCTTTGCGGCTGCCGGATGCGCCGGCAACCCACTGTTAGCTTGTGTTCGTGGCAAGACATAGAAACGTCCCACCGCAGCGCCAGGCTACTCAGAGGCATGCCGCCTGGCTGCGAAGGGACACTCACTGGAGCCCACGACGGGAATCGAACCCGTGACCCCAACCTTACCAAGATTGTGCGCTACCGCTGCGCCACGTGGGCATTCCAGACTCGAACGCGCCTGTTCCAGCATACTCACGGCGGCCGCGCGCGGTATGCTGCGGTGGCACGCGCTGCCAAAACGACGGGCTGCGCGACGCGCCAACACACGCATTCGGGTGGGCAGTGTAGGATTCGAACCTACGAAGGCTCTCGCCGGCTGATTTACAGTCAGTTTCCTTTAGCCACTTGGATAACTGCCCGCTTGCGGTCTCTTCGTCACCGAAAAGATCGTAGCGCACTCAGTATGGCAGATATTAGGTGATTTGTCAAGGTGTTCACGCCGATCTCGTGCAGATTTCTTATCAAGCGCGACACCCCAGCGGGAATATCAAGCGAAGGGACGCATCGCAATGGATGCGCCCCTTCCCGTGCCGTGTGGCCTGGTGTGCTAGTGTTTGCCGAGTTGGTTGATGGCGGAGGTATCGTTGCCATTGTGGTCATACCGCAAAAGCAATGCAAGCAGGTTCGTCACGTTCGGCGTGCCGAGGCCCGTTGTCGGATCCCAGCCACGGCTGGCGTTGAAGCCCTGCACCGTCACCAGATTGTTGTTAGCATCTGGCTCTTGCACCGTGTTGTTGCCGCTGGTGATGTCGTGGAAATCGGAGTGGTACAGCGGGGGGATGTGGCCGATGGTATAGAGCGCCCCATTGATGAAGCCCAGGTCGCGGCCCGCTTTTTGGTCGGCCAGCGCCGCGATGCCCGCCCACTGCGGGGAGCCGCAACTCGTGCCACCGAAGACGTAGAAGCCACCGAAGAGCAAGAACGACACCAAGACACCATGCCCGATGGCACCGTTATAGGCGACATCTGGGACGCCGCGCTGGAAGTCGTGATGGACCGTGCCGTACTGATAGAACGGCTCGTGGTAGATCTCGCTATAGCCGCCGCCGGTGGAAAAGCTGCCGCCAGTATACAGGCCGGGCGGCTCGTTGAGCGCCGTCTCGCTCTCATACGTGCCAGCCGCTTCGCCCGACTTGCAGGGAATCTCGTTCATGCTGGCGTCGCGGCATGCGGGCGAGGCGATCAGTTCGGTCGCGCCCACGCTCGTCACATAGGGATCGCTCGCGGGCGATGATGCCGCCTGCGTCCAGGAGTTGCCGTCGCAGGTCTGTTGCGCTGCACCCTCGTCGCCAGAGGAGGCGAAGATCGTCATATGCTCGCTGGTGGCTTCCGCAAAGATCTCATGCTCTGCGCTGAGCAATTTGGGGTCAACACACGACTCGTTTTCGCCGAAGCTCTGCGAGATGATGTCACCCAGGTGATGATCCACCGCATATTTCGTCGCACTGAGGATATCGACATCCTGGTTGGACTTCGCCAGGTCGAGCACGATGTTGGCCCCTGGCGCGATGGCATGCGCCCACTGCACATCCAACGCGATCTCGCCGGCCCAGCCCACCTGATTTGCATCATTGGGATCGAAAGGGGTCAGCCCATCAGGTGCGATCTGGGTGAATTGCGGCGGCGCGGCGACACCAAAAGTGGTGTCGAAGTTCGCCAGATCCTGCACCATAAGAGGATTCTGGTACGCATCGATGATGACGACGGTCTTGCCTTTGCCGGTGATGCCCGCCTTCAGCAACGGCGTGATGTTATACGCATTGCGCATCTGCTCCGGACTGTAGCAGACGATGGAGGTGGGGTCCGTCTGGGTTTGGCAGCCGAAGACATGGCCGGTTGGCTTACCTGCCGGTTCCCGCTGCGGATTGACGCTCACGGGATGGGAGTTGTAGGTGACGCCGGCGGCGGCGGCACTGAGGAAATGGAGGAGGCCACCAACCACGACTGCGGCAATCATCACAATGCTTGCCGCTCCGATGACGATACGCGAGTGTGCCAGTTTGCGCATGAGTCGTCCTTTCTGCGCTGAAAGTACCCATCGCTTGATCAAAATGGGTACACCTTGATCCAGCACCGAACTGCCTACATGTGAATGTCACAGAGGCAGTTATAGCCACTAATCAGGGTTGCACGGTCGGTAAGGCGCACTGTTCGGTAGCATTTCAGGATGGTTGCAGATTATGGCACGCATGCTCGCGCATGTGGTGATGTGCCGATCTGCTTGCTTGTGGTGGACGTACTTACCTTACGAACCGGTGGTGCACAACAGCCTGATATGTAGGCCATATCATACTCAACGGCCTAGATGGAACAAGATAACATCATCTTGAATATCGGCGATCTTTTGTAATATTTGAAGCTACCATAGTTGTAATGCAATAAATACAATAACCATGAGGGCGAGATGCGGATAGGAAATCCGCCCTAAAAGTCTGCTTGCTGTGGAGACTGTATCCGTCATAGATTTACACCCCTTTCGAGTAAAGACTGCGGCCATCGAGGCCGGACAGACAGGAATGTCTGTCCTCCGTTACCCAGATTGATTATCCGAAACAGGAATGGTTGTCCTCCATTATCCTTACGGATCACCCGCCAAGGGTGTTACACATCCGGCAGGAATGCCTCGCGGTGCGGGGCGACATAGCGTTCCCACAGATCGTGTAGGATGGCGGCGGAATCGCAGGCCACGCCGCAGCGCGCGAAGTAGTCGCAGACGCGCGTGATGTCGCGCCGTAAGATGAAATCGGCGCTGCGATTGGCATAGCTGTCCGTCACCTGGGGGAAGTCGATGAGCGTGATCGCCCCCTCCCAATAGAGGATGTTATATGCCGAAAGGTCGCCGTGGATGATACCCAGTTCCAGCATCAGTTCGATGTTGCGCATGACCTCGGCGAAGATCGTGGACGCTTCCTCGGCGGGGATGGTCGTCTCGTGCAGGGTCGGCGCGGCGCGCTGTGCGTCGCCGACATAGCCCATCAGGATCGCGTTCTCGGCGGTGGCGACGGGGGCCGGCACGCTGGCTCCCGCCGCATGGAGGCGCTGCAACGTGGTGAACTCGTACATCAACCAGGACGTATGCTCCACCTGCACGCCGAAATCGGTTTTCTTGCCGACAGCGCGTAACAGGCGATCATCCGTCGGCTTCACAGGACGCCCATCGCTGGTGAGGATGGCGCGGCCCTCGCGGTACATTTTGTCGTTGCGCAGGTTGCGGAACATGCGCGGGCGATAGACCTTCACCGCCAGCCATTCCATCCCCATGCGCGGGTGTGCGGCACAGCGATAGACGCTCGCCTCTTTACCGCCCTTCACCAGCGCCAACACATCGCTGATGTATTGCTGCGTGAAGAGATCGCGCAGCGACGACTTCAGCCAGCCTTCCTCATAGCGCGCGGGGCGATATGTCATCGTAAAGGCGTCCAGCAATTGTTCGCCCTCGGAAAACTCGGTCCAATGCTTGCGTGGGGCCGGCTTGCGGTGCCGCGCCGCATGGGCCAGGGGCAGATCGTCGTGCTCGTCGTCGGTTTGGTCGAATGCGAAATTGCTCTGTGGCACGTGTGGTGTTCCTTTGCAGCGTGATCACTTACGGTAAACAACGGTCAGGCAACCGTCAACACACCACAGGCACGGAGGATGGTTCAGGGAAGGTGAGCGCCAGTCCGCGCAGGCAGGGACGATGGAATGGGCAATGCGCAGGTGCATTACCCTGCATCCTTACAGCCATCTTGCTTGGCGCGGAGACAAAAATACCGTGAACCATTCCGGCCCACGGCAGCAACGGGGAAATACGCCGCGCTAGCTGGCGCGGCGGGGAGCAGTGCTGGCACATGGGCGCGCGCTCTCTCTCACAATGGCCATACCCTGTGCCTCCTTTCGCCTGCTCACCCTTAAAAGGGGGAAAAGAAACGATTACGAGGGCTAGTATACCAGAATCCCCGGCGGATGTCAAGGGGTGGGTAGATTAGAGATTAGCAGCTTTGCGTTGTTCTTGGCGGCAACCACCAGATTTCAGCAACGTTGACATTTGAGCGGTGGTTGGGTAAACTGACGGCAAATAGTGAGGTAGCGCGCGAGAGGTGATCGGTGATGGTTGACCCCAGCCAGGGTGGCTTACAGGGATGGCGTTTGCCGGTATATGTGCTGTTGGATTGCTCGATCATGATGGCCGGTGCGCCGGTCGTCGCGGTCAACGAGGGGTTGGAACTGGTGTGGCGCGAGATGAACAAAGCGCCGACGCTCCGCCAGATCGGGCGCATCAGCACGATCCGTTATGCGGAAACGGCGGAGCAGGATGAATTCACGTCGGTCGATGCCTTCACGCCACCGCAACTGCGCGCGACGGGGGCGGGCGCGGTGCTGGGTGCGGCGCTCGCGCTGCTCCACCAATCGATCACCCAGGATCTCGTCGCGCCAACGGCCTTCGAGGGTGGCGATTATCGCCCGGTTGTCTTCCTGCTCACTGCCGGCCATGCCACGGACAACTGGCGCGAACCGGCGCGGGCGTTGCAGGCGCTGCGCGGCGCGCAGCGGCCCACCATCGTCGTGCTGGGCTGCGGCGCACAGGCTGACCTGAGCGGGCTGGCGGAGATCACGGAGCAGATCTATCCGATGGATAGCATCACGCCGGATGTGATCGGTGATTTGCTCGTGTGCGATACCGGTGCGGCGGAGCTGACCCCCGACCGCAACGAGAACGGCATCTATGCGCAGGATGTCCCCAATGCCCCCGGCGCGAAGAAATACGTCTTGTGAGCAAGCTGGCGTGATTGGTGGCATACCCAACGCTGCCAGGCGCACTCAGCCGTACTTCTGCATCAGGTGATCGATCATGCGGCTATAGGTTGTTGCGAGGGGCGCGCTGTGGATGAGCAGGATGTTTTCCGCGTTCAGTTCTGCGCTGCGCGAAAAGTTATAGGAGCCGGTGATGACGGTGTCATCGACGATCAGGATCTTATCGTGCATGAAGTCGTGGCGGCTGGTGGGGCTATAGGGCGTGGAGTTTTTACCTACCAGCCGCGCCGCCTGCACGATATCCTGAAAGGCGCGAATCTTCCAGTGATTGTGGGGTACGTCCTGCCACTGGTGCAGCACCGTGTCCATCTGCGTGCGATCATAGATGCCATCCACGGTCACGCTGCCGTCGCGCAGCACCTCGCCCAGCGCGTCCAGCAGTGCGCCAGCGTTGAGCAGCATGCTACAGATGCGCACGCGCCGTTGCGCCTGAATCACCAGCCGCGCGATGTCGTGGTCGATGGTCTTGCCGCGTCCCGGCGAAAAGAGCGCCTCGATCTGCGCCGGCTGCCCATTATAGCGCAGCGCGACGGGTGCGCCGTCGAAATCGCCGCTGGCCACGATGGTCCCCGACCGCCAGAGTTCGCCGAAGTCGCGCGCATAGGCGTCCGCCAGGTAAGGGGAACGAATCTGCACGACGTTATTCTCTTGCAGCGTCCAGGCGTCGTTGGTGAAATTGAGCGAGCCGGTCCACACGCTGCCCTGCGCCGTCCCCGCGTCGCGTACCAGATACTTATTGTGCATCAGCTTTTGGCTGGCGATGCGCCGCCAGGGATAGCCCAGCGCCTGCACGAACGCGCCCGTGCCGCCCGGCGCGGGGTCCATGCCCACGTCCAGCCGTGGCTCCGCCGGCTTATCCGCATCGTAGGCGATGCGGATGCGCACGCCCGCCGCCGCCCGTTCCGCCAGCGCCTCGGTGATGCGCTGCCGCGCCGCGTCTGCCAGGCGAAAGTCGTAGATGGCGATATCCAGGCTGTGCTGCGCCGCGTGGATGAAGGCGGTCAACTGCGCCGCCACGTCGGCGGTTTGCTGCTCGCCTTCCGCCAGGAAAAAGACGCTGATGTCGTCCTGGCCGGCCCCGGTTGGTGTGGTCATAAGTTGCTGGCGCTCCCTTACAGGTGGTAGTTCTGCTGCTCACAATGCTACCTCTCATTGTGGCATGGGATGCGCTGTGTTGCAACTTCCCTGCTGCCTTGCCGCGCCCATTCCCGCCTCTTGTGTGCGAGTTTGGGGACGAACGGGCAAATTCACCCTCATGTTTCCGCGCTATGCTGTCGATAGAGAGCTGTTGAAGAGGCATCGCGCCCTTTACTCAGTATCCCGGCCACGGACGAATGGGAGAAACACGCTCATGACCATTGACAAGCTGACCTCGCAACGCGCGACCAATGCGTACCATGACACGCTCAATCGCGCCACTTCCACCACGGGAGCCGCCGCCACGCCCGCATCACAGGGGAGCGATCCCGCCGCCACACCGCCGCCTGCCACCACGCCCACCGGTGCCGTCATCGCGCTCTCGCCTGGCGCGCAGACCTTCGCGCGGGCGCTGGCCGCCGCCCTCAGCACGCCAGAGGTGCGGGCGAACCGCGTCGCGGCCATCCAGGCGCGCCTGGCGAACCAGCCGGCGGAGGTTGATGCCGACGCCCTGGCGACGAAGCTCTTGGGTGGCGCGGCGCAGTGAGGCGAGGGAGCGACCCCATGCTGGAAGACAACTCGCCCCCCGCGCGCGATCCCGCGTTCGACGACCTGCTGGTGAACCTCGACCGCCAGGGCGCGCTGTATGAGCGCCTGCTGGATCTGTCTGAGCGCGAGCGCGCGGCCATCGGGCGGGCAGATCTCGCCGCGCTGGCGGCGCTGGTGACGGAAAAAGAGCGTGTCATCGCGGAGGCCCAGGCGCTGGAACGCCAGCGCACCGCCATGTGCGCCGGATGGGCGCGACACCACGGCCTGGCCCAGCCGCCGACGCTGGCGGATGTGCGTGGGTGGGTGCAATCGCCCGCGTACCGCGCCCGCTTGGATGCGGCGGCGCTCACGCTCAGCCAGCGCGTCAGCCGTTTGCGGCGTGCCAACGCGCGCAACGCCGACATCATCACCCAGGCGCAACGAATGAACGGTGGGTTGATCGCCGCCGCCCTTCGCCACGCCCGCCACCCGACCTATACACCCCAGGGCGGTGCCGCGCTCGACTTACGGCCCAGCCTCATCTGTGATTATCGGGCCTGATTCCATGCCACTTCCAAGGAGGGGAGTTTCATGACCACCATTTTTACCGCGCTCAACACCGCTAACACCGCGTTGGGATCGGACGAGATCGCTCTCGAAACCATCGGCCACAACGTCGCCAACGCCAGCACTCCCGGCTATTCCTTGCAGACGGCGAACCTGCAAGCCACGCCACCCTATACCGTGCCGTCGATGATGAACACTGTCGGTCCTGGCCAGATCGGCACCGGCGTGAAAGTGACGACGATCGGGCGCGGGCGCGACGCGCTGCTGGATACACAGTTCCGCTACGAGAACCAGTACGCCGGCCAATATGCCACGCTCGACACGCAATATACCCAGGTGCAGGGCATCTTGCCGGAACCTTCCAGCACCGGCCTGGGCGCGAAGCTTTCAGCCTTCTGGAATGGCTGGCAGGCGCTGGCCGACGACCCGACCAACATGGGCGCGCGGGCGCAGGTGCAACAGAACGGCAGCGCGCTCGCCGCCACGCTGAACAGCGACGCCCAGCAGTTGACCCAGACCCAGCAGACGGCGGACAAATATGTCGGCACGGATGTCACCACCATCAACTCCCTCGCCACGCAGATCGCCAATCTGAACGGGCAGATCAGCGCCGTCGGGGCCGTCAACCAACAGCCGAACGATCTGCTGGACCAGCGCGATCAGTTGCTGGACCAACTCAGCAATATCGTCCCCATCACGTATACGACGCAGACCAACGGCACGGTGACGGTCAACCTGGCGACGCAAGTTCCCGGCGCGACCACCCTGCAAGTGGCGCGGCCCAGCGAAGCGCCGCTCGTCAGCGGCACCAGCACGAACCTGCTGCTGGCGGTGACGATGGGCGTGCCAACCTATGCCGACGGCCTAGCATATATGGACCCGGTGCTGTTTCCCACGCAGCCCGCCCCCATCGGCGGCACGCTGGGCGCGGCGATTCAGATGCGCGACAGCGTCATCGGCGGCAGCACGGGCTTGATCAGCCAACTCAACAACATCGCTCAGGCACTGGCGCAGGATGTCAACGTCCAACACGCCACGGGCTATGATCTCAATGGCAACACCGGCAAGCCGTTTTTCAACGTGACCCCGCCTGCCGTGGCGCTGACGGCACCGTTTTCCGCCGTCAGCACCGTCACCGCCGCCAACATCACCGTGGACCCGGCGATTGTCGCCAATCCCCAGGCGATCATGGCGGCGACTGCTGGCGCGGTCGGCGACGGCGCGAACGCCCAGGCGATTTCCAATCTGCGCTCCGCCGTCGGCGCGGTCGGCTCGCCGCTGCCCGGCTTCACCATCGAGCAAAGCTACGAGAATGTGATCACGACGATGGGAGCGAACGCGCAACTGGCGCATAATAACAACCAGACGCAAGCGACGGTGATGCAGAGCCTGACGGCGCAGCGCCAGGCCGTCGGCGGCGTCAACCAGGACGAGCAGATGACTCTGCTCATTCAGTTCCAACATAGTTACGAGGCCGCCGCCCGCGTCGTCACCACCGTCGATTCAATGCTCAACACCATCGTCAACCACATGGGCCTGGGGAACTAAGCGGAAAGGATAGCCCGTATATGCGCGTCACGCCCATTACCATTGCCAACGACATCATCGATAATCTGGAGAACACCTACCAAAACATCCAGTCGTTGGATCGCCAGTTGTCATCTGGCAAGCGCATCAACCAGCCCAGCGACGACCCTGCTGGCACCGCGTATGCCGTGGATATGCAGGCGACGAGCGATTGGAACAAGCAGGACCAGAGCAGCTCCCAGACGGCGCTGAACTGGCTGCAAACGACATCATCGGCGTTGCAGCAACTCAGCGACGTGGCCGCTCGCGCCCGCACCTTGGCCGTGCAAGGCGCGAACGACACGAACACCGCCACTGACCGCAGCGGCATCGCCCAGGAGGTGAGCCAGCTCATTCAGCAGGTGGTGCAGATCGGCAATACCACGTATGGATCCAGCGCGATCTTCGCCGGCACACAGGTGACAACGACACCCTTCAACGCGCAGGGCGGTTACGCCGGCGACACGGGCGCGATCTCGCACCAGCTTGGCCCCGGCTACACCATGCGCGTCAATGCCGACCCAACGGCGATCTTCACCGGCACGAACGGCATCTTCACCGCGCTGACCAACCTGGAACAGCACCTCAACACATCCACCGCCTTCACGCCGGCCTCGAACACCGGCACGGCGACGCTGGGCCTGACCGGCACATATGCCGGCGCGGCGGCGACGTATACCGTGCAGGTGACGAGCGTGACGGCAGGCAAGATCACCGGCATCCAATATGCCACGACCGGCGGCGCCCCCTGGACGCCCGTGGCCGGCGTGGGGACGCCTCCCACCTTTGCGCTGCCGGGCGGCATGACGGCCAGCTTCACCAACGGCGCGCTGAACCCGGCGGTGGGCGATCAGTTCACGATCAGCGCCAGTGGCCCCGGCCCCGCCTCGGCCTTCACCACGCTGGCGACGAAAAACAGTGGTAACGAGCAAGTAGCGATCACCAGTCCCTCGACGCTGCCCGGCAACCCCACCATTACCGTGCGCGCGGCGCAACTGGACGTAAACGATAATGTCATCGGCGTGCAAGTTTCCACCGATGGCGGCATCACCTACAGCCCGACGATCATGGCGAACGAGGCCAAGCCGGCGGCGGAGGGGCTGAACTTCAATGCCACGCTCTATACCGGCCCGACGACGAATTATCTGGTGCGCGTCGCCAGCGTCGCGCCCGGCGGTACGCCCGCGACCATCACGACATCCACCGATGGCGGCGTCACCTGGAGCGCGCCGGTGGCCGGCGTCGGCTCGCCGCCGCAATTCACCGTCGCGCCCTCCCTGGTCGTCAGCTTCGGCGGGGGAACGGCGCAGGCGAACGACCAGTTCAGCTTCACTGCGGCGGCGGGCGGCGCGGGCCAAAATATCAGCGGCATCACGGCGCTCACCTATCCGACGACCACCACCTTCAACGGCGGCAACGGGCTGGCATTCTCGTGGACACAGAGCAGCTATAATGCCGGCCTCGTCGTCAGCAACGGCGACCACTTCACCTTCACGCCCACCACGACGGGACTGGGCAACGATATCGGCGCGCTGGATAATGTGATCAATCTGCTCAGCGGCCAGGAAGCGCAGTTCGGCGCGCAGAGCAACGCCGTGCAAGCGAACCTGACCCAGTTGCAGAGCATCGGCACCGAGGTGCAACGCGCCCTCTCGCTGGATGCCGATGCCGATATCGCCGCCCTGACGACGCAGATGGCCACCGCCAACACTGTCTATCAAGCCGCCCTGGCGGTGGATGCGCGCAGCATCGAGCCGACGCTGGTCGAGTTCCTCAAGTGATCGGCATTGATAGGGTTATGATGCAGCGCGTCCGTAGCAACAGGTCATCGTGGGGCGGACATTCCTGTCCGCCGTGGTGACAGACAGGAATGGCTGTCCTCCGGTTAACAGGTGCGGTGATGACATGACAGGCAGGCATGGCCGCTTACTTTTTGTCGTCGCCCATCGGATAGTCGTCGGGGTTGCGGTAGTGGGGGGGCAATTCGGTGGCGTCGAAGCCCTCGTTATAGATGCCGCGCTGAAGCAGGAAACGGGCGAATTCGAGGTGCTGCATCATCGCGGGATCGAGCTGGAAGGGCGGGATGACATCTTTATTGGGCAGCGTCGCCTCCCAGTCTGCCGGCAGCTTGCTGTCGATGGCGGGATTGCGCGCGAGGAGGTCGCTGAGCGCGGCAGGGGTGTTCGGCTTGTCGGCGCTCTGCCCGTCGCGCAGCAGGATGGCGCGGTACGCCGCCGCCTCGCGGGCGAAGGCATTGCTCTTGTCGTGCGCGCCGCGCACGAATTCCTGCACCAAGAAACGTTCCGCCGCGAAGTAGCCGATGCGTTGCAGCATCTCTTTCAGGGCGAAGCGGCGCTCGCTGGCTGGCATGTCCAGCATACCGGCGTTCATCTTCTCGTGCGCTTGATAGATTGGCTCCCCATGCGCCGGCAACGTATTGGTCGCACGCTGGAACATCAGGCGGATATGGCGGAACATCCCGCGCCGGCGTTTTTCAGTTGGAACGGCCATGTCTCTGCTCCGCCTTGTGGTGGTCGCACGTGCGCCTCGTGTTGTGCTGGTAGCCATATCCTAGCACAACACGCTCGAAAAGGCAATGTGGCTGTGCAAAAAGACCGGGACTGTGGCAACGTCGCAGAATCGGCATCGGTGGATTGTGGCGGCAGTCGGCGAGCCTGGCCCAGGCGAGTCTGTATAGTGTGGCTCTGACGACGGCAAATGCTGGCTGGGCCGTCCGGCGACATTGGCTCCATCGCGCGGCTTCAGAACAGCACCTGGACGCTCGCGCCCTCGCCCATTACCACGGGCGACGCGATCTATGGCATGGCACTGGATTCGCCAACCGGCGGTTAGGCGGTGACGGACACGGGCAAGCTGCTGCATCTACAATATGGGGCGTGGGCGCAGAGCACCATCTCTTTCGCGCCGACCGAACCCACCTCCGTTACCTTCGCCCAACGTGATGGCCGCTTAGTCGGCGACGAGGGCTTCATCTGACGCAAATACACTGACCTAGTAAAACAGGTTCCCCTCACTCTGAAGGGAACCTGTGCGGGCGAATGCCCTTAGCATAACCACTTCTGCTAAACGAAACGGCACCTTAGCCGTTGTAGCCATAGGTGCCGTTGCTGTTACCACTACCGTTGCTGTTGCAACCGCAGTTGTGACCACTGCCGTTGTGGTTGTTGTTGCTGCTCGTGCAACCGTTGTGACCACTGCCACTGTTGCCGTAGCCATAGCTGCCATTACAACCGCAGTTATAGCCGCCGTTACCGTAGCCGCTGCCATAACCATAGCCGCTGCCATAACCATAGCCGCTGTTGCAACCGCAATTGTTATAGCCGCCATTGCCCCAACCATAGCCATAGCCGCCATTGCCATAGCCATTGTTGCAGCCACAATTATTGTAGCCATAGCCATCACCGTAGCCGTTATTGTAGCCATAGCCACTGCCGTTGCCATAGCCACTGTTGCAGCCGCAGTTGCTATTGCCGCTACCGTTGCCGTTACCCTGCTGGCTCGTATGCGTCACTTGCGTGACCACGTTCTGATGTTGCACTGTATGCGCTGAAGCGGGCGTAGCGCCCGCACCAAGGGCGATGAAACCGGCGGCCAGCGCGAATGCGCCGACGACGATATACCGGCCAAACTTTTGCTGAATTGTCTGCATTGAACCGTGTCCTCTCAGGATTAAGCTGCGCATGTATCTGTACCTGCGGGAATTCTCAGGTGAGAAGTCCCAGCCGCATTGGCATAACAGAGACTATAGGTGGCAAAAGCAAGTGCGACAACCCATACCGCGAACATTTCACAAAGACTCTCTTAGGGCGAATGCCCGCTGAAAAGGTTGGATATAACTACCCATCATCCCCGCTAATTCTAGAGCTTGCACGTCATTACTGCTGACTTCCAATTTCATTCTGAAATGCTCCAATAGCAAGAAAACTTATCAATTATTCGGCCCCGGCAGCGCAGGAAAACAGTCCTCAAATAGATTTGCCGGGCTTGGGCATCGTCACCATATATCATCGTAGGAAGTGGCACTTCTGCAAGGGGCTGTTGAGCGAATCAAGGCCGATGCCATCCTCTCCAAACGGCTTCAGATCTTCCCGGTTCCCAGCATCTCAGCAGGAGCAAGAGGCGGAGGGACCCAGAACACCAATTGTCTCAAACTAAACGCTATTGGCTGGTGGTTGGCCACCCTCTCGCTTGCGAATGCCAATATTCGAGCGGAGCTGCGAACAAGTCTGCTCGATTTCCAGGAATCGCTGCTCCTGGCTGCTGATGATCAGCTACGTGGCGGACTGGCCACGGTTTCGCTCTTTGACGATCCCACTACGCGCCAGATCGCTCGCGACTTTCACGGAGTCCACGCAACCATCGCCCACATGGAAGGGCGACTTGGGAAAGTCGGCGAGCGTATCCAAGTCGAGTTCGACGATGCGGATGTAGGTCATGGTGTAGAGCAACCGTTCGTACAGGATATCCTTGAAATTTATCAATGGGGCGCACGATTACCCGTTGCCTGTGATGCCGATGCCACCATCTATATTCCGTTGCGCGCGTTATGTACCTATCTTGGTATCACCCACCAACAACAAATCCGACGGTTGCGCGCCGATCCGATCTTGCAGACACGGCTCCGCGAGTTTGCCTTGACCTATCCCAAGGGAGGAACCCACCCGACGACTTGCCTCAGAATCAATGCGATTGGGTGGTGGTTAGCGACCATCTCCATCAATGCCACCAACATCCGCCCTGAATTGCGCGATGGCCTGCTCGATTTTCAAGAAGCCCTGTTCGATGCAGCCGATATTCTTCTGCGCGGGGACGCGACGGATGCACGCGCCATTAGCCCCGCCCAAATGCGCGCCTACTATCTCAGCAAAATCCGCCAATACGATACTGAACTGGCAGGAGTGCGCATGAGTTTGCTCCGCTTTGAGAAACGACTCGGCACGCTAGAGCGAACCGTGCGTATGGCCGAGACCATCGACGAGGATGAATGAACGAGCAGAAGGAGACCTCGCAGCGGGCCAGCAACAACCAACAATTCACGCTCCCTACCTCGACATTGAGGTACCTGTAATCCTTGATGAGAAGGACATGCCCTACGTCCCAGCGGTGTACTTTAGCCGGTTGCTTGGATTCGACCACTCCTTGGAAATGCGCCGAGTGCGCCACATCCTGCTGCACGACGAGATGCGCTGCTTTCTCGTACGGCAGCCACAGCAGCGATGCGTCTGGACCTTCCGTTATCCCTTTGGACTTGCCGCCTGGTTTGGCAATGTCTATGGCCGCGTCGCCGATGCAGCCTGGAAAGCAAAACTCAAACCCTTCATCAAATGGGGGATGAAACTCTGGGGCCAAGCCTATCAGCAGATGCAGGAGCGGTTCGTCCAGACCCGCAAGGACATGTATTCCCTGGCGTCCACCATCGCCGGATTCGAAGAATCCATGCAGCACCTCCGTGCAACAGCCACCCGCTTCTCCTCAGCACACCAGGCACGCCTCCACCACCTGGACGTGCGCTGGCGTCACTTGTCCGAACAGGCGGGAACCTTCATTCAGCGCTGGCTGGCCGAAAAGAATGCGCTGCCAGTGGTGCAAGCGTTTGTGGTGAAGGAGGGCGAGGTCGATCCAGACTCCGCTGCCGTCTCGTTCTTCGCCACCGCCAGTCAGGAGGACGTGGACATCCTCAACGCTTATGCACGAGCCGTAAGCCTGTGGATGCGCGAGTTGCAAGCCCTCCTCGACGAGTTGCAATCCTAACACACGAAGGAGACATGCCCATGACTGCACTGGCCCGCCACACATTTCGCGTGTCGTTCGACATCGAGCTATCGTTGAAGGCCATTGATGAGCAGGTAATTACCGCAGTGGCAGAACACATGGTTGGGTTCACCGAGGCTGACCTCCACGAATTCATTCGCCGCGATCGAGCTTTGCTCCAGGCACTGCTGGCTCATCCGGCGACGGTGCAAGCGTACTTCCTCTATCGAGCAGCCGAAGCAACCGAATTCATCCATCCTGACGACCAGAGCCTGGAAACCTTCCAGGCGACGTTCACAGAGGCAAGGCTCCTTGAGCAGATTCAAGACGCCCTTTCACCAGACGATTATACCTACCTCACAGCGGTCTGCGAGGACGATGCCTTTTTCGATAACACCTCATTCTTTGAAGAAGCGCTCAGTGTCCGCCAAACCAACTTCACCATCGAACCGCTCGATCCAGGTAACGAAGCAGCTCCCAACGAGTAGCACACCGATCCACAGCACTAAAAGGAGCAGACAATGGAGGAACTGACCAAGTGTGTTCACTGCAAAGGGCGTGGCTACCTCATTCGCTGGATCGCCCGCGAGCAGATCACCGATCCCCTATATATCCGCGAATCCTGCCAACGATGTAACGGCACGGGGCGGATGACCACGCTGCTGCAAACCGTGACGCGCAATCCATTCCATCCGTCTCCACATGCCAGTCGATTCCCTGGCATCACCGATATCAAAGGATAGGATAGGGAGCAGGGGATGCATCTCCTCGTTGTCGGGTGTTCCAAAGCGAAATCCACCGCACCTGGCCTGTTGCCAGCATGCGAGCGATATGACGGCACGTTCTGGCGTGTCATTCGCCGTGCGGTGCGGGAGTATCCGACCCTCGCACACGTTCTTGATATCATCGTTATTTCAGCCGAGTTCGGCGCCATTGAAAGTAAACAGCCTATTTACTGGTACGAGCGATTGATGTCACAGGCCAGGGTGCAGGAAGTGCGCCCCCAGGTGGTCGCGATGCTCAACGACCGCCTCATGCGGCAATCATACGACGACGCCCTCATCTGCCTCGGCGCCACCTATCAGCTTGCCATTGCGGGCGCCAACCTGGGGTATGCCCGTCGCACGACTGGCGGAATAGGAGAGCAAGCGAGGCAGTTGAAACAGTGGCTCGTACACGCGGCATCAGGTCTAATACGACAGCCGCATTTAGGCGGAGCGAGCTGCTCTCCGCTTGATATGGGACCGTTGCGCGCGTGCCTGATGGCGGCGTCGCCAGCGTGACCAATCGAGGATCTGCTCCGCATCCGGTGTTGCGTGCCAGATGAGGCGTCCTAACAAGCGGCGCACTTCTGGCACCGTGAGCGGAATCAGATCTTCAACCTCCCCTTGATCGAGTGCCGCCCCTTTTTGCGAGCTTCCGCCTTGATCACGGTCAAGAAGGCGAGGGCGAACATCGCCAAGGTGATATGCCGATACCACCCCTGCCAGTGCCGCACTTCGTATTCATCCAATCCAACCTCCTGTTTCGCCAGTTCAAAGCCTTCTTCCACTTGCCAGCGCGTCCCTGCTGCCCGCACCACCTCGTCAAGCGTCACCGATGCTGGGGCAAAGACAAAATAATAGGCGATCTCGTCCGGTTGGCTCACACTACGCCGTGCCAGCAGCCATTGCTGCCACCCTTCGGGCAGCCGGCGAAATTCCAGCGCTTGCCATGCCCAGTCATACCAGCGCGGTCCCTGGCTGCCCTCTCCCGCCGAGCGTCGCTGCCAGATGGGGTCGTCCCAGTGGGCGACCACCTGTGCTGCGCCGGTGGTCAGTCCCACCCGCTGATTGCCGGGGATGGCTAAGACATACGGTTGCTGCCGCCCTTCCAGCCACATACGGAGCTTGGAATCCCCACCATACACCGTATCCCCTGTCACCCAGGCGGCTTGCACACCGTGAGCAAACGCGCGGTCCAGCATCTGCTTCGCCATGGTCGGCTTGGGAATTGTTGCCTGTTCGTCGGGAATCCCAGCTTCCTGGCAGCGCACACGGTCGGCACTCCACACCGTGGGCAGGTACAATTCCCGATCCAGCAGCACCGGCCCTGCGGCGGTCGCATAGGCCACGAAGACACCGATCTGGCAGTTGGCGATTTTCCCGGCGGTGCCACTGTACTGCGGGGCTACACCCGCTGATTTCTCCCCCTTCTTGAGAAAGCCGGTTTCATCCACGACCAACACGGCCTGCGGATCGCTCAGGTGAGTTAAAATGTACGCGTGGAGATCGTCACGCACCTGATCCGCATTCCAGTGGGCCGTGTTCAATAGCCGGTGCATGCCATCGGGCGTGGTTTCACCCGCCCATTCGGCTAACTGCCACCCGTTCTTGCGTTCGACCGAACTGAGCAACCCACGCAGGTAGCGCATCGCACGCTGACGTGGCTCGGCGCGCTCGAAGTGCGGTGCCAGCACGTGCGCTACGCCCTCCAATGCATCGGCCCACTCCCGTAAATCCTCAACCGCAGGGAACATTTCTTGCCTCCTCGATCCACTAGGAGTTCGTGTTCCCTCATCCTATCACAAGTGCGGCTGTAGTACTAAGCCGCCCACAGGTGTGACGGCTGACCGGTTAGGAAGAATCTCGCGGCTTTAGTCGGGGGAGTGTCAGGTTTTGCCCAAGACGAGCTATAAAAAGGCCAAGGGCCTCTTCACAGTCTTCAAGGATCACTCCCTGTCTGAAGAGGCCTCATATGTTCTTTCGATGGAGCAGATGTGACCATCATTCGACAACGCTAGGCTGTGGGTAAGGCCGAGCCTTTGGCATGCCGGACTTTGGGTGCGGCGCTACGACGAACCATCGTGCGTTGCGCATTCATCAGCGCACGAATGAACATGAAGCCCAAAACCAACGTAACCCCTAACAGCGAAACCCACATTACGTCCAGCGCCACCATCGGATTGTTGCTGCTCGTGACAGCACCGATGAACCCGCTCAGATGGCTTTGACTCGTTGCCTCAATGCCAAGCGCCAATGGACCGTAGTAGAGCGTCGCGCCCACGACCAAGAGGACGGTCGAGATCCGATAGGCATTGGGATCGTCATCGATGCGGCGCGTCACTTTGACCGCCAGTGCTGCAAGCAGCAGCAACGCTGCCACAGGCCCTGTGATCGGGAACGATAAACTCGTCACCAGGTTCGGCTGAAAAAAGATCCAACTCAGGGCAAATGTGACAACCATCACGCCATCGCGCAGCAGCAGATACGACATCCACCACACATCTGCACCAAGGCGGAGTCCGCAGCGACGGAGCGTGCGAATGACATACGGGCGGCCCAGATGCAACATCAGCGTCAGCGTCCACAAGACCGGCAGGAATGCGACAATCGTCGCAACAAGCCACTGCGAGCCGCCTTGGACCAATGCGCTCGTGATGGCGTTGCTGACGTCTGAAGGACTCAGGGTTGGGGGATTCATAGGATAACTCCTTCTCGTGAATCACAGAGAAGCTTTCGCTTCCTCTCTTCCGGATGCAGGTGATTAGGACTGTGCTACAGGAGACTGGTCATTTACAGCGCCGCCGCCCGTGCGCAATACAAACGGAGACTGATCATCGACAGCGCGTCCGCCGGTGCGCAGTGCAAATATGGTTGCAATCGCCCCCATCAGGGCCAGCAACCCAATGGAGACATATGCCAAACCAACCGCCCAGAACGGGTTCGTGTTCGTCACCAGGAAGTTGCTCAACGTGGAAGCCTGACCAGTTGCCACAGCATTTGCCTGCACGCCGAAGATGTAGGGGACGAAGTAGAATGCCGCACCTAGCCCCAATAACAGTGTGACCAGCGTGAACGCCCGCGGATCGTTATCGGGATCCCCGATCAGTTTCACCAGCAACACACCGAAGAGCGTCGCCGCTGCAAGGCCACCCGTAAGCGGTAAGGCGTCAGTGGTGACCACATCGGGAAACAAGAACATGAAGCTCATGATCACGGCTGAGATGACCAGGAAATCGCGCAATCCGATGTAGATGAGCCACAACAGATCTGCGCCCAGTCGTAGCGTGAAGCGGTCGATCATATCAAGGATGTATGGGCGGCCAAGATGCAATCCCAAGAGGACGATCCAGATAACCGGCAAGATTGCAGCCAGGGTGCCTTCAAGGAACTGCTCGCCTCCGGCATTAATGCCCTGGATGATCGCATGCGTCAGATCGGTGCCAGACATGGATTCTTCCTTTCACTACTCAGCCGATGCGTACTCGGCAGGGACGGTATCAGGCACTTTGGTCGGAGAAGCCACCTTGATGCTGGGGCAAAGATAGGCGAGGTCGCAGCGTAGGCAGCGGCTGGCTTCACGGCGCGCTTGCGCTTCGGTGAGACCGCTCGCAAACTCGATGTCGCGGGTGCGTGCATCACGGGTACCCCGCAGCGACATTTCTGCTCGTGGTGTCGGCGTGAGATCGATCGCCACCGCTCCATCTTTCGGCAGAGTGGAGTGCGTTTCGTTCTCATCGTCGGGCATTTCGTGGATTCTGGCGGGCGGAATGTGTTGGAGATAGGCATGGATAAACTTGGCCGCCTTGCGACCATGTGCGGCGGCCTCAATGACCGAGGCAGGCCCATAGGTGACATCACCAGCAGCGAAAACGCCCTTTTCCCCTGTCGCCAGGGTGGCGGGGTTCACCAGCAGCCCGCCCCATTCCGTAACACCAACGCCTGTACCGGGGGGCAAGAATGAGGGATCAGGGGCTTCGCCGACGGCAATCAACGCGGTTGTCACGGGTACATCAAACTCTGACCCTGGCAAGGGAATTGGCCGACGTCGGCCTTTCTCATCTGGTTCGCCGAGGGTCATCCGCTGACACTGAATCTGGCTGAGCGCACCATCAGCCCCGGCAAAGCTGAGTGGTGCGACCAATTCAAGTATCTCAATCCCTTCAGCGAGAGCAGCCCGCACCTCATCAACTTGTGCGGGCATCTCAGCGCGCGTGCGACGATAAAGGATATACACCTTCGTTGCTCCGGCGCGTAATGCTGAACGTGCTGCATCCAGTGCGGTGCTGCCGCCGCCGATGACCGCCACTGTGCCAGAGAGTCGCGCCGTTGAATCCAGGTTAAAATCCTTTAAAAAGGTGGTGGCTGGGATGACGCCGACAAGCTCTTTTTCGCCTGGAATACCCAACTCCTGGCTGAGTTGCGCCCCGACGGCTAACAAAACGGCATGAAATTGGTGGCGGAGGTCGTCGAGCGACACATCACGTCCGACGGCCGTGCTCAGCCGCAAAGTGACGCCCAAGGCGGTAATACGGTCGATATCCCGCTCCAATTCAGCTCTTGGCAAACGATACGGTGGGATGCCAATCGCCATCATGCCCCCAGCAACGGGCATGGCATCGAAGACCGTGACACGATACCCACGTCGTGCCAGGTAATATGCCGCACTTAACCCGGTCGGCCCTGCGCCAACAATCGCCACCTGCTGGAGATAGTAGTGCTTCGACTTCTGTGCAGGCAGTGGCGTGTGCGATGCATGATCCCCGGCAAAGCGCTTGAGATCCCGAATGGCAATGGGGGCATCGATTTCGCCTCGACGGCACACGGCTTCACAGGGAGCGGTACATACCCGCCCACAAATGGACGGGAACGGATTTGGCTCGGATGCCACCTGGAACGCCTCAGCGTAGCGTCCCTCCGCAACTAAACTCACATACAAACCTGCATTGGTGCCGACCGGACATGCGGTTTGGCAGGGGGCGCGCAAATCCTCTGTGCGGTCGCCAAGCCAGGTGCGCCAGGTCTGCCACGTCGCATCACGTTCGGCCACTTTCCACCCGTGATCGGTTCCCCACGGCGTTTCACCCGGTTCATCGGGAACCGCACGGGTATAGGCATTTAAGGGTTGCCAGCCCGTTTCAGGTGGAAGATGCGAGATTGGACCAGCTTTGGCATACGCGCTGATGGTGGCAGCGCTGGTGATGGCAATGGCGTTGGTGGGACATTCATGCGCACACACCTGGCATCCGATGCACGGGGCAGTCTGGACCGGGGTCAGCATCATCCACGACCGTTGGCTATATTCGCCAGGAATTGGACTCAACAGCTCGGTGGCAGCAGCAAGCTCTCCATCACTCGTTGGGCGCGTCATGTCCAGGCAGCGTATCGGGCAGAGGTCCATGCAGATGCCGCAATTGATGCAGGCAGTCTGATTGACAGTGAATGAATAGGCCATGTGCCTCCCTCCTCACGAGTACAGGCACCTTCGCTTCGTTCTCTGGCTGCCCTATACTCATGAGAAGATGGTACCTGATATAGCTCTCATCCTGCTCACAAGCCATCCATGAATATCACAAGCGCCTCTCAATACAGCATCGTCAAGGCATCAAGCATAGACGCGTTGCTCTGGATTGTAGCGTTAGGTCTGAGCAGCGTAACAAGTGGTGATCCACATAAGTAAGGCAGGAAACGTATGTCCCCTGCCTCTTGGCCAACCTGCATAGCGCGAGCGATCCTCGGCTACGCGGTCATCGATACTTCACTGCGTGGTTTGCGTTGCTGGAAGAGCGTTCCTCGCTGCCAGGGCAACCCAATCGCCGGGAGCAGCACGCGATCCAGGCCGATTTGCCCCGCCGAGCGCCATGCCAGCACCAGGAACAACCCCATCACGCCCAGAACTGGATTGATGCTGACCGTCCCCGCGAGCAGGTAGTTGAAGTTCATCAACACGCCAAACCCAGCGGCAATGCCCGTCAACACTCCCAACAGAACACCTAGCCCCACCGCAAACTCACCATAGGTGACCAGAAAGGAGAAGAGGCCTGTATGCGGCTGCACAACGTTTTGCAGGAACCAGACATACCAGCCTTGCACGGAGGGATTGGGACCACCCGACTTCGCGAGAGCGCCCTTCACAAAACCAGCTATTGCCGTGCCATTGGTACCCCAGACCGGTGACTGAATCTTTTCCCAGCCTGCCAGCAGCCACTCTGCGCCAACGTACATGCGCACCACGAACCACATCGGCGCTGCTCCGCCAGAGCCAAAGAAGAACCTGACAATCGCTGGCTCAGGGAAGGGATCAGTGGTGGTAGTGGCGCTCTTCAGCCCGGCGCGCTCTGGCACAAACTCGATGAAGGCCAGCACCACCCCTAATGCAAAGAGGGCCAGTAAGGTATAGCCCCAGCCGTCGTTGTCAGTTTGGGGAGGGGTCTGAAACCCCAGGATCACGTGGATCAGGGTATAGACGCCAGCCACCGCGCACAGGGCAATGGCGCCGTAACGGAACACCGGATTCGCTGTACTTTGCATACTGATAACTCCTTGGAGTGCAGCAGCACTCTTTCCTCATTGGGAGGAGAGGATCGCCCTCTTCTCTGCTGCTCTGAGTATAGATTCCGCTCCTCTCAGCGATGTCACATCGCTTGAAAGATGGTCACAGATATCTCACAGGAATGGAAGTGCTGGAAACTCCATGCATGATAGCGTGCGGCCATTGCTTCAGGGCAACGCTGAGAGCAGTTTGAGATGTTTTTGGTCCAAATGTCAGCATGATGAGAGTCGTTCACGTCATATTCCATTCTAGGTGCATCGGTCATAGCATTCCCAACTTCAGCAAAAAAGCGTGAGTGAGAGGAACACCAACGATGGCGACGGTTATGATTGTAGAAGAAGATCGGTCCCTACGGGATGCACTCTGCATCACCCTTGAAGACACCGGTTGGCCGGTAATGTGTTGCGATACCGCCGATGAAGCTCGCGTACTCCTCTCGGCCACGCCTGAACCACTCATTATCCTTCTCAATGGATCATGTCGTCAGCTTCGCGATGCCGCACTGGCGCAATTGCTTACGGATGACTGGTTAGGGCGACGACATCTGTTATTGCTCTATACAAATGGCACATGTCTGCCTTGCCCATCCGTGATCCAGGAAATATCGTTTGCTATCTTCCCATTAGATTTCGATACCTTACCATCGCTCATTGCATCAGCGGAGCAAGCTATTTATAAGCATCGCTGAAAGCGCTGGGAGCCTGCCTTGCGCCATTTGACGTGATTGTGCGTTTCATCAATCATTTTATTTGCGGTTTGTGATGATCGCTCCCTATACTACGAAATCATGGCCTGAACGACGTGACAAGTTTGTAACTCACCAAGGAGCTATTCTGATGCTGAAACACCACCGAGTGCGCCACCAACGCCATACCAGAGCTTTCTTGCTTGCCGGAGCCTTGCTGCCACTGCTGGCCGGGTGCGCCACAACCACCCCCAATGCCGCAGCCACGCCAACTGCCACTGTTGCCCCCACAGCCACGGCCACACCGGCACCAACAGCGACGCTGACCCCTGCGCCAGGCGTTTGCAACGCGGCAGATTTCCCGACCAAGACTTCCGGCGGGCCAGACGAAGGCTTTCACTATCCGCCCTTGACCTATTCGTATGCTCAGGGGAATGCCGCCGGAAACCATTATTTCGTGTTGTGCAGTTCAGGCACCTCCTCAACCATTCTGGCGTTCTTGCAACAGTCTATCCCTGCTGGCGGATGGACGATCAAAAGCATGACCGCTACCACGATCAACGCAACACAGACGAGCAAGCCTCAAGGGGGATTTTGCCCAAGCGTTGATATCACTGTTGGGTCGCATGCTGGCTATCCAGGGGAATGGAATGCGGATTTCCACCCACCAGCAGGCGCATGTTAATCCATCCCAACAACGTGGGGCATCAGCCAGAACGGTTGATGCCCCATTGCCGCAACGTGCAGCCATCAGATCAGCGCAACGCCATTATGGATGCAACATGGCCCATGTTACGCCCCCTTACACACTCATCAGGCCAAGCTCCACTTTCAGCCGGATGATGCGGTGGACCGCAGCCAGCAGCCGCGCCTGCGAGATGCGACCCGACTGGACGGACTGCGTCATCGCGCTGGCAATCGCCTGCTGATCCGTAAAAGACACCGGACACAGCAACAGATCGTCGCCAGCCAGGAAGGCGCGCACGCTCGCCTCGGCAATCCCTTGCGCGGGATTGCTGTAGCCTTGCCCTTGCATATAGGTGATGATCGCCTGAGCGCCCAGCGCATCAGTCACGATAACGCCCTGATAGCCAACCTGACCGCGCAGCACGCCATTGACCAGGGTTGCGGAGAGATCGGCAGGTGCCTGGCTATCATAGGCTGGCACCAGCACCGTTGTGACCATCACCATCCCCGGATTCTGATAGAGCAAGTTGGCAAACGGCGGGAAATCAATCGCCTGCATTTGTGCCTGGGATTGATTGATGGTCGGCAATACAAAGTCGGGGTTGCCTGTGGCCGCACCGAGTCCAGGCCAATGTTTCAAACTGCCCGCCATCCCATGCTGCTGCAAACCATATTGGAAGGCTCCCGCGAATGCCGTGACGGTGCCAACCGTGGTCCCAAACATGCGGCTCGATCCCTCGCCACCACCTTGATCCACATCCACCACTGGAGCGAAATCCACATTCAGCCCCAGAGAACGCATGCGCCCGGCATCAGTTTGCGCCTGGTTATAGGCGTTGATGGGATAGCCAGTATTGGTGAGTTGGCGCGCTCCGGGCGTGCTGCCAAAGTAGGGAGCCAGCCGATCTACAGTGCCGCCTTCTTCGTCAATCCCGATCAGCAAGGTTCCAGGGTGGTTGGCGTAGTGTTGCAAGTCATGGTCCAGTTGCGCCAATCCCGCAGCGGTCGGTGGCTCGGAAGGGCCGCCATTGCAACTGGTGTAGATGATGGCGCTCCCCACATCCCATTGCATCAGTGCCTTGGAAAGGTTGCCAGCATCGGCGCTGAAGCTGCTGGTGCAGACTGCGATCATGATCGTCTGCCCGATCAGTTGGGTCCGCGACAGGCCGGAAACATAGGTATCGATGCGCTGATCCAGGGTGGCGGCGCCTGCGCTGGTGAGCGTGGCGATGTTCAGATGGTGGGCAGGATCAATGCCCGTCCATGCAAGCAGCGTTTCCCCTGTGGTGCCAGCATAGCCCAGCACGGGTCCGCCAAGCGCCTGTTCATTCAGTACGGTCAGGTTACTTGAGGGCCAGGATGGGAAGCTTGTCGTATCAAACGCCACCAGCGAGCGCGCGGCATCGGTTCCCCGCCACGCCATCCAATATGTCGGCATGGCAGCGGAGGCCACTGCGTACCCGCTCGGTGCGTTGGAGGTGATGGCATTCAGCCCATATTGGGTCCAGGCCGTGCCGTTGCTGGAAGTGGCAAAATCGACTTGCTGCGCGGGCGTTGTGGCATCCCAACTCATCAAGAGTTGATTATTGTGTGGGTTCACCGCGATACTGGGCGTGGCACGGCTGCTGAATTGGCTCAGAACCGTTTTCGAGTTGAGGATGAAGCCAGAACCCGACGTGGTCAGGCTGAACGACCAGATATTGAGCGAGTGATTCGTATCTGTTCCCGTCCATGCCAGTAAGAAATGAGTGCCAAAGCGTGTCAACGCGGGGCTGGTGAAGCTGCTATCCGCCAGGGTAATCTTGCGATAGCCGCCTGTGGTGGCGCCACAGGCAGGACCCTGGCAAAGGAGATTGAGCGAATGGTTTGGGTCCAGGCCAATCCAGGCCAGGACAAACGTGGTAGGGGGCGTTTCTGCCACCACCGCCGGGCGACCCATCGCGCTCTCATTGAACGTGACCTTCCCACCATAGGTAAGGCCATCGCTACTTTGCATGATGTTGAGCGAATGATTGGGATCGGTGCCGGTCCAGGCCAGGATGTTCACCGAGCCAAGTTGTGGGGTA
This sequence comes from Ktedonobacteria bacterium, assembly GCA_027459785.1. Lineage (GTDB taxonomy): Bacteria > Chloroflexota > Ktedonobacteria > Ktedonobacterales > JACDGC01 > JAJPKG01. Next base: position 12,543 of record DAIDGU010000056.1, on the reverse strand, counting down.
CTGGGATTGCTGGTCCAGAGCGCAGGACCATCGTTGCTCATCTCTGGCAACGTGACTTTGCTCTGTTCTGCGATGACTGCGCTGGCCACATGTCCTTGTGCGAAGGCAATGGCTGGGATGGCGACGACCACCACGACCAGCGCCAGCGGAATCAAAAAACGTATACTTCTGCGATACATGCTGCTCATAGCATACCTCCTGCATTGCCGCGTCAAGGATTGACATGTCGCTTCCAGAGCGCACAATCCTCAGGGCGTGGCAGGATCGCGAATTAGAATGAGGTTGCTCCTCGCAGATCTCCTTCACTTGCTATAGGTTGCGCGGTCGTAGCCATCTGAGTGGCGATGCTGGCTGCTGTAGCGGAATGGACGAGCAGCAACGTCATTTGCAGATGCGACCAGAGTTGTTCGAGAGTGCTGCCCCAAAGCATCGCATCCCAGCCATTTTCATCCTGCACAGTCATCGCCAGCAGGGTAAACTCAGCAGCCCTGGCGCGGATTTCCCGAACAGGATCACCCCAGGTGAGTGAGGTGGAAACTGTGATGTCCTGAGCAAGAAGCGGGCGTTCCAAAATGGCAAGCGCTGCTTCGGCATCACGATAGCGTTGGGTATCCTGCCATCGCTGCGTTTGGGATGACAAGATGCAAAGCAGGGTCAGGGTGCCATGGCATGCCTGAGCCAATGCAGTGGCTGCTGGAAGAATATGATCGCCCAATGGCGTTCTCATGAGGGGGACCAGGATGTGTGGCGTATCTAACCATAGTGCATCAGCCGCGCCGTGCGCCGCTTGCGGCAAGATCATGATGGGGACATGAGTGCGTTCAAGGACCGAAGCGGTGCAACTTTCCCGGCGCAGCACGCCATATGGCCCATGACTGTGCATGATGATGCTATCAATCGCATACAGATCCACCGCGTCACAGATAGCATCCGCAATCGGCCCTTCGTGTGTCTCGCAGGATATATGTAACCCCGCGAACATCGGGCGGTCGGCAAACTGCTGCAACACCGAAAGCGCATGGGTGCGTCGCGCCTCAGCCCGCGCCAGCAGAAAAGCTGGTGGGTCAAGATGCGCACCAACGCGGATGGGAGCATGGGTACTGGTAAAGAGAACGATCTCCCCGTGCGTCGCACGTGCAAGTTGGGCGACAACCGCGAGCGATTTCGGTTCTGGCACAGAAGCATGGGTAGCAATTGGGACTAAGATGCGTTGAAACATGGCTAGCCTCCTACGCTCAGAGATCCACCACAGTTTGGGCTGGGATACGATAGAGCGGGATGGTCATATCCTTGGCTCTGTGTTAATAGGTGTTGACCTCTAATTGGTTATCTACGGCGCTCACGCCAGGCGCAGCCCATGCAGCGCGTTCAGCGGCGTGTTTTTCCGCGAACGAATGCACCTCGCCTTTCAACGTCACCGTGGCGTTTTGGACCTCAACGGTGATGCCTTTGGCTTCCACCTCGGCGCTCCGCAGCAGTGCCTGCTTCACCTGTTGTTTGATGTCTGCTATCTGCGCATGCGGGGCAACCGTCAGCAGGTTAGCGATGGCGCGCACACCGGCAATGGAGCGCACGACCTGTTCCGCCTCGCGCAGTTGAAAACCCCATTCCACTGCCCCTTTGAGGGTGACAACGCCTTGCGCGACCGTGACATGGATGCGATCGGCTGGCATGAAAGTATGCCAGTGCAGCGCCGCATAGATGGCCTGTGCGATATCCGCATCTGTGCGCTCGGCGAATGCCGGGAGGTGGATCGTGATCTCATCCGCAACGGCTTTGACCCCGCGCACGCGATGCGCTGCTGCGACGGCTGCCGCTTTGACCATATAGCTGCTAACTTCACCGGTGAGGGTGACCACTCCATCTTTGACGCCGACGCCGATTGGGCTATCACCCACCTGGGCATCCCACTCCAATTCGTCTTGCACGTCGTGGCGCACATCCTCATCTGGACGCGCAGAAGGTGTTGTCATGGTCATGATGCATCGCTCCTTTCAAGAGGTGCCGCTCCATGTGCGGAGCGGATTGCAAGACACCGCCTCTGTTGCGTATCGTACCGTCAGTGCCTCACAAACTGACCACAATCCGTAGGACCGCATTCACAACTGTGCCTCAATCAGTGAACTGTCCACTGATTCTTGGCACGCCTGAACACGAGCTTGAATGACCTTTTAGGCAAGTCGCACCTTTATGGATGCAACACGCGGTCCAAGTCTTGCCACCATCTGCCGTCCCGATCAGCCCCGACTTCGTCGCAATGAGCAGTCCTACGCTTGCCCACTTTCTTGTTGAGGCTGGCGGACAGTGTATCACTCTTTGGCACTGTGACCGTGTTGCCTGGTGATGGTATGGCGGTGCCAGATAATGGCACAGATTGCACAGAACAGCAACGGATACTATTCTGTGAACATATGCCGCATCAACGGGCGCTTCCCAAACTCAACCAGGATCAAATAGAGAACGACCATACCAAGCAGCAGCAACCAATACAAGAATGGCAGCGGAGTGAAGCCGAGCAACACGGCGAGAGGCGTCATGGGCAAGATGCAGCCAACCAAAACAACCGCGATGATGGTCACGAGTAGCGCGTTGCTGGGACGGCTCCGCAATGGATTGCCTGCCGTGCGAATCACCAAGAGGACCAATGTTTGCGTCGCCAGAGATTCGACAAACCATCCGGTATGAAACAGCGTTTGGTCAGCATGGAAGATTTGCAAGAGCAGGAAAAAGGTCAAAAAGTCAAAGATCGAGCTGATGGGGCCGATGAAGATCATGAAGTTGCGGATCAATTCGACATTCCAGCGGCGCGGCTTGTGGATGAATGTCGGATCGACTGTATCCGTAGGGATGGTCACTTGCGACAGATCATATAAGAAGTTGTTGAGCAAGATCTGGGTTGGCAACATCGGCAAAAATGGCAGAAAGACAAACGCGCCTGCCATGCTGAACATATTGCCAAAATTCGAGCTGGTCCCCATTAAGAGATATTTGATGACATTGCCAAACGCTTTGCGCCCTTCGATGATGCCATCATGCAACACGCGCAAACCTGGTTCCAGCAAAATGACATCAGCGGCATCGCGAGCCACATCCACGGCGGTGGCGACCGAAATGCCGACATCGGCGGAATGCAAGGATGGCGCATCATTGATCCCATCCCCAATAAACCCCACCACATGCTTGCGCCTGCGCAATGCCAGGATGATGCGGTTCTTTTGCACGGGCGTCACGCGCGCAAAAACAGCCACCGTATCCACCACATGCACCAGGGCCGTGTCGCTCATATGCTCCAGTTCTTCACCCAGCACGATGCGCTCTACATCCACCCCCACCTGCGCGCAGACATGCCGCGTCACCAGTTCGTTATCGCCCGTGAGAAGCTTCAACTGCACACCATCGCGCTTCAGTTGTTGGATCATCTCAGCGGCATCGGGCAGCGGCGGATCGGTGAAGGTGATAAAACCATTCAGCGTCAAATCCGCTTCATCTGCGGCATGATAGCTTTCCCGCTCTGGTACGGTATGCGATGCCACCGCCAGCACACGATAGCCCTGCGCACTCAGCGCCTGATAGGTCGTCTGGCATTTGGCACGGCTTGCCTCATCCATTGCGTGAATGCCACTGGCATCCTGATAGGTAGCGCACACCGGCAAGACGCTTTCTGGCGCCCCTTTGGTGATGATTTCTGCCTGTCCCTGGCGCGTCACCACCACCGAAAGACGCCGTCGCTCAAAGTCAAAGGGGATTTCATCGCGTTTGCGATAGCCTGAGATATCTGGCGGCGGCTGTTGTTGCAGGATGATCGCATCGAGCGGGCTTTTAATGCCGGTTTCATAATAACTATTCAAGTAAGCCAGCGGTGTAAGCTGGGAAGAAGGTGTGCCAAAGGGATCGAGAAATTGGCCGATCTGCATCGCGCCGCTGGTGAGTGTGCCGGTTTTGTCGCTACACAGCACATCGATGCTGCCAATATTCTGAATTGCCGCCAAGTGCTTGATGATGACATGTTTTTTGGCCATGTGCAACGCCCCTTGGCCCAGCGTGACCGTCGTGATCATCGGCAAGAATTCGGGCGTCAGGCCCACGGCCAGGGCGACCGCGAACAGAAACGATTCAAGCGCCTGATGATGAAAGACAATGCCGATCAAAAAGACAAACAGCACCAAAAAGACGACCGTGCGCATGATGAGGATGCTAAACCTGGCAAGCCCACGCTCGAATTCCGTGACAGGCGGGCGTGTGCTGAGCGTTGCCGCGATGGCGCCAAAGGCCGTGGCGCGACCTGTCGTCGTCACCTGCGCAGTGGCTGTGCCACTCACCACCGCTGTGCCTAGAAAGACTATATTGGTGGCATCTGCCGGGTTGCCCGACGATGCCATGGCTGGTTCATCAGGCGTTTTTTCCACGGGAAGCGATTCGCCCGTCAATGCCGCCTGCTGCACATGCAGATCTCTCGCCTGCACCAGCCGCGCGTCGGCTGGCACCAGATCGCCCGCGCTCAGGCGAATGACATCTCCCGGCACCAGATCGCGTGTGGCGATCTCTTGCCACGCGCCATCGCGCAACACCGACGCCATCGGCGCGACGCTCTGGCGCAGGCGTTCCACCGCCCGGTGCGAGCGATAGACCTGCATAAAATTGACGATAAGGCTGAGAGAAACAATCACGCCGATGATAATGGCATTCGCAGCTTCACCAACGATGGCGGAAACCGTTGCTGCAATCAACAGAATGATTACCAGGGGATTCGTGAGGAGCGGTACAATCTGTTCGACAAACATACCACGCTGTGATGTCGCTGGATCGTTGGGGCCATACTGCGCCAGCCGTTGCAGCGCAACCTCATGCGTCAGTCCCGCTGCGTCATCATTCGGGGAGCTTGCAGGGCATGCAAGCTCAGAAGGCCAATCTGGCGGCAGGTGAGAAAAGCGGTGCGGACGCTGGCGGAGCGTGCGTTGTTGGGTCAACACGATACACCCTTTCCTTTAATGCCGTCGTGAAGGCGCAAGGCGTTATGCGGAGACATCCAGCCTGTCGGTATCAGTCGCGCTGCCGCTTTCTTGCACTTCACCAGCTACGAGTGGATCTGGCCCCCAGGCGGGCGGACCGCCGTGTAGCCACACCAGGCGCTCATCGGGCATATCCGCTGGCGCGCCGCCTGACATGTTCCCAAATTCAATGGCCCACAGTGCCTGCATGAGGCTTTCTGGGGAAGCAAACTGCCGAATAGCCGGCAAGCGTAGATACACATGGCGGGGCAGTGCAGGCCACTGCGCTCGAATGTCATCACGGGTGAGCGGCTGTTTCCAATCCAAGTGCGCAAACTGTTGATAGAGTTCACGCAGGCCGATTATCATCGCGTGCGTATATAACGATGGTCGTTGCATGGTGGTGTTCATCATTCGCCCCTCTCGTGAGCAGGAATCCCGATGGATGTGTGGCTCATGCCTGTGTTCTGATCAGAGTATGGCCGCCCCTTCTCTCGGCTTGCTCTCAAATTCGTTGAAAAACACTCGATTTGCTCACAGAAAGCGAACGAACAGCACGCCATGCCAGATCCTTTCACATGGTCCGATTTGCCAGTGCCAGGGCGTGCATGGTTTCGCGGCGCAGCCGGGCCAGCGCCGCGAAAGAAAGTTCCTGGCATACCCAATTCCAATGGATGGCAACGACGCTGCCAGGCTGTGCAGCATCGGCGAAGCCGCGCCCGTCCAGTTGGCGCAGCACGCGCACCGACACAGGCGGGTCAAGCGCCAGCTTGCCCTCCCGCAAAACAATGGGCGCGCGTCGCACCACCAGAAAGGCGCCCTCCACTACTACCACCTCGCCCCAACTGATGCGGCAATTATCCAGGCGATCGAGCGTGATGGGCGCGCGCTCGTCGCGCATCAGCCCGGCATGCGAATAGACATCGAAGACATGGAAGTTGTGGTGCGGCTTGGCCCCCAGATCCAGTTTGCTGATCAGCCAGCGAAAATTGGCGGGTGGTATGCGCGCCTTGAAGCGTTCCGCCAGCGAATCATAGAAGTGCTGCGCATCCACACCGTCCAGGTAGCGATTGCCCAGCCAATATGCTTCCACCACCCGCCGATCAAAGGGATCGGCGATCTGATTAGCAGTGGCGATCAGGCGTAGATAGGGATACGCCCCGGCGAAGCGCTTTTCCAGATCCACCAGCCCGCCATCTGTTTGCCCCGCCACCACATATTCAAACAACGCCTGGTGATCTTCGGGGCCGCAATAGCCCAGCCGATTCGGCGGAAAGGCATAGTGGCCAAAGAGCAGCGCCCCGGAGATCATGACTTCACCGCCGCTTTCGCGACCGCAACCCGCACTTCGGCACGCTGGCCAACAGCAAAGATGACCACTGCCGCGACGAACAGCACTGCCAAACCGGCCACTGCCAGGGGCGCCAACGAGGCGCGCTGTGTGGCAACGAGCATCAGCGCTGTGGTGATGAGCGGCGCCACCGCCGCCGGAATGGCCGTCGCTGCCGTTGCGCTGGCAAAGCGCAGCGCCAGCACTGCCGTCGCCGTGAAGGCCGCCAGAATCGCGCCCGTCGCCAGCACGAAGCTCCACTGTGTCGTGTTCAGATGCGCCACACTGCCCAGGCTGCCCGTGAATGCCACGTAGCTGAGCAGCAGTACCGAGCCAATGGTCATTTTGGCTGTCATCACCGTCAGGGCTGAAAGTTCACGCAGCAGGTATTTCGCCAGTACGAAGCCCAATGCATAAATGCCCGTGGAGGCGATGCTCCACAACGCGCCCGGCCCAAACTGGATGGCGCCATAATTCATCCCCAGCGAAAGGCCGACGAGCAGCACGATCAGTCCGCCCCACACCAGCCACTCAAATCGTTCGCCCAGGAAGACGGCGGCCAGAACGGCGACGAGCAAAAATTGTGCGTGGCCGATGAACGCGCTGGTGGCAGGGGTGGAAAGCTGGATGCCGTGGAAGTCAATGGCATATGACAGGCTGCCCCACAGCACGGCCAACACCCCCAGCAGCCCCCACTGGCGCAGGGTGATGGCGCGTAGCCGCTCACGCTGGCCCGCCAGCAGCAGGAAAACAGCCAGCAAGATCAAACCTGTCACGCTATTCTTTAAAGTGGTATACAGCGTCGAATCTTTGAAAGTTTTCACACCATAGTTGTTGATGAAAATGGCGAAGCCGCTGATGACGGCATTGGCGGCGGCAAAGAGATAGCCCAGGCGCGGATTCGCCGCCGCGCGGAGAGCAGGTGCAGTATTCATTGATCGGTTCCTTTCATGTCTTCGGCGGCCAGCAGCAGATCCCATTCCTCGGCGGCGCTCAGGATCTCCTGCGCTTCTGCGGCGCTGATGATGGCAATGATCAGATCAGCGTGTGTGGCAACATAATCGCCCACGCGCACATCGGGCTGGGCCAGGGCGTTGCACCAGGTCTGCTGCCCGTCGCGTTCGACGAGCGCCAGCGGCCCGTCGCGTTGCACCACACGCCCTGGTACGGTGAGGCACATACAAGGGATCGCTCCTTTCAGGGAGTGGGAGATGCGGCGGTATCGACCTCAATGCTTTCGGCGTAGCACACGTCGGCGTGGTCGACCTCCAGCGCGATTTCGCCACAGATGGGGCAGAGCAACGATTCCTGGGGATCCATGACGCTGAATAGCTGGCCGCAGTTGAAACACTGATAGGTCGCGGGCAACCAGGTGATATCCAGGCGCGCGCCTTCCGCTAAGGTGCCAGCGTCCAGGATGGCGAAATGCTGGCGTGCCGCCGCTTCCGTCATGTGGCCTGATGCCCCCAGGCGCAATGCCACACGAGTGATGCGCTGCGCCTGCGCTGCCCCGGCGCAAGCGATGATCTCCGTCACCATGCCCTGCATCTGTGCGACTTCATGCATAGAAACCTCCTTGCTTCCCTGCTGTAACAGCGAGTGCAGCCGTTACCGCAGAGCATATCGGCGCCTTCTCACAAACCTGTCTCCCTGATGAAATTGCTGCTCACAAACACATCTCAGCCGGATCAGGATGGCCAGATTGTTCGGAGTTGTACATCTATCAAACTGATTATGTATAATCATTATGAATGCATAATTGCATAATGCGATTGGTGTCATCGATAGATTTGCTTCAAGGAGGCGACATGCCAGTTACAGGTGGACCTTCAGATAAATATGGGAACCGTTATGAGAAGCTGTGGACCGTTTTTCAATTGATTCGCCTTCTTCAGGGATCGATTGAAAGCATTCGTTTGGAAGATCCTTCTCCAGAAGGGGATGGCGTTGAGTTCTGGCTTGTAAGCAATGGCGAACGAGAATATTATCAAGTTAAGCGTCAAGTAACTGATAAGGGCAAATGGAGCTTGCCCGATCTAGAGAAACACCGTATTCTTTCCCGATTTTGGCCTAAACTTCAAGGTACTGCTTGCAGATGTTATTTTATATCTACAGACTCTGCCTTTGAGCTAGAGGAAATATCGGACCGAGCGAGAAATTCTTCAAGCTATCAGGAATTTCGGCAGTATTTGCTCCATACAAATGATTATGAGAGCGCTTTCGCTAAACTTGTTAATTGGTGGGGATGCACAAGAGAAGAAGCCTTCGTTGCACTCAAGCATGTGATTGCGGATACACGGGGTGAAATGACCCTCAGGCAAGAAGTAGAGGCGTTGCTGGCGATACTTTTCGAAGGAAACTCGGCTTCGGTTCGTGCAATTCTGGAAAAGTTTATTGACGATCATATCCAGCAGCAAATTACTAGCCATTTGCTTCTCACCTACTTGGCTCGGGAACATCAGATTTATCCTTATATTTTATCGGCCTCGCATCCTGTGGTGCTTTCCCTCAAAGAAGCAACAGATCGCTATTTCAACCGAATTCAACGCGAAATGCTTCAATTACCTATCGATCGGGCAGAAACAACAGCAGTGGTTGACATTCTTCGCCAAGACGAAGGACCACGCCGTATTCTTTTAACCGGTTCAGCAGGAGTCGGGAAAAGCAATGTCATTGCTGCTTGTATTAAGCAAGTGCAAGCACTTGATTGGGCAGTCCTGGCATTGAATATTGATCATCTTTCAGAAGTTGCTACTCCCCAAGGGGTCGGTCGAGAAGTATACCAGAAAGATCGTTCACCAGCCCACCTGCTAGCGCTAGTGGCGCAAAACTTACCCTGCCTGCTGATTATTGATCAACTAGATGCTGTTAGCCTCGTTTCTGGACGACGTACGCCATTTTTCGATGTTATCCGCGAAATACTCGATCAAGCTCGATACTACCCTAATATGCGTGTATTATTGGCAGCACGTACCTTCGATGTTTCCAATGACCATCGCTTACTTTCCCTTCAAAATGAGCGTCAAGATGAAATCCTTTTAACAACAACTATTGAAGTTGGGAATCTGACACACGAAGATGTAAAAGCAATTCTTGGGCGATGGAATGTTTCTTATCAGAACTTTTTGCCTTCTCAAATTGAGATGCTGCGAATACCTCTCCACTTAAGGTTGGTGGAGGACATTGCAAAACAAGGAGGATTATCTGAGCCAACCTTTGCCACTGTCAATGATTTATATGAGATGTTTTGCCAGCGAAAAGAACAAGACATCAATGCAAAAGCAAATCAAACAATTTGTTTTTGGCCGACGATCGATGCATTGACGACCTTTATGAGCGACCACCAATGCCTCACTGCGCCTATGTCAGTTGTTGATGAATGGAGCGCTGATGCACGGTCACTAGCCTCTGCCCATGTCTTAGTGTACGCTCAACGTAATCCACCCATATATGCTTTTTTTCATGAGGGATTTTTTGATTATGCATTTGCTCGCCGGTTTGCTCTAAGTGGTCAATCCATAGGGACTTTTCTCCTTGCAGGGGAGCAGCATTTATTCCGCCGCGCTCAAGTTCGCCAAATTTTAACTCATCGGCGCCAAGTGAACTTTACGCGCTATCTTACTGATGTACGTGAACTGCTTACCCATCCGAATATACGTTTCCATTTGCGCCAGATTGTTATTGCTTTTCTTGGCAGCCTGGGGGATCCGCGATTGGACGAGTGGAACGTTCTCTCTTCCCTGGTAACTGACCAAACAGCGGACACTCAACGGGAAATACTGATCATGTTAGGTCAATCCACTTCGTGGTTTCATTTACTTGACCAATTGGGTGTTTGGTCACAGTGGCTCGCCCAATCTGAAATGGTGGATAACACCGTTAACCTATTACGTGGACACTTGAATCATGCGGCAAATCGCATTGCCGAATACTCCAAGCATTACAGGCTGCGCTAATTAGTGTTGCAGCCAATCCAGTCTCGTTCAATTCTATTGTAGGTCATTTGCTAGCATGTCCTATGGTGACAGCCCATTATCTCTTGATGCTTACTTTTGTTAAGCACGCAAACATGTATGCAGATACAGCTATCGAATATTTATGCTGCTTTCCCGAAGCATTAGAGATCGGATATCTTGATGCAGACTACGGCGTGGCGCGGCAACTTATTGCTGCTGTAACACCATTTGCCACATCTGATATGCTCGGTTCTTTGGAACGCCTTCTATTACCTTATCGCGGCTCTGATCAAAGCGAGTACGGCTATGCCCAGTGGCTCTTGCTTACCAGCATTGATATAACTAAACGCTCCGCAACCGTAAAACGCAAGATCACACGTTGGCAGCACAAGTTTAATTTCAAACTTCCACCTTTTCCTGAGCCGCGCGTTTGGCATCCAGGTGACTCGCTTGTACGCTCTCCTATCCCCAATAAAGATATTGCTGAGTTTACAGATCAGCAATGGTATGATGCTATCGCTCGGTATGCTACTGATGGAATACAATTGGCTGAGGATCATCATCTAGTCGGTGGTGTCCATGAATTAGCACGGGCATTTGAAGGTGCTACAAGGATGGATCCATCTCGTTTTGCACGATTGGCAGCTTCTTTACCTGATCAGGCGCACCCTGCGTATTTTGATGCAGCGTTAAGAGGTATAAGCAAATCATCTGTCGCTATTGAAGATGCTATTGCTCTATTTTTGCGATGCCATCAACTTCCAGAGCATCCATGTGGAAGGGAATTGTGCTGGAGCATAGGTTCTTTTGCTCAAAATGAGTTGCCTCCAACGGTGCTTTCTATTGCCAATTGGTATGCAATGGAAGACCCCGATCCTGATAAAGATACTTGGCGTATTGAATCGCTTCCAGGAGGGCAGCCATATTATGGAGGCTCAATTGATACAGCAGGCATGAATTCCACGCGTGGGGCTGCCGCTTTGGTAATTGGCGATTTGCTGGCAGCAGACGTCTCGTACTCGCCTCATTTTCTGCCAACCATTGAACTGCTAATCCATGATCCAATTGTCTCTGTACGCGCCTGTGCGATAAAGGCCTTGATGGCTCTCGCTATGATAGATCGTGAACAGGCAGCGGTTTGGCTGGCAGAAACCTGCCAAAGTGATGAACAATTATTGTCATCAGATTATGTCCACCGCCTATTACGTCCGTTACTCATAACACATTTTGAATTGTTGTTGCCAGTTCTTGAACGCATGATTTCATCAAGCGGAGAAGCGATTTCAACCACAGGCGCCTCTATTGCTACACTCGTCGCTCTTGCCATTCCAGAAGCGCAATATTTGGTAGCCACATGTTTAGTTGGAAGTGCTGCTCAAAGATTGGGAGTGGCTCGCATTTATGCCGCCAACATAAAACTGTATGGACGGCAGTATCAAAGCCAATTGGTCGAGTTATTTTCTGACCTTGATCCCCAGGTCCGTTCTGAGGCCGCTTCCTGTTTCCATGATCTCAGTGGTAATGATCTCCTCGAGATCGAGGAAATTGTCTCGGGATTCATCGCTAGCGAGGGGCTGAATTCTGATCCTACCCATCTCGTATATGCATTAGGAAACACTACAGCGAAACTTCCCGACGTGGTTTGTATGCTATGCGAACGCCTTCTAGCGACCGTTGAAATAACAAATGACTATCAGGCGCGAGATCAATATGCAATGCAAGCTGATTCCCTGATAGCCCTCCTTTTGCGCGTTTATAGTCAAACAATGGACCCATCTGTGCAAAATCGTTGCCTTAATGTGCTTGATCGCATTGCAATACAAGGATTCCCACGTATTGATCGCGCCTTGATTGATTATGAGCGATAAACGATTGTAGCGGAAATTTCACGCCTAAAATGTTCCAACAATCCTCACTGCGGGAATTGGGAGCGCCATTCGCGCCTGTTTGAGAAGGCATCGTAAGCGTTTTGCCGAATGATAAAAAGTTTGAAACTCGATAGGGGAGGCGCAACTTGTGAAGGCGGCTTGTAAACCCACATCGTTATCTGCTTCGCTTGAAAGAAGCATGTTCTGCATACAAAGGCGCGGCCTTGGCAAAAGCAGCGCCGGATCGGTAATGATCATTATGAGGGCGTTTCCAAACCTGGAAACGCGGGCTGAAATAGGGTAGGATGGTCCAGAGTGGACGACTCGTCCTCGTCCGCCAGGAGCCATCCATGACACCGTTACTGGGTACCGAAGCGGTGCCGGTCCCGCCCCCATCATAC